>CANQFM010000005.1 GCA_947598825.1 uncultured Eisenbergiella sp. | reverse complement strand
CTGACCGCCGTTTTCGCCGCAGACAGCACTTCGAGTATCTCACCCACCGCAATGTTGGAATTCGTCACCGAATTGTTATACGCCAGGCGGGCCTGATTGGTAAATTGTGCCATGATGAAACCTCTCTCTTTTCGTATTGTAGGAACCCTTTGGGTTCTCTCTATATCTTATTCCCGCAATACGGGAGGGTGACAAAAAACCGCTCCCCCTTTCCCAAAACCGCCATCCGGCAAAAAACCGTCAGTTCAGCCACCAGATCCCCAGATTCAGATACCCCGCAAAGGTCACCCACAGAAGATAGGGTACCATGAGATAGGCCGCCGGCCGGGAGATCTGCCAAAACCGCCGGATAGTCACAACGATCAGCGCCCACAGCAAAAGCAGCCAAAAAAAGGAAAACAGATACCAGCCGAAGTCGAAGAAAAAGACCGGCCAGAGAAAATTTACCAAAAGCTGGTAGAAATAGACCGAAAGCGCCTTTTGGATCTCTATACTGTCCGCCTGCGAGGACAGCACGAGATAAGACGCGATTCCCATCAGCACATACAGCACGGTCCATACCACGGGAAACAGCCACCCGGGCGGCGACAGCGGCGGTTTTTCCAGCATGGCAAAGTCCTGCATCCCGCCGCCCGACAACAGGGCGGACAGCCCGCCGATCAACAGCGGGACCGCGATACAGACAGCGAGCAGAAACCGGTTATTTTTCATTTCCTCACCTCCCCTACAAAATATGCCACAGCAAAATCCTAATATTCCTCATTTTATGGTTGACTTTAGTCTGCTAACTTGCTAATATTGTGGCGTAGCGCGACTACAACAGATTTGGAGGAGAAATGAAAATGAAAAAATTACTGGCAATGACACTGACGCTGGCCATGGTCCTTTCCATGGCAGCCTGCGGGAACTCTGCGGCTCCCGCGTCAAACGAGCCCGCCGAAACGGCGGCCCCTGCAGGAACGGCTGCGGCCGACAGCGATCTGGCCTATGTGCAGGGCAAAGGCACTCTGGTAGTGGGCATCACGGAATTTGAGCCCATGGACTATCAGGATGAAAACGGCGAATGGATCGGCTTTGACGCCGACATGGCCAAGGCTTTCGCCGAGAGCCTCGGTGTAAACGCAGAATTTATCGTGATCGACTGGGATAACAAGGTCCTGGAACTGGACGGCAAGACCATCGACTGCGTATGGAACGGCATGACGCTGACCGATGAAGTGACCAGCGCCATGGAATGCTCTAACGCGTACTGCAACAACGCCCAGGTAGTGATCGTTCCCGCCGATGTAGCGGATCAGTATCAGGATACAGACAGCCTTTCCGGCCTGAGCTTCGCGGTAGAAGCCGGAAGCGCGGGCGAACAGCAGGCCCAGGCCCTTGGACTTTCCTGCACGGCTGTGACCGCCCAGGCGGACGCGCTGATGGAAGTGGCGGCAGGCACCTCTGACGCCGCGATCATCGATTCCCTGATGGCCGGCGCCATGGTGGGCGAAGGCACCGGATATGCGGATCTGACCTATACCATCGGCTTAAACAGCGAAGAATACGGCGTTGGGTTCCGCAAGGGCTCCGATCTGGCCGCTGCGCTCAACGACTTTTTCAAAGCCAGCTACGCGGACGGCAGCATGAAGACCTGCGCCGAAACCTACGGCGTACAGGCCGCGCTGATCGAACAGTAAGGCGCGCTGCCAAAAAGGCAGGCCGCGTTTTTAAAGTCTTGGACATATCGTATTCTTACAGAGGGCGGCGCTTGTCCGCCCTCTTATTTCTAAGGAAAGCAGGCTAAACCATGAAACTGATCCTGGAACAGATGCCGGTGGTGATCAGCGCCTTAAACATCGGCTTTATCCAAACGCTGAAACTCTTTTTCGTCACGCTTTTGGGCGCATTCCCGCTGGGGCTGATCATCGCCTTCGGTTCCATGTCCCGCTTTAAACCCTTAAGCTGCGTCACCAAGCTGATCGTCTGGGTGGTGCGCGGCACGCCGCTGATGATCCAGCTTTTGATCATCTATTACTTTCCGGGGCTGATCCTGAATAATCCCATCTGGGGCGGCGGCGAAACGGGGCGGTTCCTGGCGGCTTCCACGGCTTTTATTTTCAATTACGCCTGCTATTTCTCCGAGATCTACCGGGGCGGCATCCAGAGCGTTCCCATCGGCCAGGAGGAAGCGGGGCTGGTGCTGGGCATGAAAAAAAGCCAGATCTTTTTTAAGATCAAGCTTTTGCAGATGATCAAGCGGATCGTGCCTCCCATGTCCAACGAGATCATCACGCTGGTAAAAGACACCTCCCTCTCCCGCATCATCGCCCTGCAGGAGATCATCTGGGCCGGGCAGTCTTTCCTGAAAGGCTCCCACGGTATTTCCGGCGCCATCTGGCCGCTGTTCTTCACCGCAGTCTATTATCTCATTTTCAACGGCATCCTGACCCTGCTGCTGGGACGCCTTGAGAAAAAACTGGACTATTTCAGATAAGGGGGAATGACGCGATGGCGATCTTAGAAGCACAGAATCTATGGAAAACCTTCGGCCGCACGGCCGTACTCAAAAATATCGACCTGACGCTGGAAAAAGGGCAGGCGCTCTCCATCATCGGCTCCTCGGGCAGCGGCAAAACCACGCTTTTGCGCTGCCTGAATTTCCTGGAACAGCCGGACAAAGGGATCATCCGGGTCAACGGCGAAACGCTGTTTGACGCCGCCGACCCTTCTACCCAGAGCGAAGCCTCCATCCGCAAAAAGCGCCTCCATTTCGGCCTGGTGTTCCAGTCCTTCAACCTGTTCCCCCAGTATACGGCGCTGGAAAACGTGATGCTGGCGCCAAAGCTGCTGGCGGCGGAGCAGCCTAACTTTAAAGCAGGGAAGAAAGAGATTTACGCCCGAATCGAAGCCCAAGCCAAAGAACTGTTAAACCAGATGGGCCTGTCAAGCCGGATGGCCAATTATCCTCACCAGCTTTCCGGCGGCCAGTGCCAGCGGGTGGCCATCGCACGGGCCCTGGCGCTGCACCCGGATATCCTCTGCTTCGACGAACCCACCTCCGCCCTGGACCCGGAGCTGACCGGCGAGGTACTGCGCGTGATCCGGGAATTGGCCGACCAGAACACCACCATGATCATCGTCACCCACGAAATGGCTTTCGCCCGGGATGTGGCCGACCATGTGATCTTCATGGATGAAGGCGTCATCGTGGAGCAGGGCGATCCGGAAGAAGTCTTTGAAAATCCGAGGGAGGAACGGACAAAGCAGTTTTTGTCCCGTTACAAACAGGGCTGATCCCAAACACGGCCCGGAGGCTGGCAGCCGCCCTTTTCACCGCCGTCTGCGGCAGTAGGAAAAGAGCGCCAGGAAAAGAAACAGCGGGACCTGCGCTGCCGCCGCTATAAGCAGCGCATAAGGCGTCCAAAAGGATGCCTGGCCGACATGCAGGAAATGAAGATCTACCAGCTCATATAAAAAGCTGTTTTGCAGTCCGATCCCGCCGCCCGGCAAAAGGCAGCGCACCCAGTCTCCGATCCCATCCGGCAGCACAATAGCAGCCAGCATGGGCAGTACGCAGGCCAAAAAGGACAACGCCATACTGGACGCCACACTGTTTTGCCTCGCAGACAGAAAAAGCACGAAACTCATAAGCGACAGCAGGCTCAAAAAGCCTCCGGCCGTCACGGCGATCTCCAGTCCCCCTATATCCAAAGCGGGCAGGGAAGAAATGGAATAGAGGATCTGCAGGGAACTTTGCAGGCTTTTCCAGCCGAAAAGACTATTGCAGACGACCAAATAAACCGTTGTACACAGAAAGTACATACCGCCGACGACCAACGCTGCCGCAAGCAGCTTCACCGCGCCCAACTTCAGCCGACCATGCTTCGCCGCACGCCAGATCTCTTCCGCCCCGGTCTGACGGTCAGAGGAAAACGCCGGCGCTGCGGTCGCAGCGCCAAAGATCGCGATCACGAAAATCAAAATGATCAGATAATCCATGGATTCCGTTCCCACCCCGTCATAATAGGAAAAAGGCTTATTCACCTTTTCATACATCCTTTGCGCAAACGCCTGTGCAGAAGGATAATTTCCCTGTTCCAGCTTCAAAAGCGCCTCCAGCCGCCTGTCACAGCGCAGATAAAACGTTTCCTGATCCGGGTCTATCTGCAGCAGCCCCGGCGCCAGTCCGGTATCCGGATCCATAACGCTTTCCTGGATCCGGCTGTAAAAGGGCTCATACAAAAAAGGCGCCCCGAAGAAAACCTCGGAAGGAAGCGCATACAGATACGCTGCTTCGTATTCCTCCAGCACCGGCCGGATCGTGTCCATCGCCTTTTGGAGCGTATCCGGCGTAACCGGGCCTTCCACCTGACTGCGCACCTTACGGATGCATTGCACCGCCTCCAGGCCTTGCCTCCATACCGCCTCTCCTGTCGCTTCATCCCTGTCCAGATAACTGACCCAGGTCGTAGGCAGATAGGCAAACAGGACTGACAGAAGCAGCGACAGGATCAGCAGGATCCCATTCAGCCTCGTTTTATACAGTCTTTTCAGTTCTAATCTTAACATTCTCATTTTCCGGATCCCTCCCTTTGCTCCCCTTTTCCGTCGTATGACATATCTGCCGGAAACATCCACAGGTACAGATCCTCCAGTCGGGGAACGGCCTCTTTTGACCCTTCTATCCCAGGTTCCTCCGCCAGATAACGCACGGATACCTGACCGCCCTCTTCATTTCTCAAATTCACGATCCTGAGTTTTTTTTCATAATACCGTACCTCTTCTGCCGGAACCAGACAGGTATATACCTTTCCCTCCATAGGCGCCACCAGTTCCTCTGTGGTGCCGGACGCTGCGATTTTCCCCTGCTTCATCAATGCGTTCCGGGTGGAAATATATTCGATATCGGAAACGATATGGGTGGAGATCAGCACGATCCTCTCCTGGGCGAACCCGGAAAGCAGGTTGCGCAGGCGGATCCTCTCCCCCGGATCCAGTCCGCTGGTAGGTTCGTCCAACACCAATACCTGAGGATCGTTCAGCAAAGCCTGCGCGATCCCCACCCTGCGTTTCATTCCTCCGGACAGCCTGACGATCTTTTTTTTGTATACCTCCGTAAGCGTCAGGCTTTCCAGCAGTTTTTCCACTCTCCGTTTCGTCTGCCGTGCGGACAGCCCCTTTATGGCCGCCGCATATTCCAGATAATCCTTCACCGTGAATTCCGGGTAAAAGCCGAATTCCTGAGGCAGATACCCAAATATGTCCCGATAGCTTCTCCCCAGCGTCCGAATGGGGATCCCATCGTATAACACCTGCCCCTGGGCAGGTTCCATAACGCCCGCCACGATCCGCATCAGCGTCGTCTTTCCCGATCCATTGGCCCCCAACAGCCCCCAGATACCTGCCGTGATCCGCAGCGAGACGCCGTCCACGGCTTTTTTCTCCTTAAAATTTTTGGAAACGTTTTCGATCCGTAACTCCATCCTTTCTCCTTTCTTTTCCCGTCCGCTTCTTTTCCTGTCCGTTTCTTTTCCCGTCCGGCGGCGTCCGCCCCTGACGTCCGGGCGCCGGAATATGCCATATGCCATACCGTTTACGGCGCGCAGGGTATGGGACGGCCGTCCCGCAAAAGACACCGGAACTGGACGGCGCCGACTATCGCCAGAGCGGTACAGGACACGGCCCACCCGCCCGAAAAAGCCTGTTCAAAGCAGCGGGGCGCAAAACTGTCCAACAGCACAATTCCCACCGGCACAGCAACGAAGATCCCCGTCCAAAGGTCCCGCAGCTTTTCCGGGGACAGATATCTCTGCAGAAACAGGCCGAAACAGACCGCACACAAAAACGGGAAAAGCAGATACAGAAGCGCCCTCTCCCCGGGGCAGCGTCCGCCCCTGACCGCGGCCACATAGACAACGGCCAGTAAACACAGGGCCCCACTCCCCGAAAACAACAGATCCGCCGCCAGAATACCGCTCAGGGAATAGTAAGAAACCGTCTCAATCTCCCACATCCCGCACCGGAAAGCGCGCAGCCCGAAGGAAAGGGAAACCATAGCCAGCAGAATCGAAAAAAGAGAGGCCGCCAACGCGATCCTGCGGGCTGACATCCCCCGCCAGAGCGCCCAGCCCTGACCCGACAGGATCCCGAAAAGCAGACAGCTTCCTGCCAAAAGGGCGAACTGGCAGAGCCATATCCGGATCCCTGTAAAACGGAACTGCCGCGCCAGGAAACGGCAAAAACCAGGCCTGTCCCCGTCTTTTTGAGCCAGTTGCCTTTCCGCCAGCAGAATCGTTTCTTCCAGCCCTGCCCTGCGCTCTTCCCGCGCTTTCGCTGCATCTTCCGTCCGGAAACGTTCCCGCAAAGACGCCCGCAACGCCCTTTTCATGGCTGCAGCCGTCAGAAGCCGCTCCCTCTTGATCCCTTTTTTTCCCATGTTCCTTATTCCCCTTCCCCTTTCATTTCTATCCGAAGCTTTTTTATGGCCCTCCGCAGCCGGGACTGTACCGTCCGCATGGGCAGGTGCAGCACAGCCCCGATCTCCCGGAGAGTCAGTTCCTGGGCATAACGCAGAAGCACCGCCTCCCGCAGTTCTTCCTCCAGCGCGCCGACGGCCTCCCAAAGCTGCCGTTCCCCGTCGGCCCGCGCAAAATCGGATTCCTCATACGCAATCTCCTGCGCAGTTTCCTCCATCGAAACCTCCGTACTCCACTTCCGCTTTTGCATATCCGCGCAGGTATTGGCAGCGATCCGATAAAGCCATGCCCTGAATTTTCCCCGGTGCGTATAGGCGTCCAGATACCGGATCATTTTGCAAAAAGTCTCCTGGGCCGCATCCTGCGCCAGATCCCTGTCCGGGATATGCCAGAGACAATAGCGCAGGATCTCCGGGTAATACAGGGAGATCAGTTCGCCCATGGCGTCTCTGTCCCCCTGTTTCATTTTTCCGATCAGTTTCTCTTCTTTTTGCAAGATAAACCCCTTTTTCCTTTGTCCTTTAGAAGACCTTCTATCTATTATAACGACCCGGCCATCCAAAAGGATTTCCTCCCGTGAAAAAAATGCTGTTTTTTTACCCGCTGGTTTTACACGGGGATCCGCAATACCTGGCCGATCTGCAGCACACTGCCGGTCAGCCCGTTGGCCTGCCGGATAGCTTCTACCGTAGTCCCATAGCGGCGGGCAAGTTCCCAGAGCGTATCCCCGGCCCGGACGGTATATTCCACATACGATCCCTGGGCCACCGGGATCCGCAGCACCTGGCCGATCTGCAGGACGTCGCTGGTCAGCCCGTTGGCCTGCCGGATGGCGCTCACTGTCGTCCCGTAACGCTGGGCGATCAGCCACAGGCTGTCGCCCGCCTGTACCGTATAGTTGATGTAAGCCGTCTCCGGCCCGGGCGTCGGCACATTTTCCCCAATGCCCAAATAAATATCATACAGCGCTTTCCAGGTACGTTCCCCCACGATGCCGTCCGGATCCAGTCCCCTTTCCCGCTGAAAAGCCTCCACAGACTGCCGCGTCCCGCTGCCGAAGATCCCATCCTGCGCAGGCGCAGGCACCGAGGGATAATACCGTGAGATCAGATTCAACAAATACTGCAGCGTCACCACGTCCTGCCCCCTTGCGCCTTGACGCAGAACAGAGGCAGGCGGCACTGTCCCGATGCCGAGGCTCGTTCCCTCGCTGTCCAGCTCCCCTAAGCGGGTCACGGACGTGTACAGGCTGGACAGCTTATTCCAGGTCGCCTTTCCCACCACGCCGTCCGGCGTCAGATTGAAGATCCTCTGGAACGACTCTACCGCCTCCCTGGTACTCTCCCCGAAGGTCCCCGCCGAATCGGTGATCGCAGGGATCGCCGGATAATTACGGCGCACGCGGCTGAGCCAGGTCTGGAGCGTCTGAACGTCCAAGCCGAAGCTGCCGGTCCGCAGGGCCGTCCCCGGATAAGAAGTTACCGCACCTGTGACAATATTGGTTTTGGCGATCCCGATATCGTTGGGATAATAATAACGCAGGATCTGCAGCGGCGTATAGCCCCGCTCGGCCAGAGATACCGTCCCCCACTGGGAAAGGCCCTGGCAGGTGACCGTTCTTCCGTTACAGAAGGAAGTAAAGTAGGGGGCCTCCTGTCCCTGCCTGCGCACATATTCCCCAAACACTTCCTCCACGGCATCGCTGATGGAACTGTAGATCGGACGGCCGGGGACATAATACTGGTCGTAAGCGGTGCTATTCGTAATATCGAAATCATAGCCCCGGCTTGTGTACCATTCGGTGTATACGCGATTCAGGGCAAAGGTCATGATCGCGTATATATTTGCCTTTAAGGAGGCCTCCGGCCAGGTGGGGTAGATCTCGCTGCTGGCCACGTTTTTTACATAATCCAGAAACGGGACCCGGACATTTGCCGCCGGCTCATCCGGCGCTCCCAGATGTACCGTGATCGGGTCCGGGATCACCACCTGACGAAGCACCCGCGCGTCCGCCGACGTGCCCTGTTGATTCCGTCCCTGCTCGGAGGCCACGGCCGGGCTGCCAACCGTCAGTTCCTCTCCCGCGCCGCTTTCCTGTTTTTGATCCTCCGGCAGCGGCACCATAGAGACAGGCAGCACGGCGGTCTCCCCGTCGAAGATCGGGATCCGCTCCACCGTAACCGGTTCAAACCCCTCTGCTTCCACCTTCACGCCATAACTAAAGTACGGCGCCCCCAGATAATCCGGATTCCGGGAAAAATTCCCGTCTGTCGTCTCCAGCGGGACGACCGTTGTTTCTCCGCTTTCATTCGTAATGAGCCGATAAAGGACATTACCTTCGTCATCCAGGACCTGGACCAGCGCGCCGTCCAGGGGAATGGCCTCCCGCGCCGTTCGCGTCTGTATCTGCAAGTATCCAATGGCCATAATTTGCGTTCCTTTTTTGCTTATCATCCTAATTAATATGCAAAAAAAGAGGGGATGTGATATCACATCCCCTCAAAAGATCCGATCGGCGTCAGCGGTCATGCTCCCTGCGCCCTGTCAGACCGCGGGCCGCGCTCAGGCAAAGCGCGACGGCAGAAAGCAAACACAAAACAGTCCACAAAAGCGGCGCGCCGGTATCTCCGGTCGGCGGGCCTCCGGCAGCGTCTGCCGCAGCCGTATTTCCCGCGCCCCCATTTCCTGCAGGAGTTCCTGCCGTAACGGTATTTCCGGTAATGGGATTGGCAGTAACGGGAGTTCCCGCAGGATTACCTGCTGTATTATTATCTCCCGCAGGAGCGTTTCCACCCGACGGAGTAGACGGTTGAGGCGTTGTCGGGACCGGATCGCGGTAAGCAATGACATAGGTGGAGAACCGGTCGGTCTGGATCGTGATCGTATCAGGATCGCTGTCCAGATCTTCCAGCACAACTGCAACGCCATCGTGTACGCGAATGATCCGGTAAGTACGTCCCTGTGCCCGAAGCGCATCCGGCACTGAAATGACCAGGGTAATGGGCTGGCTCGTACTCTCAACCGTTTTTTGTTTCTCACCAACAGTCTTCAAAATCGAAATATCCAAATACTGTCCTACCGTAAAGCCCGGAAGCTGCGTGTCAATACACTTCTTCGCCTCCTCCTTGTCCGTTTCGGGGACAGTATTGTCAGCATTCTTGACGATCAGGGAAATGAGGACGTCTACGCCCTGCTCCATCTCTCTCCTGTCCTCGTCCGTCAAAACCCCATTCTCTACATCCTGGGGCGACAGAGTTACCGCAGGAGCGCCCGCCTCAGGCTGGACCTCCACTTCCGCATCTCCCGTCCGGCCTTTCACCATCACGTTGATTGTCCTGGTGAGAGTGATCGACTGTCCGGGGAAATTCTCCTGATCGGGATGCGGGAAAACGACCGTCACCTGAACGGTGGTACTCCCTTCGCGGTTTCCGACGACGACCGCGTTCAGAGAACCGCCGTCCCTGACAGAAGCAAAGTCGCCCGTATTGGCCGTGACAGATACCGTGTAGTCTTCATAACCCTCCGCGATCTCAATATCCAGTTCCTTCTCCTCACCCTCAGAAACCGTCAGGGTCGCAGGGGCTGTAAAGTTCAGTTCCGCCGGATATTTTACCGGCGTCGCCTTGTGTTTGGAGCTGTTGGCGATCTTGACGTAAAGGCTTCCGCCTTCTGCATCCAGGGCATCACTGTCCAACGTTACTTTTATCGTACCGGCCTCAATATCCGCCTCAGTAACCGTCACAGGCTCATTCTCCGGATGAGTTTCCTCCCCGTCCCGATAGAAGAGAATACTGTCGCCTGCCGTCAATCCGCTTTTTTCAATATCCACCACCGCGTAGTCGTCATATCCCTGGCTGCCAGGCAGGTTATAGACGGTAGCCGAAATGGTCCGGGAATCTTCCGCCAGCTTGATCCTGGTGCTGCCCGCAACCTCGCTGTAATTTGGATCGTCCGGCGTGAATGTCCACTGATAATCCCATTCTTCCTTCACAACGATATTGGGATCGTCCCAGTGAAAAGTCCCCTTCAAAGGATTCTGGTCTACGCCCTTAGCGCCGTCCAGTTCTACCTCTGTCAGCGGCGTTCCCTCTTTGACAGGTCCGCCCTTCGCCTCAACGTCGGTCATATCCGGCAGCGCAGGAGTGATGATAAGGGTAGGCTGCAGCAGGTTGTCGGCATAGTCATCCGCATATTCCGGCCGTACGTTAACATGCACATGCACATCGTAGGTACCCGCGTCAACAGGCGGCTCTGTGGTAAAATCGTCATGGGAACTTCTCTCCGCCGCTATCGCCATCATGACGATATCCTTGTGAAGCCGGTACTCGACCACCAGATCGACCTTATCTTCATCATCGCTGCTGACCACTTTGGCGTCAATGCTATGGGGTTTCCCGTCATAAGCCTCCGATCTGTTCTCTGCCGTCACAGGAATCGTATCCTTATCCAGCAGAGTGACCGTTACCTTGCCGGTAACTCCCTCTTTATAGTTGTTTTTGTCGGAAGGTGTAAACTTCCATTCCGCCTCATAGGTGTCCTCATTTTCTGGCAACGTTGCCTCCGGATCGACCCACTCCAGCGTGCCTTCTACGATCATGGAAGCGTTATGAGGATTGACAAAAGTTCCGTTGAGGGCCACGTCCTTCAGCCTGCCGCCTTTTTTACCCTCTCCCGCCGAAACGCCGGCAGACGAGACCACAGGCGTGACCGGAACGACTTCCATGTTCCCTACGTTGACAGGATCTCCTGCCTTTGCGCCGTTATATTCTCCCGTGGTATAGTTGCCTTCATGGGCTCTGGCGGTCACCGGATAGGTGCCCGCGTCCGCCGCAGACGCCGTACCCTGGGAGGCATACTCCACATGGATATCCGTCAGGGCCTCTCCCTTTACAAGGCTCTTTTGGGGATTCGTATTGGCGGTGAACTTCTCCCCGGTCAGGATCAGCTCCTTCCCATACTCTTTTTTGATCTCCTCCGCTTTGATTTCGATAGCCTTCGTGATGATCGTGCCGGAATCGCGGGAGGTCGTACGGGTCAGTTCGTAATTGCCTGCGTCCCTTCCGGTAAGTTCGCCGTAAGTAACAGTGATCACATTAGATCCGACATCTTTAACATTATAAGCGGCAACCGCTTCCACGGAAACGTCATCGCCGCCGACGCGGCC
This sequence comes from uncultured Eisenbergiella sp., assembly GCA_947598825.1. Lineage (GTDB taxonomy): Bacteria > Bacillota > Clostridia > Lachnospirales > Lachnospiraceae > Gallintestinimicrobium. The sequence continues at coordinate 92,254 of CANQFM010000005.1, read as the reverse complement.
CTGCAATATTATCTTTGTGATCGCCGCATCGGTCGTCCCGTCATATACCTTCTTGGTCATCAGCTCAGCCAGGGGCGTGATCTTTGCTTTTTCGATCGTCAGAGTCTCTTCATGATCATCCTGCGCGTATTCGTCCGTCGCAGCGATCTCTGCCCGCACCCGGTATTGGCCCGCATTCCTGGGCGGGGTCGTGGTCCACTCCCCGTCTACTTCATACTGTACCTCAATGGGAGTGCTGTCATTTTTCCGATCGGATGTAAAATGCAGCCCCTGCGCTTTTCCGTTATAAGTAAATGTCGTTCCGCCCTCCAGGCTGATCACAGTAGGTTTCCTTGTACCCACTCTGACCTCAACCGTACCGGTCACAGACTCATAATTTCCCTCATCATCGCCGGAGGGGACGAATTTCCACTTATGGGAACCCGACTGGTTCAGGACCTCGTCCGCCTCATCCCATGTCAGATCGCCGGTGACCAGCGCCCCGGTATACGGATTGGTAAAGGTGCCGGACAGACGGGACTCGGAAAGCTTCTGCCCTTCAAACAAACCAGTGGCGTTTACTCCGCCGTTTGCTGGCGTAGCCCTGGATACCCGCACCTTTGCGCCGCCTTTGAGCTCAACCGAATATTGACCAGCGTTATTTTTCAAAGCGATGTCATATTCGCCGACCTTCGCGTCAGCGCTAAACCCTTCGCTGGTCAGGGTAACGCCCAGACTGTTCAGAGTATACCCTGCGGGATCTATGGTAAAGGGTACATCCGCCGCGCTCTTTGTCTCCCCGTATTTTTTCTCCAGATTGGAAGCCGTAACGGTCGCCTTGCCGCCGACGATCCGCATTGACAGCGTCAAAGAATACATTCCCGGTCGAGATCCCGCGTTATAATCCGCATAAACCCAGGCCGATCCCTGATAGCTGCCGATGCCGGCGCCGGGCGCCGGTCCGACAGTCAGCTTAATGCGCGCATCGTGCTCCTTCAGGTCGCCCAAAGACTCGCCCGCTTTGTACACTCCCGAATCGCTGCTAAATTGGAAGCCTTCAGGAATGGAAACGATCCGGACATTCGTCCACGGCTGATTACCGGTATTGACGATCCACAGCCCCTTGGAACCGGCCGCTCCAACCGCCACATCCCCAACATCCAGTTTGTCTACATGGGTTCCGCTCTGCTCGCTGGCCCAGATCTGTAATTGCCGGACGGACTGTTGGCCATAGGCGGCATAAACCGTAACTTCATAGCCGCCAACGCCCTCCAGCACCCCCTCCAAAGTATTGATAATCCCGCTGTAATTCGTCACGCCAGATGTTTTGGCCCATCCCAGATAACCGTAAAAATTCCCTTCGCTTTCCAGTTTGGGGGTAGAAGAAAGGCCATACTTCTCCCAGCGGCTGTCCTTCATGCCATAAGAAGTAAGTTGCTTTTTACCATTTTCAAAACTTCCCTCTCCGGCGTCGAAAGTGACCTGATAGATCTCAACGCTCTTTGAGTCGCTGTTCCCGGGGGAACCGGTTTCTTTTACCTCTAGAGTGTACACTCCCCCTTTGTTGACACCGGTGCCCGGCCACCACAGATAATCATAAAGACTATAAGGGCTGCTCTCCTTCACATGCATCTCGCCGAGATTGACCGGCTCGCCATCCACCGTCAGCGTATACTCATAGTTGCCCGGTTCAAACCCTTTTTTCACGGTAGCCGAAAAAACGTAGCGCTCATTCATAGCGTCCGTAATGAGCGCGCCCGAGTCCCAATATTTCACTGATACAAGACCAATGTCATCAGACAGGGGCATGATCCCGGTGTCCAGCGTCATGGCCATCAGATCCGCTGTTTCGGTCTCCGTTTCGGTTTCGGTCTCCGTTTCCGTCTCTATTTCGGTTTCCGGCACTGTATCTTCCCCGGCAGTCAATGTCCCGGAAGTCTCAGGAACCTCTTCCGTTTCCTCTGTCCCCGGAAGGACCTCTGTCTCGCCTGCATCCACTGTCCCGGAAAAAATCTCCGTCTCATCGGCATCCACTGTCCCGATAAGGCTCTCTACCTCGTCGCTCTCCCTTGTCCCGGAAGGCGTCACGGGCCCATCGGTCGCTTCCGTCACAGAAGGCGTGGAAACCTCGTCTGTCACCGCGGTTTCAGAGGGTACGGAAGGCTCGCCGATATCCTCTGTTGTCCCGTAGGACTCTCCCTGGCCCCCAACGTCAGACCCGCCGACCGTTCCTTCCTCTTCCGCCGACCCTTCCGTGGATCCCGCCGGATCTGCCGTCGCGTTGTCCTGAATCTGCGCAGCCCCAGGATCCGGGGATGCCGCCAAAACGCCCATCGGCAGCGCGGTCAATACCATCATCAATGCCAGAAAAATAGCCCCTGCACGTCGTCTCATAACCTGTCTCCCTAATTTTATGATCAGCATTGCGGCATGAAGCAGCCCTTGTTCAGAATATCTGCAAAAAGGCAATCCGCAACTGTTTTAAGGTCTTTATCATATCATGTTTTTCCCTCATTGACAACCGCTCCCGCTCAAATGTTCTTTTTCTTTATGCAAAAGTACAACGAGGCTGTTACAAATCACGCTTATTATATGGAAATTAATAGGCCGCGCTTTCCTCAATGGTAATTTTATCCTGAAGCAGTTCAATCGATACGCTTATCCCGACGGCGCCCAAATTCGTGCCAAAGGAAACTGTCCTTAATGAATCACTATTAACGACGTCCTCCTTTTGGTAAAAGCCTCGTCTTTCTGAATAGGAATCGATCATAACGCCGACAATCTTTTCAAACTCATCCTCAGCATCTCCATTAATCGGAATGTCAGCCTTGATCTGATTCACCCCGCCAAACATGCCGCCATAATAGCTTATCTCGCAATCATCAATATCGAAAAGCGTTCTATTTTCATAATAATATAAAACAGTCCCAAATTCTTCCTCTGAATCCTTTTTCCCGGCTTTTCCATTTATCAACTCTATGAGACTGCATGGCGTTTTAAAGTTAATGCGGTTTCCATCAATTCCCGATTTCCAATCGGGATCGAAAAATAGCCAAATGATCAGAATACCGCCAAAAACTAAAAGCGCTGCAATAACTATGGCGATAATCATAAATATTTTATGCGTTTTTTCTTTCCCGTCTATTGCTTGATGTTCCGGCATAATACTCCTCTGTTCCCGTTTGCATCACAGAAAATTCACAGGGATTATTTTGTCTTCTCCCCGAAGGGTTATGAGCTTATCGTACAGGCAGATCACTCCACCCGAACCGCGCTTTACGTTCGGAATCTTATCCAGCAGGTCAAAGGCATCTATATCTTTTTTCTGCGGATCGGCGTGCTTTTTCATTTCAATCGGATAGAGAATCCCGTTTTCCTCGATCAGCAAATCAATCTCATTCATATCCTTGTCGCGGTAGAAGTACAGCGGAAGTTCCAAAATTCCCCGATTGTAATAACTCTTCACGATCTCAGATACCACAAAGCTCTCAAAAAATGCTCCCGCCATCGCACCGTTTTTCAGGACGTCCGGTGTGTTCCATTTGGTCAGATAGGCGGCAAGTCCCGTGTCAAGAAAATACAACTTCGGCGTTTTAACCGCTCTCTTTGTAATGTTATTGAAATATGGCTGAAGCAGATATACAAGGTTGGACGCCACGAGAATCGAGAGCCAGCGTTCTGCAGTGGGCTGGCTGATGCCGACGTCTCTTGCCAATGACGACAGGTTCAAAAGCTGTCCCGTGGAAGCGGCGACCGCCACCATGAACTTTGTAAATTTTACGGTGTCCCCAATTTCCGACAGTTCCCGCACATCACGTTCCATGTAAGTGCGTACATACGCACCGTAAAACATCTGCCAGTTGAAATCGGGATTGTCCTGCAGCTCCGGCATGGAGCCACGGTGAATCGTATTCCACACCTCATCGTAAGAAATGTCCGCCGTGTGCAGTTTTCGCTGTGAAAAATATTCCTCTGTAGGCAGAAACGGGGCGTCAAATGCAATTCCGTGGGACTCACGCAGAGAGAATCCAAGCAACGTGACAAGCCCAATGCGTCCGGCCAGGGATTCGCTTACTCCCTTCATCATTTTGAATTGCTGAGAGCCGCACAGAAAGAACTGACCCTTTTTGCGATCCCGATCAAGAAAAAGTTTGATCTGCTCAAATAAAGCCGGTGCCTTTTGAATTTCATCCACAAACACAGGCGGCGGATTATCCTTAAAAAAGGTTCCGCTTTCCTCCTCGGCGCTTGCCCGGAGTATAGGATCGTCCAATGTGGCGCAATTCATCCCGCCTGTCAATTGCGCTAACATGGTGGTTTTGCCAACCTGTCTCGGTCCGGCAACCAGAACGGCCCCAAACATTTGCGCCAACTCCTGTACAGTTTTTTCCGCGTGTCTATTGATATACACAATGCAGCACTCCCTTCGGCTGATTTAATATCTAATATTATTATAGTCGAAAGCAGGTGCTTTTATCAACCTGTTTTACATAATTCTTTCATAGGCACTTACCAAGAACAGCTATAAGGCGGTTCCTCTTCTGATGATTGACGTTCCTTCTGCCTCCCCCTCGATCCGGCCGCAAAGGATCGGCGAAGCAGGATCGTATTTCAAAATATTCGATTTTACAAGGTTCGCGCTGTGATTTGCATAACAATACGCGCAGCCATTTCCGCAGGTATTATATGTGCCAATATCCACACTCGCCGCGCAGCCGCATTCCACGCGCTGGTTTTTATCTCTTTTTACGTTCAATCTGCGGCCGGTTATCCGTTCGATCAACTCCCGGTCAATACAGCGATTATGGACGATCCCACAGTCCTCCAGATCCATCTTCTCAGCGCAACTGGCGACCGCGATGCCGTTTTTTCTTGCGATCTCATATAGTTCCTTCGCAAATTCCCGGATCTCCCGTTCATCCGGAATACGGTATGACAGGCGTTCCATGTTTTTCCTGTTTTTGGGATAAATATCCAGGAAGCTTATGACGCATTTTTCCGTATATCCGCGCAGCGCCTCCGCGATGTCTCTAAACGCGTCCAAATGATATCCTCTGTCATACCGTTCTGAAAAAAAGATCGGATCGTATCTCCAGATCACCCTCTCCCGGCCGATTCTGTTCGACAGGTTCTGGAACGCAGGAATCAGGACCGCGCGTTTGTCCGGCAGCCTTCTCTCAACATCTTTCCCGTACCCCGTAAGCGTAAATTGAAAATAATATGCATACTCTTTCAGCTCGTCAAGTCTCTCCATCATAGGGATCGGGTTCTTGGTCCAGAATATGATGCAGTCTATCACATCGGGAGCAAGACAGATCTTTCTTACCTGGCGATAGTTCATCGGGTTGCGGACGTACACGAAGCCCGCTTTGATCCGATTATAGAACCATTCGGAATAATAGTTGGGGATATCGGTTCTTCGGCTGGCGCTTAGGAGCATGGCAGGATCCTTTTGCATGTTCATAAATCAAAATCGGACGGATCAAGCCCTGCATCTTCCAAAGTCTGATATTTCTCAATATCATCCATGCCTTCTCCAAATATACGCTCCATTCGGCTGATCTCCCCATCATGATTCAGGTCAAACCATTTTGGTTCTTTCATTTGCATCCTTACCTCCCATTTTTTCATTTTGCCTTTCTAACCGTCTCAAAACCCGTTCTCTGCGGCAGAAATGCCGGATATATTCTCTGTTTCGTAAAAGCTCACAACTTCCTGCTCCAGCTTCACATTCTGCTCCAACATATATGTGATCGTTTCCCTATATGTTTCCTGCCGCTCCAGTGATTTTAATCTGTTTTGATCCTGCTGTGTCAATGGGCGCAGGCAGGATTGGAAACGCGGATCTTCCAGCTCCTTTCGAGACATTCGATACATCCGAAACGGGATCTCTGTTATCCGGCACAAATGCTCATGGATATAAAACCCGCCGGCATCGATATCCCCGAAATGCCAAAAAATAAGCTTCGGATTATCCCTGCGGACTTTTTTAAGAAAATCCCTTTGGGAACGCACACAATATCCGCCGAGATAAAACAGCGCTGCATCAGAGATTTTCAGGCGGAGCCATGAGGTCCGGTTTTCAACTGTCATAAAATGAGGCGTTTGGATATGGATCCATTCCAGCCGCTTCAGTTCGTCTGCAAAAAATTCTACGCCGTCTGAAAATGTTCCAAGATCCAGTTCCCGCCCTGCTATCCGAAGAGTCATATTGCCCTTCAGACTGATCTTCTGCCTTTCCCTTGCAATATGATACTTTTCCAAAATCTCATCTTCCATCTCGCCTTCCTGACAGGGACGTTCCAAATATTCCCGTAGCGCCCGGCACACCGGATGTAGCACATTTTCTTCCAGATATTTAGAATCCCCATATATCAGCATAGATGCTTCCCGAAGAAACAGTTCTCTTTCATTCTTTTCAATAAATTCAAGCGCCTTCATCATATCCTGCAGATACAGGCAGTTCTGCGGGATATGATTCTTCTTAAGCATCTGTTTCAGCTTTTTGCACTCATAACCTGCAGCAGGGGAGCTGTTTTCGTATGCCGCGATCAGTTCTTCGAGGCGCCGTTTCGTCGTATACCTCGACTCATACTGATACGTTTCCTCCAAATACCGTTCAATTTCTTCAACCTTCTCATCAACCAGATAGATTGTGCGGATCTCATTGCTGAACCCCTCCTGCTCATAGGTCAGAAAACCTCTCTCCCGGCATTGAAAGACCGCCTGGTTTACTGCTTCGATCTTTTCCAGATCGCCGTCATTTTGTTTGTATGCTTTATATAGCTTGTCCGGTGTTATCCGGGTGCGCCTGGCAATTACATTTGTTCCGCTATCCTTCTTACTTTTCCGATATTTCTCCACCAATGCTGCAAGCAGCTTTTTTTCATACGTTTCCATATGCTTTCTCCTTATGGAACTGCACAATACCAAGTTCCATTCTGTCTGCCGCCACGCGAAGCGCCGGAAGGATCACCTCGCATTCATTTCCGATGGACTCCGTTTTATCCGGGGAACAGAAAATTACCTGAAGCCGCTGCGAACGCAGAAAATCCAGCATCAGTTTTACATTGCCCGGATCCATCTTCGCGAACGGCTCATCAATAAAGACAAGGCGTGTCGAGTTGATCCGCTGATTATATATCAGTAGAAGAGCCGAAGCCAGGATCAAAAGGTAGGGGATCTGTACCTCCGCACCAGAGTTAAAGCCTGTCTGGCGGGACAGCTTCGCCCGATTCAGAACCTGATTTGTGATCAATATCTCATAGGTCATATAATTCCTGTAATCCGCAAACCGGGATATGGTTTCATTACTGTTTTTCTCAATGATCCGGTTCACGATCCTCTTCATATCCTGCTCCAGTTGTTCCCCTTCTTCATCGGATATTGTCGTCAGCATTCCAAAGGTCAGTTGTCCTTCTTCCCTGCCCCCAATCTGCTCCCGCTCGTCCAGGTACCGGGCATAGTCGATAATCTTTGCATATTCTGAACCATCCCGCACATAGTGAACATCAAATTCATATTTTGCCGCGAAATTTAGATTTGCCAGTTCTCTGTTAATCTGTTTCAGATCATTTCTGGCCCTTTCACAGGAATTCAAAATTGTCAGTACAAATTCATTTTTAAATATATTTTCATAGCGACGGGTCTGTTCCTCAAGCTTCTGTCGGATTTCCTGCAGGTTATCCATCCAAATGCGATCCCGTCTGGCCGCATACTGACTGCGCCCTTCTGTTCCCCGGGGCAGCATATTTCCAGAATGCTTTGCATTATAGTCAGCCTGAAGCTGCATCAGGTTGCTTTTATGCTGCTCTATGCTCCTTCGGATACGTCCCCTGGTCTCTTCCGCCAGCAGCCCGCCCGGTCCCTTTCCTCCGTTCTCCAAATATTTTTCATAGGCTTCCACGGTTTTCTGTACAACCGCATAATGCTCGATCTGATATTCCTTATACCGGTTTTCCTGCCCCTTTAAACTTTCCTTCTTCTCATTTATCCTGTCTTCACAGCGTGCAATTACCGTCTTCTGATCGCTGTCTATCTGGATATTTTTCGTATATTCTTCGCCGATCGCATTTTGTTCGTCCTCAAGGCGTCCTACGGTCTCGTTCAATTCCACATACTCCTGATTATTTATCTGCGCCTTTTGCAGACGTTCCAACTGTGCCCTGCATTCCCTGACCGCGACGGACACACTCTGATATTTTAGGTGAGCGTCATAATCATATTCCCGGAAAAATTCTTTGTCCTGTGCCAGAACGCTCTTTTTTTCTAACAGGGCGTTCTTCGTGGTCAATTTTTCCGTTTTCTCTTCCTGAAGACGTGAAATTTCCTTTTGCGCCCGAATCCGGTTCAGTTCAAAAGTCTTCTGACCAAGATAGTAGGAACGAATCCTGTCAAACCGCAGAAAATAACTGTCCATGGCGACTGACACACGCCCTTCTTTGGAAATCGCATTTTCATACATACGCACTTTTTCCAACGATACGGCATGCATCCTGCCAAGTTGAAATTCAAAATAACGCTTAGCCACCGGATTCTTAATCTGCAGCATGGATATCACAGAATCCTCCTCCACCTTTACCTCCCGGCGCATCAAAAGCTTCGTATTAAACAAATGGGCATACCGAAATTCGGATCGATCGAGTACATCGTCCGCAATATCATAATACTCCGGATCCACCAGGATCGTATAACGGCGAGGACCTAAGAACGCTTCAATCGCGTCCCGCCATTTTTCGTCCTCCAGACCGATCACATATTCACAGGCAAACCTCGCCCGTGCAGATATTTTCCTCCTCTCCAGTTCCCGGTTGATCTGTTCCTTCAACCCCACATACTCCGGAATTTGTCTATATGTATTTTGATGTCTTTTACACTCCTCCAAAATCCGGTTCTGCGTATCCAGTCCTTCCTCCAGATCCTCGATGCCGCGTTCCACGCCGGAAATCTGTTTCACAATTTCATCATAAGCCAAATCTATCTTTTGTTTCATTCCTTGCACAGCCGATGCTTTCTGCGCGGCAGTATACTCGTATCCGCACAGAGAAGCCAAAATATCCCTGTCCGCGATTTGTTCCGCTTTCTCGAAAAACCGGTTCATGATCTCGCTGATAACCGTTTGAAACTGCTCCAGATCACTGCACTTCTTCCGTAAATCTCCCCTGTCTTTCTCCAGCTTTTCCAACCTTTCCTGTTCCTGATTGATCATACGCATACTGTCCAGACTGTTCAAGCTTATCTTTGCCTCCATCAGCCTTTTTTGCACATCTTTTCTTCGTTTTTCCAGGATCTTCAGATTTTCTGCAGCATCTTCCCGGGTTTTCTGTGCCCGTTCCCGTTCTGTATTTTGTTTTTCAATCTCCTCCTTCAGGGCCTTCATTGCCTTATATACAACGCGAATATCATCGGCCAACAGACGATTACTCTCGCTCTCCCACGCATCGTATTCTCCCAATACACAATCCAGTTCGCCGATTTCCTCCTGAATCATATTAAAATTATCATTCAACTGCTCAATATTCTCTTTCGCTTCAATCAGTTTTTTAAAATCCACATTTCGCTCTTCCAAAACACTTTCGCGAATAAACTGGTCAATTCTGGCATTCGGATCATATGACATGATTCCCCGCAATTTTCGAAGATAGGTCGGCATCTGCCCCAGATTCAGCTTCAAGCCTGTCATCTGCATAAAACGAGGAAGCCCCTGCTCCCGGTTCAAAAGCGTCAGCCTGTATTTCTTCTGAAGTGCTGAGGCGCTAAGGGGAATGTCAAGCCCATTTTCCTTATAAGTATGCTCCATCTGATCCAGTGAAAACCGATCCGCCACATACCGATAGGTCTGGCAATTGTTCGCCGCATTTGTCTCGATCACCGCTCCCAGTACAAAAGATTTATCCTCCACATCATCAAAATATTCCAGTGCAATATGACTGTAAACATTCGGGATCTGATCTGCCGGACGCATATAAGTGCCTGCCGTAGCGTCCAACAATCCCCTTGTATAAGAAGATAACGTCCGGCTCCCCTTACTTTCCGAAGATTTATTAAATACCGTGTCTCCATAGGCCGCATACTTGATAGCATCCAGCATGGCTGATTTTCCGTTTCCGTTTCTTCCGGCGATCAGCGTAAAAAAACCGATCGGCGCCGTCTCATTTGAAAAACCGTACCAATTAATTAATCGGACCTTTTTTAGCGCGATCATTCCTCTTCCTCCTCAAAGTCCGCCTGATCTATCTGGTCTGAAAAATCGGCATCCCTTTGTACTTCTTCCTCTTCCGACGCCTCCTTCAAATACTCTTTCACAACCGTCTGAAACTGCGGAATGTCCCATCCAAACTGGAGAGAGGGGTACAATTCGATCTTTATGTCCTCCCCATCTTCCTCTTCATTGAAATTTATCAAACTATATTTTTTGAACAGGCGAAAGGCTGCGTTCAGTTCTGTACGCACTAACGGCAGACCATAGGATTTGATCTTATCGATCAGATCCCCTTTCGTCACAAAATTTCCTTCACTATAACCGAGATTCTCCAGATAAACCTCCCAGAGCACCAGCAAAAGATGGTATTGCAGCGTCGTAAATGTCACCACGTTAGCGCGTTTCAACCCCGTTGTTTCCGCATCCTCTTCGCTGGCTATGAGCATACATACGCCGGCCTTCCCGTCAACGATCACATCAAATCCGATCATTCGAAGATACTCGGAAATGTCCTGCCGGTTCGATTCTCTGGAAACAAACTGATACAATTTTTCATCCTTACTTTGAAGAATAAAGGTTGACTCCAGAAGCTTCCGTATGCTCCGTTTAAACAAATTCATACTTTCTTCCTTTACAGAAATCTGCAAATGAATGTCACTCATTGCTCTCTCCTCTTCACAGTTACTTTTCGGATTCCTGCAACCTCTGTCTCTACCATCCCGCTGCCGAGTTCCACCTCATAAGGGAAACCTTCCGTTCCCGAATATATAATACTGGCAGCAAACATAATTGCGTCATCTCTGGTACGGATCCCGCTCTCTTCAACCCGGATTTTCTTTCTGTCTCCCATCAGGCGTTCAAAATGCTTCTGCACATTCTCCACACTATATCTATCCGGCGCCGCGGACAGCAGTTCATCCGTCAAACGCTGCCGTTCCTCTTCCGACAGGCTGCTCACAGACAAACCTGCCGTTTTCCGGTTCGGATTGGCCTTTTTCCGCCGCTCAAAGGATTTTTTCCCAATATAGCCCATATTCATCAGACGGTGCGTCTCGGATAAATGACGCAGTATCGCTTCTCTATCCTCATCATCCAGGTTCTTCATAAAGATCAAAAGCCGATTTAACTCATGCTCCAGATTTGTATTATTGCTGACCACCATCATCATTCTCGTAGAATACAGATTATAATATGTGTTGATCTTTCGGTCGATGTAATCCATTTCCTGTTCATATTCCAGATTGATAAAGCTGTCCAGCTCCGCGAACTGGCGGTCAATTTTTTCCTTTACCCGTATCTCTTCCAGATTTTCGGTCTTCCGACAATCCTCCACCATGCGGTCGTAGAGTTCCGACCGGCGCAGTTTTCGCAGCATCCGATCAATGTCCGCTATGTAAGACGGTATCATCCCGCTCTTTTTTATGAAAAAATAATCGTTGAAAAACCGGTTCAGCAGTTCATCCTTGATCAAAAATTGTCCGAAGCTATTGGCATCTGCCATCTTTAACACGGCCCGCATAATCTCACGGATGCTGTCCTTCAGAATCAGCAGATCATTCTTTAGATCACACTCATTTTCCACCAACGGAACCAGGATGTTCTGATAAGGACGTATTGCCCTGGCACTGTCCTTTCCGAAGGAAGATTTTAGAATCTCATACATAGAAAAAATATGGTTCGTAATTGCACCATTGGCATCCCTGTCAAAAATCTTGTGAATCGCGTCGATCAACTTCCTGCAATATGCTGACACCGACGCAATATTATCCCCGCTGCGCCCGATCTCCTGGGGCGTGATCCAGCCGCACATACGAAAATACCGCAGAATCGCAGATGCATTCTCCTGCGGACTTTTCCCGCTTCCTACCTCTTCCCCGATATTTTCCGTCTCTATGGTATACTCACAGTTTTTCAAATACAGGATCAGCGTATCCCTGGCATCTGTCTCATAAAGAACCGATATCTCTTTTGATCTCTCAATCAGTTGATCGATGCATGCAATGTATATTTCCCTGTTACGGCAGCAAAAAGGGTTGAAAAATTTTTCCCCGATCAATTCAAAAAATGACATTATCTGTTCCTCTTAATTTAATTTTTCTTAACCAAAAAGGTTACAGCGATCATTTTATCACATACTTAGTGCCTCTGCCCCTGCCTTCAATTTTTACAACGCCTTTCTTGTCCATTTCCTTCAATAACTGTGTTGTTTTTGATTTGCCAAACGCAACATAGGGAGCAATTTCGCTGATGGATTTCAACATTGTCCTGCTTAAAATCTTATATATTTTTCTTTCGTCTTCCGTTAAATTCAGATTTTTCTCAAAAACAGGGAGTACCACCTGAATTGTATTTTCCGACACTTCAAAGTCCGGCTGTTTTAATCCTTCTGCATAGAGTTGTTTGATTCGTGTAATTCCCGTACCGAATATTTCAACAAACCCCAGCCTGTAAAATACATTTGCAAGATTCCTGTTTCTTAAAACGGAAAGTTTTCCCGCTAAATACTCCTCTTGCGTAATTCCGGACGGCAGTCCTCCTGGAGAAATAATTTCTATTCTGTCGTCAAACATCGAAACCTTTATTTGTGACTCCATATCCCACACTCTATGGATCAATGCGTTTGCAATCGCTTCTCTGAATGCAGCCTCCGGTATTTTTTCTACCTTTTTCCTGTCGGCGCCCTGTATTTCTTCATACTGATAATAATCTCTGAATACCCCTAAGGCTTTTTCATATACTGCCAGGATGGACATATTATCAAACGTTGCTCTTTTATGAATCACACTGATATTTTCACCGAACTTCACAATATCAACGCCCGGAAAATGGTTTTTGTCCGCTAAAATACCAGCAGCATTATTATATCCAGCGGTGCTATTATATAAATTCAGCGTTTTCAGAGTATCCTGATTAAAGGTTTCAATCTGAATACATTCCTTTAATTTTTGACATAGGATATCAAACGTCAGTTTCTGATCTTCACATGGCAATTCTTCAAATCTGATATTTTTCCCTTCTAAAATCAGTCTCGACAATTCCAGTGCGTCAACCTCTATTGTAGCAGTATCATTTCGTTTGTACGCTTTTGATTTATATAAATATGGCTTTTGAGATCCGCTTTTTACTGTCAGTTTTATCGTTCTGTCATTATTCTGCAATTCCAATGTGTAGTCAGGCTGTGGAATAATACTGTCATTCACTTTGTTTTCAATATCCATACACGCTTGTTTTACATCCGACAGTCCTATGACATTTCCATTATCATCAATGCCAAAAAAAATTTCCCCACCATCGTAATTCGAAAAGGCACTTACCGTTTTTAAAAATGTATTGGTAATCTTTTCTTTGAACTCTGTCGTTCTTGTCTCACGCATACGCTGTGTTTCCTTTCCAATTTTACTGCTTGTATTATACACAGAAATACGCAAAAAATCAATCGTATTTTTTTACGATTGATTTTCTGACTGTTTTAGGGTATTCCGTTTAAAAACTTTCTTCTCAAACGACCAAATTTCCCGGTTATTTTCTTCCCGGGCGTTCCTTTAGAATGGCCGTAAGTATTTCCAGCAGCTTTTCCACGTCGATCGGTTTGGCGATATGCGCGTTCATGCCGCATTCCAGCGCCTGCCTGCGGTCTTCCTCAAACGCATTGGCCGTCATGGCTACGATCGGGATGCCGGCAAGCTCCGGATCATCCAGCGCCCGGATGGCCCGGGTGGCGTCGAAGCCGTTCATTTTCGGCATCTGGATATCCATGAGGACGAGGGCGTAGTATCCCGGAGAAGAGTTTTTCACTTTCTCTACGGCAACGGTGCCATCCTCGGCCGTTTCTACAATAAATCCTTTGTCGGCAAGAATTTCCTCTGCGATCTCCCGGTTCAGCTCGTTGTCCTCGGTCAGCAGCAGGCGCGCGCCCTTGAGATTTCCAGTCAGATCGGAGGCGGAATCCGTCTCCTGCGCACTGAGCGTATTGCCGGTAGCCGCGATCAGAATATCTCTGAGTTCGGAAAGGAAGATCGGTTTGTTGCAGAAAGCGTTCACGCCCGCCGCCCGCGCCTCTTCCTCGAAAGCGGTCCAGTCGTAAGCGGTGACGATAATGATCGGCGTGCTTTCTCCCACAATGGAACGAATCTGTCGCACCACTTCCAGCCCGCTTAAATCCGGAAGGTACCAGTCAATGATGTAGGCATGGTACTCATCGCCAAGCTCATACGCCTGTCTGGCGTGCAGGACAGCCTCCTTGCCATGCAGAACCCACTCGGGGCGCATACCGATCTGCCGGAGCATTTTGATCACGCTGTCGCAGGTGGAAAAGCTGTCGTCCACGACAAGGGCGCGCAGCCCCTGAAGCTCCTGAACGACCTCCACCTTCTGCGGCTCCGCACAGAGGCGGAAATCGAGATTGATGATAAATTCCGTGCCTTTTCCCTGCTCGGAGTGCAGCTCGATCGTGCCTCCCATCGTATCAACGATATTTTTTGTAATGGCCATGCCAAGTCCCGTACCCTGTATGCCGCTGGCGGTAGTGTTGCGTTCCCGCTCAAAGGGTTCAAAAATATGCTTCGTAAATTCCGGACTCATGCCGATGCCGGTGTCTTTGACCCGAATCTCATAGGAACCGTAGCCTTTGGGGGCGCGCGGCTTCTGACGGATCGTCAGCGCCACGGTGCCGCCTGCGGGGGTAAACTTGATGGCATTGGAAAGAAGGTTCAACAGCACCTGGTTTACATGCAGCTTATCGCAGTAAATGTTCTCGTCGATAACGTCCACCGTGTCTATGAAGAAATTGAGCTGCTTGGATTGCATCTGTGTCTGTATGATATTTCGCATATCCCGGAAAATATCCGAGATGGAACATTCCTTTTCCTCGATGTTCAGTTTGCCGGATTCAATGCGGCTCATATCCAGAATGTCGTTGATCAGGGAGAGCAGGTAGTTGCTGGAAGAGAGGATCTTCTTCAGGTATTCCTGCGTCCGCTCCCGGTTGTCCAGATTGGCCTGGGCCAGTGTCGTAAAGCCGATAATGGCGTTCATGGGCGTCCGGATATCGTGGGACATATTGGAGAGGAAGGTGCTCTTGGCCCGGTCAGCCGCCTCGGCCTTCTGCAGCTTCTCGGTGAGTACCGCGTGTTCGACCGCCTGTTCCGTCACCCGCTTCGCGCTGTTTTTCATCCACAGATAATACAGGATGACCGTGACTGCCATCAGAATCCCAAGAATGATACAGACGTCCCGGACCGCGAAGACGCTGGAGAAGGCCTCTTTCTCCGGCACATCGACCGCGATCGACCATTTATTGACCCCGATGGGGGCGTAATACATATACTCCCAGCCGTCGGTATCCTGCGTGCGATAGATGACGTAGCCGGAATTTAAGTTGACCAGGTCGTCCGTGTATTCCTCCCAGGTCTTGTTCCCCTTGGTCCTGCGGCCGGCTTCGGCGGCAGAAAAATCGAAGATGTTCCCGATCGTATTGTGCCGGGTATCCACGAGGAAATCCCCGGATCTCGTGTCGACGATGTAGATAAAGGCGCTCCCGTTATAGATATTATCGACATTGAGGCTACCGGGCAGGGTCTCCAGATCGGTGACGCCGTAAAGCAGGGCGGCGGTCTCCCCGTCCTGGACGATCGGCACAAAATGCCGCAGGATCGGCTGACCGGTGGAGAGATTGTATGTGCGGTTCGAGATATGCTCGCCGAGCGGCGCCTCTTTCGCGAAGGAGATATTGCCGAGTTCCGAGGCCTCAAGGATCGTGCCGTCTGCGCAGAGGATACGGTCATCCGGCAGCAGCACCCTCACGTTCATCGTTTCGAGCAGAGGATTCGTACTCTCCATGACCGCCAGCGTGGCCTCAATATCGAAATTGTCCGCCTGCGAGATGATGTCTGCCGTTGCGTTCAGGATACGGCTGTCTCGCTCCAGCTTGGACGTGATCTCTTCGATCGCAGTGTTGGCTCCTTCCTCCAGCCGGCTTAAAGAGCGCTGACGGAGAACCGCATTGATCCTGAAGTATGCGGAGAGCAAAAGTATAACGATAATGGCGATCACAATGCCTGTAGCTGTCAGGCTTTTGTCCTTCTGGGCAGTTTTTGTCTGCGCTGTATGGCGGATCATGAATGCGGTCTCCTTTTGCTGATAGGCAATTTCCTGGGATTGATTCAGAAAACAGGTGACTTTTTTAAAATTATAACAGACCGGGAAAAGGATGTCCAGAAGAAGGAGCGGCAGTATCCTCTAAGGATCGTGCCGCCAACATTTTTCGTTGCTTTTGTATAAAGCAGCTCCGCAGATATTCATACCGCAGCCGTTTTTCCTCTTTGGCAAAATACGTCTCCCATCCGTAGAAGCCGTATTTCTTCATTTGCCGCACCCCTCTACGATCTCAAAATATTCTTCGATCTTTGCCTGCGCTTCTTCCTCGGACAGATGAAAATGCGCCATCACCAGATGCAGGACGGTTCCGATCGAACAGTCCTGTGAAAATTTATCCCGTATCAGATCCATCGGGTCCATACATCGCACCCCCTTTCCTCCCCGTTTCAGACAAACGGCTTCTTATTCCTCCCGCGTCCAGACGATCTTCTCCGCGATCATTTGGTCAATATCCATACCGATGATCTCGGAAGCCTTTGCCTTGACCTCTGCGTCGTCCGGCGTTCCCAGATATTTATACGTCTCGTAACCCAGCTTGCGGTTTCCGTCGATATCCTTGATGCCAAGATACAGCTTGCTCTCCATCTCCTGCTCGTGATCCGTCATCCGAAACAGCATAAAGGCATCCACATCCGGCAGAGAAGCCGCTTTTAAATAACCATAGGCGATCGAGGCAGCCTGGTTTTCCTCCCCGAAAGCGGACGTAAAACCTATCTCAGCCAGGGAAATGCTCCTGACCTCGCCCTCCGGATTCAAAAATTCGGGCCGATGCATATAATCGATCAGAATATCCAGATTCTGCATGGTGATATAGGGGGTGGAAAGCGTACTGCCCACCCACTTCGCAGGCCCGTTCCAGGCATAGGGATCCGTCAGCGGCGAATTATAGGGATGATAGGAAAGCCCCCAGTCAATGTTTCCCTCACGCCTGATCCAGTAATTGAAACGATCCAGATAATCCCTGGCAAGGAAGCTTCCGGGATTGGACTTGCGGTTCCATTCCTGGTCAATGGAATTGTAAATCCGGAAACTGGAATTGACGGCCTTCATCTCATTATAAATAATGCGGAACGCCTTCACATAGATATTGGTGTTAAAATCCAGCGAATCGGAATCCGTATACCACCATTCCGTCCGGGCATTGACCTCGTTTCCCAGAATCCAGTTGTCGATCTGTCCGTGATCCGAAGCGCCGCAGTAACGCTGTCCCAAAAAGGCGCCGATCGCTTTCAGATGCGCCGTCGCGCCGGGTTCCTCCACATTCAGCGCATAGCCCGGACAGGATGCCCCAAAGGCGCGGGGATGGATCAGATCCTGGGAAAACAGCCCGTCTCCGCGGTTCAGCAGCACCATAGTGACCTGAACGTCCATGGCATTATAGGTACGGATCATGTCATCATAATATCTGATCTTTTCTTCATCAAAATACCATGTCTGCCCGTTATAAAAGAAAGAAACGGCGCCGGGCACGGAAGGATCCGCGCAAAGATCGTCCACACACATATTGTAAACGACCTGCTGGATGCCCAGATCTTCCAGATCGCCCTCCACAACGCTTTCCAGATCCGGCAGAATCCCCTTGATCCCGCTGTCCATCCGCTCGGCCGCATAGGGAGCCAGAGCCTCGGGATTGGTGATATAGTGTTCGTCGCTGACCTGTTCCATCCGGCCGTGCCGCTGCATGGCGACCAGGAATTTCCGGGACAGATTGGAATCCTCCGTGTTATAATGCAGCGGGAAACGCACCTCGGCCGTTTCCGCCGCTTCCACCTCGCCAACTACTTTCCCGTCCGGCCCGTCCTCATACACTTCGTCGGCATAAAGATAAAAGATCCCGTCGTCGCTGGAGGGCACGCGATCGGCTTCGATCTCACAGACCACCTCCGATTCCTCGATCCGGCAGGAGACGATCCGCACCGTCCGATCCGCCGCCAACGCTATAGGGACATTGCTGCCGGTTCTGTCGGCCAAAAACAGGCCAAGCAATATAGCAGCGGCCATACCGGCCATCCGAAATATTTTTCTTTCGATCACCATCTGTATCCACCGGTTCCTTCCTTTATCGCAAGTTCCTTTTTTCATCCAAAAAAATCCAAATGCATTCCTGCTTCTTTTCCACTTCCACGCCGAGGATGCGAAGGTTCATCCAGGTATCGTCCACCTTCTGGTAGGAAAGCTGCACTGAACCCTCCTCCAGCAGCCTTTTTGTCAAATATTCGTAATCGATCCACTGTAGAAACTGTTCCTGGTATTCGCTTTTTACATATTTATCCACATATAACCGGATCGCCGCGCTGTAGCTAAAATCCGTCTTTTCCAGAAGCTGCAGGAAATAATTCGGGATATAGATGTGCCGCAGGGTATCCAGCCTCATATTGACAAAGTACACGCCCGCAAACTCCGTGGCGATCACCTTCAAAAAGGTTTCCGCGTCCTGCTTTTTTGTCAGCATCCGCTCCAGTTCTTCATTTAACGCGCGGTTTTGCCGCCGGTCGCCTCTGCGTCTGTAATAGGCTTCCTTGTCGGCGCGCATGGAAAGCTCCGCCGCGCCGACGGCTTTATATACCGCGGCTTTATCCATATTGCTCACGCCTGCGGAGATCTCGTAATGATCCTTCCACAGATCCTGCCGTACCTCCGTAACGATCCTTTCCACGCTGTGTTTGGACAGCCGGTCGCTCAGCATCACAAACTCGTCTCCGCCGATCCGGTAGATCCGTCCCTCCGGGAAATATTTGCGCAGGGCGTCCGCCACGCTGCAGAGCATATTGTCGCCCTTTTCGTGTCCCAGTTTGTTATTCAGTTCATGGAGGCCGTTGACATCCACATACAGGCAGGTGAGGCTGCCTTCCCTCTCCTTCTGCAGCTTTTGCAGATCCTCATTGTATTTGTGCCGGTTATACAGTAGCGTCAGCGCATCCCGGTTGTAGCCATCCAACAGTTTTTCCCGGGTCTGCAGTTCCCTGAGGTATTCTTCCTGGACGTCCTTCACATACAGGATCAGGATCTGATTCTCTTCCCGATACTCGATACTGGGAACCAGATCCATCTGTACCCATCTGAATTCCCCGTCGATCTTCCTCCGGTAGCGGCAACTGAGCTTTGTTTTTTCTTCCCTGAAATATGCCCGGAGCCGGTCTATCCCGGTAAACTGCCGATATACCTCCTCATCCTCGGGATGTACGTTTCCCTGCTCCGCGAAACGGTTCCACCATTCGGAAATCCTGTCGGTCTTTTTGACAAACATTTCCTGCTCATCCCTGTCTACCTTGACGCATTGGAAGGTATCCCTGGTCAGATTGATCTTCAGAATTTTATAATAGATGGCGGAGAGCGAAGAAAGGGCGTCTACCATGATCGTAGTATCCGTATCCGCGCCGCGCCAGGCAAAAACCACCCACGGGTTTTGGGGGCTGCAGTCCTTTGGCACCACAATGCTGAAAGTAGCCCATATATATTTTTCTCCCGCCTTGCGGGTATAGCTCTGCACAATCCGCCTCTCGCCGGAAAAGACCCGCTCCTGCACATAGACCGGATCGGAAAATTTCAGATATTCCGCCGCATACTCGGACAGAACCAGCTTATCCTCCACCTGTTTTCTGATATAATCATAGATACTGGTAATCCCTGAAAATCCAACGTCCTGCAGTACTTTTTCCATTTTCAGGAACTCATACCCGCCCGTGATCAGATTAACCCTGGCGATCTTCATAAAACCGTCCAAAAGCGTCTGCTCTACAAAGTCTGAGAGGCTGTTTTCTTCCTTTTCATACTCTTTCATCCCTGCGATCTCCTATTTGGGTTTTCTGCGCCGCGCATACGTCTGCAGGACGGAATATTACGTTTCCCCTTTCTCCTGTCCCAGAATCCCTGTCAGCATCTCCAACAGCTTCTTGATATCGATGGGCTTGGCAATATGGGCGTCCATTCCGGATTCCAACGCCCGTTTCCGGTCCTCGTCGAAGGCGTTGGCAGTCATGGCCACGATCGGGATCGCCGCAAGCTTTGGATCCTCCAGCGCCCGGATGGCCCTGGCGGCGTCATAGCCATTCATGCGGGGCATCTGAATATCCATCAGAACCAGCGCATAATAACCGGGAACAGAGTTTTTCACCTTTTCTAACGCCACGGTTCCATCCTCTGCCGTTTCCACCACAAAGCCGCTGTCGGAAAGCAGTTCCTCGGCGATCTCCCGGTTCAGTTCATTGTCCTCCGCCAGCAAAAGCCGTTTTCCCTGCAACTGCCGGGACAGATCCGGAATAGAAACCGTCTGCAGTTCCGGTTCCGTCCGGGACGTGGCGGCAAGTAAGACATCCCGCAGTTCCGACAAAAAGACAGGCTTGTTGCAGAAAGCCGTGGCGCCCGCATTGCGGGCCTCTTCTTCAAACGCAGTCCAGTCATAGGCCGTCACGATGATGATGGGCGCGCTGTCCCCTACGATAGCGCGGATCTGCCGCACCACTTCCAGCCCGCTTAGATCCGGAAGGAACCAATCAATAATGTAAGCGTGGTATTCATCGCCCAGTTCATACGCCTGCCTGGCGTGCAGGACGGCCTCTTTGCCGTGCATCACCCACTCGGAACGCATACCGATCTGCCGCAGCATTTTGGTCACGCTGTCGCAGGTGGAAAAGCTGTCGTCCACGACCAGCGCCCGCATTCCTTCCAGCTCCCGGACCGCCTCTACGGTCTTTGGCTCCGACTGCAGGCGGAAATCGAGATGAATCGTAAACTCTGTCCCCTTTCCCTGCTCCGACACCAGTTCAATGGTGCCGCCCATGGTATCGATGATGTTTTTCGTGATCGCCATGCCCAGCCCCGTCCCCTGGATGCCGCTGGCCGTCGTATTGCGTTCCCGTTCAAAAGGCTCAAAAATATGCTTCGTAAACTCCTCGCTCATCCCAATGCCGGTATCTTTGACCCGGATCTCGTAGGAGCCATATCCCCTGGGCGCGCGGGGAAGCTGCCGGATCGTCAGCGCGACGGTGCCCCCGGCGGGCGTGAACTTGATCGCGTTGGAGAGAAGATTGAGAAGCACCTGGTTCACATGCAGCTTATCGCAGTAAATATCTTCATCCACCACGTCGATGGTATCCATAAAAAAGTTAAGCTGTTTTGAATACATCTGCGACTGGATGATATTCCGCATATCCCGGAAGATCTCCGAGATGGAACATTCTTTTTCTTCAATATTGAGCTTGCCGGATTCGATACGGCTCATATCCAGGATGTCGTTGATCAAAGAAAGCAAATGGTTGCTGGACGACATGATCTTTTTCAGATAATCCTGGGTGCGCTCCCGGTTATCCAGATTGGCCTGAGCCAGCGTTGTAAAACCGATGATGGCGTTCATAGGCGTCCGGATATCGTGGGACATATTGGACAAAAAGACGCTCTTGGCCCGGTCAGCCGCTTCCGCCTTCTGCAGTTTTTCCGCCAGCACCGCCTGCTGCACCGCACGCTGCGTGTATTTCTGGACGTTATTCCTTACCCATAAATAATATAATAGGACGGTCACGGCCAGCAATATCCCCAAAACGATACAGATACGCCGTGTGGCAAAGACGCTGGTAAACGCTTCCTTTTCCGGGACGGATACGGCAATGGCCCATTGATTGATCCCGGCCGGCGCATAATACATGTATTCCCAGCCGTCCGTCTGGGGCGTGCGGTATACGACGTAGCCCGTGCCCAAATGGAGCATATCCTCCGTATACTGTTCCCAGTCCATTCCCCCCTTTGTCTCTCTTCCATCCGTCTCCGCCGCATACTCCGAAATATTGCCCAGTCCTTCATGCAGCGTATCCAGGATAAAATCTCCCGTCTTCGTATCGATGATATAAACATGGGCGCTGGCATTATAAATATTGTCAATGTTGAGGCCCTGGGGCAGACTCTCCAGCTCCGTCACGCCATACAATAGCGCGGCGGTTTCTCCATCCTGGACAATGGGAACGAAGTGCCGCAGCACAGGAGTCCGGCCGGAGAGGCTGTACACGCGGTTTGAAATATGTTCCCCCAGAGGCGCCTCCCGGGCGAAGGAGATCTCTTCGATCTCGCTTGCATCCGTGACATTGCCGTCTGCGGTGAGGATCCGTTCATCCGACAGGATCACCCGAACCCGCATCGTCTCTAACAGCGGGGCCGTCGCTTCCATGATCCGCCGCATATCATCGATGTCATAGTTATCCACCTGGGACAGGATCTTCGCCGTAGCGTTTAAGATACGGCTGTCCCTTTCCAGCTTGGACGTCACTTCTTCAATGACCGTATTGACGCCCTCTTCCAGCCGGCTCAGCGAGCGCTGTTCCAACACCGCATTGATCCTAAAATAAGCGGCTATCAGAAGCACTACGATAACGGCGATCACAATCCCCGTTGCCGTCAGGCTCCTGTCTCTTTCGGGATCCTTTTTCTTCGCAAAATCCCCTTCCATGCGGCGTTCCTCCTAAAAACACAGCCTTTTGTCAAAAAAACCAGGATGAAACACACCTGGCGCATTTCATCCTGTTATCCTCAAAAATCACTTCCGCTGTCCGTCCAGTAGCTTATAAAGCAGTTGATAAAGTTGCTGCGCCTCCTGGGGCGTGATCTTCAGGCACTTCCCCATCCGCACCGGTATCGTGACCGCCTTTTCTTTCAACCGTTCCCCCTCCTGCGTCAGGGAAACGTTCAGATTCCTTTCGTCCTCATCCGACCGCCTGCGGACTACCAGCCCCTTTAACTCCATTTTCTTAAGGAGCGGCGTAAGCGTGCCGGAATCCAGATAAAGCCCTTCTCCCAATTCCTTTACGGTCACGGTCTTTTTCTCCCACAGCACCATCATGGTGATATACTGGGTGTAGGTCAGTCCGATCTCATCCAGAAAAGGTTTATACTGCTTGATGACTTCTCTGGAAGCCGCATAAAGCGGGAAACATAACTGGTTCTCTATCCTGAGAGCGTCGTACTTCTTATCGTCCATTTTTCCTCCCTGCATAAAGCGCCGCAAAACGCGGATTTCTCCCCTTCATAAATAAGAAATTCCCTGTTATCTCCTGTAGTAATAACTAATTTACCATATTTGGGGAATCCTCTCAAGAGCGATTTCGCAAAATTAAGGAATTTATTGATAACGGACGGCCCGTAACACCAGCACGATCCCCAGGCCGACGATGGACAAAAGCAGCCCTTCCTTCCACAGCGGCGTTGCATATTCCAGCCGGATACTGTGGGTCCCCTTTTCCAGCGCGATCCCGAGATACACCCCGTTGGTCCTGACCGGATCTGTTTCCGTCCCGTCCACAAATGCGCGCCACCCTTTCCGGTACGGAACGGACAAACACAAAAGCCCGGGCGTTTCCAGCGTTATCTCCCCCGTCACCGCATCCGTGCCGATCCTGACATTTTCAAGGCCCTCCTGTCCCAGCTTTAAGACCTGCTGGGTATATCGGCCCATCGGCTGGCAGACGATCTCCAGGGAATCATAGGAATAAACGCCGGCGCTGGGAAAGGTGACCACCACTTCGGACACCGGATCCTGGGCATAGCCCAGGTTCACATCGAAATCGTGCCGGTCATTGAACCAGGCATATTCCGGAGTATGATAGGACAGCGTCTTGGACGCGCCGGAGGAAGCGCGAAAAGAAATGCCAACGGTATCCGGCTGCGTCCAGTACAGCGCGCTGCGCCTGATCGATTCCTGTTTTTCCGACGAGAGCAATTCCCAGTTCACACGGTTGTAAAGCTGCCCGGGATCCACCCGATCCCCTCCATAATATAAATCATATGCAGATGTGCCGGTAAAAGTTAATCCCCGAAGGCAGACATAGGTTTCGCTGTCCTCCATGCCCGTAAAGAGCAGGGATACCGAAACATTGTCCGCCGTCGTCACAAAGGCGCCGTCCTCCCAGGTAACGTTGCGGCTGCTGCCCTGGATCTCAAACGGGAGGGAAACGCTGGTCAGCACCGGAGCTGTTTCAGGCAGCCCCTTCGCAGCTTCCTCCAACACCGCCGTCTGCAGCAGCGTTTCCTGCTTTTCGACGGAGGACAGTTCCTGCCATTGATCCTGCAAAAAATAACTGTGGTACACATAGCCCAGCGGAAGCGCATACTCGTTTCGATAGACGGCGTAAGCGGAACGCAGCGCGCCGTCGATCACCGCCTGCTGCTCCTGGGTCAGTTCCTCCGTCCCAAGTTCTTTTTTCAACGCTTCCTGGGCCGCATCGTTTTCCTCTTGGCGCACATCGACAGTCTCCCGATAGGAAAAGCCGTAAGGGATGCACCGGGTGCTTCCAGAGGGCACCGCATAATAAAGCACGCTGTCCAGCGCGTTTAACGCCGTCCGGTCATCGTAACCGACATAATCGTAGTCCCGGTATTCCAGAAGATTCATCTCCCGCCGGAAAGCAACCATCGCCGGATCGGAAAGGCTCCAATAATACTGCGTGGAATAAGGGCCGCCCAGGATCGAGGCGTTCTTCGTCAGGCTCCGTCCGGAATAGCGGTAAAACGCGGACACACCGTCCTTTTTGGCCACCGTTTCCACCGCTACGCCCGTATTCGCTTCCTGTTTTGCCTCCACATCCTTCGTCTCAATAAAATCCGAGGCATAATTGCCCGCAGCAGGGCCGTTGAGCCAATACCCGTTGGCGATCACATTGCACACGAGGACGGCCAGGCAGACCCATCCGGTCCACCGCGCCCTCTGCGGCTCTGCGTCCGCCTGCCAGAGCAGGAAAAACAAAAGGACAAACAGAAGGGCGATCGCAAAATAGGGCTGTGTGCCGCGGGATTTTTCCAGGAACACACACAGGCCGAAGTAAACGCAGCAGACGGCGAACAAAAGAAAGACCTCTTTTCTTCCCGCCCGCATCAGTTCCTCCCACTCCGCCGTTAAAATATAGGCGGTCAGCATGGCAAAGGCAAAGCACCAGCGGTTCGACACATAGGAAAAGCCGTTCAGGATATGCCCAAATATGGGAAAGGCCAGGAAAACCACACCGGTCACAAACAGCGCCTTTACTATTCCTTTGGAACCTCTTTTGGAGAAAAGGAGGATCACCGCCGGCAGGCAGGGGACCGAAAATGCCATGCACATCCAGTACGAATTCCCCCGGGAAAGAAACAGGGAGAAGAGACGGCAATAGTGTTCCAGCGGATAAAGCAGGGAAACGTCATAAGAAACCGTCATGCGGGCATCCGACAAAAACCCCTGCAGCACGGGCAGAAGCAGAAATCCGGACAAAAGCACGCCAAGCACGGAGAAAAAGGCGATCCGCCCAAGCATCCAAAGCGCCTGCCGGGGCTGCCTGCGCAGTTCAAAAAACAGGCGCAGCGCCACATACACAACAGTCAGCAGCACCAGCATGTAAAAAAAGTAAAAATTGCTGACAGCAGACAAAAATACGGAAAGCGTCAGAAAGAGCCATCCCTTTTTTTGCAGGATCCGCTCCACCCCGATCAGTAAAAGCGGCAGGCATAACAGGGGCATGGCGAAATACGGATGACGCACCGCCGCGTACAGGGCAAATCCGCAAAACACATAGGACAGCGCCCCCGCCAGGACTGCGCATACGCCCCGCCTGCCCGTCTGAAAGCAAAAGCCGCCAAAAGCGATACCGGACAGATACAGGCGCAGAAGGATCATCCCACCGTAGAAACGCTCCATATGTTCTGCGGGGACAAAAACCGAAAGAAACGCAAACGGGTCCCCAATGACATAATAGTGCAGCGTCGTAATGACATCGCTGCCCCCGCCAAGGCCAAAACTGAAATTGGGCACCGCCAGACGATGGTTTTCCCACAGCTCCTTCCAGATCCCTTTCAGCCAGTCCGAATAAAACAGGAGCGCTTTATAATGCTGCATCCACCCGTCCGTCTGCCAGATAAAGCTTCTTCCCAGAAGATAAAACGGCGCATATACGCCCAGACAGCAAATAATAAACAGCAGCGTATACGCCAACGCCCACCGGCCCCATTCCGACTCCGGCCATAACGTTTTCTGCCCTTTTCCTTTATGTCCTGGCCCAAATATTCCCGGAACCCTGTCCATGAAATCTCCTCTCCGGCCGCGGCCCGCTTTCGTACCGGCGGCAGTCTCCTTTTGATCCTCCTGCGCGCCCTGCAAACCTTTTCCGCTATCATCTTATCCCCTGCGTCCGCAAAAATCAAGAACCCTCGCCTCTTTTCTATTGTAAACCATTATCATTTATTTTTAGTTGACAATTGTGATTAGGGATGGTATCCTTAAATGCGTTCAAAGGAGGATCCCCATGGAAAAGAAAGACGCTCTGTTACAAATTCTGCAAAAAGCGCCGGATCATGTGTCGGGCAGCGAACTGGCCGAACGGCTGGGCGTCACCCGTATGTCCGTCTGGAAATATATCCAGTTCCTCCGGGAGGAGGGGTATGCGATCGAAGCCGTCACCAACCGGGGCTACCGTCTGTCCCCCGATAACGATGTGATCACGGCGGACGGCGTCCAAAAGGCGCTGGGCAGCCTGGCGGGACAGTTTTCCCTGGAAGTCCTTCCCGTCTGCGATTCCACCAATCAGGTGCTTATAGACCATGCGCCCGGCCTTCCGGAATGGCATGTGATCATCGCCGGACGCCAGACGGCGGGGCGCGGACGAAAAGGGCGGAACTTTTTTTCCCCGGATGGGACCGGACTGTATCTGAGCGTTTTGCTCCGCCCCTGGCTGCCCGCCGCGGACGCCTCCCTTATCACGGTGGCCGCCGCCGTGGCCGTATGCCGCGCGATCGATGAACTGGCCGGCGTCCGGACACAGATCAAATGGGTAAACGACATCTTTCTGGAGCAGAAAAAAGTGTGCGGGATCCTGACGGAAGCCAGCTTCGATGTAGAAACCGGCACCATCGGACAGGCGGTCCTGGGCGTTGGGATCAACGTGACCGAACCGGACGCCGGCTTTCCTTCGGAACTGTCCGACATCGTGGGCGCCGTCTTTGCGCATCGGCAGAAGGATATGCGAAACCGCATGGCGGCCGCCTTCCTGCGGCATTTCTTTTGGATCTATACCCAACAGGATCATGCCGGTTTTATCGAGGAATACCGCTCCCGCAGCTTTCTTGTGGGCCGTCAGATCTGCGTCCTTCATCCTGACGCCCCCAAACCGGCCCGGGTGCTGGACGTCGACGAAAGGTGCCGCCTGCTGGTGCAGTATCCGGACGGGAGCCAGGAAGCGTTGTCCTCCGGAGAAGTCAGCGTCAGGCTGACGCCGGAAAACGGCAAAAAAACGGGGGATGACGCCGGAAAACGGCAAATGCCTGAGGATGACGCGACATGAAGATACGCCCTCACCATCTGCTCTGCATCCAAAAGTATACCGGCCACGGCTATGACGCCGCCTTTACCGCGCATATGACAGCCCTGGTGTCCGGCCTGTCAGACAGGCCCCAAACCCGGGTGACCCTCACAAAAGGCTGCGACGCGCTCTGTCTGGCCTGTCCCCATAATATAGACGGCGTCTGTACCTCGTTGGAGAAAGTGGACAAAATGGACGCCGCCGTGCTGAACGCCTGCGGCCTGTCCTATGGCATATCCGCTCCCTGGGAGCAGCTTGCCCGACGGGCGAAAAAACAGATTTTTATGACAGGCAAAGAGGAAACCGTCTGCAGCGGCTGCCAGTGGTTTTCCCTTTGCCGGGAAACGGAGACAACCTATGAACCATAAAACCCTGCATCTGGTCTACATCGCGCTGGCGGCGGTCCTGATCGCCGTCTGCTCCTGGATATGCATCCCCACGCTGGTGCCTTTCACCATGCAGACTTTTGCGGTATTCTGCACGATCTTTCTGCTGGGCGGCAAACGGGGCACCGCCGCCGTCCTGGTCTATCTCGCCCTGGGCTGCATCGGCGTCCCTGTCTTTGCCCAGTTTACTTCCGGCATCGGCATTCTGCTGGGTACGACGGGCGGCTATATGGTGGGGTTTCTTTTGATCGGCCTGATCTATTGGGCCGCCGTCGCGCTCCTGGGGAAAAAAGTATGGGTGGAACTCATCTCCATGCTGCTCGGCCTTTTGACCTGCTATGCCTTTGGAACCGCATGGTTTATGATCGTCTATGCCCGCACGGAAGCTCCCATTGGGCTGGCCACGGCCCTGGCGTGGTGCGTCTTCCCTTTTGTGATCCCGGATCTTTGCAAGCTTGGGCTGGCCTTTCTGCTGGCAAAACGCATCGGGGCTTCCCGGGTCATGCGCTAGGCCCGGTCATCGTCGCTTTGGTTTCCCCTTTTCTCCCCGCTTCGGTTTCCCTTTCTCTCCCCGCGCGATTGACAGGAACTCCCGTTTGGTTCTATACTGAAAAAAAATGTATAAGGGGGTATTATTATGAAAGCGTTGTTCATTGGGGGAACCGGCACTATCAGCACCGCCATCTCCAAAAAACTGCTGCAGGAGGGGCACGAACTATGGCTCATCAACCGGGGCAGCCGCAACGATGAGCTGCCGGAGGGCGCCCATATCGTCCTGGCGGATATCAATGACGAGTCCTATGTCGCCGCGCAGCTAGAGGGCCAGACCTTCGATGTGGTCGCCGACTTTATCGCCTTTGTTCCCGCCCAGTTGGAACGGGATTATCGGCTTTTTCGCGGAAAAACAAAACAGTTTATCTATATCAGTTCCGCTTCCGCTTACCAGAAGCCGTTTTCCGATTACCGGATCACCGAAGGCACGCCCCTGGCCAATCCCTACTGGGAATATTCCCGCAATAAGATCGCCGGAGAAGACTATCTGATGAAGCTGTACCGCGAGGAAGGCTTTCCTGTCACCATCGTCCGGCCCAGCCATACTTACTGCGAGCGCAGCGTACCGGTGGGGCTGCAGGGCAAAAAGGGCAGCTATCAGGTCATCAAGCGGATGCTGGAGGGCAAACCGGTCCTGATCCACGGCGACGGCAGTTCCCTCTGGACGATGACAGACAGCCGCGACTTCGCCAAAGCCTTTGTCGGTCTGATGGGCAACATCCATGCCATCGGCGAAGCGGTCCAGATCACCAGCGACGAGACTCTGACATGGAACCAGATCTATCAGGCGCTTGCCCGGGCCCTGGGCGTCACCCTGCGGCCCTATTATGTCACTTCCTCTTTCCTCGCGGCCGTGGATTACTACGACGCGGGCGACGGGCTTTTGGGGGACAAGACCCACAGCGTCGTCTTCGACAACAGCAAGCTCAAACGCCTGGTACCGGGATTTACCGCTACGATCCGCTTCGATCAGGGCGTAAAGGACGCGGTGGACTATGTCCTCTCCCATCCCGAATGTCAGATCGAAGACCCTGAGTTCGACGCCTGGTGTGACCGGGTGATCGAAGTGCAGGAAGAGGCCATCCGCAGGATGAAGGGCTGATCTGCCTTCTTAACCCGAAATCAGAAAAAATGCGCCGTCAGGCGCATCCACTCGCCAGGCTATCCCGCCAAATCCGGGACAGCCTGGTTTTTTTCCATTCTCATGTTCACCAGCGCCCCATCTGCCAGGGGCCTTTGCCGATCCTCCCGAAAGCCGAGTTTTTCACAGAGCCGCAGCGAAATGCTGTTATCCCGATGTACCACGGCGCGAACCGACGACAGTTCCAGTTCTTCAAATCCGTATTCAAGGACTGCTCTGCAGGCCTCTGTCGCATATCCGCTGCGCCTGTAAGGCCCCGCGATACAAAATCCCAGTTCCGGCTCCTCATACCCATCCCTGAGCTGCATTCCCGCCAGCCCGATCACAGGGCCCTCTTCCCTGGGCATCCGCGCTGCGCCCTGTCCGCTTTGTTTGTCTCCCGGATCCGCTTTTCGTTCCACGATCCAGATCCCGAACCCGAAAAAACCGTACATATACCGGATGTGATCCCGGATCTTCTCCTGCAGCGATCCTTTCTCCCGAGGCAGTTCTTCCATAAAACGGGCGATCTCCCTGTCCTCCCACAGACGCAGGATCGCCTCTGCATCTGTTTCCGTCATTTCCCGCAAAAGGAGCCTGTCGCTTTCCCAGATCCTCCAGGGAATACCGGCGAAGCGCTGCCAGACTTGCTTCAGAAAATCCAAAGAAAGCCATTCCTCCCAGGACTCTGGCCCTCCGGCCCCTTCCGGCACCTGGGCGCGCCATTGGATCCCCGGCAGCCAGATATCCGCATTTTCCCGCGTCTCCAGGAAAAGAACGCATTCGCCCTTTCCGTGCAAAAAAAGCGCCGTGTCCGGCTCATCGGTGAGCCACACGGTTCCCTTTCTTCCCTGCCCGGCATCTGGTGCGACGGCCTTTTTCATGATCTTCCCCTTTCAAAAGAACCGCCTGCCCCTTTCGCGGACCGTTTCCGTTTTTGCGGATCGCTTTTTTTATCTTTACGGCGGAGCTTTTTTCCTATACAATAGTCATAAACGGAAAGCGCCCTTGTAAAACAGGGCGGCCCCTCTGTCATCTTAATACATTTTTTACAGGAAAGGAAGATTTTATGGCACAAAATCCTATTGTTACCATTACTATGGAAGACGGCGGCGTCATCCGGGCGGAACTCTATCCCGAAACCGCGCCGGAATCGGTGCGCAATTTTATCAGCCTCATTCAGAAGAAATTTTATGACGGCCTGATCTTCCATCGCGTGATCAGCGGTTTCATGATCCAGGGCGGCGATCCCGAAGGGAACGGCTGCGGCGGCCCCGGCTACAGCATCAAAGGGGAATTTGCCGCCAACGGCTTCCAAAACGATCTAAAGCACACCGCAGGGGTCCTCTCCATGGCCCGTGCCATGGATCCCGATTCCGCCGGAAGCCAGTTTTTCATCATGCATAAGGATGCGCCCCACTTAGACGGCCAGTATGCGGCCTTCGGCAAGGTGACGGACGGCATGGACGTTGTGGACGCCATCGCGGAAACGTCCACTGACTGGAACGACAGGCCCCGCTTCCCGCAGCGGATACAGTCCATAACGGTGGAAACCTTCGGCGTCGACTATCCGGAGCCGGAAAAGCTGGGGTGAGGGCGCCCCAGATCATAAAATCCGTGCGGTAGATTGGCCTGCCGCACGGGTTCATAGGTATCATTTATAATTGATACTTTTCAGCTATTTTCCTGTTCTTTTCTTCAAACCGTCCGAAAAAATATTTCTCTGAGGAACTGTCATTACTAACGAATTCCCTCGAACTATCAGCCTGTCCGCTTTCATAAACACAATACAAACATTCTGCGAACTATTTCAGCAACTCCATCAGGTCGCTTTTCTTTGAAAATGCCACTTCATCGATAATATTATATTTTGACCAGATTCCGGCAACCAAATGATATACAATAAAATCATTTTCTCCGCAATCGGCAACTGGCAGTATTTTCTTTCCTATAAAATCCACATGAAGGTCCTTTCCAGCATCGATGATCTCATCATACGACAATATCCTCACACCATTGCTCAGGAAAACAGTTTCCGCAGCGTATGATATAAGCTTCTGAATAATCACAGGTAAGGCTGTGCCATATAAACCTTCCATTTTCTGAACTTTTTCATTATCCACATTTTCATTCATGATCATCTCAAAATATTTTTCTGGCATCATCAATCCATTCCTCCTAATATCTGATTCATTCTTGAATATGGGCTGTCCGGTGCATGAATACCCTGTTTGTCATAATGTTCTTCTGCATGCAGCGGCGTGATATTGGATGCCTCATTTTTGCCGCCCATTCCCAGCGGTTGTATATGATGCGCATCATAATCGCTTCCCTTTTCCCTTATGAGCTTTCCGTTGGACGAATAAACATCCTCTTCATATTTGGGCCATGACCTTTCGTTGATCTGTTCCCACTCTTTCTTCAACTGATCTTTTACATCATAAAACTCTTCCCGCATTTTTGCATTCTCTTCCGGGGAGATTCTTTCCAGATCATCAACTTCAAATGGGGAGTCTGGAACTGTTTCAGGACAATCAGATTTATCCTTTAAATCCTGAACATAATCTTCCACCACCTCTTTCAGCTCACTCTCCAGCTTTTCCTTTCCATCTGTTTTTGAAGACTCTTGTATCGTTTCATCTTCTACTGTGGCATCTTTGAAAATATTATCCCAAAAATCCCGTGCTTTTTCAAGCGTCATATCCCCTTCCGGTTTAATTTCCCTATAGTTCTCTACCTCCGGACTGGATATTTCCTTAATCTCATTTTTTGAAAAGTTTTCGGGCATTAATACACGCCTCCCTTCATCTCGTAAACCTCGGTAAATCTATTGAGTATATCGTTATAGGATTCATCCTGCAGCGCTTTCTCATTAATCAAGAGCGCCATAATAAGATCGATCCGCTCACTCGGATAAAGTGTGATGTCAGGTTCGAGCTTCTCTGCCACAGAATGCACCCATGAAACAATATCCCGGCAATGCCTTGAAGCATCTATCGCATTTTCCGCTTTCAGAAAATCATAAATAAGTTTTCTCAGGGAACTCACCGCAATGTTTGTGTCCGAATTTAAATATTTAAAAAAATCACATTTAACAGACGAATCCAATTTGGATTTCAAAACAGCATCCTTTAATTTAAGTAAATCCGCTTTGTCTCCCTTACGATAGATTCCTTTGTTCATGATGCATTCCAGTAAAGACTTTGACACTTCCAGATTATCTATACCATTTAAAAATACCCTGTCCTTCTGGCCCGGCAAAAAAAATAGTTCTGATTCATCGAACCTGTCAACCTGACAAAGCACCGGTTCAAGCCAGTCACTTTGAGAAACGGCAGCAACACCTTTTTCAAGTTTCGTGAGCTCGGTAATTTGTTTATCATTCAGTCCTGCCGCTTTTCCAACCAATTCTCTGTCACCGATGTCAGGCAGGCGTAAAATGATTTTGGTATTTGTATTCCTAATGGCAGACATGTCGAGCAGCCCAGGAGACTGATCTGCAATTATAAATCCTTCTCCATATGTCCTCATTTCAGCAATGGAATTGGCAAGCATCTCAACAGATTTCCCAAGCATATTTGCGCCTTCACCGCCCTGCCCGGCTGTCACCCTCTTTAGCAGATTATGGGCCTCTTCCAATACCGTCACATGACGGAGCCGTTCATTGATACCGGCTCCGACGCTTCTTTGCTCCATGCGGTATTCCTGTAGTTTAAGAACAAGAAAGCCCATGATTAACGACTTTGTTTCTGCGGAACCCACACGACTGAGATCGACGATCGAATTTTCATCAAACAACCGGCTATCCTCAACATCATCTGTCGTAAAGATCAAACCATTGATTCCATTCGTCAACGACCTGAGCCTTGTGACAAGGGAACCTGTGTAATCTCCTTTATTATCATTAGAATAATCACTTTCTTTAAGTACCAGTCTGATCTGTTTCACAACATCTCTGAAATTCGGAAACAACCTACTATCATATCTGTTCTCAGATAATTCGAGATCCCACCCACATTCTACATAAGCCCTTTCCACGGAATCCTTTAAAATAGCTGGCATGGCTGCGTACATCGGCCAACAAACATTAAATATCTCAATTAACCGGTCCAAATGCTCCAGAACATGAATATGTGCCGGGAACCGAAAAGGATTGATCCTAAGCATTTGAGCCTCTTTCAAATTGGGATTGGTTCCGTATATTTGTACATCCGGGTCTGACCCAAAAGCACTCTTATACTCCCCTTTTGCCGGCTCAATCACCAGAAAAGCTACATCCTTTTTCCGCAGTTCACTGAGAAGTTTATATATCGTGTTGGATTTCCCCGATCCTGTGGAACCTGTTACAAAAGTATGCATCGTCAGGCTTTCCACATCCAGTTCCAAATCCGCACTTGTCTTCTGGCCAAGATTATAGATATTCCCCAATCTAATTTTCCCGGCTTTGTTTTCCTGCCTGACGATCACTTCCTGCGCAAATTGCGCATGCTCCACGACGGGAAGCCCCCTGACGGAATGCCGCGGCATTCCCATATGAATCGCCAGTTCGTTCGTACTGACCAAAGCGGAAGGATCCACCGCAACATATCGATCTTCTTCATAACTGAAGCCTTTGTATACAAACCGGGGGTGTACAAAACTTTGAATATATTTCAAAAGACTCTTCACAGCCTCTTCATCCACCCATGAATTGATGGCGCTGCGCTCTATACCGCTGTCTGTTCCTGCCATAACTGATTTGTAAATATTGGCCGCCGTCTCCGTCTCAGCTGCAGTTTCCCCAAGAAAATATGCCGCAAAATTCCACATACCAAAGCTTTCGCATTCTTCAATCCGCTCCAGATGTTTCTCGATCCGCTCCAAGGCCAGGCCCAATGTCATATTACGAGAATTTAGAGCAATGCTTCTCGAAGTTCCGAAAGAATCTGTCAAGGTCATTGTATTAACTAAATTAAAGGCATCACTGATCGAATCCGACGTATTTTCACTGGCAACTACCCCTTTGCTTGCTGAAATACTTCTCCCTTCCGTTTTTCCAGATGATTTACTGTTGCTATGGCTTGTTCCACTTGAATTACTGAATCCATGGGTCAACGTTTTAGTAATGGAATCTGACACAGAATCCGTATGGCTGGTCCCTTTCGAGACCGAATGACTATATCCTGCAGATATTCCGGCCGATACTCCACCACCCGCCCCGCCTGCATACATCCCCACATTAAATCCATTTGTAACCGTTCTGCTGGTCCCGTCTGTCGTTCCTTTTGTATGTGTTTTTCCGTTTGATACAGAATTTGATTCCGTATGCGTATCCGTAAGCGTATCAGAACTTCCTGTTGTCTCATTCGTCCCCGTCGAATACGTTGATCCCTCCGTCTTTGATGCTGAAATTCCTTTCGTATCCGTATGCGCAATACTTCTTGTCGAACCTTCACTGTTTCCAACGGCCAGGCTTCCTCCGTCGGAAACAGAAAAGTTCATCTGCATATTTGCAAAAGGAGAGATTTGTGTATAAATCTGTTCATATTCATGCTTCCGCCATAGCAACTCATTATTTTCAACACTGTCCGCTATCAGGATCGCTGTATAACTCTTTCCTCCCATCGTATAGACAAACTTTTCAAGCCCTTGTATGAATTCCTTATCAGATATCCATTTCTCATTTTGCTTATAATCAGCAATGCACGTCACACTCGATATGCAGCCAACTTTAGCGGACACAAGATCCTTCCTCATATCCTCATCATAATACTCTGATATCCGGCTGCCCGGGAAGAATCCCAATAAGCTTTGTTTCAACATTTGAAATAGTGTTCCGGCTGAATTTGAACCGTTTGGCCTTGCACCAAGATAAAAATCTGTCTTTTCCCCATCACTTCTCAACATCAATACCAGTGTACAGGGTTTATTTGACAGCGTATGAAATACCATGGCAAGCTTATCGGCAGAAAATTCATCTTCCTGATAAACCAGCTCCGAAATCCTGAAGAAATGAATGTCTCCCAGTTTCTGACCAATCACAGCCTCCGGCTGAACGATCGGCAGCTGGTTTAATCTCGTTACATATCCTTTCATTACTTCATCTTCTATAATGTTCAGACAATTTCCCAGATTATCCTCCAACACATTAAGACTCATACTTTTTGGATCTGGCTCTGCATACGGCCGGTCATCCAGCTTTGTCTGGAACCGCGAAGGCGTTATTGCAGCATTTCCCGGATTGATCGCTTCCGCTTTCTCCATATCTGCAAATCTCATGTCTGCATTTTTCTCCTTCCGTAATACTTCCAGTCATTGCCTTCAATTTTTGTGCCAAGAAAAGGAATCCCCTTGACATCTGCTAGCCTTTTTTCTATCACCTTACAATAACCGGTATATTTATTGTTTGCATCTAATTGCAGCTTAACAAAATAATTGAAAGTTTTGGTTGTTGGACACAATTTCCATCTTTCTCTGTGATTTTCTATTTGCACGATTCTTCTCTGGTCCTGTATCTTTTCATACAGATATTCCCTTTTTTCTTTCATATAAAATGTACACCATATCCAATTTCCGTCAACTGAACGTTCTATCTTTATTTCGTCTGTCCACACTATCGTTTCGTATGCAGCGCTTTTCAAAAGTCTTTTTTCTTGCCTCGGAATCGTTTTTTCAAGGGATTGTTCTAATGCAGTATCACCATTATGAATATTATTGCTATCAGCAATACCCCGACCAGAACAATCCCCAACGCTTTTTTTTGCATACTTCTCCCATACTGTATATCTGACCGCGTATCATTCTTTTGCGCGGCCGCTATTCTTGCTCTCTGCTCAGCCTGTTCCGCTTCAATTCTTTTATTCTCTTCCTCTAGCTTCTTTTGTGCCTCAGCGATCCGCTGATCCTGCATTTCTTTCATCCGAACGGTATCCACGACTGGTTCAGGACTTCTTCTCTTTTGTTCGACTGCATTTTTTCTGCTTTCTTCCTGTTCTTTCTTCTGCCGTTCCTGTTCCAGCCGGGATATCTTTTCAGCGTAAACCACCCTCGCCACTGAAATCATATGCTCAAATCTTTTTTCTGAAAAATTCTTCATCAAATCTAATTTGAGCTGTTCCCAATATTGCAGCGTCCATTGGCTTCTATTGGAAATCAAAGGCGAAATCTCCCGATGCGAATCAAAAATATCGGTCTTCTGCTTGCAATATTCATAGTCTTCTCTGTATTTATCAAATGTAGGATCTACATCCAGAGCATCGACAAATATGTACCGCAGCCCCTTTATATCATTTCTTTCAGCACATTTCTTCACTTCATCATGCATTTTATCGCCTTCTTTCCTTAAATGTTAAGAACATCTTCAATTTCAGCCTGACAGGCCTCAATCCAGGCGAGCAGTTTTTTATTCTGCTCCAGTGCCGCCTCTTTTGTCTGTTGATCACTTGCACACTTTTCCAGTTCTTCGTACTTTTGTTTGATCAGCATGTCCAATTCATCAAAAAGTTTAGAAAACTGAGTTTTGATTCTGTCAATCTGCTCCTCGGCATACTTCAAAGCATCCTCAATCCCTTCGTCAAGACTTCTTCTGAGCTTACTGATCAATCCCGTCTGGATAACTGCAGTCTCCACCGAAAACTTTTCGATTTTTTCGTGCTTTTCCTCGTAAATATCACGCATCACCGTTTTATATTTCACTACGGTATCGTAAACATCCTCATCCTTATAATCGATGACTGTCTCATAAACATCTTTCTCTATATAATCGGGCTGCCAAAATTTTAGCTTTCCCAACAACCCTTTTTTCTTTGGATTCTGAACTGATTTTGTTCCTGTCCATTCTTTGTGCGAGCCGACCTTTACTTTTTTAGTACCGATCTTCACTTTTTCTGTCCCGGCGACCACCTGTTCCTCTTCCTGGCCGACCTTTTCATAATAAACCCGGTCCTCATAGGTCGTCTCTCCCACATCCTCCACTGTTGCAGCCGCAAAATCATCAGAGCACCATTCTTTCGCGCTTTCTTTCATATTATTGAGTGCACCCTTAATGAGATCCGCGGTGCCGAAATCAAGCGTTTTATCATCCGCATTTTCATCTATCTTTTCCAGCTTTTCCTGATACTCTTTCAATAATTTCTCTCCGGTCTCCATTACCTCCCTTCTTATAACACTCTCCAGTTCCGCAGTTAATTCTGCAATCGAATCTGAACTATGCAGAGTAAATTGGGACACTAGGCGCTTCGCTTCGTCTTTATTTGTTATAACATCTCCATATGGCTGAAAAACAAGCCCTGTTTTTTTTGCCGATTCGGCCTTAAGGATTTCTGCACGCTCTTCAATAGAGCCTATCGGATTCAACGCCTCAATTCTTTTTTTAAACTCTGCCGCTTCCTTTCCATCCTTTATTTTTTCCTTCACTATAGCGGCACGTTCCACAGCGGCCTTGGCCGCCTGTTCATCCATCGCGACCTGCGTCTTTGCCTTCGTCAAAACCTGCGTACTCTCTAAGACCTCCTGAAAGGATTCTACCAGGTCTTTTACTTTTTTTGTTTTCGCATATTTCTTTACATAAGCAGTGATAGCGGCCTCTATAGAATAAATACCGCAATGTATCAGCGCTTGTTCTTTTGTGTCCCCGTTTTTTTCTGCCTGACGCAATTTGAAATCAAGTTCTCTCTGGGCACTCGGCGATAAAGTGGAATATTGCTCCAGATGCATCGATTCATAATCAATAAATTTATCGATCATAGGAAGCGTGTCTCTGGCGGCAGCCGGAAGCTTTCTTTCATCATTTCGCGTAAGGTTATCAATATCAATTTTATCCAAATAGGTTCGAATATTAAGTGCCGTATACGCAGAGCACGGGAAAATCTGCGGATCTTCGATCCCATATGCTCCCAGGTATCTTTTAGCGGCCTTAATCGCTTTCCCGATGTCCTCCTCTTCCGGATTAAAACCATCCATTTTATTAATTACAAAAATAAAACGATCCCTAACCTGTTTGCCACCTTTTTTAATCTGATCTGCCACATATGACAACAGGGAAGCATCGTCATTCGTAGACAACTGAGTGCCATTGAGTACATATAAGATCAGATTGTTTGAATCGTTATTAATTGCCCTGTAGGTTGTATTTTTATGGGCCTGATTCTGCGAATTATTCGGTCCGGGCGTATCTACCAGCATTAATGCCGTACTTCTCGCATCAAGGAAAGGAATATTTCCTCTTGCAGTTATCCTGTGTACCTCCTCGTTATCATTCAGCTCACTCATAATCTCGTAGCTAAGTTCCGGTATCTCTTGAAGTATCACTTCATCCTCATTGTATACAACAGCCGCGAACTGTTCTGTATCATCGTCCAGTATTTCCGTGATCGTCGCTGTACAAGCCTCATTTTTCGACGGCATGATTCTTTTTCCCAACAGAGCATTAATAAGCGTAGACTTACCGGAACTCATTGTTGCAATAACATTTATCGGAAAAACCGTCTGGTTAATATTTGCAAATGCCTTTTCCAGTTTAGAATCCCTAAAGTCATCTATCGGTCCTTCCCGAAGGTCCGTAAATATATCTACTATTTTCTCATTAATAGCCTCATCCGATTTCCCCTCTATAAATTTCAGATTAAGTTTTTTTATTATGCCTTGCTCCTTCGCATAATTGAATACATCCTCAAAATCATCCCAGTCAAGCGGCAACCCATAAAATTCAATATCAAAATCTACCGAATTAAGTTCGTCTACTAACATCTGGGGAAATTTTCCAACCCATTCCTGCAAACGTTTTCCCTTTACCACCTTATATAAAATACTGTCTGTAGCAATCCTGTTCCCATTCACATCAATCTGTGTTTCCAAACGATAGGGATTGTACTTAACATAAACCTGTGCCACTTTGTTGTCCTCCTGTCATCAGTTTTATAATTATTTTCTCTACATACGCTAATCCGCACATTTTTTGCAGTTGCAGTTCTTCACTGTCCGCATTCGCTATTTTTATTTTCCTAAACATTTTCCCGTAATAGACAGGCAGATTCATCTGAGCGAATTTATCTATATAGTTGTAAAATTCTCGCTGTTCTGCCCTTGACAAATTTCCCATCTCATAACGTTTTCCCAAATATCCTGCCCTCGCAGAGACCGGACAAACGATTGGATTTTTGAATCCTTTCTTCTTCAAATAATCGGTCTGCCTCTGGATCGCCGCCTCAAAATCCTCCTCTTCTACGTTGAAAGCATCGATTTTATTCATTATAAATAGTACCGGTGTCCTTCCAATGGTTTTCTTTACATATCCCAGATGAACATCCTCATCATTGGTTCCCAACTGCGTTGCATTCATAATATAGATCAGAAGATGATAATTACGGCCCTTCATAAGCTTATCCGTTATAATCTCATGTTCTTTATCCCCGCTGTAATTCACTCCAGGCGAGTCGCTGATTATTATTCTCTGAGCACCCAAAGGGCCAACAAAATGAGTCCCTACAACAATTTTGTCCGAATTATTTTCTGTGTTATCATTCAATAGTTCTTCCCGGCCCGCCGTCATGATAAGATCATGATCGTATTCATAAGAATAGCCGTCTTCAAATGCCTTGTTCACGATATGGTGTATTTTGCTGGTACAAGCCATATTTTGAGACAAGCAAACATATTTTCCGGTAAGTGCATTAATAAACGTCGATTTTCCTGCACTCATTGTCGCCGTAATCATAATTCCCGACGGTTTCTTTTCCATAAACATCAGGTTTTTAAGTACAAGTCTGATATATTGTTCGGCATCTCCTAATGCCTTGCTTTTGGCAATCGCCTTTACCTTTCTATACTTTTCTTCTCCGTTTCCTGTAAAAGCTGCGAGTAACTTGTTAACGAACTGCCTTTCAGCGTCTTTTGATCCAAAATCGGAAAAATATTTTTCTTTCAGAGATTCAAATTTATCATTATCGGTCAATTTAACCTCATACCCCAATATGTGGATCACATCCAGAAGAATATAATATCTGTAATACGAGATATCATGAACCCCTTTCACCATCTCACTGGATACGAGTATTTTCTGATATGCTGATAATTCCGATTTCTCATATTTTCGCCGATTCCACTGTCCTGCTCGAATATAAGAATTCAATCGGTTATAATATTCTTTTTTAGTCTCTGCTTCATCGTATATAATCGGATTGCTTATAACTATTTGCGCAACCGATAAAATTGCCGTATTCATCTCGTCCACCTCTTGACCACTTTATTTTTCTTTTCATCCGTCTCTATATTCCTATCGAATTCATAATTTATCTCAACAAACCTTCACTATTGCCTCCTCTCGTTTGCTTATGACTTCATTCCCACTGCTTTTTGTCCCATCTCGGAATAAAGTTAGATATTTAGTATGATGTATAGGCTTTTTAAAATTAGAAATGCACGTAGTTGAAAAAACAAATTATTTTTATCAGAATCAGTTTAGTTGCGCTTTCTTTTCCGTATGGATCACACCGCCATAATAAGTTTCTGATTCTTTCAGCTTTATATTTGTGGCCATACAATTCTTAAATATGGAGTCCCAGATTACCATGGGACCGTTTTCCCTTTCCACCCGCATTAAAAGTGCAATTTTAGGATCACAAATTATTGAATCCAGCTAAAAGGGGCCAATATTGATTATTTATATAATTAATATCTCTGTTGTTCCTCTCGCGGCATCTTCAAGGCTATAACAAATCTCTCTCTCTAGCAATTCCCATCTCTCATGTATCTCATTTGAGTTTCTAATAAGTTTTGCATATTCTGAATTGCGGCTCATTGTACTTTTCAAAACCATCACGCCATATTTTACTACAGAAAATATCTCCGTAATATTAATTTCCCAAGGAGACTTTTTTATTATAACCTTACCGATATTTACAGCAGTTACTATAGCATGTGCAACCAGAAGCATTTCTCTTAGTTTTTCCTTGTTCGCCGGTTTGAAGAATCTTTTAAACGCTTCAAAATTTGAATAATCCTCTGCCAATTCCACTTCACATTTATAACGTTTTACGGATTGTATAGAATAATAAATTCTTATTATCACTTCAATAATGACAGTTGATAATGACTGCAAAATAATGTTTTTGCAATTAAAACCATTCTGATACATATCCGCTGCAAACTTTCGCAACTGCCTATCATCACATTCTGCCAAAAAGGAACTTCCTGGAAAGGGAAGGCTACAGGTCGAAAACAGATCCGCAAACATATGTCTAGCATATTTAACAATTGCTTCAATTACAGACAACTGTTCATAGGGGGTTCCATATTGATTAACTTTTGAAACAACTTTAATTGCCTTACCATATTCATGTCGCACCCCAATAAACTCACCATTCTTGAACATCATTA
The DNA here is from genome assembly GCA_947598825.1 of uncultured Eisenbergiella sp. Classification (GTDB taxonomy): domain Bacteria; phylum Bacillota; class Clostridia; order Lachnospirales; family Lachnospiraceae; genus Gallintestinimicrobium. The sequence goes on along the minus strand of CANQFM010000005.1, from coordinate 50,200 downwards.
TGGCTTCTACAAATCTAAGTATATCATGTCCTCTGGATAACCCCCTATGATAACCTCCTCCGAATCCCTTTCCCTGATAATCAATTGGCCCACCGCCATCATGTTTATGAAATTCATTGAGCCATTTTGAGAAATCTGTATTTGCTCCCGTGATGGAACTGTTTCTGTTCCCTAAGGCTATATCCGCCAAACTTCCTACGGATGCAGCGATAAAAACAGCAACAAAATCTGCCTTTTTCCATTTTTCCCTTTGGGATAATGGTCGATTTAATTCCTTCTCAATTTCGCTAAGCTCATTTTTGGAAACCAAGTCATGATAGTCTAAATTATCAACATCGAGGCCTCTGCCAATCAATGAGGCCCTTGCTTTAATATAAAGATCATCATAACTGCATATAGGGTTCAAAATCTCTTTTGAAGGTTCATCCTCAGGTAAAGCAACTGTCGTACTTTTGGATTCTAAAGGTTGTTTTCCTGCAAGAGCATATAGCTTATTTATTCTTTCCTGCACATTGTCTAACTGTTCTGTTTGCTTGCTGTTTTGCTTGTTTAATTCCCGTATGGCATTCTGAACACTTTTTACCTCTTCCTGCTCATACTTAAGAATTATACTATCTTTATCCATCAGATGGTCCCTCATGCCTCATAAGCAGTCTGGAGCGTCTTTTCCAAATCATTGAGCTGTTCTTCCATCAATTTTATTTTTTCTTGATTTTTCCTGCTTCTTCCTTTTTCCTCCTTTAGTGCCTCTTTCAAGGTCTCAATTTGGGAATTGAGTTGGGTAATAACTCGCTGCTTTGTTGCATTATCGATATTGGCTTGCCGTAATTCTTCCCTCAATTCTTTATTTTGCTTCTTTGATTTTGCCCCCTCAGCGGCATTTGAAACAATTCCGGCACTAACCAATCCAACTCCACCAGCCACCGCCTGGATCAATGCGGTTCCTCCTGCCATTCCAAGTCCACCGACAGCCAGGGAACCGCCTCCCAATGCTGCCAATCCGGCAGAAGTTGCTGCAGCTCCTGACAAACCCAAAACAGATGAGCCAACCACTGCGCCAATGGCTGGAGCCGCCAGCCCCCCAGTAGCAACACAAAGTGCGCCCGCACAGAGACAACAAGCCACTTTACCGAACTTCATATTCTTACCTTACCTTTCCAATATTTTGTTTATTTTTTCCTGTAACTCTACCTGTTCCTGCATGACTTGCTCCATTTCAGTTAATTTACCGCTCTCAATCTTTAAAATATCGCAGATATTTCTCATGCCTTGCTTTTCCATGATAGAATAATTATTGTCAGTATAGCAAATAGCAAGCAAATCGTATAATAACATAAGCTTTGTTTCTCTTTTTTGAATCTCACTCAAAATATTCTCTAAGGATTCTTCCTTATTTAGCAAACTGTTTTTAAGTTCAGATATTTGCGATTCTTGTAATCCATACAAATTACCAATCTGATTTAAATACTGTTCCTCTCCTTCTTCGATGGTGTCGTCCGCCAGTGCAATATACATCAAAGCCTTTAGGTAACTCATCTTTTCTTTTTCATTCATAAACTTATTCTCCTGATTCTTTATTGTTGTATCCAAAAGGCCATGCCCTTTCGTTCGTACTCGTACCAAAACTCACCGTACCAAAACTCACTTTTGTCCCCTCTCGCTTGCTTATGACTTCATTCCCTCTGCCCTTTGTCTCATATCGGAATAAAGTCAGATATGGAGTACCAAGAGACTTTGTTAAAGTAGACATGGTCTCAAGAGGTATGGTCACAAAAGAAAACGAATTTTTTTTATCAAAGTAAGTTTTCTTAACATCCGGAGCCGTCTTTATCCCTTTCCCGTAATAATCATATTTACAATTATATACTTCACAATATCCATTGGCGATAATGCCGTCTTTGGATGAGGGATATCCGCATTGAATAAACGCAGTATCCATAATCAGTTTAGTTGCATTTTCTTTTATCTTTTCCGTACGGATCACACCGCCATAATAAGTTTCCGCTCCCTTCAACTTTATATTTGTGGCCATACAATTCTTAAATATGGAGTCCCAGATTACCATGGGACCGTTTTCCCTTTCCACAAACACGGGAGCACTAAAATCCAAAAACGTACAGCCCGATACCAACACCCGCGAGCATGAATTCAGGAAAATGGAAAGAACCTCTCCACCCGCATTAAAAGTGCAATTTTTAAATAACACCTCACATCCTGTGAACTTCAGTGATTCTGACAGCAAAATCTCCTGCTCCTCAATCGTTACTTTTTCATTCGTAAAAACATTCTTCATCTCTCGATTCTCCTTTTCTTTTTAATTTTTTTATATCACTATATTTCCTTCCTCACCACATCCCGCACCATCTCCCCCTGGCTCCTCAGCCACATCTCCACGCCTTCGCCGAACACCTCCGCCTGGATCAGATATTTCCCGTCCTCTTCCCGCAGGATCCTCGCTGTCGGCAGCCGGTCCAGCACCGCCTCCACAGAAGGGCCGGTGTATTCAAACCGAAGTCTCTGCAGCCGTCCGCCATACATGAACTGCACCCGCTTGCGGAACTCGCCTTCTTCAAACCGATCCGCATAGGGGATCTTAAAGTGTTCCGGCAGCAGCTTCAGTTCATCGATCCGGTCGATCCGATAAATCGTGGGATACGGATCCTTCGCATTCTGAAAGGCTTCCTCCCTGTCAATATCCTCTATGAAGCCAACCAAATAGAAATAATACTCTGAAAACAGGATCGCCAGCGGTTCCAGTCTGCGGCTGACCTGCGCATGGTCCTTCATCTTCCGATAGCTGATCTGGATGACCCGGTTTTCTCGGATCGCCTGTCCGGCCAGCCACATCCGGTCCAGGAAGCGTTTCCCGTGATGCGGCTCTATGTAGTGATATTTTTCGTTGGAGAGAAGGTCGTTTACCATCTTCTGGTTTTTCTTCGGAACGGAACAACTGACCAGCTTGTCCAACATCGCCATCATTTCCGGCCGGACAAAGGCCCTGCTATCCAACAGAATCTTGCAGACCGCCAGGACCTCCTCGTTTGTCAGCATCAATTCCTGCGGCTGCTCCAACCGGTACCCTTTTTCTCGATAATCATAGATCAGTTCATTCCGGATCCCATTTTTCGTTTCCCGATCCTCCAGGAAACGCCGAATGCTCTCCACATCCCGCTGGATGCTCCTGGCATTGACGCCAAACCGCTGGGCCATCTCTGCCTTGTTGACCACGCGCCCCTCTGTAAGTTCCGCGTAAATGGATAAAATCCTGTTAATTTTTGTACTTTCTTCTCTGTCCATAGGCTGTCCCTTTCTGTCTGCTCCCTGTCTGAAACAGGTTATATTTTATAACGCCATTTTATCAAACGGCATGGACAGTTTTTGTCTATATTCACAAAAAAAGAAGAGGAATCAAAAGCGCTTCTCTACAAATGATCTGCTTTCACTTCCTCCTTCCGTCTTTACATATATAAATTATACACTAGATATGAATTTACCGCAATCATTCCTTTTTTTCCACATAAAAATACCGCAAATAACTCTTTTTTTATCTTATCATATTCCTTTTCATATTGCAAATATATGTATTGTTTTTGCATATTTTTATATTGTTTATGAATTTCTGTCATTCGGATACACTAACCATGAGGTGATATTTGTGAATTCCAGACATGACCAAGAGTATAAGAAACTAGGCCTGAATATCGCATATTACAGAAAACTGAACGGCATCAGTCAGATGCAGCTGGCGGAGGCCGTGGGGATCAGTCGGACGCATATGAGCAATATAGAAGCGCCCAACATGCCGACCTCGATCTCTCTGGAAACGCTGATGGATATTGCAGACGCCCTCGGCGTTCCGGTAAACCGTCTGCTCACTTTTCCCCAATGACGGGGCAGGACTTCTTTTTGCTTTTATATTCTTTGCGGCGATCAGGGCTGCCGTTTGAAGCAGCCCTTGTTTTATCCCGTTATTTCTTTCCGGGCGTTTTCCTGTCCTTACCGCCTCTATACCGTTCATAATAACTGGATGGCCGATCGCCATCATGATCGTCCTTTGCTTCTATTGCCTTTTGCGGACTTCGCGGGATGTTTTCGGAAAGGGCAAGAGGGATCACGGAACCGTTTAGGGTCAGGTCATTCCATGCCGCCTTTATCCTGAACCGCAACCACAAAAACAGGATCGCCAGCGGGACCCCGATAACGGCAAGCGCCGCTCCAAAAATAAAACTTCCGCCGCATAGCACCGCTAAAATAGGATACAGCTTTGGCCGTATGCTATATTTGTACTGGCGGGCCCGTTTGATCTCTTCCGGCGAGCATTTTTTCAAAGCTTTCAGATATTTTTCCGACGAGGCCGTCCGGGATTTTTCCTCTATGTACGCAATGGCCTCCGCAACAGCCTTCGGATCCGTGATATCCGTCTGCAGATACAGATTATCAAATATTTCTCCGTCCTCTGCGGACCAGATAGTTTCTATCCGGGCCTGTATTTTCTTTAGGAACGCTGCCTTATGTTCTTCCGTGGCATGATGGGCGTTTACTGCATTTATCATCTCGTTGCATGTCTTTTCATCAGCCGTTTCATATCCCTGACAGATCCGCGCAAGTTCCTCATCCCAGATTTTTTTTATCCGCTCATGGAGATTCTCAAGAAACGGCGTTTTAAAATTGTCCCCAGCATGATGCGCGTTTATGGCGTCTATCATCTCCTCGCAGGTCTTTTCATCAGCCGTTTCATATCCCTGACAGATCTGTGCAAGCTCTGTATTCCAGATCTCTTCTATCCTCGTTGACAACGCCGACAGAAAATCGGGCTTGAGTTTCTCCTGGACATCATAGGTCGCCACCGCAGTTTTCATGGCTTCACAGGTGGATTCGTCTGCAGCTTTGTATCCCTCGCAGACTCTGTTTAAGAGATTTTTCTCCAACGCGTCCAGGGTTTTACTCTCCGTGATCCCGTATTTTTTCATCAGCGAAAGAATCCGTTTCTGCGCCTTTCGTTCCGCCGCTTCAGAGGACTTATCCTTTTCCGTATATTCATACGACAAAAGCGTCTCCATCTGATCCCGCAGATCAATGGAAAAAACCTGAGCGGCCGTTACGGCCGCCGAACGGCCTTCCGGACAATTCGCAAATAAATATTTGATCAGCGGCTCATTCCATGGGCACTCCAGAAACGCCTGCTGCAACAGGGGTTCGCGTTTATCCGGCAGCTTTTTTGCATTTTCAAATAAGGCGTTGCTTTTATCCTCATCAAAGGAATTCGTGACCAGTTCTTCCTCATACTGATTGAGCAATTCTATATGGCTGACAAAGAGGTTCGCCATATCTCTCTGGATACCGATCAAAAGGCTGTCCTTTGCCCGTTTATACAGTTCCCTTTTAGAACTGCTGGCCGCCATTGAGGAACCGGCATTCCCAACCGCATTTACCAGACTGTGTCCCAGTCCTGATACCGCGTTCATCGCCGCTGCCTGCGTTGCCCCTTTGATCGCTCCGCCCAGGCCAAAGCCTCCGCCTTGCCAGCGACCGCGGCTATCCTTTCGTATTTCCCTGTATTCCTCAGCCTCCTGCTGTTTTTGCAGGATTTGCTGGTAGGTCTTACGGACGTCCCTGAACGCCTGATCGGAATCCGAAAGCGCAACGCATTCCCTGACATAGGTATTTTCGCTGATATCATAGATTTCATTTTCCGACAGTTGCGGAAACAGCGCACGAATCGCGTAGGAAGAGAGCGTCTTTTGAGCGAAAGCCTTGTATTGGTTCAAGACCTCTTCAATATCCCCGCGCTTTTCATACCATTCATAAAAAGGCTTTTCAACGCTGTGTATTGCATCAGGGACCATATTGAACAGATCCATATATCTGATTTCCGCAGCGTCAAAATCGATTTTCTCTCCAAAGAAAACACAACCGTTCAATAGAGAAGACCCTTTTTTTGCTGACATAAGTTACCTCCTATGCGGCCTGCAAAGAATACGGGCGGGCTGTATACGTTCCCTCAATCCGTATCGATCTGACCGTTTTTAAATTTTCCTTTGTATTCCAGGCTGCCGTCTTCTCTGTATAAAGCTCCTTTTCCATCGTACTGCATGTTACGAAGCTCCCCATCATATTTGACCTGCCCGTTTGAATAATATATTTTCCCTTTTCCGGTTTTCCCATTGCGATCCATTTTTATTTCTGCCGCAACCGTTCCGTCATAAAAATACCCCGTCCATTTTCCCGTTATCTTACCCTTGTTATATGTACCCTGTTCCTGGACATAGACAGGCATTAATGGAACATCCCATACGATCTCGTCATACCCGGCTTTATACAGTTCTCCCCGCAAATACTCCTCAAATGCATCCAGTAGCCCAGGATAGCAATTCAGATACTCCCTGTTCATCAGCCCATCGCTGTAGCCGGTATAATCCCCATCCCGTTCTCCCTTGCTGTAAAACCCTTCACTGGCGACCTCCGGTACCGTCAGGGCAGATATTCGGATCACATATCCGTCCAGTTGTCCATCTTTAAATTCTCCCAGAAGCACCGGAATGGTCGCGTTGAGTACGGAGGCATACTCCAGAAGAACACCCTTTCCATCGGGTTTTCCGTCCTTCATATCCCCATAGTATAAATAGTCCCCGGCACCCAGCGTTTGTTTATACTGGTCGCTGGTATCAAATAATCCCTTTGAGGAAACCTCGATATTTATGAGGTTCTCCGGATCTGCCTTTTTCGCTTCCTGAAATACTTTCAAAAGCTTATCCGCCTTTTTCGTATTCTGATATGGGAATTCTGCAATGGTATATCCGGTAGGGCTCTCTACCGTAGAACCCTCTAAACTACTGTTGCCCGCTGCAGATGCATGTAAGCCGGTGGATCCAAAAATAATAATCGATACAACGATACAAATGAACCTCTGCCTTCCGCAGATTTTAACAGCCTTTTTTTCTTTTTTCATCTTTTCCTTATTTTCCTTTCCGCCATCTCTTTCAGCGCAACCTGTTCTTTTTCCTTCTCATCATTCAGCCTTCTGACCGCGCAAAGACACAGTCCTCCCCCTGTTGCTCGGTGTAATCCTCCCAATAAAGCATACCGTCATCCCCCAGCCAAATAAGGCCTTCCCCGTCGGTATAACTGTATGTTTCCTGTACTTCGCCGCCCTCTGAATAAACTTCTTCGATTCTGCATCCGTAATAATGGATACCGCCATCTACCTCATCATAAGTTCCATAGAATGACCAATGCGTATTCTCCCACGCGCTGCTTCCCCAGTTTATATCAATGGAATAGTTGATCCCGTCATCGCAGCGTATTTCCATATAGCATCTCTGGCTGTATTCATCCCACCAGGTTCCCTCATATTCAGCCGTATGGTCGGGGATAATCAGATGGCCGTCCGAACCGACAATAATGTTTCTATAGCTTTCCCCGCTTGCCCAGCTGTCATATCCCTCCTGAAAATACTCCCTTAACGCATCGTTCTCCAGATCAGGCGGATCCGCATAAGAACAGACCAGCGCAATAAACTCCTCTAACAGGGGATCCTCATTTTCCTGAGACATATTATCAGACGTATCTTCTGCAGGAATATCTTCCATAGTGACATCTTCTACAGGAACATCCTCTGTATCCCCATCCGAAAATACGGCTTCCAGCAGTCCGGCAAGCATGAGCATATTTTGCGGGACGTCATTGAAAGAAAGATATGTCGCCTCAAACGTATCATCGTCTTTACTCAACGTGAACTGTATCAGGGCTTTTACCCTGACATCCTGATAAGTACAGTAACCCGTGAATTCAACGACATCCACATTTTCCTCCACAGTATCCGGCTCGCCGTCTCCGTCTTCATCCGTGCCTTCCTTTGTTCCCTCAAAATATTTCCATGTCGGTGAACCAAAAAAATTATCAAATGCTTCTCCAAATTTTTTCGATGGATATGCACTGGGGGAGCCGCCCTTTACTGCAAGAATATGCTCATCCTCAGCCTGCACAACATTTGCAACCTGGTCAGTTATATCATCTGTTCCACAGGCGCAAAAGGAAAACATCAACATGGCGATTAACATAACGGAAATCCTTTTCTTCATTGCAATCCTCCTCCGCCCATTTAAGGGGTCCTCATTTCTATTATAGCAAAGGGCCTGGACATGCCTTTGTCTCTGTCAGGAAAAATCATTATATTTTTACGCAAGGTAAAACACCTCCCCTTTGGGCTTAAACGGCAGCTTTCCCTTTCGCGGAATCAGAAACGCATGTTCCCTATGGATCACCAGCCTGTCCTCGATCAGCCCGTCCGTGATGACCAGCACCGGCCCGTCCTTCGGAAAATCCTTTGCATCCTCCAGAAAGTCGATCCCCGGCTGCAGCACCGTGCCGCCCCTGCCTGTCACTTCCACTTTTCCTGCGATCTCCTCCGGCGCCAGATATCCCGCGTCATATGCGGCAGCATCGCAGAATACCACCCGCACAAAGCGCACCTCTTTTGCCTGCGCATAGCTGGCGATACTCCCCAGCGCTTTCCCCAGAAGCCGTTCGTCCATAGAGCCCGAAGTGTCCAGCACCACGCCAAAGGTCCTGTCCCTGTCCTTCCCCCACTGCTCCGTCTTTCCCGGTCTGGGAATCTCCGGCGTGGCGCTCTGCCTCCGGCTGGCCCTGGCATAGCTGCGCTTTTGCTCCGGCAGAGGGAAATGGACATCGAACCACTCCGCCAGCTTCACGTCCCATGGCACCGGCGGCATCCCCAGCGCCCGGATCTCCTCTATCAGTCCGGCTGGCAGAAGCCCCCTTCCTGTGTTCTGATGGTATTCCAGCCCCTGGGCCAGCGCCTCCCGGTAAAAGGTATCTCTGTCCAGTCCGTCTTTCAACCCGGTTCCCCCGACACCGTCTCCTACACAGATATCCCCCTTACCATATCCCCGGAAGGTCTGGTATTTCATGGCGCGGCGCAGGTCCTCCGCCAGGATGTCATAGATGCTCTCCGCCGACAGGTTCACAAAGGATTCTTCATACAGGCAGCCATCCGGCATATCCCCTACACCCATCTCCTTCAGCCATCCGTTGATCACAAAGTCGCAGGCAACGTTCCAGAGAAAAGCGTCCCTCCCTTGCCTTCGCTCATGGTGCAAAAGCCCTGCGTGCAGAAATTCGTGGGCCAGCACGAAGCGCAATTCTTCCGCGCTCAGCCCTGCAGCCGGGTTGACCCAGATCACAGCCCGGGTCACGTCAACGGCCGCTATCTGGATCTCCCTCTCCCGGCAGGCCTTAAAATCCTCTACCACCTTAAATCCCGCCGCCAGGCTGCCCAGCAGCGGATAACGGGAGAGGAACCACTGTACTGCCTCCCGCGTCTGCCCTTCCCTGTTAAAGGAATAGCGGGGTTCTTCCTCTCCGGCAAGGATATATACCGCCTTTCTGGCAAGCCATTTCGTAAATTCCGCTCCTCGGTGCTGCGTGGAACGTCCTGCCTTCGCCTCTTCCTCCAGTTCCTTCCTGCCAAAAACCTGCAGGGCTTCCGCAGGGAGCCGGTAAAAACAGTATTCGTCAAATATGGCCGCCAGACGCCTTTCCTCATCCGTCAATTCCCGGGACGCCAGAAGCAGGTAAAGCTCTTCCTCGTCCCCGATCTCCTCCATATAGGAGGGAAGCTCTGCCAGTTCTCCACCGAACCGGATTTCCGCCAGAAACTTCGCGTTATACATCCGGCAGGCCAGGTTCCAGAGGTACGGTTTCAGTTCCTCCCGAAAGGCCTTCCCCTCCTCCGCCATCCGCGCATAGAAACGGTCGTGTTCAAAGGTCAGGTGCAGGCGCTGGTGGGCCAGGATGTACGCCCATTCTTCCGGCGGCAGCATCCTGTCCCGGTTCACGCAGATCAAGCCGCTCTCCAATACTGACGCCCTCTCTCCCAGTTCCCTCTTCCCGCAAAGCCGGATGCTGGAGCCGCTGTACCGGTACAGCCAGTGGCTTTCCAGCCGTTCGATCCCCTGCTCCAAAGCTTCCAGCGCCGGATCTCGTTTTTTCCCGTTCTTTTGCTTCCCCAAGATACACCTCCCGTTCCTTGGGCTTTTCTGCTGTCCCGCCAGCCCGTCCTCTTTTCAGTCGTCGCTTTATCCTGCTTTGGTCATCAGTCTGGGGATATCCCGAATGACTTCCATCAAGAACCAATCCGGCAGGCACTTTCCTTCCTCCTCCCCGTCCGTCCCCGGCGTCACCACCATCTGCGCAAACTCCATGTTGATCTCCGCCAGCTCCTTCAGCAATGCCTTCCCACGGTGCGCCAGCATCCCTGCTTCCCGGTTCAGCTTCTGCCTGTTCCGCGGCAAGTCATGCCACAGCCTGGCCCGGAAGGACTGGGCGAGGAAGTACAGCACGTCCCGCTCCTCCGGCTTCGACGGCCATTTCTGCGTCCCGTCTATGATCTGCGCCAGCAAGAACTTGTTTCCCGCCTGTTTGGTATAGGCCACGAACATCCCCGCGTGAGAGGAAGACAGGCAGCCATAGGCCAGCATCCGCAGCTCTTCCTCCCGGATGCCGGGCCCCCATTCCTTCAGGGCGTCGCTCAGCAGGTGCCAGGACCGAGGCGTAGAATAGGGTTCTTCCGTTTTGGGCGGCTCCATAAAAAGATGGTCGGGCCGCTGGGTGATATACTCCAGCACCCAGGGATGCAACCCGTTCTCATAACCCCAGGCCAGCCACTGGCTTGCGTCCGGTTTTAACTGGACATGGAACATCCGGTTCACCAGGGCGGAGGACATGGTCTTTACAATGGCGCTGTCCTGCGACCGGTTCCCCGCGCCGATGACCACGCTGCCCTCCGGCAGGCGGTATTCCCCGACCCGCCTGTCATGGATGAGGGAATAAAACGCTTTCTGTACATCCTGCGCGCAGGCGTTGAGTTCATCCAGGAACAGGCAGTAGGGCTCCTTCCTGGCGATCGTCCGCGGGGGCAGGAACACGCTGGTATCCCCGTCGATCCGGGGGACGCCGATGATATCCTCCGGGGCAAGCTGGCTGCCCAACAGCGAAACGAAGGGCAGCCCCACGCTGTCCGCGAACTTTTCCACCAACGCAGACTTTCCGATGCCCGGCGCGCCCCAGATAAAGACGGGACGGATCGGCGCGATATTCAACAGTACATTCATCAATCCTTCCTGATCGACACTGATCGGCAGATTCATGATTTCCTCTCCTTTTCCTCCGAAGGCTTCTGTTTTTGCAGGTTCTCCATCATCCTGTCCATCTTTCCGGCGGAATCTTTCGTCAGAATCTTCTGATACCCGCGCATACACTCCAGCACGGACAGAACGGCGCTGTTCAGCTTTTCAGAAGCCTTTGCCTTCGGCCGCCCGACAGCGCTATTCACCGGCTTCCCGCAGAGGGTGATGCTGACCAGGTTCAGGATCCCGACCATTTCAGAGGTGTCCGCCCCTTCCTGCAGCGGCATATTTTCATACACCTGTTCCAGCGTGATCTGGCCGGTCTCGTATAAAACAGCCAGGGCGGTCAGATCCGACAGGTATCCCGGCACCCTTCCGGCCAGCGCGCCGCCAAGATACCGGAGCGTCCTGGACAGCCGTTCATCCGTGAGATGTTCTTTTTCGTCCTCTTCTTTGCTCCTGCCACCGCTCTTTGCTGCACCTGTGGTGTCGTTTTCCACATCCGGCTTCCCGAAAACCTTCCAGAAGGACCGGGAAACGCTGACGTTATCTTCGTCCTCATCGTCATCTTCTACATCATCATCCTCTCCATCTTCATCGTCTTCGTCGTCCTCACCCTCATCCTCTTCGTCTTCGTCGTCCTCCTCGTCCTCATCTTCGTCCTCATCCTCATATATCCCCAACTCTTCATTGGTGTCTCTCACGAACTGTTCAAACTTCTCCTCATCGTTTGCCAGTTCTTCCTTCTCTTCCTCGCTCAAACTGTCAAATTTCCGGTTGAAATAATCGATCTCCGCCTTGCTGGCCGCATTGTCCAGCGCCTGCCCGATCGCATTTCCCAGGTCCGCTTTTCCCGTATGAAAGGCGAGCCCGATGCCGGACGCCATATTCCTGAACCCCGGCGTTAAACCGCTCCCACTGAGAAGGTTGTTAAATAAAAACATAAGTTTCCATCCTTTCTCCACTGTTTTTACTGTCCTGTGGCGGACGTTTTCATCTTTTCTCTTTTATCCCGACAGTCTTTTCGGACATCATCCGTCCTGCTGTCCATCTTCAGTATCAGCATAACAAAAGGCATGGACGTATATATGTCCATGCCTCAAAAGAAAATGGATTTTTTTACTTTTCAGAAAATACATGACGTCACGCATCGGGCATCGGGATTTCCAACGTGGTACTTTTCTGGTACTTTGCTTGCATTTCTCATCATGTTATGTTATACTCCAAATCGCTGCAGCCCGCATTCCTGCGGGCTTTGCGGCAAATCAATCCGTCAGTTCGAGACCTTCCTGACGTAAAACAAAACTAAAGGAGAAAAACAAATGAATAACAGAAAAGTTACGTATCTCGTCCACGCGGCAATGATCGCTGCTCTTTATGTAGTGCTGACCCTGTTGGCCAATGCCCTCGGCATCGCCAGCAGCAGCATCCAGGTCCGCTTCTCGGAAGCCCTCACCGTTCTTCCCTTTTTTTCCTCCGCCGCGATACCCGGCCTGTATGTGGGGTGTCTGCTGGCAAACATCGTCATCGGTTCCGCTCTGCCGGATATCGTCTTCGGACCGCTTCCGACGCTCCTGGGCGCCATCGGCACCTGGCTGCTCGGGAAAGCGTACCACAGCCAGAATCCCCCTGCCGGGGCGTCTATGACGGCAGGAGCTTTTGCCGGACAAAAGCCGTTTAAAAAAAGGCAGCTTTATAAATGGCTTTCCCCTGTCCCTCCCATCATCGCCAACGCTGTGATCATTCCTCCTGTATTGAAATACGCTTACGGCATCGTGCCGGTGTGGCTTTCCGTCATCACAGTGGGGATCGGCGAGATCATCTCCTGCGGCGTCTTTGGCCTGATCCTCCTATTCGCCCTGCAAAAACGCGGCGAGCGTTTCTTTTCCGTATAAAAACCGCAGCCCAATCCCTGGGATTTTCGCTTATTGATTTTGAAAGGGCATCCTGCGCCAGCCAAAGCGGCAGGATGCCCTGTTTTTACTTCCAGTAGGCCACGAACCGATTCCCGTTTTCGGAAAACCACTCGGCAGCATCGTTCATCCCCATTTTATAGACGGTTCCCTTCCCCGGATCCATCAGCACCACGTTCTGCTCATTAAAGCCTGTCACCAGCACGGCGCTGCCATCTTCCAGGACCGCCAGGACGGGGATCTCCCGGTCAGGGTAGTACAGCACCATACTCAGGCTGCACCCCTGCAGATTCAAAATCCTTCTTCCCTCCAGCGACGAACTCAGAATCGTCATCACATCCCTGCCGGAATCCAAAAGCTGAGCGCTGCCCGATGTCTTTCCCTCGAACCGCAGGATCGCGTCCAGACAGACGGAAAGGCTGCTCTCCCCTTCTCCTATCCCCCTGGCGGTAAGAGCCATGATCTGATTGGACGTATGCAGGCGGTCGCGCTTAAACACATAACTGCCATCCTCTGCGGCAACCGTTCCCGCTTCCTCATACGCCGCTTTCGCCGCAGCCGCAGGCGAAGAGAAAATATCGGTCACGCCGGTTTTCCCGTATACATAGTAGCGCTCCAGCCCGTCTGCAGTCTCCGGGACAATATCCCGGTTCCCTTCAAACAATACTTCCCTGGGCGTTAAAAACAGGACCTTTTTCCCGTCCGTCTGCCCCTGCAGAGCGATCTGTACCACCGTCTGCACGTTTTCCGTGACTGCGGTTTCCGCCCGGTTTCGGCTGCCGGAGACCTGGTCGCTGTAGAGGATCTGATCGGGATCGGTATCTTCAAATCCGCTTTCCGTCCGCTTCACCCGTCCCAAATTGATCTGATTTCCCTCGATCTCACAGGACGTTACATAAATATCCTCCTGCCGGTAATTTTTCAGCACTCCCCCGCTGAAATTGCAGATTACAACGCTGTGCATGGGAAAGATCGCATACCCGAGGGCGTCCCCGGCAATATCCGCCGACGACGCGATCCCGTAGATCAGATCCTCTCCCATAAACCCTAAGGGCCGGATACGGTTCCCTGGGCCGGCTTCGATCCGGGAAGCTTTCCCGCTGTTTAAATCCATGAAAACTAAGGCGCTGCCTCCCGTTTCTCCTCCGTCCTGCTGCCAGGCGATCATGCTGCCGTCCCCTGCCACCTGATAGTTGCCCTCGTCCATATTCCGGGCCACCACGTCGTTTTCCATATTTTCCAGCCTGATGCAGAGGATATCGCCGCCCAGGATCAGATACAGCTCGTTGGATCCGTTCACATAAGCGAGATTGTCCACCTCGGCTTTCAGGATTTCCCCGGATTTGTCATAGGGGAGAAAGGCCATCTCTTCAACCACGTTCAGCGTGCTGCTGTAAAAACAGACCTGGATGCCGCAGCGCCCCTCATGCCGTCCCCGGTTCATATACCCGTACACCAGAAATGTGACGTTTCCGGTTTCGTCCACATGCAGGATCTTGTACTCATGGCCGTCATAAAGGGTCCGGGCATCGTTGCCCTCTTCATCGTAAAAGGAGAACAGCTTCGCCATCTTATTATCCGCGATATTATAGCTGTAAAGCGTGCCCGCCTGGGAAAAGGCGAACACGGAGCCTCCGTCGGACTCCATCATTTCCACGTTCCGATCTACGATGCCAAGGCTGAGCTTATCGTTGGTAAAGCTGGACGCCGTTTCCTCAAAAAACTGTTCCGCCGTCCTTTCATAATCCAGCAGATACCTGTTATCCTCCGTGCAGCGGACGCGATAATACTCTTTCACCCAGGCATATACCGTCCTGTCGTTATACGGATAGCTCACGACATAAGATAAAACGGCGGAAGCGGTCTGGGGCGCGATCTCCCGGATCTGTATCTCAGGCTGCGTCTCCCGTTTCACAGGCAGGCCGGCCCAGGCCACCTGTCTGGCGCTGCTGTGAATGTTCACCTTGGCCAGCGTGCTGTTATCGCCGTCAGAATTGGGTTCCAGTTTCCGCGTAAACTCCCGCTTCTGCAATTGATCGTAATCCAGCGTAGCTTCCGAAAACTGCGTGATAAAATCCAGCTTCTGGGCCAGGGCGTAATCCGCCTGTATCACCCGCGTATAGTAGCAGATCTCCTTCCCTTCCTCCAGCGTCAGCCGGAACAAAAGACAATACTCCTCGCCCGCCTCGATAAGATCCTTTAACCGGAAGGAGATAGAAATGTCGTTTCCCTTCTCCGTCCGCTGCGTCACCTGCGTGTTTTCGATCAGCCTGCTTCCGTCCACGCTTCGTACTTCGTATGCGATCTCGCCGATCTTACAGCCATAGGTATGGATCGTAGCGTCTACCTGCCGCTGCCCGTCCAGCGGCGTAATATTCTCCCGCATGCCGGCCGTATCCATCCGCTCCACATAGCCGCGCATCAGATTGATCTCCTGTCCCTGCTCCACAATGCCGATCGTGGGCAGCGCAGCGCGGCTCATCTGCGCGGTCATGTCCGTATTCCCCTGATTCATGAAAAATCCGACCACGATCACGGAAAGCAAAAATACCGCTATAAAGACCGCCGCCTTTAATATCGCTTTCTTCAAACCCCTTCTCCTCTATCCCCTTCCAGGAGATCCTGCAGAGTGATCCTGGCGTGTAAAAATCCGGACAGGACTTCGCTTTCTTTCCGAGTTCTGTCCGTTTTTGGGTTTTCCCGTTTCACCGCCCGGATCAAAATGTTCTTCGGCGTATGTTCCATGTCGATAAATTCCAAAATCTGCGTATCATATCCCTGTTCTTCCAGCAGATCAGCGCGAAGCGCGTCCGTAAAAAGGGCGGACAGCCGCTCCTTGATCAGCCCGTATCGCAGCGCTCCTTCCAACTGCCTGTTTTCAATCCTGCGATTCAGCTCATGCTGGCAGCGGGGAACCGATAGGATCACCCTTGCGCCCCATTTCACGGCCCTATACAGGGCGTGATCCGTAGCCGTATCACAGGCATGCAGGGTCACCACCATATCGACCTTCTCTTTTTGCTCATAATCCGCGATATCCCCGCACAGAAAATGCAGGCCGTCGTATCCGTACCGCTGCGCCAGCGCATTACAGTTGGCGATCACGTCCTCCTTCAGATCCAGCCCCGTGATCTTCAGGGCAAGCCCCTGTATCTCGTGCAGATAATGATACATGGCGAACGTCAGATAAGATTTCCCACAGCCGAAATCCAGGATGGAAATTTCCCTGTCTTTGGGGAGTATGGGCAGAATATCTTCAATAAATTCCAGAAAACGGTTGATCTGCCGGAATTTGTCATAACGGCTGTGGACGATCCGCCCATCCGGGGTCTGTACCCCCAGATCCACCAGGAACAAAACCGGTTTGCCTTCCTGCAGAAGATACCGTTTGGTCCGGTTGTGGGACAACTCCACGCGCCGCGTTTCTTCCTGGCAAGACTTCTTTCTTTTCACCGTGACCTTTCCCTTTTTGCTTACCGCCACAGTCATGGAAAAACCGCTGCCCTCCGCCTGCAACTGTTTAAAATGGGCCATCATATCCCAGGCCAGCGCTTCTGCCGCCTGCCGGGAAGTCATATTTTCATGAAAGACCTGGCTGCCGTCATAGCTGGTCACCTGGAAAAGCAGTTCGCCTTTGAGCATGACCGGCCGGACCTTTCGCTTCTGCGCGGGAAGATGCAGCGGCCGGACCTCCCCTGCCGGCAAAGGCGCTGTCCGGTCTGTCGCGCCACTCAGCACGATCTGATATAAATTTGGCGTCAGGCACTCCCGCAGCAGTTCTCTCAGTTCTTCCATAAAATCCCCGTTTCCATCCAAAACCCCGCATATACTACAAAACCGGAAGAGGGGGCGCCGCTTCCGGTTCTATTCTATAGCTTTTGTATCGGTTTCACAACTAAAATTTTAAGAAACCTGTCCCTTTCGCCTGACGGCGTTTGAATATCTCATTGTACATCAATACCTGGATCAGCTCCGTGATCCCGGGAAGCTCCTCCGCCGTAATCTCACGGTCCGCCTCTTTTTCCTCCCTGCGGATCACCGCCGTGATATCCTGCGCCATTTTATAGATGGACAGCCGATCCGGATATTCGTCGTAGATCAGGCTTCCATCGCAGTCGAACCGGTCCAGGAGACGGCTGATCTTCTGCTGATATCTCCGGGATTCTTTCGGATACATTTCCTGCAGATACTCCAGATCCCGCATCGCCTTATCCTCTTCCTCATAAAAGAGCGGCATCGGATAGGTCATATAAAATGGCAGTATTTTGGAATAACGGTTCATGTCTTTCCCTTCCGGACAGTCGTTACTTTATACTATGCAGGATCTGTCTCGAAAGTTTATCCGCTTCCCTGGCCTCTTCCCTGGAAATCCTGTCTGCGCTGTAGCGTGCGCGTTCATACAGCTTCCGCAGCCCTTCCCACTGATCCGACGGACCTGCCAGTTCTCCCGCCGTTTTTAGCTGCAGCGTTTCCTTCCCGGGAACCGTCCGCAGCACCGTCCTCCTGAAGATCCTCCTTACCCGGATCTGCGGGGGGCCTCCGACTGCAGGCAGGCTTTTTTTGCGCGTCCTGGGGCCGCCGTCCAGGCGTTCCTGTTCCTCCATATACCCTGCCGATACGATTTTTTGCTTCTTTTTTTCCCGCCCGTAAAAGCCCCGTATGAGAAAACGGATCAGGGCCGCCGTCAAAAACACGATCCCGGCCAGCATCAGTAGCATCACCGCTGCGATCAGGACCTGCTCCAGGATCTTCGCCCAGATCGACGCCTCCGCAGGTTCGCTCAAAAGCATCATCTCATTGTTTGCCTGCGGGGCGTTCTGTGCCGTGGTCACGGGATCGCCTCCCCTGCCAAACAGGGCGAGTATCCATACGATCATCCGCAGGACTCCCAGCAGAATGCGCCTGATCCCTGCGGTGAGGGCGCCCACCAGGGAAGTCCGGGTGCAGAGGATCAGGACCACTACGGAAAAAACGCTGTAGGCCCCGGCGGAAAGCATCCCCATCCGAAAAATACTCTGCTTGGGCAGAACGCCTGCCGAATTTCTGTTCAGCGCCAGGTAACGAATGAAATTGCGCAGATACTCCTTCAGAAGATAGCCCAGGATCCAGGCAAAACAGATCCCTATGATCGTCCGGCATTTTTGTTCCTGTCCCACATAACCGCAGAGGAAAAAGGAAAGCAGCGCAAAAAATGCCGCGCCCATAGGCCCGATCTCCCCCTCTGCGTCCCTCTCCGAAGTCACCCTCACCCGAAAGGAGCGTACCGTGTAAACGGCCCCTGTGATCAGATAGACCGCCCTCCAGAACACCGGCATCGGCAAATATCCCGCGATCCAGAACAGGGCCATGGCCACGGCAAGATGCGCCACGGTAAACAACAGCAGACTGTTTTCGAGCCATTTGCGATACATATAAAACAGGATCGGATACAGGATCGGAAGCAGGAGGGCGTACAAAGGGGCGCCCTCCGGGAAAAAGACCGCGCAGGCCAGCGTTTCCAGGCAAAATGCGACCAGGAAATTCAGGCCGATCTCCACCATATCCTTCGCCACAGCCAGTTTTTGCTCCATCAGGCCCACCCCCCATCGATCACGATCTGATGCGTATATTTTTCCAAGGCAGGGCGGACGGCATTCTCTTCCGGATGCTGTACCGGACAGAGCCACGCAAACCCCATCCCTTTTTCCAGACATGCGCAGAGCAGGTCCTGAAAATCGTCCTGGGCATCATTGGAAATAAAGATCGTAAATACATCGCCGGCGCCGTTTCCGTCCCCCAGCACCTTTTCCTCCAACTGCATCCGAAAACGGGGGGCACTTTCCGACAGGTCGATGCGCGCCAGCCCCCGGTTGATCGTCTCCATATGGGCCGGTCCGCTGGACGCCTCCATGCCTACAGGATCCCCCGTCAGGATGTCCGGCCCGTTGGTATATAAAGCTGTCCGAATGCCCTGATCCAGGAAAAAAGCGGCGGCCCCCGCCGCCATGCTGATGGACGCTTCCAGCATATCCTCCCTGCGCAGCAGCGCGCCGTCCTCCAGATTGACGAACAGCCTCACCGCCTTCAGAGCGGTGTAATTTTTCATATTGACCTTCAGATCCCCCGTACGCGCCGTGGCCTTCCAGTTGATATCCCGCATGGCATCCCCGGGAAAATACTCCCGGATTCCCCGGTATTCAAAGGGATCCTCCAGCAAATGCCTCCTGCTTAAGATCTCCCCGTTTAGCTTCTGCAGCGTGCGCAGAAAAGACTGCTCCTTCCAGGGCCGCGGATAGACATAGAACTGGGCGTCGCATTTCAGGCTCATGGGCAGCTCCCGGGACAGAAACAGATTCCCCGCCACCACGTCCAGCGCGGTAATGGTATAATAGCCGCGCTTTTTGCAGAGAAAGAAAAGCCTGCGCACATGGCGCATATAAGGGCGAACGGAAAGCACATCGTTGCGGTAAAACTGATCCGTCACGCTGCTGCCGCCGTCGGCCTCCTCAAAGATCAGGCAACGGGAAACGGCAAACTTCACTTTCAACGCCGGCAGCGGAAGGATCTTGCGGTTTTCCACCGTCTCGCAGAGAACGCCCGTATCCCCCTCCGTCGCGCTCTCCTCCGCAAACGCCAGGCCCACCGTCAGATTTTTATTCCAATAATGCGCATACAGCCTGTCCTGGAGGAAAAGCAAAACGGCGGCCCCCAAAATAACCCATACGATGATCATTTCGACTTCCTCTCAGATCAGCGGGATGAAAAATCCTCTGTGGGAACCGGCACCCGGTCGCAGATTTCCTCCACCAGCTTCACACTGTCCCGCCAACGGTTCTTTCCGTAAGAAAGGGCCAGACGATGGGGAAATACCGCGCCCACCACCGCCTTGACATCATCCGGCGTCACAAAAGAGCGGTCGCTCAGATAGGCCCAGCCCTTCGCCGCCCGCATCAGGGCCAGCGTTCCCCTGGGGCTCACTCCCATCACGGTCTTATCGCTGCTCCGGGTGGCGGCCGCCAGATCCACCATATACGCCTCTACGGCCGGATGCACATAGAGCTGCAGCGTCTCCCTCTTCATCTGCAGGATATCCGCCTGCTCCACGACGGGGGCAAGCTCCTCCAGCGGATCTGTGTTCCGGTAAGTCTCCAGGATCCGGATCTCCTCTTCCCGATCCGGCAGCCCCATGGATAACTGCATCAGGAAACGGTCCATCTGCGCTTCCGGCAGAGGAAAGGTGCCCGCCGTCTCCACCGGATTTTCCGTGGCGATCACTAAAAAAGGCTGCTCCAGCCGCAGGGTCGTTCCATCTATGGTGACCTGCCTTTCCTCCATACACTCCAACAGCCCCGCCTGCGTCCGGGGCGTGGCCCGGTTGATCTCATCCGCCAAAAGGATATTGGTAAAGACCGGCCCTTTCTTTAATTCAAACGCATTGGTCTGACGATTGTAGATATGCAGGCCCGTGATATCCGCCGGAAGCATATCCGGCGTAAACTGAACCCTTCCGAAAGAAAGCCCCATGCTTGCCGCCAGGGCACGGGCCAGCCGCGTTTTCCCCGTGCCGGGCACATCCTCCAGAAGCACATGCCCGTCCGCCAGAATGGCGGCCAGCACCAGCTTTGTTACCCCTTCCTTGCCAATGATGACTTTTTGAGTGTTTTTCAGGATTCTTTCAACCTTCTCATTCATAACGTTATGCCTCCCCCAATACCCCTTTGGCAAAACAGGGGCCGCTTAACGCAGCCCCCAAATCCGTTACCGTAATGTCTCAATGCGGGCCAACGCCCTCAAAAGCGCAGTCTGAGCCCTGGCCATATCCGTGTCGGCTCTATGCTCCCGGATCCTGGCCTCCGCCCTCTCTTTCGCCGCCTGCGCCCGGGCAATGTCGATCTCCCCGGGCCACTCCGCCGCTTCCGCCAGGATCGTGATACCGTCGGGCAGGATCTCCGCAAAACCGGTATGCAGCGCCGCTTCCTTTTTCCCTTCCGGCTGCGTCAGCTTCAGTACGCCCGGCTTTAAAATCACCGTCATCGGAATATGGCCGGGATAGATTCCCAGTTCCCCCTCCGAGGTGTTAAATTCAGCCATCAGCGCGCTGCCCTCATAAAACACGCGCTCCGGTGTGATGATCCTGATCCGGAAACTTCTGTCCTCTGCCATATCCGCACTCCTACTTCACTTTGGCCAGAACGTCATCGATGCTTCCGGCATTTAAGAAATAACTCTCCGGAACCGTATCGTGCCTGCCCTCCAGGATCTCGGAAAAGCTTCGGATCGTCTCGCTGACAGGCACATACTTGCCCGGCAGGCCTGTAAACTGCCCCGCCACAAAGAAGGGCTGGGACAAAAATCGCTGCACCTTCCTGGCCCTGGATACCACCAGCTTATCTTCCTCGGAAAGCTCATCCATGCCAAGTATGGCGATGATATCCTGCAGTTCCTTATACCGCTGCAGGATCTCCTGCACGCCCCGGGCCACGCGGTAATGCTCCTCCCCCACGACCCTGGGATCCAGGATGCGGGACGTGGATTCCAGCGGATCCACTGCCGGATAGATACCCAGCTCCACGATAGAACGGGAAAGCACGGTAGTAGCGTCCAGATGGGCGAAAGTAGTGGCCGGGGCCGGATCTGTCAGATCGTCCGCCGGCACATAGACCGCCTGCACGGAGGTAATAGAGCCGTTTCTCGTGGAGGTGATGCGCTCCTGCAGGGCGCCCATCTCCGTCTGCAGCGTGGGCTGATAGCCTACCGCAGAAGGCATACGGCCCAACAGAGCGGACACTTCGGAACCCGCCTGGGTAAAACGGAAAATATTGTCGATGAACAACAGCACATCCTTGCCGCCCTTGTCGCGGAAATATTCCGCCATGGTCAGGCCGGTCAGGCCCACGCGCATCCTGGCACCGGGCGGCTCGTTCATCTGTCCAAATACCATGGTAGTCTTATCGATTACGCCGGATTCCTGCATCTCATGATACAGATCATTTCCTTCCCTGGTACGCTCTCCCACGCCAGTAAATACAGAATATCCGCCATGCTCAGTAGCGATATTGCGGATCAGCTCCTGGATCAGAACGGTCTTTCCGACGCCAGCCCCGCCAAACAGGCCGATCTTGCCGCCCTTCTGATAGGGGCAGAGAAGATCCACCACCTTGATGCCGGTTTCCAGGATCTCCGCCTGGGTGGACTGTTCTTCAAACTTGGGCGCCGGCCTGTGGATCGGCTCATACTCCACGCCCTGGGGCGCCGGCTGATTGTCGATGGGTTCGCCCAGCACATTGAAAATACGGCCGAGGGTCTTTTCCCCCACGGGGACGCTGATCGGCGCGCCCGTAGCCTTCGCCTCCATCCCCCTTACCAGGCCGTCCGTAGGCCCCATGGCGATGCAGCGCACCGTATCGTCGCCCAGATGCTGAGAAACCTCCACCACCAGGGTGTTGCCGTTTTTCATATCGATCCGGATCGCCTCGTTGATCTTAGGCAGTTCGCCCTCCGGAAAACGGATATCCAGAACCGCGCTGATGATCTGTGTGATCTTTCCTGTTTTTTCTGTTGCCATAAATTCCTCTCATTCCGCTTTTGCCCGCCATAAAAAAGCGGGAAGCGCGGTCCTTTCTTTTCCTCTGACGGGCAAAAGGCCATGCCTGTTTCCGTCAGGAAATCGCCTGCGCGCCGGCAATGATCTCCGTCAGCTCCTGCGTGATGGAGCTTTGCCGCGCCCTGTTATACAAGAGGGTCAGATCCTCGATCATTTCCTCCGCATTGTCGGTGGCTGAATCCATTGCCTGCATTCGCGCGCCGTTTTCGCTGGCGGAGGACTCCAACAGGCCGCCGTAAATAAGGCTGGTTACATAGGTCGGGATCAGCATCTCCAGGATGCTTTCCTCTTCAGCGTCAAAGTTCATGGGAAGCCGGTCGGAAATTTCTTCCTCCTCCTTCTCAACAGGGAGCAGCCGGATCAGCCGGGGCTCATGCACGATCGTATTTTTAAAAAATGTATAGGCCAGCCATATCTCCCCCACTTCCCCCCGCGTAAAGGAGCTGAGTACCTCTCTGCTCAGGGCAGCCGCATCCGCATAGGCGGGTTCTTCGCTGATATCGGAACTGTCCAGGCGGATACGGTATCCCGCCCGCTGCAGCCCTTCCCTGCCCTTTTTCCCCACGGCATAGATATCCAGATCCTGTCCCGCCAGTTCGCCCTGGGTGATGAGTTTTACCACATTGGAGTTATACCCGCCCGCCAGGCCGCGGTTGGAGGATATGACGATGACCGCCTTCCTGCCGCTGTCGCCGCCCTGCAGATAGGGATGCCGGATGCCACAAGTCCGCTCCAGAATGGACTGTACCGTGCGATACATGCTGTCGGCATAGGGCGCGTTCTGCTCGGCTTTCACGCGGGCCTTCTGCAGCTTTACCGTGGAAACCAGCTTCATCGCCTTGGTGATCTGGCCGGTACTCTCTATGCTGCTCCTGCGCCGCTTAATATCTCTCATGGAAGCCATATTGCCTTACCTCTTTCTACCGGAAATTTGCCTTAAATTCTTCCACGGCGCTGCGCAGCCGTTTTTCCGTCTCTTCCGAGATCACCTTTTCGCTGCGGATCGCCGCCGGGATCTCCGGGTATTTGGTATCCAGAAAAGCGAAAAATTCCTCCTCAAAGCGGGTGATATCCTGCACCTTCACATCCAGCAGATATTTGTTGGTCGCCACAAAAATAATGATGACCTGATACTCCACCGCCATGGGCTTATACTGCGGCTGCTTTAAAACCTCCTTGATCCGTTCGCCCTGGGCCAGCTTTTCCTTGGTGTCCGCATCCAGCTCGGAGCCGAACTGGGAAAAAGCCGCCAGTTCGCGGTACTGGGCCAGTTCCACGCGGATAGGGGCGGCAATCTTCTTCATCGCCTTGATCTGCGCGGCGCCGCCCACCCGGGATACGGACAGCCCGGCGTTTACCGCGGGTCTGAAACCGGCGTTGAACATCTCCGTTTCCAGATAGATCTGACCGTCGGTAATGGAAATGACGTTGGTCGGAATATAGGCGGAAACATCGCCCGCCTGCGTCTCTATAATCGGCAGCGCCGTCAGGGAACCGCCGCCGTATTCCTCGCTCATCCGCACCGCCCGCTCCAACAGACGGGAATGCAGATAAAACACATCTCCGGGATAGGCCTCGCGCCCAGGTGGTCTTTTTAAAAGCAGGGAAAGGGTCCGATAGGCCGCCGCGTGTTTGCTCAGATCGTCATAAACGACCAACACATCTTCGCCGTTTTCCATCCATTCCTCGCCGATGGCACATCCCGCATAGGGCGCGATATACTGCAGCGGGGCCAGTTCGCTGGCCGTAGAGGCCACGATAGTGGTATACCCCATGGCGTTATGCTCTTCCAGCGTCTTTACGATAGTGGCCACGGTGGACGCTTTCTGCCCGATGGCCACATAGACGCATTTCACGCCCTGCCCCTTTTGATTGATGATGGTATCGATGGCAATGGCCGTCTTGCCGGTCTGCCTGTCTCCGATGATCAGTTCACGCTGCCCCCTGCCGATGGGCACCATGGAATCGATGGCCTTGATCCCGGTCTGCAGAGGAGTATCCACGGACTTGCGGGTGATCACGCCGCTGGCGACCCGTTCGATCCTGCGGAATTTATCCGTGGCGACAGGGCCCTTGCCGTCAATGGGCTGGCCCAGCGCATTGACCACACGCCCCAGCAGGGCGTCCCCGACGGGGACTTCCACCACGCGGCCCGTAGTTTTCACCTGATCGCCCTCGCTGATATCGCCGGCACCCAACAGGACCGCGCCCACATTATCCTCTTCCAGGTTGAGGACCATGCCGTATACCTCGCCGGGAAACGCCAGCAATTCCCCCTGCATGGCATTCTGCAGGCCATGTATCCTGGCGATGCCGTCTGCCACCTGAATGACCGTACCCACATCGGATACTTCCAACAGGGACGCGTAGCGCTGGATCTGTTCCTTTATGACCGAACTGATTTCTTCAGGTCTTAAATTCATTCTCCTGTTTCCTTTCATCAAAATTAAAGCTGTATCTTCATCAGCTCATTCTTCATATCATTCAGTTTGCGCTGAATGCTGGAATCCACTACCCTGTCCCCGATCCGAATCTTTACGCCTCCGATCAGCTCGGGCCGTACATCGTAATGCATCTGCATGGAAACATATTCTGTCGTTTCAAGCAGCCTTTTCTCGATCTTTTCCTTCTGCGCTCCGGTCAGGACTACGGGGCTTGAAACCCAGGCCACGCCGGTCTTTTCAAACTCCAGGCGCTTCTCCTCAAAGCAGCCGGCGATACGGTCCAGTTCCCCGAACCGGCCCTTTTTCAGCAGGATCCTGCAAAAACCGGACAACTCCTGACAAAGCCTGCCCGCAAAAACCTGCTCGAATAATTCCTGTTTTTTGTCTTCATCCAGGCGCGGATGGGTCAGAAGCGCCAGATAGTCCGGATATTCGTCCATAAGCCGGGTCAGCTCCGTAAGCTCCTCAGAAAACTGCGCGATCATTCCCCGTTCTCTGGCCAGTTCAAACAGGGCCTCTCCATAGACCTGCGAAACTAACTTAGCCATGTGTTCTCTCCTATTTCACGCAGCGTTTCATCGAGAAGCGCATCCTGCTTCTCCTCGCTCATGGAAGCGCCCGCGATCCTGCCCGCCATCGCCGCAGCGATCACGATCATCTCCCGTTTCACTTCGTCGGCCGCCTTTTTCTTTTCCAGCTCGGCCTCCACATTGGCCCTGGAAATGATCCGCGCCGCTTCTTCCTTCGCTTCTTCCAGGATACGGTCCTCGTTGGCGCGCGCCTTCTTCCTGGCCTCGCCCAGGATCCTGTCCGCTTCCTTTTCCACGTCGGCAAGCTTCGCTTCATATTCTTCCTTGAGTTTGATGGCTTCTTCTTCTTTGGTCTTCGCGTCCTCCAGTTCGCCCGCTATCTTTTCCTGCCGTTTGCGCAGAAATTCCCGCGCCGGATTGAACAGGAAGTAGGACAGCGCCAAAAACAGCACAAAGACCGCGATGATGGTCAGAATGCTGTCCGACAGCAGTTGGAAGTCCAGATCGAACAGCCGGGGCTCCATCGTCTCCGACAGAAGCACCGCTCCAAAAATACGCAAGATTTATGCCTCCTTCCTTTTTTGTGAGGCTCCTCTTACGGCAGCAGGGGTTTTACGAACAACAAAAGCAATGCGATAACGAGTCCGTACAGACCGGTAGTCTCCGCCACCGCCTGCCCCAAAAGCATGGTGGTGGTAATATCCGACTTTGCGCCGGGATTACGGCCTACCGCAGCGGCGGCATGGCCCGCCGCGATCCCCTGACCGATACCGGGGCCGATACCCGCGATAACCGCCAGGCCCGCGCCGATCGCCGAACAACCCAGGATAAAGTTTTCGTTGAAATCCATAATCATTTCCTCCATTCCGCCGTTTAAACGGCGTTATTTGTTTGAATTGACGGGCAGCACCCTGCGCCGCCCCATAGTTTAGTCGTCCCCGATCGCGTCGGAAACGTATGTCATCGTCAGCATACAGAAAACATAGGTCTGTATCGCTCCCGAAAACAGATCGAAATAAACATGCAGCACGGCGGGCCAGCCGATTGCGAGAAAGGACATCAGCCCATATACCAGCGCCATGATGACCACGCCGGAAAGCACATTGGCAAACAGACGCAGGGAAAGCGAGATGGGCACCGCAACATAGGAGATCAGATTGATCGGCGCCCAGAAAGGCCAGGGATCGCACAACTCCCGGATCACGCCTTTCACTTTCTTGTGTTTGAACTTATTGAAATGGATCAGCGTAAACGTGATCAGCCCCAGCGGCAGGGTCACGCCGTAGTCCGCGGTAGGCGGCCGCAGCCCCAGCAGGCCGGAGAAATTGCAGATCAGGATAAAAATAAAGATCGATCCGATATAGTTGGCAAATTTCAACGCGTGTTTGCCCATGGCGGCTTTTACCATTTTGTCCAGCATCTCCACCACAAGCTCCACGACGTTCTGAAACGCTCCCGGCACTTCCGTGGCCCGCTTCATGGCCCGGTTGGCCGCAACGGCAAACCCGATAATGAGGAGCAGGACAATGAGCATGCAGACGTGAGTGGTTGTGATCCACACCTTATGACCGAAAAAATCATAGGAAAATACCCCATGGATCATAAAGTCGATATTGTCAGCGCTCAGCATAATTCCATTCGCCATAGCTTCACCTCCTCTTTTCCAACGCTTTATGAATCGCCGGCTGCAAATAGGCCGCCGCTTTCATGCCGATCAGTCCAAAAAAAGCTGCGAAAGGATCGGCCCAGCCCGTCACCGCAAGACAGATGAAGAGCAGTACAAATATCCCGTATCTGGCCAGGCTGCGTATTGTCAGATACCGCTGCGCCCCGGCGCCCAGATCCAGCGCCCGGTCCAGCACACTCCACATATGAAAAACTCCGGCGGCCCCCATCAAACAGCCCAGCCAGATCCCCGCCAGGCAGCGTACCCGGTCCGACGCAACCCAGAATGCGATCAGGCTGACGAAAACGCCCCAGACCGCGATCCCGATCCAGAGTTCCTTCACCGTGGCGTCCAGCTTCCTGAAAAAAGAGATCATTCGGACTCCTTTCCAGATTCTTCCCGCCTGTCATATACCTGCCGCGCCAGGCGGTATACGCTGCCAAAACCCGCCAGGGCGCCGACAAAAAATAAGATCACCGTCCAGAAGGACGTGTCAAAGACCCGATCCAGCCAACAGCCCAACGCAAACATCAGCGCCATCGGCACCAGCATCGTAATGCCAAACTGCGAAACGAGCGCCAGACTGCGCAGAACCGTTCTGCGATACCTCTGTCTTGCCACAGGAAACCTCTTTTCCGCCTCCGCGCTATATCTTTATAGATTATACCTGTTTTTTCCATGCGTGTCCACTCATTTTCCTGCGCTTCCTCGAATCTGTTCAATTTTTTAACGCCGTAATCATTGACACGCCATGCCGCCTAAGGTAAAATTTAGATAACTTCTTTTGGCTTTTTAATGTAAAATCTGACAATTTGACGGGACATCGTTGTTTTCAAAAAGGAGCCGCTATGGATAACAGCCTGCATGACCGGACAGATCTTCATCTCTACCGCAGACGCCTGATCCCGGAGGAATGCGTTCCCCTGCTGCAGGATACCATCCTGCGCCGGGAAACCGGTCTGATCGTCACCTCCTGGAAGACGATCCGGCCGAAAAAGGAGCTGGATCACGGTTTTTCCTGTTATTACCTGGAAGACGGCTATAAGATCAGCAGATTTTACCGCGCTGATCATACGCTCATGTTCTGTTATTGTGATATTATTTCCTCCTGTTATGAAGAAAATACCAATTCCCTTATCGTAACGGACCTGTTGGCCGACGTCGTCATTTACCCGGACGGCAAAGTGCAGGTGGTGGATCTGGACGAGCTGGCGGCTGCCCTGGATGCCGGGCTGATCACGACAGACCAGCTCAAGCAGGCGCTGCGTTCCCTGGACGCCCTGCTTTCCAGGATCTATGAAGGGCAGTTGGATCTCCTTCTCTCCCCGCTGGAAGAATTTGACCGGGGATGACTATACATATTAAGGCCGCCACGGCTGCACCTTCTTTGGTGCCGCAGGGCGGTCTTTTTTATAATATCCCTCACATCCAATGACGCCTTTAATAGAAAATGTGGCCTCCGATCTGAATCCCCGTGAGCCCGGGGATCGGCGTGCGGAAGTATACGCACTGGCCCACGTTGGTAAATCCGGACATGGCCTCATCCGCCGCCCGGTAACAGGCTGCCGTCGCGCGGTTGCTGGCCAGCGCCAGCGCCAGATGCCCGTCCAGGACGGGGGCAAACTGTTTATACTGATAGATAACTCCGGAAACCGTATTGGGATAAACGGAACTCAGAACGCGGTTGATGACCACGGCCCCTACCGCCACCTGCCCGTCGTAGGGCTGGTTACCGGCCTCACAGTAGATCAGGTTGGCCAGCAGATACCGGTCCTCTTCGCTAAAGGTCACTTCCGAAATATCCCGCCATTTTGACTGCGCCGCCAGACGGGATTTGGCGATCTCTTCGGCAAGCTGTTTCTGGAGGGCGGCGATATCCGATTCCTGCTGCTTGATCTGATCGGCCAGCAGATCCGCCTGGGCTTCCGCCGCGGCGATCTGATCCGCGTATCCCGCGATACCGCTCCGGGTGCTGTTCACGTTGGCGCTGATCTTGCTTTTCTCCTCCTCCGCCTGCTTCTTGAGTGCATCCAGGTTGGCGCGTTCCTCTTCCAGTTGCGCCTCCATTTCCTCAATGGCTTCCCGGTTCGCTTTATACTGCAGAAACATCTTCCTGTCATAGCCGTGCAGCTTTTCAATATAAATGCTCTGGTTTAAAAAATCTCCGAAGCTTTTGGCGGAGACCAGCATTTCCACATAAGACTGGTTCTTGTCCGCATATAGATACCGGAGCCTTCGCTTCATATCCGCATACTGCGTCTCTTCCGTCTGTCTGGCCAGCTCCAGCCGCTGCTGTGTGTCCGCGATCTCCTCGTTTTTGGCAATGATATTGCTCTCGATCTCTTCCAGATTTTCGCTGATCTGGGTCAGATCCTGCGTCAGGCCGTTCAGCTTGGTCTGCAGGGAGTTTTTGGCACTGTTGAGCCCTCCGATATTCTCCTCTGTAGCCTCTTTGGCGTTTTCTGTCGATTTTTTGAGTTCCTCCGCCGCGCTGATCTGCTGCCGGAGCGCGTCTACATTGCTGGCCTGCACCGTGCGGACAGGAAGCGCAGCACACAAAAAACACGCCACAATGGACAGAACCAGTCTGTACCACAATGGTTTCATCCTATGCCAACCTCCGTCATAACTCCATTTTTACCACGCGCCCGCTGCGCTGGTAGGGGCGGTAAACCACCCCCGCCGCGCGAAACATTCGCTTGGACGCCCGCATGGACGGCGTGTCCGCGTACTTGTCGCTGTCGAAGATCACTTCCCGGATGCCGCTCTGGATGATCGCCTTCGCGCATTCGTTGCAGGGAAACAACGTCACATACAGCTTGGCGTCTGCCAGACTGCCTCCTCTGAAATTCAGGATGGCGTTCAGTTCGCTGTGGGTCACATAAGGATATTTGGTCTCCAGTTCCTCCCCCTCCCGTTCCCACGGAAACTCATCATCGGAACAGCCGATCGGCAGGCCATTATACCCCATGGATAAGATCTTGTTGTCCTGGCTGACAATGCAGGCGCCCACCTGGGTGTTGGGATCCTTGGAACGCATCCCGGCCAGCTTGGCCACCGCCATGAAATACTCATCCCAGGAAATATAATCCTGACGCTTCATCTTTCCTTCCTCCTTCGTCCCAAATGGCCTGTCTGCCGGCCGCCGCTTTTCTTACTTCGTACCGAAAATCCTGTCTCCGGCATCCCCCAGGCCGGGAACGATATATCCGTGATCGTTCAGATGATCATCCAGCGCGCCGATATACAGATCCACATCCGGATGCGCCGCCTGCATCGCCTTTACGCCCTCCGGCGCGGCAATAATGCACATGAAATGGATCCGCTTGCACCCCTTATCTTTGAGCATCTGGATCGCCGCCACGGAAGATCCGCCCGTGGCCAGCATGGGATCGACCACAAACACTTCCCGCTCCGCGCAGTCCGCCGGCAGTTTGCAGTAATATTCCACAGGCTTTAACGTCGCAGGATCGCGATACAGTCCAATATGGCCGACCTTGGCCGCGGGAATGAGCCGCAGCACGCCGTCCACCATGCCCAGGCCCGCCCGCAGGATCGGCACGATCGCCATCTTGCGCCCTTTCAGTTCCTTGGCCGTGGTTTTACAGATCGGCGTCTCGATCTCGACGTCGGAAAGCTCTAGTCCCCTGGTCGCCTCGAAGCAGATCAGCATGGCGATCTCTCCGATCGTCTGACGGAAATCCTTGGTTCCGGTTTCTTTTCTCCTGATCAGGCCGATTTTATGCTGGATCAGCGGATGATCCATGATTACAACATTTCCCATTTTCCCCTCCTGCCGCATATGCGGACTTGTATTTTATTCTGTCGTCTTTCTTCACTGTTGTTCGATCTTTCCGACCCGCCTGACATGTTTTTCTTCCCCGGAAAAAGGCGTGTTCAGAAAGGTTTCCAAAATCCCCAAAGCCAGATTGCTGCCTACGATGCCTGCTCCCATCGCCAGCATATTGGCGTCGTTGTGTTCCCGCGTCAGCCGCGCGGATACCGTATCCGCACACAGCGCGCAGCGGATGCCTTTCACTTTGTTGGCCACGATGGAGATGCCGATACCGGTGGTGCAGATCACCACGCCTTTCTCACATTCCCCTTTGGCCACGGCTTCTGCCGCCGCCCTTCCGAAATCAGGATAGTCGCAGGACTCTTTTTGGTAGCAGCCAAAATCCTGATAGCCGATCCCCTTTTCCTCCAGCCAGGCGATGATCTGGCGCTTCAGATCGTAACCGCCATGGTCGCTTGCCAGCGCGATCATACAAATTCCCCCTTTTCTTTCCTCTATGAGTGACGCCATCTGCGGCGCCGCCGTCGCAGCGCCCTTTGAAAAACGTTCACACTTTCTCTACGCGATGCCCCGCCGCTTTTAACAGCCGGTTCATGATAGCCTGTCCCAAACCGCTCTGGGCAAAGGCTTCCGAATAAATGACCGTCATCCCTTCATCGTCAAATTCCCGCAGGATCCGATAAAGGCTTCTGGCCACCGCGTCTTCATCCGTCCGGCTTCCGACGCTCTTGATGCTGTCCGCGCTGCTGCGCGCCCTGTACCGGCTTTCGGACTCATCCGTAG
Organism: uncultured Eisenbergiella sp.; assembly: GCA_947598825.1. Taxonomy (GTDB): domain Bacteria; phylum Bacillota; class Clostridia; order Lachnospirales; family Lachnospiraceae; genus Gallintestinimicrobium. The sequence goes on along the minus strand of CANQFM010000005.1, from coordinate 18,338 downwards.
CGATGATCCCTACCCTTTCCCCGCGCGATCTGGCCGCCCGGCTTTTCTCTTCAATATAGGCCGCCACCTGCTCCGGCATCCCCTCCACGACCGTCAGCACGCCTCTGGGCGCATAATGCCGGTAGCGCATTCCCGGCGCTTTCGGCCGAAGCTTACAGTCTTTCTCCAGGATCGTTTTGTCCACATCCACGCTGCCCAGCACCGTTTCCAGCATTTCCTTTGTCACATAACCGGGGCGCAGGATCATCGGTTCCGGGCCGGTCAGATCCACAATAGTGGACTCCAGGCCGATCCCCACTTCGCCGCCGTCCAGGATCATGTCGATACGCCCGTCCAGGTCCTCCCGGACATACTCTGCAACGGTAGGGCTTGGCCTGCCCGACGCGTTGGCGCTGGGCGCAGCTACAAAACCGCCCGCCGCATCGATCAGCGCTCTGGCGATGGGATCGGAGGGAAAACGCACCGCAACGGTATCCAGTCCTCCTGTAGTTTCCAAAGGGACCGCATCCCTTTTATTCAGGATCATCGTCAGAGGCCCCGGCCAAAAGGCCTGCGCCAGCCTGTACGCCGCTTCCGGTACGGGATCTGCGATCCGGTAAATATCCTCCCACCGGCAGATATGTACGATGAGCGGATTGTCCGAGGGCCTCCCCTTGGCCTCGTAGATCCTGCGGCTGGAAGCAGGGTTGAGCGCATCCCCTCCCAGGCCGTATACAGTTTCCGTCGGGAATGCCACCAGCCCTCCGTTTTGCAGGATCTTTCCGGCCCGCCGAATCTTCTCCCTGTCCGGAGCGTCTCTCTCAATTTTTTCCAGAATCGTCTCCATGCAAAACCTCTGTCCGATCAAATCCTGCCAGCATTATAACATATTCTGAAGGCCCTGGCAAAAAAATCTGCAAACCCGCATTATACTTCCGTTTTTTTCCTGTGGAACACAAAAAATTTCTGGCCGAAATAATTCAACACGACAAAAATACACATGCCAAACACCATACTGATCTGCTCCAGCACGGAAACCGGGAAATGCAATCTTTGAAGCGCGGCGCTCACCAACGGTTTCGCAACGCTATACGACACAAGATAACAGAGCAGAATATGAAACGCGAACCTTACCGCTTCCGCGGCAGATTTCCTGTCGGAACGGAATGTAAAATATTTGTTGGCAAAATAGCTGAAAATACTGCCTATGATGTAATCCATCGCGCTGGAAAGCCAGTACCCCAGATGAAATACATTATACGCGATAAACATAGCCGACATCCCGATCAGCGTATTCATGACCCCCACCAGAAGGAATCTTCCCTGTTCCGACAGAAGCACTCTTTTCATCTTTTTCATCGCTCTTAACCTTGATAACGATTGCAGGCTTCTATCACCCTGCCGACCTCTTCCTGAGTCATCTCAGGAAACAGGGGCAGCGTTGCGCAATGTTTCGCCAAAAACTCTGCGTTGGGGCAGTCTCCTTCCCGATACCCCAAAGAGGCATAGGCCTTCTGCAGATGACAGGGCACCGGATAATGGCGATGGCATTCGATTCCCTGACGCGCCATGTATTGTAAAAAGGCTGCCGGATCCTCCACCATAACTTCAAAAAGATGATAGACCGGCTCCGTATTCTCCGGATGCGCCTGCATGGTAAACCGGGGATTGCGGATCTCCCGAAGATAGGTTTCCCCAATTTCGATCCTCCGTTTCGTCCACTCCGGCAAATGACGCAGCCCCACGCTGAGTACCGCCCCCTGCAGGCCCTCCAGCCGGTAATTATATCCGATCCTCTCATGCTGATACTGCACGCGGCAGCCCTGGTTCTTGATCACATTGATCGCATCATAATACTCTTTTTTATAACAGGTCACGCTTCCGCCTTCCCCAAAGGCGTACAGGTTTTTCCCGGGATAAAAGCTAAAACACCCCAGTTCCCCCAGGCTGCCGGCCATCCTTCCCTCATACTTCGCGCCGTGGGCCTGGGCGCAGTCCTCTACGACGTATAAACCATGCTCTTTGGCAATTTTTTCCACCTGCCCGAAGGCAAAGGGCTGTCCGTACAGATGCACGCCTATAATGGCTTTCGTCCGCGATGTGATCTTTTCTTCTATCCTTTCCGGATCGATCTCCCATGTATCGGCCGTACAGTCCACGAAGACCGGTACCGCCCCGGTATAGGTAACGGCCCAGGCGGTAGCGATATAAGTGTTGGCCGGTACGATCACCTCGTCCCCCGCTTTGATCCCCAATGCCATCATGGCGCAATGCAGCGCTGTCGTTCCGTTATTCACCCCGGTGGCATAGGGCACACCGCAAAATGCCGCAAACTCCCGGTCAAACTGATCCGCATATTTCCCTCCGGAGAAGGCGCTCTCCTTGCAGACCAGTTCTATTGCCTGTTGATATTCCTCCCGATACCTGCGATAATCCCTTGTCAGGTCAATTCGTTTCAGCATTTCTCCTGTCCTCTTCCCTGAAAGCTTTCTTCAGTTTCACCATGCGGGTCAGATAATTTTTGATCGTCCTGGGGATCTTTACCGTGGTATTGTAGTCCTCCTGCCACTCTACCGGCATATCGTATATCTTCAAGTTGTCCCGCTCCGCCCGCAGCAGAAATTCGATCGTATAGAACCAGCCGTTATCCTGGCTGCACTCCTTCACCAAACGCTGCGCCGCATCGTTTCTGAGAAACGTAAACCCGCATACCGCGTCTGTGGCTTTCATATGAAAAATGGATTTCAACAGAAAGACCAATCCTCCGGAAATGATCTTCCGATACCATTTGCGTCCCTTTACGACCGATCCTCTGCTAAAACGGCTTCCATTTACATATTGCAGTTCCGGATCGGCTGCAAACGCTTCAACCGTTTTTTTCAGATATTTCAGATCCGTCGAAAGATCGATATCCATATAGCCTACCAGTTCGCAGGTATTCTGTTCTATCCCTCTGCGGAACGCAACGCCCACGCCGCGTTCCTCCATACGCACATAGCTGACTTCCTCATATTCCTTCGCCAAAGCCTTCCCGATTTCGGGCGTCTCATCCTCCGAACCGTTGTCCAAAATCGTCAGCCGGCAGGGGATCGAAAGATTCTGCCGCACATAGGCCACAGTCCCCTCAATCCCCTTACGGAGCCTGAACCTTTCATTCAAAACCGGAAACAGTAAATTGATACGCATGGTCTGTCCGTTCATTTTCCCGCCACCTTTTCAATATCCGCGATCAGATACCGTTGCTGTTTAAAGATCAGATTTAAGATCACCGAAAGGTATTTCAGCGTCAGGGTAAGGAGAGCAAAGACGCCAAAAAAGCCAAACGTCAGAAAACCCATGGTGGATAACCACCCCTCCACGATCTGGCCGCCCATCAGGTAATCCCGGATAATATATATACCCACGCCCACCGTGAACAGCAAAAATACAATGCACAGGATGGCTGACAGATGTTCTAACACGTTCGTAAAATAAATAAAGGAATCCAGCGCCAGGGAGACCCGTTCGCCGGCCCTCTGCTTTCCGTGCTGCCGTTTCTGCCGGACAGGTTCGTAACAAACCTCTGCCTTGCTCAGACCGCAGCCCGCATAGACGGCCTTGCGGTACGGAATATATTGTCCCATGGCTTTGATCCGGTTGATCGCCCGGCGCGACACGAGCCGGAACGTCTCTGCCCCGATCCTGTTTTTCCCCCGGCTGGTCTGATTATATACCGCATAGAAAATACGGGAGGACAGCCGTGCGGCCCTGCCCGCCGTGGCGGCCACGATATCGTTGCCCTCCAACATCCGATGATACGTTTCCAGGACCAGCTTTGGATCATAGTCCACGTTCACGCTGTCGAACTCATAGACAAAATCCCCGATCGCCAGATCCCGTCCTGCGTTCATCGCGCTTTCCAGCCCGTGGAAAAAACTCATATGCACAACGCTGACCATTGCCTTAAGCGGATGCGTTTCCAGATATTCCCTGAGGACTTCAAGGGTGATATCCGTGCAGCCATCATCGACGCAGACGATTTCGTACCGTTCAAAATTCGCCTCAAAGACAGCGATCACCCTGTCGAAGAAATCGCGCACAGCTTCTCCTTCATTATGCAGATACACCACTGCCGAGATGAATTTGTTTTCTTTTCCGTTCTCTCTCATTTTGTTATTTCCCACCATTTTTCAGCTCGAATTTCTCTGCGCTTTCCTTATAAATACGAATCCAGATCGTACACAGTATTGATCTTACCGGACAGTACGCTGACCAGCGTGGGCGCTTCGCACAATACCCGGATCGCAGTCGGCCTGGAATCGTCCACCTCGGAGGACTTTAAGATCGGTTTCATGGAAAATAAAGATTCGCGGTAACGAAAACCGTATTCCTCTTTCATATATTTTTGCGCAAGCCTCGACATATACGGCCAAGCTGTCTGCGGCCTGTGGGGGCATAGGTTGCAGTTTCCAAGGTTTTGGGGGCTGCAGGCATCATCCTTTTCCGCAAGCTTTTCCTGGCAGGAAAAGTGCGGCAATTCCTGAGGGGAAGTCATATGCGGGGTAAATGTCACAGCCGTCAGCGAATGCAGGCCTGTCCTCCCAAAAGGCATGATCGAAAAAAACGGCCCATCCATTACCGTAATACCGATCCCTTTCAAACGTTCTGAAGCATCGCAGAGGATGATCTCGCACAGCTCATATTTAATGGGAAAAGGAGTCGTTTCAACCCCCGTCACACGAGCCAGGATCTGATTGACCGACGCATAGGAAGCGTTTAATACATAGCCTGTCTCGTATTCACAGCCATCCTCCATCCTGATCACAAAGGCGCTGTCCGTTTTTACGATCATTTCGATCCTGGCATTATAAAGAATACTTACGTTTCCGCGCCCGTCCAGCCTTTCCTTGTACCAGTCGCGCAGCAGCTTCGCGTCATAAGTGTATTCTTCTGTCAAAAAAGCGCCGTCACACATGCCCGGCTGAAAGAAGCGCGATGGCGGCACTTCCTCGCAGCGGATCCGGGCCGCCCGGCAAAACTCTTTGAAGCACTCCGCGTTCGTCCAGGAAAACTGCCCTGCCATGGCATACACCTGTTCAAAGCTGTCATGGATGCAGAAGCCATAGTCCTGCACAAATCTCCGAAAATAGCCGGCGGATTTGAGCGCCGTGGTCAGGCTTCTGGGATAATGATACCCCATATGCACCCTGGCCTGATTGACATAGGTCGCGCGCGAAAAAGGCTCTTTTTCATATTCCAGAACAAGAACCTTTTCTCCTCTTTCCCCACAAAGATCCGCCGCATAACAGCCATAGAGCCCCGCCCCTATAATGATCTTATCATATTTGTTTGTCATCGTATACCCTGCTTCCCAAATTTCGGAAACCTATTGCCGACAATATGGCGTAAAGTGGAACATAGGTAAAAAGATAACGCGGATGGGCCTCAAAGATCTGCAGATACAGCATCAGGCCAAGCACCGCCAGGACCAACACCTTTTCTTCTGTGTTCAAGGCTGCCTTTCCTGCTGCCGCAAATGCTATGCCAAAAAGGACCGCCAGCCATACAAACTGCCGGAACTGGGCATAGTACCCAAACAGATTGTCCTCTTTATCGTCATAATAAAGGGAACGGAGCAGCGGACAGAGCGGATTTGCCCGTTCCGGAAAAACCTCCGTATAAAAAGTTGCCCCGCCTCCCCAACCGAAAGAGCCGTCCAGATAATTCTTGGCAGCTTTTCGGGTAAACAAACGCCCGTAACCGGAGAATCCCATCTCCTTTAGCCGCTCCTTTACTTCGGCCAGTTCAGCGCGATTCTGCTCCTTCCGGTCAGAAAAAGCTGTGGAAAAATCGAAATCCTCCTGATTGTAACCGCCCGAAGATTTTTCATTCGCCCCCAGCATCATATGATGCTGCCAGCTTAAAACCGTTTCCGTTACCACCGGGAAATCCATACTTTTCACAGCCGCATTGACGCAAAGGGCAGCCGCCAAAAAACCTGCCGCCGCAGAGAGCATATACAAATGGATCCCTGTTTCCCGAAGTTTTTTCCCAGCCGTTATTTTCCCTATCATCCTTATTATTTCCACCAGACAGATAGCGATCAGCACGATCAGGGTCATGGGCTTGATCCAATACCCCACATAGGCGGCGGCGCACAAAAGCAGGCAAAAGAGCAGCTTCTTTCTTCTGTCCCCTACCTCCTTATCCTTTAAATAGAGCCAGAAAAGAAAGAGCGGAAGGAGCAGGCCGCTGGAATCGGAGTAGGGGATCATGATCCACCCCGACAGTCCGGCCAATAGCCAGTAAAACCAATAGGTAAGCCAGGCCAAAGGGCCCGTTACAAAACGGCGGGCCACACGAAACAGCAAAATCCCTCCAAAGCTGATCGGAATACACTGCACGAAAGCCAGAAGCAAAGTTCCGTTAGAGATAGGCGAACCGACCATGGCATTGATCCGCAATATGACCGCATAGAAAAAAACCAGCAGCAGATTATTGGGATAAACGGAAAAATAATATGCCATGCTCTCTATCCCTGCCCTGTCCTGCTGGGCGGCATAACGGGCGCCGTATAACACCGCTCCGGGATCCCAGGCGGTGCGAAAACCCGCATTCCAGATGATCACCAGTTGAATCACATATAGCGTTGCCGAAAAGACCAACAGCCAAAACAATTCCTGTTTAGAACTTAACCGATATTTTCGAATATTTCTGCCTCCTCTTTTCCGGATCCAATAAATTCCCCCTAAAATGATCAGTATCGCAATCAGCAATACGGCGTTTGGAAGCAGATTTTTCCGCCAGGCATACTCCTGGAAAAAAAGGATAAGGACCCACACATACAAGAATGTGCCTGTCAATAAACTCTTTAAAAGAACTGACAAATAGTCTTTCTTTGGCATTTTCTTCGGACATCCTTTCTTTTGTACCTGGCCACCTTTCAATTATACACATGCTTTTTCCCGTTGTAAACTGTTTTAATCTCCACTGCCCGTTCCTGTGATAACCGCCTTGCGGCGCTATTTGCCAGGCCTTTCATGTGCGTCAGTCTGACGCATGAGCGTTGAGATATTGCAGGATGCCCAAATGGATCTGCCAGGCCGCTTTCTCCTGATAGGATTCGTCGCAGAGCAGCGCCTCTTCCTGGGGATTGCTCAAAAAGCCGCATTCCACGATCACGATCGGCCTGCTGGTTTTTTTCAACAGATAATAGCTGTCATTGGCCTTGGCCTTGCGGCGGTTGTCCGGGTCCAGCCCCTGTATCATCCGATCCTGGATCCGCTCTGCCAAGGCTTCTCCCTCTTTGCTGCCCGTGTAATAAAAAACCTGGGCGCCCCTGACGGATGCGCTGCTGTAGCTGTTCTGGTGTATGCTGACCACAATATCCGGTGCCGCCTCCTCTATCAGCTCGATCCTCCGTTTCATATCCTGTACCTTCCGGCTCCGGGCGCCTGCGTCATGCAATCCGCTGTCCCGGGTGCGCGTCATGACCACCTTCACATCCGCCTGACGCAGCAGGGCGGCCAGCCGCCAGGCTATCTGCAGGTTGATATCCTTTTCCAGCGCGCCGTTTACGCCCACCTTTCCCGGATCTTCGCCGCCGTGCCCTGCGTCTATCACCACGCAGAATTTCTGCATTTTGGAGTAGTCATTCTCCCCCGGGGCCGCCGTTTTGCTCTGCGCGGCGCCGTCCGTTATCACGGCGGCCTGTCTCCCCGCAAAAAAGACGGCGGTCAGACAGACCGCCGTTCCCAATATTTTGATCAGATCCTTCTGCCATGTGTGACGCATCGAAAACTCCGCGTTTTTTTTCAGTATATGGCGGCCCTTTTTCCTTTATGCCTCGCGCCTCCATATTCAGTCCGCCAAAAAAGCGGCGATCACGCTCCAAATGTTCTCTCTCCCATCGTCAAAGCCCAGTTTCCAGGCCGCCACGCCTCCCAATCCATAGTGTTTCATGACGCCGATCTTGCCGGCGATAGATTGTTCGTCTTCCAGCCAGACCTGTACCTTGCCATCCCCGCTCTCAAACTCGGCATAATTCTGTCCCGTTGTCTCATCCCATTCATATGCGACGCCGTGGTTCACCAGATAATCGGATGCGCCCTTGATCCCCACCGCCTGGCTTGTGACCTCGCCTGCAGGGCTGGTCGTCCATATCCTCGTATAGAGAGGGATCCCGTTAATGACCTTCCTGGGATCGACATACTCTGTCATCGTGCTTATGCCCCTTTCCACATAACCGAGGGACGCGACGGAACCGGCTTCCTTTCCGCCGCCCCAATGCTCGTCGTAGCCCATGATGATCACATAGTCCGCCATCACGCCCTGCTCTTTCCATTCATAATGGGCGTTGGAATTGATCGGCACATAATTGTCCACCGACAAAACCAGCCCCTTTTGACGGCAGGCAACGGAAAGTTCCCGAATGAACTGGATATAATCCTGCCCTGCGTCCGCGGAGATGCTTTCAAAATCCACGTTGATCCCGTCAAAACCGCACCGCTGCGCCTCCGACATCAGAACCTCGATCACCGCCCTGCGCTTGCTGGTGTAGGACAGTATTTCCTTCGGATCTACGCCGTTGTCCGCCTTGTGGCTGAAATCGTCCACCAGCGCCCAAACCTCCAGCCCTCTGGCGTGGGCGGCCTCCACATACGCCGGGCTGGCAAAGCTGTCCACAGTCCCTTCGTTATCATACAGGGAAAACCAGGTGGGCGATACCACATTGACGCCCAACACCCCATCCATCACGCCCGGGAACGTACTGTTACCGCTCTCGGAACTCACCTGATGCCACGCCAGATCGATCTTATGATCCCTGGTATTTCCGGAATAGTCCGGCGCCTCATAGCCGGTATCCTTGGCCGGCGTCTCCTGCGTCAGATCCGTCAGGCGTTTATTCTCCACATATCCGATATAACCGTCCGTCGTCTGTACGCAGCTCCAGTTCTCCATCGTCTCCAGAACCGTCAACGGATCTCCCTTGACAATCTGCGTCAAAATCTCGCTCTTTACGCCGCCCTGATACCGAACCGCAGTATCCTTCGCCGCCCTGGCCGTCTGCACTTCCTCCCACTCCGTCTCCAGGATAACGCGGTTGGGCTGGGTATACACCATATAATTGAAATCGGAATACCGCTTTACATAGTCCAACGCCAGATAGACCTTATTCCCCTGTTCAAAAGCGGCCACATAACCGTCCGGCGTCGTCTCCCCAAGCCCCAGGGACACCACCTCATCAGGCAGCGTATAAAGCAGGAGTTTTTCATGGTAATCCACATAAAACCTGTCGTTCAGATAAGTATGCACCGTCTCCAGATCCAGATAACAGTGCCCGTCTTTCATCAGTCCCTTTTCCGGCGCAAAATCGTGATTTAACACAATGGCCGCCTCATCCGCCGCAGCCAGGCCAAAATACTGATCCAAATCCGCCAGCTCCTTCGAGTAGGAATATTTTTGATATAAATAAGATCCTGCGGCTCCTGCGCCGATCAGCAGGATAAGAAGAATGGCGATCAATGCCGGAATTATTTTTTTCATTATGTTATAACGCTCCATCGTCCGTTTTCTTTTGTATCTATTCTAGCATATGAAAACAGGGCAGTCATCAACTATTTTCGATCTTATCCGACAAATTTTGCGCCCCGCCTCCGATTTACAGAAAATGAAAATTCTTGTCAAAAAGGCCCGATCCGGCCACGGATGCATGGGGTTCCTTCCGTAAAGACCGGATCGGGCGTTTTCAGACAGGGGCGGCAGCCGTTCCAAAAAACGTTACCGCCATTTCTTCACTTCATCATAACGGACTTCCTGTAGCTTTCCTTCTTCATCCGTTACGAAATCAGGCATATAAACTGCCCTTTCACTTACACAACATTTTTTGACGATCTCCTTTGCTCTCGACCGTCTTCCGTTCAGATAAAAACTGACCCCCTCTCTTTCCATCTGAGAAAGCAGGTTTTCCCACGCTTCAGGTTGCAGTCTTCCCATGTGTTTTCTCCTTCTCCGGTCCGCTATTTTCCCAAAAAGATTTTCTCTGTGATATATATTCCGACAGCGGATCGAAATGAAAATATAACGCGGTAAGATCGGCAAACAGTGCAAAAAATGGCGCAAAAAATAATAAAAAGTGATTGGTTAAATTATAAGTGGTTTGGAAAAAATTGATTCAATGAATTACCGACAGGTTACATATACCTGCAAGACATTCTCATACTATATACATTGTGAGAATAAGATGGAACGGACACCTTCCGTTCCGCATCAGCACTGCGGCAAGATCTGCCGCGTTCATTTCTGTTTTTAGGAATAAAAGCATTCCTCTTGCGCCGGGCATGTGATTCCCACATGCCAATAGGGACTTCTTCTGCCTCCTTTCCGGCACGGATTGTCTGCGGATCTTATACGCAATTATACCCAATACAGGAAGCATTTTCAAGCATTTCTTAAAAAAAAGTGAAACCGTATGTCCACATGCTTGACTTTGCACTCTTTTATGATATGATTACTTTCACAGGATGCTTTTTTGTCACACTCAGAATGTAGGGAAGTATTTTATATAGTAAGGATGTGATTATTTATGAAAATTGAAAAAGTCAATGACCATCAGATACGCTGTACCCTTACAAAAGCAGACCTGGCAGATCGGGAACTCAAGATCAGCGAACTGGCCTACGGCACGGAAAAAGCGAAGAACCTCTTTCGCGATATGATGCAGCAGGCCGCTCAGAAATTTGGATTTGAGGCGGATGACATCCCCCTTATGATAGAAGCTATCCCTCTCAATGCGGATTGTATCGTTCTGATCATTACCAAGGTAGAGGATCCGGAGGAGCTGGACACCAGATTTTCCAAGTTTGCCCCCTCCGCTGACGACGATGAGGATGGCGCGGATCCCGATGAATATTCCTCCCGCGCATCGGAAAGCACGGACAGCATTTTCGATCTGTTTCGCCAGATTCAGGAAAGCCGCCGGGCAGAGTTGGCCAACAGCCAGAAGAAGAATGTCCCGCCGTCTCCCGCCTCTGCTCCCAAAAGCGACGACGCATCGCCTGCCATCTCTGTCGGCAGCGCCCGGATATTCACCTTTTCCTCCATGCACCACCTGATCCGTCTGGCCCATGTCGCCTGCGGATTTTACGACGGCAGGAACTCGCTCTACAAAAACACCCGCACGGGGAAATACTCCCTTGTCATAAGCGAGGAGAACATTTCCGCGGAGGACTTCAACCGGATCTGCAACGTGGTTTCCGAATATGGCAGGCTGGAGCGTTCCGCCGTGGGAAGCGAAGCATATTTCAAAGAGCATTACGATCTGATATCTGATGGCAAAGCGCTGCAAATGCTGGCGCAAGTATAAAAGACCCCCGGCCGGAAGCGAGCTTTCCGCCGGGGGCTTTACTTTTCCGGCGTCACTCCGCACGGCGGCGCTCACCTATATAGCGCCACTCCGTACGGCAGCGCTCACCTCGTGAAGCCGCCTGCTTCGCAGGCTTGGCCTCCGGCCACTTCACTCGGTGATGGGGCGCACGCCCCATCTAAAACAAGATAAAAAGCCCCGGTCGGAAGCAAGCTTCCGCCGAGGGCTTTTTATCTTGTTTTACGCGCTGCCTGCTGGGAGGTCAGATGCTCTCATGGAAGGTTCTGGAGATAACGTCTGCCTGCTGCTCGGGAGTCAGCTTGATGAAGTTTACGGCATAGCCGGAAACACGGATGGTCAACTGAGGATACTTCTCAGGATGTTTCTGCGCATCCAGAAGCGTGTCTCTGTTCAGCACGTTAACATTAAGGTGATGGCCGCCTTTGGTTGCATAGCCATCCAGTAAAGATACCAGGTTATCTACCTGTGCATGATTTTCAGCCATGGTAATTTCCTCCTCTTTTTCTTATATTATGCGCGGTACGGATCAAAAAATCCACCGCCATTTCTTTGCTGGAAACGCCGGGGCCGGATCACCGGCCCGGCTGTCCGCAAAAGTTCTGCTTACTCATAATCGTCCAGTCCCTGGTGCAGCGTAGGGACGCTGCATGCCAACGGAGTCCTGGAACAATCCGTGCATCCAAGGGTCTGCACTTCTTTTGACAATTTCCCGTCGTCACAATCCACGTTCACATGGCCCGTGCCCTGCGCCATTCCGGCGTCAAGCATCTTGACGAGATCGTCGATCATTTCTTTTTCATTCATAATCCGTTTCCCTGTTATTTCAGATCAAGATCCACTTCAAGGTCGCCGGAGAAGATCTTGTCTTCTTTGCCCAGCGCGCCGGGGATGATGGTGAAGGTATTGGAGATACCATCCTGCGCATCCTTGAAAGGCAGCTTGGAGACGGAAGACAGGGAAGCGATGGCGCCGTGAGTGTCGCGTCCATGCATCGGGTTCGCACCAGGAGCGAAAGGCTGTCCTTTTCTGCGTCCATCAGGCGTATTACCGGTGGCCTTACCGTAGGTCACGTTGGAGGTAATGGTCAGGATGGAGGTGGTAGGGATACCGTTCCTGTAGGTGTGATGTCTTCTGATAGCGGTCATGAACTTGTGTACGATCTCCTGTGCGATCTCGTCCACGCGGTCATCATCGTTGCCGTATTTCGGGAAGTCGCCGGTGGTCTTGAAGTCTACGATCACGCCGTCCTCATCGCGGACCACTTCTACCTTGGCATACTTGATAGCGGAAAGGGAATCCGCCACGATGGACAGGCCCGCAACGCCGGTCGCGAAATATCTCTTCACGTCCCTGTCATGCAGAGCCATCTCAGCTCTCTCATAGCAGTACTTGTCATGCATATAATGGATGATGTTCAGGGTATTGACATATACGTCAGCCTGCCATTCCATCATATCTATGAACTTGCTCATCACATCGTCGTAATCCAGCACATCGCCGGTCACAGGGCGATACTTCGGGCCGACCTGCTTCTTGGTCACTTCGTCTACGCCGCCGTTGAGCGCGTACAACAGGCACTTCGCCAGGTTCGCGCGGGCGCCGAAGAACTGCATTTCCTTACCGATCACCATGGAGGATACGCAGCATGCGATGCCGTAATCGTCGCCATGGACAGGACGCATCAGGTCGTCGTTCTCATACTGGATGGAAGAAGTCTGGATGGACATCTTCGCGCAGTATTTCTTCCAGTTCTCAGGCAGCCTGGTGGACCACAGCACGGTCAGGTTGGGTTCCGGAGCGGGGCCTAAGTTGGTCAGCGTGTGCAGGTAACGGAAGCTCATCTTCGTCACCATCGGACGCCCGTCAACGCCCATGCCGCCCAGAGACTCGGTTACCCACACGGGATCGCCGGCGAAGATCTGGTTGTACTCAGGAGTACGGGCAAACTTGATGCAGCGCAGCTTCATGATGAAGTGATCGACGAACTCCTGGATCTGCTCCTCGGTAAAGGTGCCGTTAGCCAGGTCTCTCTGCGCATAAATGTCAAGGAAAGTGGAAGTACGTCCAAGGGACATGGCCGCACCGTTCTGCTCCTTCACCGCGCACAGATATCCGAAATAGGTCCACTGGATCGCTTCTTTTACGTTAACGGCGGGTTTGGAAATATCGCAGCCGTAGGAAGCAGCCATAACCTTCATATCTTTCAACGCCTTGATCTGCTCGGAGATCTCCTCACGGAGACGGATCACGTCGTCGGTCATCACGCGGCCGGTAGAAGCTTTCTGCTCTTCCTTATCCTCGATCAGCCTGTCAATGCCGTACAGGGCAATACGCCTGTAGTCGCCGATAATACGGCCGCGGCCGTAAGCGTCCGGCAGACCGGTAATGATATGGGAAGAACGGCAGGCACGCATCTCCGGATTGTAGGCATCGAAGCAGCCTGCATTGTGTGTTTTCCTGTGGGTGTTGAAGAACTCGGAAATCTCCGGGTCCACCGTGTAGCCGTTATCCGCGCAGGCCTTCTCTGCCATGCGGATACCGCCGTAAGGCTGCAGGGAACGCTTAAAGGGCGCGTCTGTCTGGAAACCTACGATCGTCTCTTTGCTCTTGTCCAGATAGCCCGGGCCATGAGAGGTGATCGTGGAAATGACCTTGGTGTCCATATCGAGGACACCGCCGACCTCACGCTCTTTCTTCTGCAGCTCCAGCACCTGATTCCACAGGTCTTTCGTGTTCTGTGTAGGCGGGGCAAGGAAAGCATCGTCGCCTTCATAGGGCTCGTAGTTCTTCTGGATGAAGTCGCGGACATTGACTTCTTTGTCCCATTTGTTGCCTACAAAACCTGTCCATTCTGGTCTCATTTTGGTAAGCCTCCTGTAAAAAATATTGTGGATCGTTACAGGGCGCAGCGTCTGAAATACGCTGCCGGTCATACGGCAGGATACTGCGCCAATCCTTAGTTTTATTATAAGTTACCGCCCGTCCAAGGTCAAGTGTGTGCGGTGTACTTTTTTCTATACACTTCACATTTTCCAATATACATTTTGTGAATTTTGCCAAATTATTTTTTATTTTATTGGATATTTTTTCAGAAGAAAAACAGGGCGCAAAAACGCCCCGTTTTTGATATGGGTTACAGCCTCGGCTGATAAATGACGAAGCCGACTGTACCGTCCTCATTCAGAATGAACACCTCGATGTTGAGCGTGTCGAGACTGCCGCTCGAACTGTATCCGCCTATCGCAGTCGTCCCCGCAATGTGGTCAGGAAATAATTCGTCGATTCCTATGCTCCCGCTTCCTCCTGCGCCGCTTTCCATTTCATAGCGGTAAGATATCACACCGCCGTCCGGCGTGGCAGTCATCCGAGTGTACTCTGCGGGCGCCGCGTACAGGTCGAGATTATCGGGCGTCAGCTTTGCCATAAACGCGTCTGCGTCCGAGCTTTGGGCCTGCGCGTCGGGAACGTCCTCTTTTTTCCAGGAATCCTGAAGCTGCTTCAGGTACAGGGCGGCCGCCTCGGGATCCGCCTTCGAGGGATCCAGGGGAAGGACAAAAAGGGCGTTCGTCCCGTCATAGTGGTCGTTGCGCGCGATCTCCCCGGTAGTTTCATCAAAGGAATACGCCTTTGCGTCATAAAACGAACCGGAGTTTACCCCCACATAAATCCCTTTGTCGGCAAACATTTCCAGATTGTCCATTTCCAGGATCCGGTACTCGATCCCGTCCTGCACAAATGCAGAATAACCGCCGCCCATGCTCATCACGCTGTATACCTTTGGATCGAGGCCGCGGACATAATGCGAGACATAGAAAGGCTCGTTTCCGTAATCATCCGACGAAGTGGGCGGCATGGGCGTCCCGTCCGCACGCTCGATGGCCACCACCGTATAGATCCGGTCGTCCCTGATCTCCCCGTTACGGACGGATAAATAATCGCTGATCTTTTTGCCCGCGGCGCTTCCCAGCAGCGTGACCCGGTATCCGCCGCTCTCCTGCGTTTCATTGACAAAAACGGCGCCGTCGCTCTCAAAAGCATTCGCAAGAGCAGCGTCCTCCAACTCCCGCGCCGCCTCGGCGGGCGTCAGATAACGGTACGCGGCGTACGCCGTAGCGGAAGTGAGCAGCAGTATACAAAGGCTGGCAGCCGCACAAAATTTTCTCCGGCTTGTTTTTTTTCGCATAATCTTCTTTTCCTCCAATGCAATCTTCCATAGAATCTGGCGGTTCAGACGATCCGCAGGCGTTTCCGTCGGCGCCAGCGACCGTTTTAATAATTCATCCATATTTTCTTTCATGACTGTGCGCCCTCCAATTCCCGTTTCAGGATCATTTTCGCCCGGCGCAGCCTGGTCTTGACAGTCCCTCCCGGCAGTCTCAGAATGCGCTCTATTTCTTTCATGGGCAATTCTTCCATATAGAATAAAAGTATCGGTATCTTATACTTGTCCGGCAGCTTTGCCACCGCGCGCCGCAGGGCCAGGCAGTTCTCCCGCAGGATCGCCTGTTCCTCCGTCGAAGGCCCTTTTGCCGCGGCAAGCGCTGCGATCTCCTCCGTCCGGCCGGGTTCTGCCGCGATCCTGTCCCTGATAAAATGTTTGCGCCTGTGATTCCGATACAAATTGAAAGCGATGCCCATCAGGAAACTTTTCGGATTCTTTTCTATGGATATTTTCTCCCCGATCTCATAGAGTTTCAGAAAAGTATCCTGATAAAGATCCTCCGCGTCCTGACGGCTGCAGGTCATACTGCAGCAGAACGAAAATAAATCCCTGCCATAAGTGCGGATCATTTGTTCAAGTTCTTCCCGTCGCATCGATAAACCTCCGGCTTTGGCCGCCCTCATGATGACGTCCAAAAAATCAGGATATCCTCAAAATAGATTTCTCTATTTACTGGTATAGGGTAATAAAGGGGGAAAAGGTTTCATCCGTTTTTCATTTTCTGTCTGCGCTTTACGCGCACCATAAAAGGGACAGATCCTCGGATCTGCCCCTTTTATGGTAAAAACATACGTTGCCTTATGAACGCGCCTTCCTGCTCAGATCGCGTTGAGCTTTTCCATCAGCTCCTCCACGGGGATCCCATGCACCATGGCGGCCTCCTCCAGCGTCTCTCCCTGAGCGGAAGGGCAGCCGAGACAGTGCATCCCGATCTCCATCAGGACAGGGGCGGCGTTAATATCCACCTGCAGCGCTTCCCCGATCGTCATATCCTTTGAAAACTTGGCCATATGGCTCACCTCCTTTTGGGTTCCTTCATCCGGTTCTTAGTATAATACATTCCTTTCTTTCTGACAACCTGTACAAAAAAATCTTTGCCTGCTGCAGCGGTATGGCTGCGCCATTTGCAAAGCGATACGCAGGCGCTTTCCGCGTTGCATTTTTCCACGGGAAATAGTATACTGTCCATAAGAAAAACAATTCCTTTTGCGGGATTTAAAAAGAACGGAGGACTTGTCACATGAAAGGCAGAATACATTCCCTCGAAAGCTTCGGCACCGTAGACGGCCCCGGCGTGCGCTTCGTGGTCTTCGTACAGGGCTGCCCCATGCGGTGCGCCTATTGCCATAACCCGGACACCTGGCCCATGGACGGCGGCACGCTGATGGAACCTGCAGAGATCTATGAACAGTACAAACGCAACCAAAGCTTTTACAAAGGCGGCGGCATCACCGTCACGGGCGGCGAACCGCTGATGCAGGTGGATTTTCTGATCGACCTGTTTACGCTGGCCAAAAAGGATCAGGTGCATACCTGCATCGATACTTCCGGCATCGCCTTCCATCCGGACGGCAATCCGGACTGGCTCAAAAAACTGGACCGCCTGATGGAGCTGACGGATCTGGTCATGCTGGATATCAAGCATATCGATCCGGTCAAGCACAGGGAACTGACCTCACAGCCAAACGACGGCATCCTGGCTTTCTGCCATTATCTGGATGAAAAAAAGGTGGATATGTGGATCCGCCATGTGGTAGTGCCCACCCTGACGGACGATCCCGTCTATCTCTACCGGCTCGGCTACTTCATCGGACAGTTTTCCAACCTCAAGGCCCTGGACATCCTTCCCTATCACACCATGGGCAAGGTAAAATACGAAAAACTCGGCATGGATTATAGGCTCAAGGGCCTGCCCGCCATGAACGCCGATACGGCCATTGAACTGAAAAAGCACGTCGTGGAAGGGCTGCGCGACCGCCGAAAGGGACTGGAAGCGAAACAATGACCGGCTGCCATTGGACGCAATCGGCTGTGCCATTGGGTGCAATTAACACTTGTACATTCTTCGATTTTATATTAAAATACAAGTTAACTACATTTATCTTTTAAGGAGGATATCATTATGGCATATGTAATCGGCGATTCCTGTGTTGCCTGCGGTTCCTGCGAAGGAGTCTGCCCTGTCGGCGCGATCAGCATGGGCGACGGCAAGTTCGAGATCGATCCCGGCATGTGCATCGACTGCGGTTCCTGTGCGGGAACCTGCCCTGTCGGCGCGATTTCCGAAGGCTGACACATACGGTCCTTCTCTTTAGACGGGAAGAGGGATCTCCGGCGCCCGCTGTGGGGCGCTGTTGAAAAACATATTTCACGGACAGACAAGGTGCGCCCTTTTCGGAACGCACCTTGTCTGTTTTTCTTTTGTGGGTCGGATAGACCCTGTTGAGTGCGTTGGAGTTTCTCAATAGAGAAACGGAAACGTACTCAACGTTAAACCACCCGCTATGCGGGTGCGCGACGATTGTTATACAAAAAATCACCTTTCCGCTATAATAGGGTTGTTCAGGCCACTATTTAAAGAAAGGAAAGGTGATTTCATGGCAAAGCAAACGAATTCGCTTGCACATACGAAGTGGATGTGTAAGTACCACATCATCTTCACCCCTAAGTATAGACGAAAAATAATTTATAATCAATACAAAGCTGATCTGCGAGATATTATAAAGCAATTGTGTAGCTATAAAGGTGTGGAGATTTTAGAAGGTCATCTTA
>CANQFM010000004.1 GCA_947598825.1 uncultured Eisenbergiella sp. | reverse complement strand
CAGCATAAAAATGAGATCCTGAAAGCGCTGGAGGAGGGCGGATACCGGCCGAAGGTGGTACGGACCGATATGTAGGGCAAAGAGCAGACAGAAAATACGCGAAATATTACACAAATGTTAAATTATTTGCCGTTTTTTACGGAAGAACTATTATTTTGATTAAAAAACTTGAATGTTAAGGGGAAATCTGCTATTTTAGTTAGGTGAATAAGGGGGCAGCCATTTGAACCCGATACGCTGCCCTTATGCGCGAAGTGAGACGTTCTATGAATGTTTTGTATCAATGCGATGATAATTATGCCCCTTATCTGGGAGTTTCCTTAACCTCCCTGTTGAGCAATAGCAGATGCAGTTCAGAGATCAATGTGATCATCCTGGATTTTGGAATCTCGAAAGGAAACTTGGATAAGATCAGAGCTGTGTGTGAGCGGTATGGCAGCAGTTGTCTTGTGATTCCCTGTGAAGATATCGAATATTTTATGAGGGATCACGGTGTTCCGCCTTATCGGGACTCCTATGCGACATTTGCGAAGCTTTTTGTGCGGGAAAAGATTTCTTTTTCGGCATGCAGGCTGTTATATATAGACTGCGATACGGTTATCCAGAGCGATCTTGGCGAATTGTATCATATTGATATGAAGGGAAATCCCATCGCCATGGCGGAGGATCTCCTCGCCTACCGTTATAAAAAGAGGATTGGTTTTTCGGCGGATGAATGCTATTATAACGCAGGGGTGATCCTGTTCGATTATGGCATTTGGAACCGGGAGGACTGGAATGGAAGATTGAAACGGTTCCTGGGAATGAAATGGGATGACGGTTTGCTGAAGCATGATCAGGACGTTTTTAATCTCGTGTTCAGGGGACGTGTAACGAAGCTGCCGTTGCGTTATAACGCACAGTCTATTCTGGCATCGGCTGGGATTGACGACGTTTATCAGGTCTATAAAAGGGTTTGGAGCGATTCTGGAGAACAGATCAGGGAGGAAAAGGAGAATGCGGTCATCCTGCATTTCCTTCGCTTCCTGGGGGAGAGCCCATGGGACCGTCACAGCCTGCATCCGTACAAAAAGGAATTTGACCGGTATGCGCAGCAGAGTCTCTGGAAAGAGCAGGAACAGCCGGTTCCCCATCGTTCTTTCCTGTATCGGATTGAAGAGGTGTTGTTTCGCGTACTGCCGGGACGGGCCTTCTTATTGCTGTTCAAATTGGTTCATGATGTCTTTGGCTTGATATAGTCTGCCGTAAGAAGCAGGAGGGTTGGGGGGACAGATGCGGAATGACAAAAGTATCGGTTGTGATCTCAACCTATAATGGCAAACGATATTTAAAACAGCAGCTTGATTCCATACGGAGGCAGACTCAGACAGCGGATGAATGTATCCTTGTGGATGATCATTCAACGGATGGAAGCGATCGGTTGGTGCAAGACTATATTACATCGCAGAATTTGGGTGATAGCTGGCATTTTTCCCGCAATCCGCATAACCTGGGATTTATCCGTTCATTTGGCATTGCTCTGTCACAGGCAACCGGGGACATCATTTTTTTTGCCGATCAGGATGATGTCTGGGAGAGAAATAAGATCGCCAGCATGTGCGCGATCATGGAGAAGTATCCGCAGATCCAGTCGTTGTGTACCAGCTTTACACAGATAGATGCCGACGGAAAACGGCAGTATACCAGAAACCCGATCCTGACGGAGAACAACGGGTTGATTCTCTTTAAAAAAATGAAAAAAAACGGGGTTTATCGGATCCCATGCGGTGATATCTTAAAAAGGAATATCTCCATGGGATGTGCGATGGCAATCCGGCGGGACCTGGCGGAAGCTTATCTGGCGCGAGAAAACTGGGAAAATATTCCTCATGACTGGGCGCTCAATCTTCTGGCCGCATTGAGAGAGGGACTTTATTTCTGGAACTGCAAAATGATACGATATCGGCTTCATGAGAACAACACGATCGGACTCATGAACGGGTGTCAGTCCGCGATAGCGTATCGGATTAGAGAGTATGACAGATATCTGAGCTGTTATCCGCGCTTTTATGAGCTGCTTATGGATACGCCGGATCATCCGTCAGATCTGGCGGCGTTGCGGCGTGCCCAGCGGCTTTATCAAATGAAGAAAAAGATGCTTCAAAGCCAAACGCCCGGCGCTGTTTTGAAGGCCGCCGCCGCAGGCGCGCGGGGACAGGGGATGGAAGCGCTCCTGGTGTTGACGGATGCCGCGGTCATCATGAAAGAAAAACTTTCGCAGTATATCAGATATTGATATCCGGTGGGAGATCCTAAAGACGGGGAAAAGGTTTCATGTTGGAAACGATACAGGATATTTGGAAGGAACGGAAGCTGCTGATCGTCCTGGCAAAATCTGATTTTAAGAAAAAATTTGTAGGCTCCTTTTTTGGCGTGTTCTGGATGTTCATGCAGCCGATCGTGAACATTATGATCTATTACCTTGTATTTCAGGTGGGCTTTAAGTCGAACCCGGTAAAAGATATGCCATATGTGCTATGGCTGATGCCGGGTATTTTCCCGTGGTTTTTTTTCAACGATGCCCTGCAGAACGGCGTATTGACTTTGAATTCGTATCAGCATCTGGTCAAAAAGATGGTGTTCAGGCTGGATATCCTGCCGATGATCAAGGTCTTGTCTTCCCTTTTTTTGCACTTTATCTTCCTATATATTACGGTCGCCGTCTATCTGCTTTTTGGAGAGGGTCCCTCTCTGTGGTGGCTCCAGGGAATTTACTATCTGCTTTGCAATATCCTGTTGATCATAGGATTGACCTATCTGACGGCGGCTCTGAACGTTTTTATGAAGGACACGAGTCAGATCGTAAACATTTGTCTCCAGTTCGGCTTCTGGCTGGCCCCTATTATGTGGGATGAATCGATCATGCCGGCGGTGCTGAGACCATTTTTAAAGGTGAACCCGTTTACCTATATTGTGAATGGTTTTAGGGATTCCTTTGTCTTTCATGTCGGGTTCTGGGACAGGCCCGGAGAGTCTATGGTCTTCTGGCTCGTCACTTTGATTATTCTCCTTGGCGGCGTGAAGCTGTATAAGAGAATGGAACCGCATTTTGCGGATATGCTTTGAGGAGAGGTTACGATATGGAAGCGATCCGTGTTGAAAATGTGACAAAGGTTTACCGGTTATATGACAAGCCGATAGACCGGTTGAAGGAATCGGTCAGTCTGACCCATAAAATCTATCATCGGCCCTTTTATGCGCTGAGAAATATATCCTTTCAGGTGGAGCAAGGAGAAACGGTAGGAATCATCGGGACAAACGGCTCCGGAAAGTCAACGATCCTAAAGATCATCACAGGCGTTTTAAAGCCGACCGAGGGGGATGTAGAAGTCCGGGGAAAGGTGTCGGCGCTTCTGGAACTGGGAGCGGGTTTCGACATGGATTATACCGGAGTGGAAAATATCTATATGAACGGTTCCGTCATGGGTTTTTCCCGTGAGGAGATGGATCATAAGCTGCAGGAGATTTTGGAATTTGCGGATATTGGGGATTTCGTTTATCAACCGGTGAAAACCTATTCTTCCGGCATGCTTGTGCGTCTGGCATTTTCTTTGGCCATCAGCGTGGAGCCGGAAATCCTGATCATCGATGAGGCTCTGGCGGTAGGGGATGCATTTTTTCAGGCAAAATGTTTCCATAAGCTGGAGGAAATCAAAAAAAAGGGGACGACGATCCTGTTCGTTTCCCATGATATTGTTTCCGTCAAAAAGCTCTGCGCCCGCGCGGTTTGGATCGAAAAGGGGATCCTGCAGGAAGTCGGGGAGGCAAAAGAGGTCTGTGAGAAATATCTGAGCATGCAGATCCGGAAACAAAACGAAGAACTCGCCCAACTGGTGGAACAGATCTCTGTAGAGAATACGACGGGAGACGTTCGGATGGGAGAAAAGGCGGTTTTTCATGCGATCCGGGAAAAGGACGCAATCGAGAAATCAGGTACGCTGGACGGAGAGATCCTGTCTTTCTATATCCGGAATGGGCAGGGGGAAGAAGTCAGCGTTTTGGAAGTGGAGAAGGAATATACCTTCGGACTTCTGACGAAGTTTCATCGCGATCTGAACAACGTGCTGTTCGGTTTCGAGATGGAAAATCTGCGCGGCGTTAAGCTTTTTTCCATCAACAACTTTTTGACAGATCAGGTATTGAAGGAAGTCCATGCGGGAGAATATATCGAAGCATCTTTTGCGATACGGCTTCCCAGAATCTGCAGGGGAGAGTATCTGATCAGCCCTTCTCTGGCGGAGGGGACGCAGGAAAGCCATGTTGTGCTGGAACGGCTGCACAATTATCTGAAGATAACGGTAGATAACGGCGGATATAACCTGTCTATCATTGACCTCGATACGAAAGCAGATTTTATGAGATATCGGGAAGAGGATCTTTCCCTACTTTGATACCGATGGAGGCAGAATGAAAGCATGAAAGAGATAGCATTTACCGGAGAACGGTTCGTACCGGGCATAGAGGATGAAAATCTTACCACAGAACATTTCCAGCGATATCTCAGCGTTTGTGATATCGTCCGGGGAAAGACCGTTTTGGATGCCGCCTGCGGGGAAGGCTATGGCAGCCATCTGATGGCTGAATATGCCCAACGGGTAACGGGATTGGATATCAGCGAAGAGGCTGTGAAATGGGCAGGCGAGCGCTATCGTGACAGAAGCAATCTTAAGTTTGTCACAGGAGACGTCACGTCGCTGCCTTTTGGAGATAAAAGTTTTGATATCGTGGTTTCCTTTGAAACGATCGAACACATTTCGGAGCAACAGCAGCAGGCTTTCCTGCAAGAGATCAGGCGTGTCCTGAAGGAGGACGGCTGTTTGCTCATGTCCACGCCGAACCGCACAGTTTACAGCGACAGGTATGGCTATCGGAACGAGTTTCATGTAAAAGAATTCTATGTGCCTGAATTTGTGGAGTTTTTGAAACAGGAATTTAAAAACGTAACGCTCTTTCACCAATATTATGAAGTGGCTTCTGTCTTGGATGCGGGTTTCAGGCAAAAGGGGTCGGATACCATACTTTACCGCAAGGACGGGGATTACGAAGGAGAGCCCAAATATGTTATCGCGGCAGCGTCGGACAGCCAGATTGATGGACTGAGAATGGGCAGCGTTTTTGTGGGAAAGAAAGCGCAGTATGCCGGTCAGCTTGACCGGATTCTGACGCTGCAAAGAGAGGAAGAGGAGAGAAATAATCACATCCGTACGCTGGATGAAGGAATTGCAAAAAGGGACAGCGATATCGTAAGATTGAATAGCGATATTGTAAGATTGAATCAGGAAGTGGAAGAGAGAAATACCCATATCCAGAAGTTAGATCGGGAAATTTCGGATAAGGCCGATCAGTATGACACACTCAATCGGGAATACGAATTTTACAGAAAAAGCCTGGAAAAAAGGGTGAATGGAATTTTTGACGTTCTGGAAAATGATATTCAGGAGAAAAACCGGATCATCGCAAGGCTTCAGGATGAGAACGACAAAAATGTGTCTATAAATGAATCCTTAAAGAGTGAGCTGCAGATGAACACGGAGCAGTTAAAGGGAAGTCAGGACAGGATACAAGAGCTGGAGATCGAACTGAACAACAAAAAGGGGCACATTGAGCTTTTGTTGGAATCCGAACGAGCCTTTGAACGGGAGAAAAAGACCCGGCTTTACAGGCTCAGCGTTTTTCTGCGGAAAGTGTACGCGGTATTCATCCCGCCTCAGAGCAAAAGGGAGTTTTTGCTCTATGTCTTTGTGCAGTGCTTTAAGCATCCCAGGTTGATGGTCAGGATGATCAACCCTACCAGGATTAAAAATTTCTTTATTGTGGCCAGAAAGGAAGGAATGCATTCTGTCTGGGAAAATTATCACCTGACGGAAGAGTTTGAACGAAACGGAATGGAAAAGAAACCGGAGAGACTGGCAGATGAGAGCGCGATCAAGGAAAAGGCTATTTCAGAGTATGAGCCGCTGAAATTTGAAAAGACAGATCAGCCGTTAGTCTCAATCATCATACCGGTTTATAATCAGTTTGCCTATACTTATGAGTGCCTTCGCTCGATCCTGGAGAACAGTAAGGAAGTCCCTTATGAGGTCATTATCGGGGATGACTGTTCCACCGACAATACCAGGCAGATCAAAAATGTCGTCAGCGGAATCAAAGTCATTGTCAACCGAAAGAACCTTCGGTTCTTAAAAAACTGTAATCATGCAGCCGCCCGTGCAAAGGGCAAATATATTCTCTTTTTGAACAACGACACGCAGGTGCAGCCGGAATGGCTGACCTCTTTGATAAAGCTGATCGAGTCGGACGAATCCATCGGCATGGTCGGATCAAAGCTGTTGTATCCGGACGGTTTTTTGCAGGAAGCGGGCGGAATCGTCTGGAAGGACGGCAGCGCATGGAATTATGGGAACCGGCAGAATGAAGAAGCATCAGAGTATAACTATGTAAAAGAGGTGGATTATATTTCCGGCGCGTCGATCATGATCCGCAAATCCCTTTGGGACGAGATCGGCGGGTTTGACGAACGGTTCGCGCCGGCTTACTGTGAGGACAGCGATCTTGCTTTCGAAGTAAGGAAACACGGATATAAGGTCATGTTTCAGCCGTTGTCCCGGGTCGTACATTTTGAGGGAGTGTCCAATGGAACGGATACGGGAAGCGGGTTAAAATCATATCAACTGGTCAATCAGCAAAAATTTATAGAGAAGTGGCGGGATGTTCTGGAAACAGAGCATTTTCCCAACGGAGAAAATGTTTTTTCAGCAAGAGATAGAAGCAGTCATAAAAAGACGATCCTGATGGTCGATCATTATGTCCCTCAGTATGACAGGGATGCGGGAAGCAGAACAGTTTTTCAGTATTTGAAGATGTTTGTAAATAAAGGTTATCACGTTAAGTTTATAGGTGATAATTTTTACAGGCATGAACCTTATACGACAGTGCTGCAACAGATGGGCATTGAAGTCTTATACGGTCCGTATTATGCTGAAAATTGGAAGAAGTGGATTCGGGATAACGGAAATGTCATCCAGTATGTTTTTCTAAACAGACCTCATGTTTCTGTTAAGTATATTGATTTTATCAGAGAAAACACAGGCGCAAAAATCGTTTATTATGGTCATGACCTTCATTTTCTGCGTGAGAAAAGAAAGTATGAACTGACCAAAGATAAAAAGGCGTTGGAAGATTCGGAGGAATGGAAGGAAAAGGAACTCGAACTGATGAAAAAGGCGGACGTTGTATATTATCCGTCGTCAGTGGAAGTAAAGGAAATAGAGAAGATTGATCAAACAATTTGCGCAAAGGCGATTGTGGCGTATGTTTTTGATAAATTTCAACAGGAACAATATTGTTATGAAGAAAGAAAGGATCTGATGTTTGTAGGGGGATTTGCCCATCCGCCCAATATGGACGCTGTACTGTGGTTTGCAAAGGAAATATTTCCAGATGTAAAAAAAGCAATTCCGGATATCAGGTTCTATATTTTAGGTTCCAACCCTCCAACAGAAATAGAAAAACTTGATGACGGCCATATTGTAGTTAAAGGACTGGTATCGGATGAAGAATTAGAGCGGTATTACAGGAATTGCCGCATATCAGTCGTACCGCTTCGATATGGTGCGGGAATTAAGGGAAAAGTGATCGAGGCGATGCACCTTGGGATTCCGGTTGTAACGACTTCGGTTGGAGTGGAGGGAATTGAAGGCGCGGAGAATATTTTATGCGTTGAGAACGATGGCAGGAAATTGGCGGAGCGGATCGTCGCCCTGTATCAAAACAAGGAGGCGCTGGAGAAGATGTCACGGAGATCATGCCAGTATATTCAGGATAATTTTTCGGAAATTAGGGCATGGAGCGTGATTTCAGATGATTTTTCATAAGATAATGGGGACAAAATGATAATAACAAAAACACCTTTTAGAATGTCCTTTTTCGGAGGAGGAACAGACTTCCCGGAATTTTATAAGGAAAATGGCGGAGCCGTTATATCGACAACATTTGATAAATATTGCTATGTCAATGTACGGCATTTGCCTCGGTTTTTTGAATATTCCACGGAATTGTCCTATTCTGCAATAGAACGCGTGACGTCCATAGAGGATATTCAGCATCCTGCCATACGGGAAGCGATGAAATATCTCGATATGCATGAGATCAGACTGACTTATGAGGCGGATCTGCCCGCAAGATCGGGACTGGGAACGAGCAGTTCCTTTGCTGTGGGAATGTTAAATGCATTTTATGCCTTAAAGGGAAAGTATGCCGATAAGAGAAAACTGGCGAATGACGCAATTTATCTTGAAAGAGAATTATGCCATGAAACAGGCGGTATTCAGGATCAGATTGCGGCTTCCTTTGGAGGACTGAATAAAATTTGTTTTCGCGCGGACGGATATACCGTAAATCCGGTTATCATATCGCCTGAAAGGAAAGAACAGCTTAACAGAAACCTGATGTTATTTTTTACGGGATTTTCCCGTTTCTCTGCCGATATCCAGGTATCCACTAAAAAGACTTTGAGATCCAAGAAGGATTTGTTGACAGAGATGCTCAGTCTCACAGATACGGCTGAACAGATTCTGATTTCCAAGAGTGATCTGAACGAATTTGGCAGGATGCTGGATTATACTTGGCGATTAAAAAGGGGAATTACAGAACAAATTTCAACCGATACGATTGATGAATTATATGACCGGGCAATGCGGGCCGGTGCTCTTGGGGGAAAACTTCTCGGTGCAGGGGGCGGGGGATTCCTTCTGTTTTATGTTGAGGAGGACAAGCAGAACTCAGTCATGCAGGCTTTGCAGGGACTGCTCTATGTCCCGTTTCAATTTGAGAATGCGGGAACTCAGGTAATATATTATACACCGGAATCCTATACGCCAAGGGAGAATTAATGTCGTTATGCTGTCTCAATATGAACAAGTTAATGATCTGTTAGAGAGATATCCGGTTTTGGAAAAATGCGGACAGGAAATAGAAAAAGCATATGTTATCCTTTGCCATGCATTTGAAAACGGCAAAAAAGTATTGACCGCAGGAAACGGCGGAAGCGCTGCGGATGCAGAGCATATTGTCGGAGAATTGATGAAGGGATTCGCAAACCCCAGGATGATATCGGAGGATATGCATAGAAAGCTCATGATAACGGACCCGGAGCGGGGGATAAATCTGTGTGAAAAATTGCAGGGTGCGTTACCGGCAATGGCGCTAACAGGTCATATTGCGTTAAGTACCGCATATTTGAATGATGTGGACGGCTCTCTGATCTTTGCGCAGCAGCTATTGGGCTATGGGAATCCCGGTGATGTGTTCTGGGCACTAACGACATCTGGAAATTCCGAGAATATTCTGAACGCTGCCGTAGTTGCAAAAGCAAAAGGCTTGAAAACAATAGCTCTTACCGGAAAAGATGGAGGACTGATCCGTAATATTGCCGATGTTTCAATTATCGTCCCGGAAGAAGAGACATATAAGATACAGGAGTTGCATTTACCCATTTACCATACCTTATGTCTTATGATGGAAAACCATTTCTGGAATCGTGAGGGAGAGATCAAATGCAGGCAGTGATAATGGCAGGAGGAAAGGGGACGCGTATTGCAAGTATTGCGAGCGATATTCCAAAGCCAATGATCAAAATATGTGATCGCCCGATTCTACAATATCAGATCGAATGTCTGAGAGAACAGGATATTACGGATATTATACTTGTGATCGGGCATCTGGGAAGCGTCATCAAAACATTTTTTGCAGACGGGAAGTCCTTTGGAGTCAATATCAGATATATAGAAGAAAAAGAGCCATTGGGAACCGCTGGCGCATTGTATTATCTGAAAGATGTGGTCATGGACGACTTTGTGCTGTTAAATGGGGATACTATTTTTGATGTTGATCTTCATCGATTTATGGGATACCATAAGAAAGAGAATGTTTATGCGACAATCCTTACGCATCCGAATAATCATCCGTATGACAGCGGGTTGATTGCTACAGATCAAAACGGCCTTGTGACCGCCTGGATACATAAGGAGGACAGCGAAAGGAGAATTATTTATAAAAATCGTGTAAATGCGGGAATACATATTATATCGCCTGCCTTGTTGGAACGTTTTGACGAAGTGAGGAAGATGGATCTGGACAGAGACGTTCTGCAAAAGCTTATCCCACAGAGAAAGCTTGCCGCATATGATTCCCCGGAATATGTACGGGATATGGGTACACCGGAGCGCTATGCGACAGTTACAAAGGATATTCAAACGGGACTTGTTAAGGCCAGGAACCTTAAAAGAAAACAGAGAGCGGTTTTTTTGGATCGGGATGGAACGATCAATAAGTATAAAGGGTTTATTACAGAAGAGAGCCAGATGGAATTAATTGATGGAATTGCGGATGCCATTCGGAAAATTAATGAAAGCGGATATTTGGCGATCGTAGTCACCAATCAGCCTGTGATCGCGCGCGGAGACTGTACGATAGACACTCTTGAGCGCATCAACGAAAAAATGGAAACGCTGTTAGGCCAAGAGGGGGCTTATATTGACGATTTGTTTTATTGCCCTCATCATCCTGATAAGGGCTTTCAGGGAGAACGTCCGGAATATAAAATAAAATGCAACTGCAGGAAACCCAATCCAGGGATGTTGTTAGCGGCTGCAGAAAAATATAATATCGATCTTGAAAATTCATATATGGTAGGCGATGATGAAAGAGATATGGAAGCGGGAAGGCGCGCTGGGTGTAGGTTGTGGAAAAGTCAAAGAGACGTTGCAACTGATATAGGGGATTTTCTTTTGGAAGAGAGATAAGGAAAAGGTAAATAAGAAGCCATGAACCGAAAGCTAGAGTGGATGGTTATGGAGGAAGATTATGGATACTGCAAGGGTTGAAAGGTGTATATTTAAGCCTATGGTCCAGGAAAGCTTTGACAGAAGGATAGAATGGTGTGATATCTTTAAAGGAATTATTATTCTTCTTGTTGTAACGGGTCATTGTACGAGTTTTTTTAATCAATGGATATATCAGTTTCATATGGCTGCTTTTTTCTTTATTTCCGGGTATACCAGCAGATGGGAAAATAAATTTGATTACCTGGTTAAAAGGTTTTATCAACTGGTACTTCCTTATTATACGATCAATTTAATAGGAGTTATTTCATTTTGGGCACTGAATAAAATGAACCTTTTGCATATGATTTCTACTATTGAATTCCCAGATAGGATTCAAGATGCAATAAGGATGTTGTTTAAAAATGAAAGAGTTTTTTGTGATTGGTTAGGTGCAATGTGGTTCCTTCCGGTTTTATTTCTAGCTAATGTATTTTTAGTATGTATTGTAGGAGCATTAAAACGAAAATGGGTTGTATTAATTGTTTCTGTCTTGACATATCTTTGCTTTATGAGTACCGGCCTTGCTGGAGGATTTTTTTTCATTAAATTGGCAGGAATGGCACAACTTTTTATGGTTTATGGTTATTTGCTAAAAGAGGGGGGGGGGCTTGATCTAAGAACTATTAGAACCAGTATTGCGATTGTATTATCTATAGTTATTTCAGTCATATGGATTATACTTAGGATAAATGGTTTTTCCAATACTGTGGATTGGCCGTCGTCCAAGTTTAATGGTTGGTCAGATATTTTCTTGCCATTATTAGGGATTTTTTTGTCAATTAATATTTCGCTGCTTCTGAGTAGAATTGACTTGCTGAAAAAAACATTTATTTTGTTGGGAAATAATAGTATGGGAATTATGTGCTTCCATTTCATCGGCTTTAAATTTGCTTATATTATATTGATTCTTTTAGGACGTATGAGTTGGGACGAATTTCATTTGTTAACTCCTCCATATTTTGATATGGGATGGGAGTGTGTATTGATTGTGACAATTGCTGTTGTAATCAGCATAGTGCTTTGGGAAAAAATTACTGAAATTAAGTGGATAAAAATTTTATTTGGGAAAGATAAGAGAGTAGTTTCTGTCATTCTGCAATTGAATTTTATGAAGAATATGGAAAAAACATTATCTTTTCTTCTTAATACAGTAAAAGAATCATTGAATAATTTTTCGCTGTTTATTAAAATAAACATAAAAAAATGGCAAATTCTTTTGACTATATTAATTATTGGAATATTACTTTTTGTAACAAAAATAGTTCCATTTTACAAGCCAATAGAAATATCTTTCCCATATTATAGAAATATGATTTCTTTCGGCGAAGGGTGGTTGCCGCAGAGTCAGACAGAAGAATACAGATGGATTTGCATGAATTCCGTGTTTAATGTCTTTTTGATTAATCAGGATTATTTGTCTGTGGATGGCTATATACCGGAAGGTGTAGAAAATGTATCATGTTTTAAAATCAAAGTAAATGATGTTGAAGTTTATTCTGAAAATGTTCAAAGTAACTTCCTGATCAATGTACAGAAGTTAAATATAAAGGACTATATTCATGAATATATGTTAAATATGATTGAAATTGAAATTGATGGAAAAAAACACCCTTCTGAATCTGATGCAGATCAAAGAGAATTGAGCGCCCTGATAAATCACATCCTTCTTGAATAATTACAAATTAATTTAGTCTAAAACTGAAATTAATATATTCTGAGAGGTAATAAGAATGGCATCAAATGTGAAGAAAATCAATTGCTTAGAGGGGATTCGGGCTATTTCCTGCATTAGTGTTTTCTTGTGTCATTTTCGAGGAGCTTTTTTGCCTGACTGGTACTGGGGGGTATGGGATAATACGCCTATTCGTCTTTTTACAGCCGGTAATACTGTGGTAAGAATTCTTTTTACGCTGAGCGGGTTTGTCCTTTCGTATAAATATATTGTTTTGGGTAAAAATAAAGGAATGCAGACAGATATTGTAAAGCGTTACTTCAGACTGGCTCCTCCAATTATTGTAGCTAATTTATTAGTATATTTTCTAATGAAAATGGGATTTCTGTATAATATTGAAGCGGGAAAAATCAGCGGATCAGATACATTTTTATCTTTGTTTAATAATTTCACACCAAACCTTATAGGTTGTTTAAAAGAAGCGGTGGGGACCTGTTATTTTCAAGGGGCTAATGGTTACATAGGTCCATTATGGACTATTAAATATGAATTCCTTGGAAGTATCCTTGTTCTGTGTGTGATTTGTATTTGTCATAACAGCGTTACGAGAAATTTTTTCTATTGCTTTTATTTGCTTTTTTATTACAACTCATATTATAGTTACTTTGTTATCGGAATGCTGATTTCTGATTTATATAGTGACAAGCTATTAAACAATATTTTACAAAAACATAAACGCCTTAATAATCTGCTTTTCTGTGCGGGAATATGGATTATCTCGATGACGGATATAACGGATGCTTTCAGTTACATTTTCTTTGGAATTGGATTAATTATTTTCTTCATCACATTATTGAATAGTTCATGGGGAGAGATGATACTTGGAAATAAAATAATGAGAAAATATGGAAGCCTATCTTATTCAGTCTATATTCTCCACTGGCCTGTAATAGAAAGTTTTTCATCTGCATTTTATTTATGGACGTATGGAAAAGGATTTAATCCTGGAATCTCGATTATATTTAATTTGCTTTTTTCCATTATCATTATTTCATTACTTGCTTTTTTATTTAATAAATATGTTGAAAAAATGGGAAATGGGGCTACTGAATATATTGAAAAAAATTTTATTAAATTGGATTTCGAAGAAAGCAATACATTAGGAAATTCTTTATATGCTCGGTGATAGTGAAGAAAGTACGAAAACTTGACAATATTAGGACATAATAATTCGAAAATCATAAAGAAATGTTACAATGTAGACATGGATGTTATTTGATAGAGAAATGGAGTAATTTTTGACAATATTTTTTATTAGAAATTCCCCTTTTTAATTTGAACTTTTCCCTTATAAATCACTTATAAATATAAAACCGGCATGGAGGAAAAATAATGATTAATTTTAATGTGCCACCAGTAGTTGGTGAAGAAATTACTTATATTCAGGATGCTATTGCATCACGAAAGATCTGTGGTGATGGGAAATACACCAAAATGTGCAATAAATGGTTTGAGGAGAAGACGAAGGCTGCTGGAGTTTTGCTTACTACATCCTGCACTCATGCTACCGAGCTTGCCGCGCTTTTGTGCAATATTCAACCGGGCGATGAAGTAATCATGCCTTCGTATACGTTTGTTTCTACTGCAGATGCGTTCGTACTTAGGGGGGCCAGAGTAGTATTTGTCGATATTCGCCCGGATACTATGAATATCGATGAAAAATTGATTGAGGATGCAATTACAGATAAGACGAAAGCAATCATTCCAGTCCATTATGCAGGAATTTCCTGTGAGATGGACAAAATTATGGAGATTGCAAAGAAACATAATCTGTATGTAATTGAGGATGCCGCACAGGGCGTCATGGCGGAATATAAAGGACGCGCTTTAGGAACAATCGGGGATATTGGATGTTACAGTTTTCATGAAACAAAGAATTATAGCATGGGTGAAGGTGGCGCGATTTTACTTAAGTCAAAAGATAAAATGGAACTGGCAGAGATTATCAGAGAAAAAGGAACAAATCGCAGTAAATTTTTCCGTGGACAGATTGATAAATATACATGGGTTGAAGCTGGATCCTCGTATCTCCCCAGTGAATTAAATGCAGCTTATTTATGGGCTCAATTGATGAAGGCGGATGAAATTTTTGATGATAGAATGATTTCTTGGAATAGATATTATGAGGAACTTATGGAATTAAAGAATGCAACTTATATTGAACTGCCTGTAGTACCAAAAGAATGTAAACATAATGCACATATGTTTTATATTAAGACAAAAAATCTGGAAGAAAGAACAAAGTTAATTACTTATTTAAAAAAGCAGGGAGTAATGGCAGTTTTTCATTATATTCCTTTGCACAGCGCTCCGGCAGGATTAAGGTATGGAAGCTTTTTCGGTGAGGATCGGTATACGACAAAAGAAAGCGAGAGGTTGGTTCGACTTCCACTGTACTATAGAATGACAAAGAATGACCAGTTGAAAGTAATAGAGGAAATAAAAAAATTCTATAAGGGAAAATAAAAAATGGCAGAGAAAATGAAAATATCTTTTGTTATTCCTTGTTACAGATCCGAAAAAACGATTGGAAAAGTTGTTGACGAAATAAAGGAAAAAATGAAATCTATAAATCAGTATGAGTATGAGATTATTCTGGTTAATGACTGTTCTCCAGATAATACTTTTGATGTAATTAGGCGACTGTGTATGGAGAATCATAATGTTATAGGAGTTGATCATGCTAAAAATTTTGGACAACATGCTGCACTTATGGCAGGATTTCATTTTACGACAGGGGATATTGTTGTTTGTCTAGATGATGATGGACAAACACCTGCAAATGAAGTCGATAAATTACTTTACAAAATAGAGGAAGGATATGATGTGGTTTATGCGGAGTATGATAAGAAACAACATTCTGCATTCCGTAATTTTGGAAGTAATATTAATAGGAAGATGACAGAAATGATGTTGCAGAAGCCGAAAGAATTATATATATCCAGCTATTTTGCGGCAAAGAGATTTGTAATAGATGAAATGATGAAATATCAAAATGCCTATCCATATGTTATTGGTCTGGTATTGCGTACTACAAAAAATATTTGTAATGTAAAGGTACATCACCGTGAGAGGATAGAAGGCTCCTCAGGTTATTCGATGAAAAAACTGATTGCTCTGTGGGTGAATGGCTTCACATCATTTTCAGTGATGCCCTTGAGGATAGCGACCTATGGAGGATGCTGTGTTGCACTCTGTGGATTCCTTTATGCAATATATACAATTATCAGAAAGTTAGTAGATCCTGAAAGGGTGATTGGATGGAGTTCTACTATTTCAATTATGTTAATACTTGGTGGTTTTATACTGTTGGTTTTAGGAATGATTGGGGAATATGTGGGACGTATTTATATTAGCCTTAATAATTCCCCTCAATATGTAGTCAGGACAGTTATTAATTATGATCAGAAAGATGAAAAATAATTGGAGATAAAGAAAGTGGAAGATAAAACCAAATTGTCAAGAGATGGACATGAGAAGGATTTAGGAAATTCATAAAAACGAGACTGCAGGTGGCACTTAGAATATATGTCATTACTTACATTTGATTACAGCTGAATAATCAGCTTTGCAAAGAATTCTGGGTGTAGCGCACTGTACGTCCAAATTCCATGGGGGATATGCTTTGTAAAGGGCATATCTATTTGACGACATTGGAGAGAATCTATAAACACTACTTTATAATGCGGGGAATGATAATTAAGTTATGATGAAAATTAAAAAATACGTTTTATTTACTCTACTTATTTTATTTATTTTACTTCCCATATACTCTGATTATATTATAGGACCATTTCACTGGCATATTTCCATTTGGCCATTTTGGAGAGATGCGGCAGAAATGTTTATATATATGATGTCAATAACATTGACAGGATTAATCTCGAAGAAATTGCGTTTTTTTGCGATTATTTTTTGGGGATCATTATATCTTATTTCCATAGGGACTTTTTTGCAAGTGCTTATATCTTATTTTTTTATTGAAATTATTTTATTTATTGGAAGAACTGTTAATAGATTATTGTTAAGTGATAAATTTGGCTTTGGCGTTGATTTCTTGATGGGAACGATAGTTTTAGGGACATCCTATATTGTTTTATCTCTTCTTGGACTTGGCACTATTGATGATTTGAGAATATGTACCATTATTTTAGTGTTTATTTGTTTTTGCGTGTCAATAAACCACATTGAAATAAACAATTTTATGTGTGTTAGATTTTCACAATATGTTAACGGATTATCTAGGAAAGAGTTTGGAATTATATTGATATTAGTGTTCTCATTTCTGTTGTCTTTTGCAAGGATAAATACGCATTTGGAATATGATTCCTCCTGGTACGCTCTATATACGGATAAAAATTTGTTTGGAGGAAAATCGTTTTATGATTTCCTGGGATATACAGGATTCATCTATTATTATCCCAAATTTAAAGAATTACTATTTGCACCTTTATCTGGTTTGAAAATTGCAGGATATTTAATTGCGCCAAATCTCTGGATAATGATTATAATGATACATGAATCATATCGTTATATTAAAAACAAACTATATAAAGTGAATAAAATGGAGGAAAATATTGTTCTGCTTATCGTTGCTCTGATTTATACGACAATGGCTATTTGTGGAATTGCAGGAACAGCAAAAAGTGATACTCTCAGTTTTGTTTATGTATTAATTTCCTGGATATATTTTGATAAATTTATGGAAAATAAATCTCTTAAATGTCTTGCAATTTCTTTATCCGCAGGAATAATGTCGTATACTGTAAAATATACGAGTTATTTATGGACTACAATTCTTTTGATTGTTTTTTGTGTATCAATCTTACGAGTGTTATTAAAGAAAACTTTTTTGATTACCGAAAGTGGATGTTGTGATACCAATCAGGAGGGCGCCAGAATATGGAAGTGGAGAGAGTGGTTAATATTACTATTTTCCCTTTTTATTCTTTTTGGAATTTTATATAGAACATACCTTATAACAGGTTTGCCTTTTGGAAGAGAGGGCCTGGCCTTCCTTAAAAGAATTGGATTTAAAGGAAAAGATTTATTTAATTTTGATGAAAATAGCACTTTTCCTTCTGTATTTCTTCCTGAAAGAATGGTAAATTTCTTCTTTTTAGTCGGAAAGGCTGAAAAAGTAACTGCGCAATGGATTGGAAATTATTGGGTGTTTTTTTCCTTGTGTGTTATTACGCTAATTCCATTACGGAAATACGCAATGCATATAAAGACTAATTTGTGGAAATTTGGTGTTATAGGTTTATTCACAGTTGTGGGATTTTATTTAATGATAACTATGTATGCACCAGATGGAAATTATTTTTCCATGATGATTATTTTTATAGCAACGGAAGTTTGTTTAATTCTATTTTCATTTCTTGAAAATGAATTGGCAAGATTTGTTAAAGTGTGTTGTTTGCTGTTCTGTATTCTTAATTGTTGTTTGAATTTCACTGTGGATTGTGCATGGGGATGCGCAACAAGATTTTCATTTGATGATATAAAGCTAGTAACAACTCAGGAAGACAATTTGAAATGGCTTGATAATCTTATGAAATCAAATGGTATTTATAAAATAAATTCTTATTTAGAAGAGAATGAGAAGGATTCATATATTATTTTAGATTCAGAAGTAAGCACATTGACGTGCCTTGATGCACGTATTGA
This sequence comes from uncultured Eisenbergiella sp., assembly GCA_947598825.1. Lineage (GTDB taxonomy): Bacteria > Bacillota > Clostridia > Lachnospirales > Lachnospiraceae > Gallintestinimicrobium. Next base: position 95,440 of record CANQFM010000004.1, on the reverse strand, counting down.
AATGGCAGAAGATTTTTCTAGTACTTATTTATCAGCAGTATATCCCCAGACAATGGAAGAATTTTTGAATTATATTGATCAAGTAAATTTAAAAGGGTTCATTTTAGCAAATGATCAAACGGGAAATCAGTTGTTTGAAAAATGGGCGTATGAATTTCTAAATACTTACGGCTGGATTATGAGCGTAGAAGACGAGAATTACACATATTATAAAATAAGATAATTTAGTAATACATTGTGCCCCTATGCATAAGGACTGTGTTGAAAATTGCCGGAGATTAAAATGAAAAAATATATTATTTCTGCCTCGCTTATTATTTTTCTTTTCATATGTTGGGGAATTGGCCGTGTCTGGCATAGAGGAGAGTCAACGGATGGCACAGATGCGGCGTCAAGCAGTAATGAACTGGCGTCGAGTGAAAGTAGTGGCGGCCAGACAGACGGTAATGAAAATACAGTACTGTTGGATAGCGCAGTATTTGAAAATGCATTGGCATCATCCGATAATCCCTGGGGTGTGACCGCAGGTGTGATCGAAACGGAAGAAGAAGGAAAATGTATTTTTTTGACCCCGAACACAGCGGTTTCTTTTACTGATATCGGTTTGGATGAGATTGCGTTTGCCTATAGGATTCATCCTTGGGTGCAGGCAGATTCTGATGGAGCGGGACTCGATTTGATGCTGTATAGTAAAGACGGCGAGGAACTCTTCCGGGATGAAATTGCGGTAGATGCCGATAACGCATGGGTGGAATACGAACTGGATCTGCGCGATTATGCGGATATTGGTGAATTGAGATTTTCATGTAATAATGGCGGCCATAACGATGATGTCTGCGATTGGGTAGTGATAAAATATGTTGGTAATTCCCACCCCTGATTGCTGCGAGGACAAAAAAGACAGGGGACTGTTAAATATTAAAATATCATAAAAAAGGGCATATCTCTTGATTTGGTCCGTAGCTTTGAGTACGATAAGAGTAGATTGAGTGATTTTCCGACAGGAATACGAATTTTCTGCTGCTTATCAGACGGTCAATCTTACCGGAAAAGGCAGCACGGAAGGCGACAGACAAAAACGACAGACGAAAACAGGAGATAATGCTTATTGGGAAAGCTTGATACCGTAACCAAAGCTTACATGAAGAACAATTCGGTCTTTGCCGATGCGTTCAACTATCTGCTATACGGCGGGAGACAGGTGCTTGACCCGTCCAGCCTGCAGGAGCTTGACACTGTAGAACTTTCGACCCCGTTTGGGAACGGGGAAGAGGCGGCTGTCCAGAGATTTAGGGATCTGCTCAAAACGGCCGCTTTCATGACAGATGACGAGGCCGCCTACCTTGTTTTGGGGGTGGAAAACGAGGCGGACATAAAATATGCAGAGCCGGTAAAGGCAGGGCTGTACGATTTCCTGCAATATGCCAGGCAGGTACAACAGACAGCGGCCAGACACCGTGAGCAAAAAGACAGGAAAGGACATGACGCCGGGGAATTTCTTTCCGGATTCTATCGGGATGATAGACTGATACCGGTTATCACTCTGGTGATCCTGTTCGATTCAAAGCGCTGGGACGGACCGAGGACACTGCACGAGATGATGACCATCCAGGATCCGGACATACTAAAGCATGTAGCTGATTACAAGCTTAATCTGATCGAACCGGCTGCGATGGAAGAGAAGGATCTTAATAAGCTCCATTCCAGTCTGAGGCTGGTCCTGGGTTTTATCAAATATGCCGATGATGGAAAAGAACTGGCCGCTTTCTTCTCGAAGGAAAGCGGCTTGAGGGAACTTGATGTAGAAGCCGCAAGAGTCATACGGGCATGTACGAACACGGATATTCAATTTGATGATAAGGCGGAGGTGATCGATGTGTGTAAAGCCGTACAGGAAATGAATGAAAAGGCCAGGCAGGAAGGTCGCCAGGAAGCCTTAAGTGAGGTCATTCGGAATGTCATGGAATCATTGCATCTGACCTTTGAAGAAGCCATGAAGGTAATGAAGGTGGCGGAAAAAGACCAGGCGGTCCTAAAGAAAATGATCTGACGAAGGATAGACACGGACGGATGGCGTAGAATTGGGCAGACAAAGTCTGCCCGATTTCATTTAGAGTATAGATTGATATTAATGCCTTCAATGCATATAATAAGCACAAAAATTAATCAAGGCAGATGAAATGTTATGGAAATTATTGAAGAAATAATCTGAATATTACGGTGCGGCCCCGGAATAATCAAATTCAGCAATTTTGTATGCCACGACAGGATATTGAAAAGTTCCGGGAAAGTTTGTAAAATCAATGGTTTCATGGCGAGAGTTGGCACTTACTACACCATCTATGAAAGAGCTTTGATATGATACTACTTGCATTTTATCCCTCACTTTTATCCCCCACATATGCTATAATGTATGTGGGGGGATAAAAGTGTACGAATAGGTTATAAAAGGAGACATTCTACATATGCTGAAAGATGAAATTGTGATATTTGAAACAGAGGATAAAAGTATAACATTACCTGTTTCGGTCAGGAACGACACCGTGTGGCTCAGTGCCAATCAGATGGCGGAGTTGTTTGAGAGAGATGAAAAAACAATCCGAAAGCACGTTAACAATGTATTTTCGGAAGGAGAAGTTGAAAGAGAGAACAACACGCAAAAAATGCGTGTTGATGGAGTAAAACAACAGGTGCCGTTTTATACCCTGGATGTCATTATTTCTGTTGGTTATCGGGTAAAATCAAGGCGGGGCGTTGAGTTCAGGCGTTGGGCTAATTCTGTATTGAAAGAATACATAATCAAGGGATATTCTGTGAATTATAACCGTATAAACCAGCTAAATGAGGTAATACGGATCATGAAAAGAGTATCGGAAAAACTGGATACAAAACAGGTTTTGTCAGTAGTAGAAAGATATAGTCAGGCGCTAGAACTGTTGGATGCGTATGATCACCAGAATATGAAACGACCCAAGGGGAACAAGGCGATATATGTCTTAACATATGAAGAATGCAGAAAAATTATTGATTCCATGAAATATATGGATAAGAGTTCTCTGTTTGGCAATGAAAAGGATGAATCCTTTAAAGGAAGCATAGGAGCAATTTATCAGAGCTTTGACGGGGAAGATGTGTATCCGACATTGGAGGAAAAAGCAGCAAACCTATTGTATTTTGTAACAAAGAATCATAGCTTTTCGGATGGAAATAAAAGAATAGCTGCGACAATGTTTCTCTACTTTCTGGATAAAAACGGAGTTTTGTTTAGAAACGGAGAAAAACTGATCGATGATCATACGCTTGTTGCGCTTACGATTATGATTGCGGAGTCTGTATTTTACAGTGATATGGAAGTACAAAGATAAACTCATCATTAACGCTGACAAACAGGGTACAAGCAGAAGCAGAGAGCAAACCACTCCCAAAGTCACCCCTGGCGTTTATAATTACATAATATTTTTAGTGACAAAAATGTCACTTCATGATATAATAATGTCACTTTGAAAAGGGAGATTCTAATGAATTTAGGGAAAGAAACAGAAACACTCGAGTTTAAGAAAACGACTGGGGAAATGAAAGAAGCGATGATTTCTATTTCCTCCATTTTGAATAAGCATGGAATAGGTACGCTATACTTTGGCGTTAAGCCGAATGGCGAGGTCTTTGGGCAGGATGTTTCAGAATCATCTCTTCGAGATGTGTCGCGGGCTGTGTATGAGAGCATAAGGCCGCAGATATATCCTGCAATTGAAGAGATTGAACTTTCAGGAAAACATTTGATTAAGGTTGAGTTTAATGGGAATAATACGCCATATTCGGCATCAGGGCGTTATTATCTGAGAACCGCAGACGAGGATCGAGAAGTATCACCTGAAGAATTGAAGATTTTCTTCATATCGAATGAATATAAAGAGCGATGGGAGAATGCCGTATCTTCGGTTTCTGCGCAACAGATAGATCGGACAGCGGTAAAAGCTTTTTGGCAAAGGGCAGTTTCTGTGGGGAGAATACCTGAGGGCAAATATACTTGTCCCTTGATTCTTAAACGATATGGTTTGGTCAGCGGAAACAACCTGAATCATGCGGGGGAATATTTATTCAGTAACACGCATCCGGTCACATTAAAGGCCGCTATATTTGCAACGGACGAGAAGCTCACGTTTATAGACATGAAGCTTTTTGAGGATAACATTTATAATCTGCTCCGAACTGCTGAAAGTTATATTCTTCAGAATATTAAGTGGAAGAGTGAAATCATTGAAAGTGAAAGAAAAGAGATTCCTGAGATTCCAGTTGCCGTAATCAGAGAGATACTTTCCAACAGTTTTGCTCATGCAGTCTACAATGAGCATACCAGCCATGAGATATGTATTCATCCGGGAATGATAACCATATACAGTCCGGGAAAATATGCGAGCGTCTATGCCCCGGAAGAATACATAAAGGGGAATAAAGAATCGGAAATACGCAATGCCAGAATTGCAAGAGTCTTATATCTTAATAAGTCAATAGAACAGTTTGGAAGTGGCTTTAAAAGAGTGGATAGTCTGTGTAGAGACGCTGGAATCCGCTATACCTATGAAATGTCGGAACAAGGATTTAAATTTATTTTATATAGACGTCAGTTTCAAAGTGACATTCCCGGTGTCACTTTAGATGTCACTTTGAATGGAACAGAGATGTCAGTGTTGGCGATACTTAGGCAAAAGCCGGATTCCTCCAGAGACGAAATTGCAGATAAAATATCAAAAACTGTCAGAACTGTACAGCGGGCGCTGGATTCATTGAGGGAGAACGGATATATACGAAGGATTGGTTCAAAGCGCGATGCAAGGTGGGAAGTTTTAAAGTGAGTGTTGATATAATATTTGCAAAAAATCGCATTGATCCTTCACCCTTGCCCGTGAATTTGCGCAGATTTGGGGAGAATTATGTGGCTTCAGGGCAAAAAAGAATCGGAGAAAAGCGCCGAAAAGCCAGAAATATCGGAATTTGCAGGCTTATGGAGGGATATGTTCAAGATGGTAAAAATACTATTTATATGCCACGACAGCAGCTTTTCTTTTCGGGAGGATTTCCTATGATGTCGGATGAAAAAATTAAGAACTTCGGTGAGTTGGAATTTGCTGTTTTTTGTATTGAAAATGTCGCTGCAAAACTCGGGGTGGATGCGAAACAGGTCTATCAGGCATTTACTGAAAAGAGCGATATTCTGAATGGTTATATCGTGCCGGGATATGGGGTATTGCATACGCAGAGCCGGGAATATATCGTAGACGATATTCTTGATGTGATGAAAGAGAGGAATGTGAAAGTATGATCCTCTATCATGGCTCCTTTTTGGAGATTGCAAAGCCGGATTTATTACATTCCCGCCCCAACGTAGATTTTGGACGTGGTTTTTATATGACACCTCTATATGAGCAGGCGGCAAATTGGTGTGGTAAATTCAAACGTCGTGGGAAAGACGGCATTATCTCCTGGTATACATATGATAAAAACCGTGAAGCCGAATTGAAAACATTGAAATTTGATGCATATTCTGAGGAGTGGTTGGATTTTATTCTGAATTGCCGAAGTGGAAAAGACACAACTGATTATGACCTTGTCGTAGGTGGTGTTGCCAATGATAGGGTATTTAATACGGTGGAACTGTTTTTTGACGGATTGATCGATAAAGCGGAAGCGATTAATCGTCTTCGTTTTGAAGAACCAAATCTGCAGCTTTGTTTCCGTACAGAAAAAGCATTGTCTCTGCTGCATTTTGAAGGAAGTGAAAAGATATGACAGCCAATCCGATCTTACTTCAGAAAAAATATAGTCGCGTTATCGAATGCTTTGCAGAACAGCAGGGTATTTCACTGGACGCCGCATTGGATTTCTTTTATCATTCCGAGTTATATCCGTTGCTTCGTGACGGCATTTCCGATATGCACTGTATGAGCGATGCATATCTGGCAGAGGAACTGCGGCAGGAATATGTCGGCAGGGCAAATTTTGGACTGTAAAGAAAAAATACTTGACACCACTGACTTTATCATGTATGCTATCCAAAGCGAGGTGTTCATCATGGAATCGTTGTATCTGACCGTTGAAGAAGCTTGAAGAGCTGTCGCCTGATTCTGATATTAGTGTATGTATTCCTGTCAATTATAAATTTAACATAAGCGTTCCGAACATTGACACCACAACAATGGACGACTGCAAAATTTTACTTACCATGTGTTCGAAACTCAGTTTAAGGTGTATAATAGAACCGAAATATACGAATGGATGCAAGGTGACAATGGGGGAAAGACTAAATAACGTTTACAGCCAAACATAATCACAAAAGGAAAGGGAATTTGAGTAACCAAAATACAAACAAACGAATTGAAAAAATATTTCCAGATTATTTCCAAAGATTCAATTTACCGGAAGGAGCAAGGGAAGAATCCATAAGGGTATATAGAGCCTGCAGAAGTGGAAAATGTGATAAGGACTCTTTTATGCCTTCTTTTGAAGAAAAAGGGTTTGTTTTAAATCCTTTAGCTGATGCGACAGATCCCGGACAATATTCTTTGTCTACATTTGAGAAGCCTAATGATGTGAAAAGATTTGCAAGTCTGATATCTGATATGAAGGTTCCTTATACAATCGCGGTTGGGGAGACCAATCCCAGACATGGTTTGGCGCAGAGAACAAGAGAAAGAACAAAGAAAAAAACTTCACATGTGGACTGGTGGCTTTATAAGGATGCGACACCTTATGAAGAGTTTGAACTGATAGTTGATTTTGAAAAACATCTTCAGGCTTATATGAGAGAAAGAGGTAACTGCAATGGAAGAATTTATTAAATTGGATAAATTTGGCCAACTATTTATTGATAAAATCCTTTTCGAATCATATTTCCCTATTGTTTTCACCTGCTTAAACGAAGAAAAGGATGTTTTTATAGTTGTGTGTTGCCAGAATAATGAATACGGATGTAAGTGGCTGCTTGGAAAAACTGACGCTTTGAGTATTGTAAGAATGCTGCGGGATGAAATAACAATCAGGCAGCTATTATTAGAATATTCATCAGGAAGAGTTTCCGTTACTTATATGGAAAATGAATATGAAATAGCTTATAACAATTCGGATTGGGATGATAACAGTTTATATTTGCCTAAAGATGATTCGTATATGAATGCAGAGGATGGAGAGTTTGAAGAAGAAATTAAGTATTTTCTGACACTGGAAAATCCAATTAATTATAAGATAGAGTTTACGGATTATTTTGTGAAAGTGATGGATACGACACATAAATTAATAGAATTAAGTGCGGATATGTTGGTTGAATTTGCACAAAATAGTGAAAAAATTGTACTTCCATGTGAAACGGTAAATAATTTGAACGTGGTTAAAGAATGGTGTATTAACCTCACGCTTGACTTGGTGAAAAATGAAGACTTCCAATCCGTATATAATGCTGTGTTCAACATGATGTCGGACAATATAGAAGTGGAGTTTGATTTTAATAATCTTGCTGATGCAGCGTAAAGGAGGGACAATGGGAAACATTAATAGCGTGTTAGTTCTAAGGAGTATGGTCTTTGATAAAATTGAATTTGAAAGGAAAGGTTTTAAAAATAACCGAAAATTGAAATTCAAATTACAAGTAACAATTGGCTTAGATGAAGAGGGCCTATATAAAGTAACACTCGTTTTGAACGGAACAAAACAAGATGAATATGAGATAGTTATAAGTTTATCTGGTTTCTTTGCAATAGACGGAAAAGAAAAATTAGAAGATAAGATGATCAGTGATCTGATCAATAAAAATGCTGTTGCAATATTAATGCCCTATCTTAGAAGTGAACTCACATTGCTAACAGCGCAGCCAGATACCGAAAGCGTAGTTCTTCCACCGTTTAACATTAACAAGATTTTTGAAAATTAAAAGCAAAATGGCATATGAAGTAATACTGTAAAGAAAAAATACTTGACACCATTGACTTTATCGTGTATGATACCCAAAGCGAGGTGTTCATCATGGAAAAGATCGTAGAACAGGGCCTGTTATATGACTTCTACGGCGAACTGCTGACCGAGCATCAGCGGCGGATCTACGAGGATGTGGTTTTTCATGATATGTCTTTAAGCGAGATCGCGCAGGAGCAGGGCATCAGCCGCCAGGGCGTACACGACCTGATCAGGCGGTGCGACAGGATCCTGAGAGGCTATGAGGACCGGCTGCATCTTCTGGAGAAGTTCAACCGGGTGAAGGACACTGTAGCGCAGATTGAGCGGACGAGTTCGGAAGAGAACGTGAAGCTGCTGGCGCGGCAGATCCTGGATGAAATCTGAACCGGCCGGGCGATTTGTTTTTGGAAAGGGGATCCATGGCATTTGAGAGTTTGACGGACAAACTGCAGAATGTGTTTCGGAATCTGCGCAGCAAAGGACGGCTGACGGAAGAGGACGTTAAGACCGCTCTGAAGGAAGTGCGGATGGCGCTGCTGGAGGCGGACGTCAACTTCCGCGTGGTAAAGCAGTTTGTGAAATCCGTGGAAGAGCGGGCCATTGGGCAGGACGTGATGAACGGCCTCAATCCGGGGCAGATGGTCATCAAGATCGTCAACGAAGAGATGACGGCCCTGATGGGTTCCGAGACGACCGAGATCGCGCTGCAGCCCGGCAAGGCGATGACGGTGATCATGATGTGCGGCCTGCAGGGCGCCGGCAAGACCACCGCTGCGGCGAAGCTGGCGGGCAAGTTCAAGGGGAAGGGCAAAAAGGTGCTTCTGACCGCCTGCGATGTGTATCGGCCGGCAGCTATTGAACAGCTTAAGATCAACGGTGCGAAACAGGAAACGGAAGTCTTTTCCATGGGGACGAACCACAGGCCGGTGGACATCGCCAAAGCGGCTCTCGAGCATGCCGCGAAGAACGGCCACAACATCGTGATCCTGGATACCGCGGGCCGCCTGCACATCGACGAAGAGATGATGGCGGAACTGACGGAGATCAAGGAAGCGATAACGGTTCATCAGACCCTTCTGGTGGTGGATGCCATGACCGGTCAGGATGCGGTCAACGTGGCGAAGGAGTTCGATGAGAAAGTCGGCGTGGACGGCGTCATTCTTTCCAAGATGGACGGCGACACCAGAGGCGGCGCGGCGCTTTCGATCAAGGCGGTGACGGGAAAGCCGATCCTGTATGTGGGCATGGGCGAGAAGCTCTCCGATATGGAGCAGTTTTATCCGGACCGTATGGCCAGCAGGATCCTGGGGATGGGAGACGTGCTGACCCTGATCGACAAGGTTTCCGCCAACATCGATCTGGACGCGGACCGGGAAAAAGAGATGGCCGCCAGGATGAAGAAGGGGAAGTTCGATTTTGAGGACTACCTGGAGAGCATGAAGCAGATGCGCAACATGGGCGGGCTGTCGGGTATCATGAGCATGATGCCCGGTATGGGCGGCAGTAAGATGGGCGATCTGGAGTCCCTGGTGGACGAGAAGCAGCTTGCCCGGATGGAAGCCATCGTTTTGAGCATGACGCCGCAGGAACGGCGCAATCCCAAGCTCCTTAATCCCAGCCGCAGGCACCGGATCGCCCGGGGGGCGGGGGTGGATATCGCTGTCGTGAACCGCTTTGTTAAGCAGTTCGAGCAGAGCCAGAAGATGATGAAGCAGCTCCCCAATCTGATGGGAGGCAGAGGCGGAAGAAAAGGAAAGTTCCGGTTTCCTTTCTGATAGATCGCGCAGTGCGCGGCAAACTAAATTCCTTGCGCGGCATGCCGCATACGGCGCCCCGCATGACAACATCAAACATATTTGGAGGTAAGAAAAATGGCAGTAAAGATCAGACTGAGAAGAATGGGTTACAAGAAGCATCCGATTTACAGGATCATCGTCGCGGATTCCAGATCGCCCAGAGACGGACGGTTCATCGAGGAGATCGGCAGCTATGATCCCAACACGGAGCCCAGCACCATCAAGGTGAACGAGGAATTGGCCAAGAAGTGGTTAAACAGCGGCGCGCAGCCTACCGAGATCGTGGGCAAGATCTTCAAGGCCGCGGGAATCGAGAAGTAAGCACTGCGTTTGGAGGTGTGATATGAAGGAACTTGTAGAAGTGATCGCAAAGGCTCTCGTTGATAATCCGGACGAAGTGACCGTTACGGAAAAGGAAAACGGCAGAAATCTGACGATCGAACTCCATGTCGCGCCCACTGATATGGGCAAGGTGATCGGCAAGCAGGGGCGTATCGCCAAGGCGATCCGCACGGTGGTCAAGGCAGCGGCGATGGAGGATGACAACAGGAGAGTAGATGTGGATATCATCTGAACCGGCAAAGGGCGTTCACTTAAAAAAAGGGAACGCCCTTTTTACGAAAATGCAGGGCCGGGCGTAAGACGGCAGGGGTTTTTATGGAAGACAGATTTCAGGTCGGCATCATCACCGCTACCCATGGACTAAAGGGCGAGGTAAAGGTGTTCCCGACTACGGACGATGCGCGCCGTTTCAGGGATTTGAAAGAGGTCATTTTGGACACGGGAACAGGGGACCGCATCCTGCAGATCGAGAACGTGAAGTTCTTTAAACAGTTCGTGATCCTGAAATTCAAAGGGATCGACGATATCAACGATGTTGAGAAATACCGGAGAAGGAGCCTGTATGTCACCCGTGAGAACGCGGTGAAGCTGAAAAAGGACGAATATTTTATCGCGGATCTGATCGGCCTTGCGGTGCAGGATGAGGACGGGAACGAGATCGGCACGCTGCAGGATGTGCTGGAGACCGGGGCGAACGACGTCTACCAGATCCGGCTGGCGGACGGGCGGGAGCTTCTGCTGCCCGCGATCCGCCAGTGCGTCCGGGAGGTGGATGTAAAAGCCGGTTTCATGAAAGTGCATGTCCTGGACGGGCTGCTTTGAGGGAGGAAAGCCATGCAGTTTCACATACTGACTCTGTTCCCGGAGATGGTGGAAAACGGCTTAAAGACCAGCATCCTCGGACGCGCTGTGGACAGGGGGCTGATCGGGGTACACGCGGTGAACATCCGAGATTACACGGCGGACAGACATGGACGGGTGGACGATTATCCCTATGGAGGCGGCGCAGGAATGCTGATGCAGGCGCAGCCCGTGTACGACGCCTTTTGTGCCCTGCAAGAGCAGAGCGCCAAAAAGGCCCCCCTGCAAGAGCAAGGTGCCAAAAAGGCCCCCCTGCGGGTGATCTACCTGACGCCCCAGGGCAGGGTTTTTGATCAGAAAATGGCGGAGGAGCTGGCCAAAGAGGAAGAACTGGTCTTTTTGTGCGGCCACTATGAGGGGATCGACGAGCGGGTATTGGAAGAGATCGTGACGGATCAGGTGTCCATTGGGGATTATGTGCTTACGGGCGGAGAGCTGCCGGCCATGGTCATGATCGACGCAATTTCCCGCATGGTGCCTGGCGTGCTGAAAAATGAGGAATCCGGGGAAACGGAGTCCTTTCGGGGGGATCTGCTGGAATATCCGCAGTATACCAGGCCGGAGGTCTGGCGCGATAAGGCGGTGCCGGCCGTATTGCTTTCCGGGGATCACGCAAAAGTGGAAAAATGGCGGCTGGAACAGTCCATAGACAGGACCCGGCAGCGCCGTCCGGATCTGTACGAGCGCTACGACCTTCCCGGCCGGGCGCTGGACTATCTCAAACAGGAACGGCTTTTGCATAGGGACATGATTGAAGATATCCGGCGCCGTCAGGCGCAAGTTCTGGCGGTGCTGTCTGACGGCGTGCTTTTGCAGGATAAAAGGACCGGGATCTATATGGTCACGGCCCGAAACCGGGACGCGGGGGAGCGGCTGTTGTCCATGACCGATCCTGACGGGGCCGTTTTCTGCTGTCATCAGAAGTTTTTGATGCAAAGCGTCGCGGACAGGTTCCATAAGACGCGGATCAACGAGTGTTTCCAGACGGTCTACACGAAAAAAACGCCCCTCCCGGAAGAAAAAACGGACATATGCCGGATCTTTCCTTTGGGCGAAGGCGATCTGGATCTCGTTTGCGAGCATTATCATACGTTGGCTGACAGGGAAACGCTTGCCGGGCTTTTGCGGGAGGGCAGCATTTTTGCCGCCTCCGTCTGTGAGGAAGGAAAGGCCCAGATCGCCGGGTTTATCGGCACCCATGCCGAGGGCGGCATGGGGCTTTTGGAAGTGTTTCCCCCTTTCAGGCGGCGTAAAATCGGGCAGGCCCTCGTGAGTTTTTTGATCAACCGGACGCTGGAAAAGGGATGGACGCCCTACGGACAGATTTTTACGGACAACGAGCCGTCCTTGAAGCTGCAGGAAAAACTGGGAATGAGGCTGTGCCCGGGGACGCTGTACTGGATCTCCTGACGGAAACGGTTCGCTTTAAAGAAAACGGAAACGGTTCGTTTAAAGAAAATAGTCCTTGCATTCCCCAGGGGCTTGTGTTATAGTATTACTGTTGCGAAAACAGGAGATGGTCCTCTGTTACGAATCGACGTATTAAGAACATCCGGGAAACAGGAGGAATTGCAATGAACGAGATCATCAAAGAGATCGAAGCCGGCCAGCTTAAGGCGGAGGTGCCGCAGTTTTCCACTGGCGATACGGTCAGGGTCTACGGCAAGATCAAAGAAGGAAACCGCGAGAGGATTCAGGTTTTTGAAGGCGTTGTTTTGAAGAAGCAGGGCGGAAGCAACCGCGCCACCTTTACCGTGAGGAAGACCTCCAACGGCGTGGGCGTGGAGAAGACATGGCCTTTACATTCTCCCAACGTAGAGAAGGTAGAAGTTGTGAGAAGGGGTAAAGTCCGCAGGGCGAAGCTGAACTACTTAAGAGACAGGGTCGGCAAGGCTGCGAAGGTAAAAGAGGTCGTCAGGTAAGGACTGCGGCGGCAAGGCCGGGATGCGCAGTCTATCTTGCGGATGACCTGTCCTTATCGGCAGGACTTACAGGAGGGTCGCCACTTTTGTGGTTGTACCCTCTTTATTTTTGTGGTATGCTTGAAACGTGGGCCGTGTCGGATACGGCAAGATTGCAGCAGGCTGCAGGGAAAAGTGCGGGATGAGAAGACGACGGAAGGGTCTCAATTTTTATCATAAGAAGAAAGTGGTCAGCGCTTCTTTGCTGCGGGAGGTGTTCGGCTGGTTCATCTGCGTATTTGCAGCGGCTTTTCTGGCCTTTACCCTTACCTGGTTCGTGGGCCTGCGCACCAACGTGATCGGGCTGTCGATGGAACCGGGGCTGACCAACGGACAGGGGATCCTGGTCAATCGGTTTTCCTATCAGTTTTTTTCGCCCCGCGTCGGGGATGTGGTAGTTTTTCTGCCAAACGGCAACGAAAATGCCCACTATTATGTGAAACGGGTCGTGGCCGTGCCGGGACAGACCGTGCTGATCTCAAACGGGATCCTCTATGTGAACGGGCAGAGATATGGCGACGACAGCATGGATCTGATCGCGTCGGCGGGGATCGCGGAGAATGAGATCCTGCTGGGCGAGGAAGAATATTTCGTGCTGGGGGACAATTTTAACAACAGCGAGGACAGCCGTTCCGCGAACATCGGGCCGGTACGGCGCGGTACGATCATAGGACGGGCGTGGTTCCATTTCGGCAACGGCGTTGACGGATGGGGTCTGGTGGAGTAGGAGCGATCTATGGTATATCAATGGTATCCGGGACATATGACCAGGGCCAGGCGGGAGATGGAAGAGGATATCCGCCTGATCGATCTGGTCATAGAACTGGTGGACGCGCGTATGCCGCTTTCCTCCCGCAACCCCGATATAGATGCGCTGGGGCGCGGCAAGGCGCGGCTGATCCTTTTGAACAAAGCCGATCTGGCGGATGCAGCGGCGAATCAGGAATGGTGCCTGTGGTTCGAGGCGCAGGGGATGTTCGCGCTGCCCATCGACGCCAGGATAAACGCCGGGAGGAAAGCGATCCAGGAGAAAGTGGCCCTGGCCTGCCAGGAAAAAAAGGAGAGGGACAGGCGCAGGGGGATCCGCAACCGTCCCGTGCGCGCGATGGTGGCGGGGATCCCCAACGTTGGGAAATCCACCTTTATCAATTCCTATGCCAAAAGGGCGGTGGCCAGGACGGGCAATAAGCCGGGGGTCACAAAGGGGAAGCAGTGGATAAGGCTGGGCGGGGATCTGGAGCTATTGGACACGCCGGGGATCCTGTGGCCCAAGTTTGAGGATCAGGCTGTGGGCAGGAAGCTGGCGTTCATCGGTTCTTTAAATGATGAAATTCTGGTGAGGGAAGAACTGGCCGTCGAGCTGATCGCTTTTTTACAGGACGCCTATCCGGAAGCGCTGGCGGCGCGTTACCGGACGGAGGGCAAAGAGGCGGCTGATCTGCTTTTACAGATCGGAGAGAACAGAAAGTGTTATAAGAAAGGCGGAGAAGTGGATCTGGATAAGGCGGCGGGCATCCTGTTGGAGGATTTCAGGAGCGGGCGTTTGGGACGGATCACGCTGGAAAGGCCGCAGAAGGGACGTGATATATCATGAAGGACGTGATCAGGGAGATTTTCAGCACTGTGGCCTATATTCTGGTCGTATTGGCCGCCACCTATCTGCTGGTGACTTTTGTGGGCCAGCGGACGGGAGTGAGCGGCAGTTCCATGGAGCCGACCTTGAGCGACGGGGATAATTTGATCGTGGACAAGATCTCTTATCGTTTTCACGAACCGCAGCGGTTTGATATCATCGTTTTCCCCTTCCTTTATGAAAAGGGCACCTATTACATCAAGCGCATTATCGGGCTGCCGGGAGAAACGGTCTACATCGATGAAAACGGCGTCATTTATATCGACGGCAAGGTGCTGGAGGAGAACTATGGCAGGGAGACGATCCTCTCGGCGGGGCGGGCCGCCCAGCCTGTGCAGTTGGGAGAGGATGAATATTTTGTCATGGGGGACAACCGCAATAACAGCTCCGACAGCAGGGACCCAAGCGTCGGGAATATCAAGCGGGATAATATCATCGGAAAAGCATGGGTGAGGATCTGGCCGTTGTCCAAGTTTGGAAAGCTGCGGCACCGGTAAAAGACGGCGGAGGCGGATAGCGGCATGGAAAAAATAGGGGAGATCAGGGCGCGTTTTCTGGCCTGCGGGGTGGAAGAACTGCCGGAACTGATCGAGCGGTACCGCCCGGATGAACGCTCCGGCGTGCAGGAGGCGATCCAAAGGGCGCAAAAGAAGATAGAAGCGCTGGAAAAAGAAAAGGAACGCACCTGGCGGATGCAGGCCTATGAAAGGGAATATGGCGCTTACGGATATTTATGCGGCATCGATGAAGTGGGCCGGGGGCCGCTGGCCGGGCCTGTGGTGGCCGGCGCGGTCATTTTGCCGCGTGACTGTCAGATTTTGTATCTGAACGATTCCAAACAGCTTTCCGCAAAGAAACGGGAAGAGCTTTACGAGGTAATCATGAAGGAAGCCGTCAGCGTGGGACTGGGCTTTGTGGGGCCGGAGCGCATCGACGAGATCAACATTTTAAACGCCACCTATGAAGCCATGCGCCAGGCCATCGGGAAGCTGACGGCAGAACCGGCGGTGTTGCTCAACGACGCGGTGACGATCCCGGGCGTTTCGATCCGCCAGGTCCCGATCATCAAGGGAGACGCCAAAAGCGTTTCCATCGCGGCGGCCAGCATCGTTGCCAAAGTCACCCGGGACAGGCTGATGGAGCGCTACGATGAGATCTACCCGCAATACGGGTTTGCTTCAAACAAAGGCTATGGGGCGGCCGCCCATATCGAAGCGCTGAAAAAATACGGCCCGACGCCGATCCACAGGCGCAGCTTTATCGGGCATTTTATCTGAATTATCGGGCATTTTTCTGAAAGAATAAAAGGATACCGCAGAACGGGAGGCAGATGGATAAGGTCAGGGAAGGCAGATTTTGGGAGACGGCGGCGGCAGAATATCTGCGGCGGGCCGGCGTGCAGATCTTGGAACAGAATTTCAGGTGCAGCCAGGGTGAGATCGATCTGATCGGGTGTCATCAGGGTTGCCTTATTTTTTTCGAGGTAAAATACCGGAAAAATGAAAGGTTCGGACGGCCGGAAGAGGCTGTGGGAGCAAGAAAGCAGCAAAAGATTTGCCGCTGCGCCGACGTTTATCTTTACCGGCGCCGGATCGGCGACGGCCAGCCGGTGCGGTTCGATGTGATCGCAATTTACGGCGACCGGATCGCATGGATCCAAAACGCTTTTGATTACAGTTACAGGAGGGGAAAATGGAGATAAAGAGAGCGAAGCGCGACGCGCCTGTTCTGAGGCAAAATTGCAGAAACGGTATCGAATATCTGACCTTCCCGGCGCTGGAGGAAGGAGGCGTCGCGTCCCATCTGATCAGCACGCGGCTAGGCGGCGTGAGCAGGGGGATCTTTGCGACGATGAATCTTAACTATGACAGGGGCGATGAAAAAGCGGCCGTGGATGAGAATTACCGCCGTATCGCAGAATTGTTCGGCGCTTTGCCGGAGGACATCGTCTGCGCTCATCAGACCCATACCGCAAACGTGCGGGTCGTGACGAAGGAGGATCGGGGAAAGGGCGTGACAAGGCTACGGGACTATCAGGACGTGGACGGACTGGTGACGGACGTGCCGGGGCTGATCTTGCGCACCTCCTTTGCGGACTGTGTGCCGCTTCTGTTCGTGGATCCCGTAAAAAGGGCGATCGGCTGTTCCCATGCCGGATGGCGGGGAACCGTCGGCGAGATGGGGCGGGTGACGGTGGAGACGATGAAGGCGGCCTATGGCTGCGATCCGGCAGATATCCTGGCCGCCATCGGGCCTTCCATCTGCCGGGACTGTTATGAGGTCAGCGAGGACGTGGCGGGAGCTTTTCAAGAACTTTTTGGCCGGGACGCATATGCAGACGTTTCTATCCCGGAGATCCTGACCGATAAGGGAAACGGCAAATATCAGCTCGATCTTTGGAAGGCCAACGAGGAGATCCTGCTGCACGCAGGCATCCTGCCGGCGCATCTTTCTGTGACGGATCTGTGTACCTGCTGCAATCCGCAGTATTTGTTTTCCCACAGGGCCAGCCGGGGCAGACGGGGGAATTTCTGCGCCTTTCTCATGCTGAATTAAGAATGATTTAAGAAAGTTTATGGACATAGTTTCATTTTTCTGTGCTTTAATTTCTGATAACAGGAGGAATGCGAGATGATGAACATTCTGGTTTGCGACGACGACCGCGAGATCGTGGAAGCCATAGAGATCTATCTGGTCCAGGAGGGATACCGGGTGATCAAAGCCTACGACGGGGAGCAGGCGATCCGCGCCTTGAAGAGCGAGGATATCCATCTGATGATCATCGATGTGATGATGCCGAAGCTGGACGGGATCCACGCGACGTTGAAGATCCGGGAGTACAGCAGTATCCCCATCATCATCCTTTCCGCCAAGTCCGAGGACGCAGATAAGATCCTGGGGCTCAACATCGGGGCCGACGATTATGTGACCAAACCCTTCAACCCGTTGGAACTGGTGGCCCGGGTCCGGTCGCAGTTGCGCCGGTATACCAAGCTGGGAAATCTCAACACGGAAAACAACGCGGTGTTTCGCGCGGGAGGCCTGGTCATCAACGACGAGACGAAAGAGGTGACTGTGGACGACGAGCCGGTGAGGCTGACGCCCATCGAATACAATATCCTGCTTTTGCTCGTCAAAAACCAGGGGCGCGTGTTTTCCATCGACCAGATCTATGAGAGCATCTGGGAAGAAGAAGCCATCGGGGCGGACAATACCGTGGCGGTGCATATCCGGCATATCCGGGAGAAGATCGAGATCAATCCCAAGGAACCCCGCTATCTGAAGGTGGTCTGGGGGGTAGGGTATAAGATCGAAAAGCAGAACTGACGTGTGATGACGGGGGAAATGCGACGTGAAGAAAAGACCGGTCATGGGAAAAGGGAAACGCACCTTCTGGACGCTTTTGCGGCGGCTTTTCGTGGCCGTAGCGGCGGTCATTTTTATGGTGCTGGCGTGTAATTCCACGATCACGGTGGAAACAAACGGAAAGGTTTACCGGCAGAATATCGCTGTGGGAAACGGGGACAGCTTTGAGAACTCCGTCCTTTTTAATGAAATGCTGGAGGAGGAATTAAACGGGCTCACCCGGATGGTGGTCATTATGAGCCAACTGGAGACGGATGGTTCCTACAACGGCGCGAAGGAGATCGATATTGCCCAGTATGCGCACCGCGACGAGGAATTCCCGGAGATCGATATTTCCGCCCCGTATCTGTTGGACGATTTGATCAAATGGGGCAATTTCGGGTTTGTGACGGAGAGCGTATTCGGCACACAGAAGGAACTGGATGCGTTTTTTTCTTCCGGGAGCAATCCTTTTGCGCTGCAAAATGAACTGATCACGGACAGGGTGATCGGGGATACTACCTGGTCCGTTTCCCAAAAGTCCGGGGCCGCCCAGGAGGAACAGACGTTGTCCATGCGCATGATCGAGGAGCTGCCTTCCAGCCTGGAAGAATATATGCGCATGGCGGGAGAACTGGGTAAATATGTGGAAGAAGAGGACGTCCTGGAGCTGCATGTGCTGGTGCCCCGTTATCTGTCGGCGCAGGGGAAGGATCTGGCGGAATATGCGGACAGCGTGGAAGAGTATATACAACTGCGGGATGACCTGCGGGATACTTCCAAGGATCTGTTTTACAATTTCCGGGAATATTCCGAGAACCGGAGCCGCTATGTTTCCTCGGGCACGAACCTTCGCTTTTGCTACCGGATGCCGGTCAACGGGGAAAACTGCTATTTTACCAATGTGGAGGGCAATTTCAAAAATAAGAAGATCGATGAGATCACCCAGCAGTTTGCCGGTTACGGGAAATACATTTATTTCAACGCCGACCGTTCCGAGATCATTACCAACACCCGCATCAGCGCGGAGCAGATGAAAGCGGCGGTGGACAGCTACCGGTATGTGTTTGGCGACAATACCCGGCTCTGGGTGGCGGTCAACACGTCTTATCCAGTCCGGGACGGCTTCTGGACGGCGAAGGAAGCTTACGGACGCCTGATCCCCTATTATTTTTACCTGGCGGGGGCGCTGGTGCTCTTTTTGCTGCTGTCCTTCCTCCTTTTGGCACACCTGACCCGCTATGAGGGGAGGGTGCAGGATTCGGAGCGCGACTATACGATCCGGCTCTCCAGGGCCGACAGGATCCCTACGGAGCCGTTTTTGGCGCTGGGACTGGCGGCGATGGCGGCCTTTGCGGCGGCCGGGTATCTGGGGTATTCCCTCTGCGTTTCCACCTGGGAGGACGCGCTGCACAGCTATTGGCTTCCTGTCCTTGCGGGGATCTTTGCCTTTGCGCTGGATTATGTGGCGCTGTTTTTCTATCTGAGCTTTATCCGCCGGGGCAAGGCGCATACGCTGTGGAAAAATTCCCTGTTCAGGCGGCTTTTGCTCTGGCTGAAAAAGAGCTTTTTCTCCCTCTATGATCACAGCCACATTCTGGTGCGGACGCTGGTCCCCTTTGTCATTTTGCTGGCCCTCAACCTGATTTTGGGCGGCTGCGGCGTGACCGGCATCCTGCTGGCCGCGATCTTTGACGTGATTTCGATCCTGGTGCTTTATCAGGAGAAGAAATCCCTCTGGGAGATCGTCGAGACGACGAAGCAGATCGGGGGAGGCAGCTTTGACAAAAAAGTGGACGCGCGGAGGATGCACGGGGAGAACCGGGATCTGGCGGACGCGGTCAACGGGATCGGCGACGGCATCAAAACGGCGGTGGAGACCAGCATGAAGGACGAAAGGCTCAAGGCGGATCTGATCACCAACGTTTCCCACGATATCAAGACGCCTCTGACGTCGATCATCAATTTTGTCAATTTGCTCAAGCGGGAAAAGATCGAGGACGAACGGGTCCGGGGCTATATCGAGGTGCTGGACAGCAAATCCCAGCGGCTGAAACAGTTGACGGACGATCTGGTGGAGGCCTCCAAGATCAGCTCCGGCAACATTTCTCTGCAGATGGAGCGCATCAATTTCGCCGAGCTGGTGAACCAGACCTGCGGCGAGTTTTCTGACAAGTTCAAGGAGCGCTGTCTGGAGATCGTGCGGAATATGCCCGATCAGCCGGTATTTATCGAAGCGGATTCCCGGCGTATCTGGCGGGTGGTGGAGAATCTGTTTTCCAACGCCTGCAAATACGCCCTGGAGGGCACCCGGGTCTATCTGGAGATCCGCACCATCCTGGAGGACGGCCGGCAGTACGCCGTGTTTTCCATGAAAAACATCTCGGCCCAGGCCCTCAATATCCGGGCGGAGGAACTGACGGAGCGCTTTATCCGGGGGGATATCTCCCGCAGTACGGAAGGCAGCGGCCTGGGACTGTCCATTGCCAGGAATCTGACGGAGCTGCAGAAGGGAAGATTTGAGATCTATCTGGACGGGGATCTGTTTAAGGTGCTGCTGACCTTCCCTACGATGGAGGAATGAAATGCTGTATTTTAACTGCGACTATATGGAGGGCGCCCATCCGGCGGTCCTGCAGAGGCTTTTGGAAACGAATCTGGAACAAAGCTTCGGCTACGGCGAGGATTCTTATTGCGACAGGGCCAAAGAGAAGATCCGCCAGGCCTGCGGCTGCCCGCAGGCGGAGGTCTTTTTCCTGATGGGCGGGACGCAGACCAACGCTGCCGTGATCAAAGGATATCTGAGGCCCTTTGAGGGAGTGATCGCGGCGGAAAGCGGCCACATCAACGTCCATGAGGCGGGGGCGGTGGAAGCCTGCGGCCATAAGGTGCTGACGCTGCCTCAGCGGGACGGAAAGCTGCAGGCGGAGGAACTTTCCCTGTATCTGGAGGCTTTTTTTCGGGATCCCAGCAGCGCCCATATGGTACAGCCCGGCATGGTGTATCTTTCCCATCCTACGGAGTACGGGACGCTATATCGCAAAGAAGAACTGACCCGGATCAGGGAAGTCTGCCGGTCTTATCGTTTGCCACTGTTTCTGGATGGCGCGCGGCTGGGCTATGGGCTGGCTGCCGACAGGGCGGATCTGACGCTGCAGGATATCGCCTCCCTCTGCGACGCCTTTTATATCGGCGGGACAAAGGTGGGCGCGCTGTTCGGAGAGGCCGTGGTCTTTCCCAAAGGCGGGCCGAAGGGCTTTTTTACGCTGATGAAGCAGCAGGGCGCGGTGCTGGCCAAGGGCCGTCTGCTGGGGCTGCAGTTCGACGTGCTGTTTACGGACGGGCTGTATCTGGAGATCTCCCGGCACGCTGTCGCCATGGCCCGCAGGCTGAAAGAGATCCTGAGACAAAACGGCTGTCCGCTGTGGATTGATTCCCCGACCAACCAGCAGTTCGTGATCCTGGACCGGGCCATGAGGGACAGGCTGGAGGGAAAGGTAAGCTATGAGGTCTGGCAGGAACGCCCGGACGGCGGCGCTATAGCGCGGTTTGCCACGAGCTGGGCGACGCGGGAGGAGGATCTTGCGGCGCTTGCGCGGCTGTTAAAAGAATAGGAACGTTCCGGCGCTGAGAAACGTAAGGGGAGCAGGCTGTGCTGAAAAAAGCGGCGCGGCCTGTTTTTTTATAAAAAATTTTTTCTTTTTAAATCTTTTTAGGGCGGGAAATAGTCTTATAAGGTAAAAGGAAGCAAAGGAAGGAAAGGAACGTCGGATGAAGGACGCGCATCTGCTGCGTTTGGCAAAACAGGGACAAACTCAATATTTGAACGAGATCGCGGCCCGGTATTATGACGACGTTTACCGGTTTTGCCGTTTCCAGACGGGGGAGGCAGAAACGGCCGCCGATCTGACCCAGGATACCTTTCTGCGCTTTTTTTGTTATGTGGAGACTGTCCGGACGGGAAATCTGAAAGGCTTCCTGTTTGCCATCGCAAGGAACGTATGCAGGGATCACTGGAGGGAAAAGAGCCGACGGAAAGAGGAACCTTTCCCCGATGGGGCGGGAACGGTTTTTTCCCTGGATGCGGAAGGAGAACTGCCGCAGGAAAGGTCGGAAACGCGGCTCATGCTGCAGGATGCGCTCCTGTGTCTGCCGGATTTTCAGCGGGAAGCGGTGGTGCTGCGCTATATGTATTCCTTCCGGTATCATGAGATCGGGAAGATGACCGGCGTGTCGGCAGCCACGGCAAAATCCAGGGTCATGCAGGGCTGTAAAAAACTGCGGGGGCTTCTGGGAGAAAGAGAGAACGGGAGGTGAAGAAAATGGAGGATCGGTATCTTTTAGAGAAAATTCGGGAAACGGGCCTTGCGATGGACATCGATCCCGGCCTAAAGGAGCGCGTCCTGAAAAACCTGGCGCGGGACGTTGCCCGAAGAAAGGGGTTTCCCCAGCCGGGTTGGGGACAGCTTTTATGGATCCAGTTTTCCTTTGTGCCCTGGTGGCTCTGGGCCTCCCAGCTTCTGGCGTTCGGAG
The DNA here is from genome assembly GCA_947598825.1 of uncultured Eisenbergiella sp. Classification (GTDB taxonomy): domain Bacteria; phylum Bacillota; class Clostridia; order Lachnospirales; family Lachnospiraceae; genus Gallintestinimicrobium. The sequence goes on along the minus strand of CANQFM010000004.1, from coordinate 73,025 downwards.
GCCTGCCGTTTGTGGAATTTCTGCTGAAACGGTATACGGCGATCAGCGGCTGGCAGATCTTTCCGGCGCTGACCGTCTGCGTGTCGGCAGCAGGGCTTTTGCTGATCCGGGAGCTGGAACGTCATTTTTCCTGCAGGACGATGGAGATCGAGCAAAGCTGCTTTTTGAACCTGACGCAGCTTTGGCTGCTGCGGGTCTGTTGTATCGCGGGCGCAGATGCGCTGGCGTTGCTTACGTTTTCCGCCTTTCGGGCCAGGGCATGGGGCTTCGGTTTTTTCCCGTTTGCGGTCTATGTGCTGACGCCGTTCTTTTTTTCCCACGCGGCGTTTCTGTTTCTCTTTGGACATGGAAAGCGGGGCGGCCTTTTGGCATGGTTGGGAACGGCCGTATTTTTGGGGGCCTGTGTCGGGATCCAGACAGCCTTCCCCTGGATATATGCGCTGACCTGGCTGCCTGTCTGGGTCGGGCTGTTTTTTGCGGCGGCCGTATGCTTTGTATCTCAACTGATGGCTTTATACGGAAAAATGGAGGGAGAAGGCGTATGCTGGAATTGAGACTGGAGGAGGTTACAAAGCGTTTTGGCGAAAAGATCGCGGTGGATCAGGCGAGTTGCAGGATGACGGAAGGCGTTTATGGGCTGCTGGGGGCCAACGGCGCCGGCAAAACGACCCTGATGCGGCTGATCTGCGCCCTGTTGACGCCACAGTCCGGAAGCGTTACGTTTTGCGGGGAACCGGTTTTGCGTCTGGGCGCGGGATACCGGCGGATATTGGGGTATTTGCCGCAGGATTTCGGCTATTATCCTGATTTTACGGCGGAAAAATATCTGCGCTATCTGGCGCAGCTAAAGGCGCTGCCCGCCAGTATCCTGGAAACGAAACTGGAGGAGATCTGGGAGCTGACGGGACTTGGCGAAGCGCGCAAAAAGAAACTGAAAACCTTTTCCGGCGGTATGCTCAGAAGGCTTGGCCTCGGTCAGGCGATCCTGAACGATCCCAGGGTGCTGGTTCTGGATGAACCCACTTCCGGGCTGGATCCAAAAGAACGGATCCGCTTCCGAAATATCATCAGCGCCATGGGCCGGGAACGGATCATTTTGCTGTCCACGCATATCGTGCAGGATGTGGAATCGGTCGCGGATGAGATCCTGTTAATGAAAGGAGGCAGATTGTCGGCGGCGGGAAGTCCACAGCAGATGTTGTCCCTTGCCATCGGGAAGGTATGGGAATGTCCGGCGGAGGGGACTTTGGCAGAGCGATTGATGGCGCAGTATCCGATAAGCAATATCCGCCATGAAGAAGGGCGGCTTAAGCTGCGGATCGTTTCAGGGGAAAGACCGACCCAGGACAGCGTTTTAGCCGCGCCCAATCTGGAAGATGCGTATCTGTTCTGGCAGACGGAACATGCAGGGCAAATGGGGGAAACGAGATGACAGACAAACTTTTTTGGGCAGAACTGCAAAAGATTTTGCGTCGGCGCCTACAGTGGCTCTGGCTGGCGGCGCTGGCCGGATTTATGTGCTTTTGGGTCTGGGGGGGAACGGTGGCGGAAGCGGACATCGTTGTGGACGGCGTGCGCAGCCACGGCCTGGAAGCGATCCGGAAGAACCGGGAGATCGCGCGTCAGTGGGAGGGGACGCTGACCCTGGAAAAGCTGTACCGGATCCTGGACACCTACGGGATCGCGGTAAACGAAACCGATGACCGCGATTCCCCCAGAGGCGGCAACTGGGTGAGCCGTTATGCCACGGAAGCGCTGACCGATTATAAGCAAAGGGAAAACGGCGGAAGCGCTGTGTTTCTGGACAGGGAATACCTGGAGAGGTTCTCGGACCAGCTAAAGCAGACACAGCCCTATTTTTGTTATATGGAAGGGATGAATACCCTCTTTGAGACGCAGTTTTCCATGAACCTGCTTTTGCTGGGAATCCTTGGCATCGCCCTGGCGCCGGTTTTTTCGGAGGAATACCAATGTCTGACGGCGCCGGTGCTGCGGACTTCGTTGGGCGGCGGACAGAGGACGGTAACGGCCAAGCTCCTGGCGGCGGCTGTGTTTTCGGAAACCCTGTATCTTGTGGCCGACGGGCTTTTGTTGTTTTCCTTCCTCTGCATCTACGGAACCGACGGGCTGAAGGCTTCCGCCTGGCTGTGCGGCTGGGCGGGGGAGAATGGCGCAGGGCTTTGCATGGGAGAAGCGTATCTGATCAATTTTGCCTGGGGCGCGCTGGGGATCCTGCTCATGTGTGTGCTGACGCTGTTTTTCTCTGCGAAATACAGGCGGTCCTTTGTGGCCCTTCTGGGCGCGCTTACCTGTCTTTTAGGCGGGATCGCCCTGGTGACGGTCGTTTCCAGGATCCTTCCCTTCTTTCCTTTCCGGATCGTCTGCATCGCGGTGGGAATGTGCAGTCCGTTTTATCTGATGGTGACGGCGGCCAGTTCCGGTATGGGAGGGTATGCGTTCTTAAGCCATGGCCTGCGCATAGCGCTGGCAGGAGGCACGATCCTCTGGTGCATCCTGCAGATAGGGCGTGACTGGAACCGCAGGGATGCGTAAAAAATTAAAATTCAATACTGATTCGGGCCGGCGTCCCCTTTTCGTAAGGGTGGCGCCGGTTCTGCATTTCTGTGAGATAATCGGCGCACTCCGTCAGAAAATCTGCGGGATCGCGGCCGGTGAGTACGATTTCTATTCGGTCGGCAAAGGAGAGAAGCTTTTTAAGCAGCGAAAGGTCCAGCAGCCCCCAGTTGACCGGGTAAGTGATCTCGTCCAGCACGATCACCTGACAGCGGCCCTCCTGAGCGGCCAGCAGCAGGGCGCGCAGGATCCGGTTATGCACTTCTGTCAGTTCCTTTTTATCCTGTTCGCTCATGGAAGAGTAAAAGCCGTAATCCTTTTCGCTCCGCAGGATTTCGATCTGAGGCAGGCAGCGCATGGCGTACAGCTCTCCGCTGTCGCTTCCCTTCATGAATTGGGAAAAACAGATCCTTTGCCCCCGGCCGGCGGCCCGCACGGCCAGGCCGATGGCAGCGCTGGTCTTTCCCTTGCCGTTTCCCGTATATAAATGGATCATGATGGATACCTCCTTTTATCCGTTGTATCATAAACTGGCCTGTCCCGCAATCGTTTCCGCAAAACGGTCGCTTAAGGGAGGAATTTCCCCGAACGGGGATGACAAAGGATAAGCACCTGTGATAAAATAATCGAAAACGGCGGTCAAGGAGGACGGGACGGATGGCGCAGCAAATACAGGAGGAAGCGCGCAGGGCAGCGCATTACAGGAAAATGACGCAGACGCCGGTCCCCCGGCTGGTGACCGGTCTGGCGGTGCCGACGATCATCAGTATGCTGATCTCCTCAGTCTATAATATGGCCGATACCTTTTTCGTATCCCAACTGGGCACCAGCGCGGCGGGAGCCGTGGGCATCGTGTTTTCTGTCATGGCTATCATACAGGCCATCGGCTTTACTTTGGGCATGGGCGCCGGCACTCTGGTATCGCTGCATTTGGGGGCGAAAGAGCAGGAGGAGGCTACCTGCGCGGCCAGCACCGGCTTTTTTCTGGCGCTGGTGCTGGGCTTTCTGCTCGCGGTTTTCGGTTCGGCCTTTCTGAATCCGCTGATGCGCTCCCTGGGGGCCACGGAAACGATCCTGCCTTACGCCAGGGCCTATGGCCGGTATATTCTGCTGGCCGCGCCCATCATGTGCGCCTCTTTTGTCATGAACAATATTTTCCGACAGGAAGGCAAGGCGATGCTGGGGATGCTCGGCATTACCACGGGCGGCCTTTTGAATATCGCCCTGGATCCGCTGTTTATTTTCGCCCTGGGGCTCGGTACGGCCGGGGCGGCCATCGCGACGGCGCTTAGCCAGACCGTCAGCTTCATCATCCTGCTGACGCTGTTTTTGCGGGGGAAGAGCGACGTACGGCTGCAGATCACCAGGGTTTCCCGTAAGATAGGCGTATATGCCGATATCGTATGGCGGGGGCTGCCGTCTTTGTGCCGTCAGGGGCTGGCGAGTATCGCCAGCGTGGCGCTGAACGTCAACGCCGCAGTCTATGGGGATGCGGCGGTAGCGGCTATGAGCATCGTGGGAAGGATCATGTTCTTTATGTTTTCCGCCATGCTGGGCTTTGGACAGGGTTTTCAGCCGGTGGCTGCCTTTAATTACGGCGCGAAGAAATACGGCCGCGTCCGCGAGGCGATCCGTTTCACATTGACGGTAGGGACCGTGGTGATGCTGGTTCTGGGGCTTGTGATCTATGCGCTGGCGCCGCATGTGCTGGCGGCGTTTCGGAGGGATGATGCGCAGGTCATTGCGATCGGCGCTTATGCGCTGCGGGCCCAATGCCTGATCATGCCGCTGTTTGGCATTACGACCACCACCAATATGGCGCTGCAAAGCACGGGCCATTCGGGAAGCGCCACCTTTCTGGCGCTGTGCCGGCAGGGGGTGTTCTTTTTGCCCCTGATCTGGGCGCTGCCGGCTGTCTGGGGCATCCGGGGCGTGCAGCTCGCCCAGCCCTTTGCGGATCTGTGTACGCTGTTGGCCGCCCTGCCGTTTCTGGCGATGTTTTTAAAAAAGCTGGGGCGGCTGGCGAAAACGGCGGAGGGCGAAACGGGATCAAATTGAGGAGAGGACCATGGCAAACCAGGAAAAAGTGCGTTTAAACAAATATCTTTCAGAGAGCGGGATCTGTTCCCGGAGAGAGGCGGACCGCCTGATTGAAGAAGGAAAGGTCACGGTAAACGGCAAAACCGCTGAACCGGGTATGAAAGTGAACGATCGGGATCATATTACAGCAGAGGGAAAGCCGGTCCAGGGCCGGGAGAAAAAAGTGGTGCTGGCCTATTATAAGCCTGTGGGCGTGACGTGCACGGAACGCGACCGGCACGCGCAGGTCACGATAAAGGATGTGCTGGACTATCCTGTGCGCGTGACCTATGCGGGCAGGCTGGACCGGGATTCCGAGGGCCTGCTTCTGATGACCAACGACGGCGATCTGATCAACGGCCTGATGAGGGCGGCGAATTTCCATGAAAAAGAATACCTGGTGCGGGTAAACAAGGCCCTGACGCCGGATTTTTTAAAAAGGATGTCCGACGGGATCTTTTTGAAGGATCTCAACGTCCAGACCCGTCCCTGCGTTGTGAAGGAGGAGGGAAAATTTTTGTTCCGCATCACTCTGACCCAGGGGCTGAACCGGCAGATCCGGCGCATGTGCCGCGCCTGCGGCTACGACACGGTGAGCATTAAAAGGATCCGGGTGGCCAATATCCTGCTGGGGCATTTGAATCCGGGGGATATCCGCGCGGTCACGGGAGAAGAGCGCAGGGAACTGTATGAGAGGGTGGCCCGGCAGGCGCAAAGGCCCGCCAAAGGCGGACAGCAGTCCAAGCCTGCACCAGGGCCGAGAGGGACAGGACAAAGGGCATGAAGGAAAGAGAGAGAATGCAGGAGCTGATCCGCCTGCTGAACGAAGCCTCCCGGGCGTATTATGCGCAAGACCGGGAGATCATGAGCAATTATGAGTATGACAAGCTTTACGACGAACTGACGGCTCTGGAGGAAAAGACCGGGCTGGTGCTGGCCGGCAGCCCCACCGTATCCGTGGGCTATGAAGCGGTGGAGGAGTTGCCCAAGGAGCGCCATGAAAGGCCCATGCTTTCCCTGGGAAAGACCAAGAGCAGGGAAGAGCTGGCGGCCTGGTTGGGCGGCCAGGAGGGGCTTTTATCCTGGAAGCTGGACGGGCTGACCATCGTGCTGACCTATCGGGAGGGGCAGCTTTTTAAGGCGGTTACCCGGGGCAACGGCGAGGTGGGAGAGGTCGTTACGGGCAATGCCAGGACCTTTTTGAACCTGCCCCACAGAATCCCCTATCAGGGGGAATTGATCCTGCGGGGGGAGGCGGTCATCACCTACGCGGATTTTGAGCGGATCAATGGGGAGATAGAGGATGCGGCCGCCAGGTATAAAAATCCCAGAAATTTATGTTCCGGTTCCGTCCGTCAGTTAAACAGCAAGATCACGGCCCAGCGCAGCGTCCGGTTTTACGCTTTCGCCCTCGTGCAGGCCCGGGGCGTGGACTTTGAAAATTCCCGGGAAAAGCAGTTTTTGTTTTTAAAGGGACAGGGCTTTGAAGTGGTGGAGTACTGCCGGGTGACGTCGCAGAACGTGGCCGGGGAGATAGAAAACTTCGCGCAGAGGGTGACGGATTACGAGGTGCCCTCCGACGGGCTGGTGCTGACCCTGGACGATATCGCCTATGGGGAATCCCTTGGCAGCACGGCCAAATTCCCCAGAAATGCCATCGCCTTTAAATGGGCGGATGAGCTGGCGGAGACGACCTTGCGCCGGATGGAATGGAGCGCCAGCCGCACCGGGCTGATAAACCCCGTGGCGGTCTTTGATCCGGTGGAGCTGGAGGGGACGACGGTGAGCCGCGCCAGCGTCCACAACGTGAGCATCGTAAAGGAACTGCGGCTGGGGATCGGCGACAGGCTCATGGTTTATAAAGCCAATATGATCATCCCCCAGATCGCGGAAAACCTGACCAAAAGCGGCACCCTGACGATCCCTGCCGTCTGCCCGGTCTGCGGGCAGGCCACGCAGATACAGCGGGAGAACGACACGGAAACCCTGATGTGCCCCAATCCTGACTGCGACGCGAAGAAGCTGAAGTCCTTCGCCCTTTTTGTCAGCCGGGACGCCATGAATATCGACGGGCTTTCGGAAATGACGCTGGAAAAGTTTTTGGCCAGGGGCTTTCTGCATACCTATGCGGATCTGTTCCACCTGGACCGGTTCCGCCAGGAGATCATAGAAATGGAAGGGTTTGGGGAAAAATCCTTTCAGAATCTTCAAAACAGCCTGGAAGGGGCCCGCGCCACCACGCTGCCCAGGCTGCTCTACAGCTTCGGGATACCGAACATCGGCATTTCCAACGCGCGGATGATCTGTCGGGCGTATCAAAATGACCTCGACGCCATGCTGCGCGCCCCGGCGGAGGAATTATCCGCGATCGACGGCGTCGGTCCTGTCATCGCGGGGGCATTCTGCGCGTTCTGGAAGCAGGAAAAGAACCGGGAGGCGTTAGAACTGCTGCTCAGGGAAGTGACGGTGGGGGCGGAAAGCTTCGACGAAGCAGAACAGCCGTTGTCCGGGCTGAGTTTTGTGGTCACCGGCAGTCTGCACCATTTTGAAAACAGGAACGCCTTAAAGGAGCGCATCGAATCCCTGGGCGGCAAGGTGACGGGCAGCGTCACCGGGAAAACCGCATGCCTGATCAACAACGACAGCACTTCCAACTCCACAAAAAATAAAAAGGCCCGGGAACTGGGCGTGACGGTCCTGACGGAAGAGCAGTTTATGGAACGGTATCTGCAGACGACAGGCCGGGAGGAGTAAAAAATTATGCCGATCAAAATACAGAGCGATCTGCCCGCCAGGGAGATTCTGGATAACGAGAATATATTTGTGATGGACGAATACCGGGCGCTGCATCAGAACATCCGCCCGCTGCAGATCTGCATTTTAAACCTGATGCCGGTCAAACAGGATACGGAGCTGCACCTTTTGCGCTCTCTGTCCAACACGCCGCTGCAGGTGGACGTGACCTTCATGAAGATGAACAGCCATATTTCCATGAACACTTCGGCCACCCATCTGAACAAATTTTATAATACTTTTGACGAACTCAAAGAGAACAATTACGACGGCCTGATCATCACCGGCGCGCCGGTGGAGCAGATCCCCTTTGAAGAAGTGGACTACTGGCCGGAGCTGTGCGAGATCATGCGCTGGTCCAAAAAGCATGTGACCAGCACCTTCCACATCTGCTGGGGCGCCCAGGCAGGCCTGTATTATCACTTCGGGCTGGATAAGGTGCTGCTGCCCCAGAAGCTGTTCGGCGTCTACGAACATCGGGTATTAAACCGTAAAGTGCCGCTGGTGCGGGGATTTGACGATGTGTTCTGCATTCCCCACAGCCGCCATACCTCCACGCCCGCAGAAGCGATCCATGGCTGTCGGGAGCTGGTGGTCATGGCGGAATCCGAAAAGGCCGGGGTGCTTTTGTGCATGACCGGGGACGGCCGGCAGATCTTCGTCATGGGACATCCGGAGTACGACCGGTATACGCTGCACCACGAATATATCAGGGATCTGGAAAAGGGACTTCCCATTCAGGTGCCGGAGAACTATTATCCCCAGGACGACCCCACAAAAAAGCCGCTGCTGTCCTGGCGGGCGCACTGCAACGGCCTGTATACCAATTGGATCAATTATTACGTCTATCAGACGACGCCTTACGATATCCGTAAGATTCAGTAAGGGAGGATGCAGGGGGATCAGGAGAGATGAAAGAGGTATTTGGTTATACCAGCAGCTATCTGACGCGCGACGAAAAACCCTGGTTTCCGGTGATGGGCGAGATGCATTACAGCCGGTACCGGGAATCCTTTTGGGAGGAATCCCTGCGCAAGATGAAGGCGGGAGGCGTGAGCATCGTCTCCAGCTATGTGATCTGGATCCATCATGAGGAAACAGAGGGCGTCTTTGACTTTTCCGGCTGCCGGGACCTTGGAAGGTTCGTGAGCCTGTGCAAAAAGGTGGGGCTGTATGTTTTTTTGCGGATCGGCCCCTGGGCCCACGGGGAGGTGCGAAACGGCGGATTCCCCGACTGGGTGGTGCGGCTGGGAGAGGAGGGCGTTTTGCTCCGCAGCAACGACGAGCGGTATCTGCAAAAGGTAGAACGCTACTGGAAGCAGGTGTTTTCCCAGGTAAAAGGGCAGATGCATGAGGACGGCGGGCCGGTCATCGGGATCCAGATCGAAAACGAATACGGCCATGTGGGCGGCTTAAGAGGCGAGGCCGGAGAGGCGCATATGCGCACCCTGACGGCCCTGGCAAAGCGGATCGGTTTTCGGACGCCGCTGTATACGGCCACCGGATGGGGCGGCGCCTGCATCGGGGATCTGCTGCCCGTCATGGGCGGCTACTGTGACGCGCCCTGGGACCGGAGCATTGACCGTCTTGCGCCCAACGCCAATTTCGTATTCAGCCATCTGCGCAACGACGCGCTGATCGCAAACGATCATCACACGGAGGATGCCCTGACCTTTGACGAATCCCGTTTCCCGTATCTGACGGCGGAACTGGGCGGCGGCCTGCAGGTGACGAGCCATCGGCGTCCTGTGGCGTCCGGCGCGGACGTCGGCGCCATGTCCCTGGTAAAGCTGGGCAGCGGCGCGGCGCTGCTGGGCTACTATATGTATCATGGGGGAAGCAATCCCCAGGGCAGGCTGTCCACGCTGCAGGAGAGTACCGCCACCGGTTATCTGAACGACCTGCCGGAGATCAACTACGATTTCAACGCGCCCCTGCGGCAGTACGGCACGATTTCAGACGCCTATCGGGAGATCAGACTGCTGGCCTGTTTCCTGAAGGATTTCGGGGAGGATCTGGCGGCTTTGCCCGCTGCGATCCGTCCGGCGGATGTTCGGCCCGACGATCTTCACACGCTGCGGTGCGCCTGCCGGCACGACGGGACTCACGGCTATGTCTTTTTTAACAACTATCAGCGGTTGTATCCGATGGAACGCCACGAAAACGTGGAGCTGGAGGGAATCTGCGAGGGCGGGCCGGTCCGTTTCCCGCCGATGGAGATTGATGATGGCAGGTATGGATTTTTCCCCTACCGGATGCGGCTGGGGGATACCGTTCTGCGTTTTGCCCTGGCGACGCCTCTGTGCCGCCTGCGGGGAAGGGCAGAGGACTGGTGGGTTTTCTACGGAGATTGGGCCCCTCAGTTTTGCTGGGAAGGGAAGGCGCAGGAAAGGATCCTGCATCTGTCCCGTAAAGACGCGTTAAACGCCTGTAAAACAGGGCCTTTTGGGACAGATCCGCAGGAATATCTGCTTCTGTCGGAGGATTTCGCCTGGGAGGAAAACGGCCGGATCTTTGTCACGGGCGGCCCTCACACCTCCGTCCGCACGTTTCCAGCCCTGCCGGAGGAAAGACTCCCCGGTTTTGTAAAGAGCGGCGAAGAGGGGCGGTTTACGGTTTATGAGCGGACCGTGGCAGAGGATGGGGCCAGGGCAGAGGTGAGGCCGGTCTGCTGCGACGGCAAAAAAGCGGTGTATGAGATCACAATTTCTTATGCCGAAAGCCTGCGGGGGACCGAGCAAAACAGCCTGCCGGCAGAGGGCCGGGATACGCTGCTGTGTCTTTCCTATGCGGGGGACAGGATGGCTGTGTATCTGGGGGAAACCAAGATCAACGATCATTTTTACACGGGGCAGGAGGTGCCCATCAGCCTGCGGTATTTCGATTTCCCCCAAAAGCTGCGGGTGGAGGTCGAGCCGCTTTTAGAGGGCGCGCCGGTTTATCTGGAAAAGTATCCGGCTTTTGAAAACGGCGCGGCCTGCCGGTTGGAAAAGATCCGGGTGCAGGAGCTTTACTGGTAAGGAGAGGGTTTTACAGGCAAAACGCCTTTGGTTTCAAAGCGCCGGACGAAAAACGAATGACCGGCAGCGCAGAAAGGAGAAGGGAAAATGCGCGTACAAAATCTGGACAGGGGATGGGGGTTCGGCCCCGGCAGGACAGACGCCTTCGTGCGTCTGCAGGGCACGGATAAGGACAGGATCGTGGATCTGCCCCACGATTACATGATCGAAAACGAGGTGAGCGCCGACGCGCCCGCCGGCAGCGCCAGCGGATTTTATAACGCGGGGGTGGCCCATTACCGCAAGTCGGTCTTTATCCCGAAGGAATGGGAGCAGGACCGGGTCTGGATCCGGTTTGACGGCGTTATGATGAACGCTACGCTGGACGTCAACGGCGGCAGAGCCGCGCTGCACCATTACGGCTATACGCCCTTCTGCGTGGATATCACGCCGTATCTGTTTTTTGGACAGGAAAACAGTCTGGTGGTCATCGTCAATCCCACGATGCAGCCCAACAGCCGCTGGTATTCCGGGGCGGGGATCTTCCGCAGCGTGGAGCTGATCCATGTTCCCATGGTGCATGTGGCCTGCGACGGGATCTATGGCGTCACCGAGCGGATCGTATACGGAGAGGGCAAAGAGACCCAAACCGCCCTGATCCGGGTGCGGGTGAAGGTGGAGAACAGCACCATCCAGGATCACATGGCGGCGGTGGAGGTTTCTCTCATCGACGACCGGACGGGGGAATGCGCGCTGTCCCGGCAGACCAGGATCCAGGTGGACGCGGGCTGTAAGCAGGACGCCTATCTGACCCTGACTGTGGATCGTCCGAAGCTCTGGAGCGCCGAGACGCCGGCGCTTTACCGGCTGGAAGCCAGGGTGACGGATCTGGGCCTCTATAAGACCCATTTCGTGGAGTCCGCCGAAAAGACCGTGGATACGGACAGCGTGCTGTTCGGCATCCGGACGGTGACGGCAGATGTGAAAAACGGCTTGCTGGTCAACGAAAAGAGCGTGAAGCTGAAGGGCGGCTGCGTCCATCACGACAACGGCCTGCTGGGGGCGGCGTCCTTTTACGACGCGGAGGTGCGGCGCATTTCAAAGATGAAGGAAGTGGGCTTTAACGCCATCCGCACCACCCACAACCCGCCCTCCAGGGTATTGCTGGAGGTCTGCGACCGGCTGGGAATGTATGTGTTTGCCGAGGCGTTTGACGCCTGGGGCATGGCCAAGCAGCCCGGCGATTATAATCAGTATTTCGATACGGACTGGGAAAAGGATCTGGAAGCCTTTGTCCGCAGGGACCGCAATCACCCGTCCATCCTGCTCTGGTCTACGGGAAATGAGATCTCCGAACGCGGCGGCCTGAATCACGGTTATACGCTGGCGGCGAAGCTGGTAGAGAAGATCAAAAGCCTGGACAACCGTCCTGTGAGCAACGGGATCTGTTCCTTCTGGTGCGGGCTGGACGACGAGACGGCGGAGAAGTATCTCCGGGGCGCTTCCTCCCAGCAGCAAAACGACGACAAGGGCAGCGAGGATCTGACCTGGGAGACGCTGACCGAGCCTTTTACCAACGGGCTGGACATCGTGGGCTACAATTATATGGAAGACCGGTACCCCCAGGATCATGAGATGTTCCCGGAGCGGATCATCTTAGGATCGGAGAATTTCCCCAAGGAGATCGGAAAACGCTGGCCCATGGTGGAGCGCACGCCGTATGTGATCGGCGACTTTACCTGGACGGCGGTGGATTATATCGGCGAGGCGGGTATCGGCAAATCCTTCTTTTTAGACCCGAAAGAGGGGCTGGACAAAGGGGCCATTTCGCCGCATATCACCCATTTCCCCTATCGGCTGGCCGATGATGCGGATATCGATATCAACGGTACGATCCTGCCCCAGGGGCATTACCGCAGCGTGGTATTCGGCTCTGAGGCGACCCGGTTGTTTTCCTATGCGCCGTCGGAGTTTGGAAAAGAGCAGTATATCAGCCGCTGGGGCTTTACGCCCTGTCAGAGAAGCTGGACCTATCCCGGCCAGGAGGGCAGGCCCGTCAGCGCGGTGGTCTTTTCCCGTGCCCAGGAGGTGGCGCTTTATGTAAATGGCAGGCTTCTGGGAAAAAAGAAACAGGGGGAGGCCATGGCCGCCGAAGAACTGCCCCTTTCCTTCGTCTTTGATCTGACCTATGAGCCGGGGGAACTGACGGCGGTCAGTTATACGGACGGACGGGAAGTGTCCCGGGACCGGATGGTCACGGCAGGGGAGCCCTGCCGCCTGAGGCTGGTCAGCGACCGGCCAAAGCTGGCGGCGGACGGCCACAGCCTGGCCTATGTGGAAGTGGAAGTGACGGACAGCCAGGGCAGGCTGGTGCCGGACGCAGAGTTTTTACTGACGGCCTGCGCAAAAGGGGCGGCGCATCTGGCGGGGTTTGGTTCCGCTGCGCCGATCACCACGGAAAACTATACGGCGGGCGCCTTTACCACCTACCGGGGACGCTGCTGTGCGATCCTGCGCGGCGGCTATGAGGCCGGACAGGCGACCCTGACCGTGACGAGTCCGGAGCTGGGCAGCGCGCAGCTTACCCTGGCCGTGGAGTGACAGGAGCAGAAGGAGGGATACGGGATGGATTTGTCTCATGTCAAAAATACCCGGGATGCCAATGAACTGACCAGGGCCTATCTGGACAGTCTGCTGGTGGAGGCCCGCTATCTGGACAGCGCGGTGCCGGATACCAGCCTTTCGCTCTACGGGCGTACCTTTGCAACGCCGATTATGACCGCCGCCTTTTCCCATCTGGACAACGTCCGGGCAAACGGGATGGCGCTGATGGCAGAGGGCGCGAAAAAAGCAGGCGCCTGCAACTGGGCCGGGATGGGAGAAGAAGCAGAGCTGGAAAAGATCCTGGCCACCGGCGCGGCCACGGTCAAGATCGTAAAACCCTATGCGGACCGCAAACTCGTCTTTCGCCGTCTGGAACACGCGTACCGGGCCGGGGTCCTGGCTGTGGGAATGGATATCGACCACAGCTTTGACCACAGGGGACAGCCGGACGTGATCGGCGATACGGCCATGGCGCCGGTTTCTTTGGAAGAACTGAAGGATTTTGTGCAGGCGACGCCCCTTCCCTTTGTGGTCAAGGGGGTATTGAGCGTGCAGGACGCCATAAAATGCGCCCGGGCCGGCGTGCGGGGGATCCTGATCTCCCATCATCACGGGATCCTGCCTTATGCCGTGCCGCCGCTGATGGCGCTGCCTGCGATCCGCAGGGAAGTGGGGGACGGTCTGGATCTGTTCGTGGACTGTTCCATCGATACGGGCTGCGACGCCTTTAAGGCGCTGGCCCTGGGGGCGAAGGCCGTCTGTGTGGGCAGGGCCGTGCTGCCGTCTTTGGGAAAAGACGGGGCTGATGGCGTGGCTGAATATCTCAAAAAGATGACGGAGGAGCTGGCGGGGATGATGGCCAGGACCGCCTCCCGGGATCTGTCGCATATCGGGCCGGGGCTTTTGTGGGACGCCGCCGCAGAACGGCCCCTTTGAAGGCCGTTTCTTGCCCATCACAAGGGCCGTTTTTCGCTCATAAAAAAGTTGCTTTACAAAAACAGCAAAAACTGATAAAGTAATGGCAAGGATTAAGTTGTGGCAGCTAGTAAAAATTGTGTAGTATATGGACATATAGAGTAGAATATTCTGGCATCTTGTATAAGAAATAGGCGTTTATAGCTGGTGTTTGGAGGGTTTTATGAAAAATTCTACTAAAAAGATCGTCGCAGGCGTTGTCATCGTGGCAGTGGTAGCTCTTTTTGCCTTTTTTGTCCTGCGCGACGATGTGGAGAACTTCAGCGACAAATACGCGGGAGCGGACCTCACCAAAGATGTGGAAGGCATGGAGAGGGCAGGGACCTACACCGGGTATCTGAATGACCATGAGGGGGCCGCATACCCCGGCCAGGGCGTGGACATCGATCTGTTCGGCTATACCGACGCCCAGGACGTGGAAGTTTATGAGGATTATGAGGGCGAGGCGAAAGCCCTCTTTACTGCGTCCGGCTCTACTGTCACCTGGCAGGTAGAGGTGCCCGAGAGCGGTTTTTATAATCTGTATATGGAATATCTGGCGCCGGAATCCAGAGGCGTGCCGGCGGAGCGTTCCGTCTATATCAACGGCGAGCTTCCCTTTGACGGGGCCAATAATATCACGTTCACCAGGATCTGGCAGGACGGCGGAGCAGTCAAGGTCGACAACCAGGGCAACGAGATCCGTCCCGTCCAGGTGGAGTCCTTCCAGTGGCAGTCCGCGTATTTCAAGGACGATATGGGCTATGAGACGGAGCCTTATCTGTTCTATCTGGAAAAAGGAGCCAATGAACTGACCCTGATGGGAGAGAATGAACCTCTGGTACTGCGCAGGCTTTCTCTCAGCCCGGTGACGTCTAAGCCCACTTATGAGGAATACCTGGCGGCCCAGCCCTCCGGCAGCAATGTGACCGGTTATTCCCAGATCATCCAGGGCGAGGATTCCACCTATCGTTCCGAATCTTCCCTTTATGCAAAATATGACAGATCGTCCCCTACCACCCAGCCCAACAGCGTGACCACTACGGTGCTGAACTATGTGGGCGGCGACGCCTGGAGAAGCTCCGGCCAGTGGATCGAGTGGGAGTTTGAAGTGCCCCAGGACGGCTTCTACAACATTATGGTGAAAGGGCGTCAGAACTACTCCCGCGGCGTGGTATCCAGCAGGAGCGTATACATAGACGGGCAGATCCCCTTTGAAGAGATGAAGGATATCGCCTTTGCCTACAGCAACGACTGGAACTGCATGACGCTGGGAGATGAGCAGGGCGATCCCTATCAGTTCTATCTGACGGCCGGCAAGCATACCATCCGCCTGGAGGCGACCCTGGGCGGCGTTGGCCCTATCCTGGAAGAACTGGAGGATTCCACCTTCCGCCTGAATCAGATCTACCGGAAGGTGCTGGTATACACGGGCGCGACCCCCGACCAGTACCGGGACTATTTTATCGAGCGCAATTATCCCGAGGTCATGGAGGCCATGGATCTGGAGTCCAAGCGGCTGTTCAAGATTGTGGACGACATGGTGGCCTACAGTGGACAGAAAGCGGACAATATCGCCTCCGCCCAGACGGTGGCCCAGCAGTTGGAGCGTTTCTGCAAGAAGCCCCAGAAGATCACGCTGGAGTTTACCACCTTTAAGGACAATATCACATCCCTGGGCACGGCGGCCCTGAATTTGAGCGAGACGAAGCTGGACATCGATTATCTGGAAGTCTGCAGCACCGACGTGAAACCGGCCAACGACAAATCCAATGTTTTCAGTTCCGTCTGGCACGAGATGAAATCTTTTGCCGCGTCTTTCGTGGTGGATTACAACTCGGTGGGCGACGTATATGATGAGAACAGCGGCGAGGACGTGGTCAAGGTCTGGATCCTGACCGGGCGCGACCAGGGCACGATCCTAAAGTCCATGGTGGACGATACCTTTACTCCCGACACGGGCGTGAAGGTCAACGTGGAAGTGGTAGATCCCAGCGCCCTGCTCAACGCCGTGATGGCCGGCAGAGGCCCGAACGTGGTCCTTTCCGTAGGCGCGGATCAGCCGGTCAATCTGGCTCTGCGTAACGCGGTGGAGGATCTGACCCAGTTCCCTGACTGGGAGGAGGTATTCTCCCACTATACGAAGAGTTCCTATGAGCAGTACGGGCTGGACGGACATATTTATGCCATCCCCGAGACCCAGACCTTTAACGTGATGTTCTACCGCAAGGACGTGCTGCAGGAGCTGGGAGTGGAAGTGCCCCAGACATGGCAGGAGCTGATCGAACTGCTTCCTACCATCCAGGGCAACAACCTTTCCATCGGGATTCCTACGGCGGCCGGCAGCAGCAGTACCACCACGGCCAGCACATCGGTGGCCTCCAATACGCCGGATCTGTCTTTGTACTTCACGCTGTTGTACCAGTACGGCGGCGACATGTATACCGAGATGGGCGGCAAGACCACGGTGGACTCCGAGGCCGGCGTGAGGGCCTTTAAGGATTACGTCCGGTATTTCAACGATTACGGCCTTCCGACGATCTACGATTTCGTCAGCCGGTTCCGTTCCGGCGAGATGCCCATCGGCATATCGGCCTACTCGACCTATAACACGCTGATGGTGTCGGCGCCTGAGATCCGCGGCCTGTGGGATTTCACCCTGATCCCGGGCACGGAATATACGAACGCCGACGGCAGCACATACATCGACCGTTCCGACTTCATCACCGGCAACGCCACGATGATGATCGCTACCAAAAAAGAATCTTTGCGAAATGCTTCCTGGGAGTTTATGAAGTGGTGGGCGCAGCCCGACACCCAGGTGCGTTTCGGCCGTGAGATAGAAGCGCTGCTCGGGTCCTCGGCCCGGTACGCGACGGCCAATAAGGACGCTTTCGTACAGCTTTCCTGGAGCGCCGACGATATCGAGGTGCTCAGCGACCAGTGGGATCAGACCGTAGGAATCCGGGAGGTGCCCGGAGGATACTTTACCGGCCGCCATATTACCAACGCCATCCGCAAGGTGATCAACGAAAAGGTTGATTCCCGTGAGACCATCATAGACTACGCGGTAACCATCAATGACGAGCTCACCAAGAAACGTATCGAGTTCGGCCTGCCGTTGGAAGAATAGGGGAGGAGAGCATGAAAGAATATTGGAAGAAATATCTGACGCTGCGCAAGCATAATATGCAGGTGGCCTGGAAAAAGGCGAAGAAGAGCAAAATGTGCTATGCTTTCCTTTTCCCCTACGCGCTTTTGTTCACGCTGTTTTACATCGCGCCGGTGGTGGCCTCCATCTTTTTCAGCTTTACCTACTATAACATCCTGGAGCCGCCCAGCTTTATCGGGCTGCAGAACTATATCAGCCTGATCCTGGAGGACGATATTTTCCTGATCGGTCTTAAGAACACTTTCATGATCGCCGTGATCACCGGCCCTTTGGGCTATATCATGTCCTTCCTGTTCGCCTGGCTGATCAACGAGCTGCCCCGCTGGGTGCGCAGCGTGGCGGTGGTCGTGTTCTACGCCCCCTCCATCGCGGGCAACTGTTATGTGATCTTCTCCGTGTTTTTCAGGGGCGACGCTTACGGCTATGTAAACGCCTTTTTGATGAACCTGGGGCTCATCGATAAGCCGATCCTGTGGTTCATCGATCCCAAGTATATGCTGCCGATCTGTATGCTGGTCATCCTGTGGATGAGCCTGGGCACCGGCTTCCTTTCCTTCGTAGCCGGCCTGCAGGGTGTGGACCGCTCCCAGTTTGAAGCGGGCTACATGGACGGGATCAAGAACAGATGGCAGGAGCTGTGGTATATCACGCTTCCCAACATGAAGCCTATGCTGATGTTCGGCGCGGTCATGTCCATCACCCAGGCTTTCGGCGTTTGCGACGTGACCATGGCCCTGTGCGGATATCCCAGTACGGATTATGCGGCCCGTACCATCGTCACCCACCTGTTCGACTACGGCTTTACCCGGTTTGAAATGGGTTACGCATGTGCGATCGCGACGATATTGTTCCTTATTATGATCCTTTGTAACAAGGCAATACAAAGTCTGTTGAGGAGAGTGGGGACCTGATATGAGCAAGAAGAAGAAAAAACAAGAAAATGTGGAAGCGGTTTATCACAAGAAGCTGATCAAGAGAAGGAAACCAAACCGTTCCATCTGGGGGGATATTTTCCTGTATCTGTTCCTGCTGTTTGTGGCTGTAGTCATGGTGTTCCCCATCGTGTACGCGGTCAGCAGCGCCTTAAAGCCGCTGGATGAGCTGTTCAAGTTCCCGCCGCGGATCTTCCCGCAGAACCCGACGTTTGATAACTTCTCCGACCTGTTTGTGACCATGGGCAAATCCTGGGTGACCTTTTCCCGGTATCTGTTCAATACGGTGTTTATCACATTCGTGGGGACCTTCGGACATCTGATCGTGGCATCCATGGGCGCTTTCGTACTGGCGAAGTACGATTTCCCCGGCGGGCAGACGTTCTTTAAACTGGTTACCGTGGCCATGATGTTCACCGGTTATGTGACCCAGATCCCCAACTACCTGATCTTAAACGGCCTGGGCTGGATCGACACCTACTGGTCCATTATCATTCCGGCTTTCGCCTCCCCCATGGGACTGTTTTTGATGAAGCAGTTCATGGAGGGCCTGCCCACCTCTCTGATCGAGGCGGCCAAGATCGACGGCGCCAACGAGTGGCGGGTGTTTTCCGGTATCGTGATGCCCAACGTAAAGCCGGCCTGGATGACGCTGATCATCTTCTCCGTGCAGGGCCTGTGGAACAACAAGGCGGCTACCTTTATTTATTCCGAGGCGAAGAAGACCCTGGTGTATGCCATGCAGCAGATCCAGAGCGGCGGTATCGCCAGGACCGGACAGGGGGCCGCAGTGCTGGTGGTGCTGATGGTGGTTCCGATCGCCATATTCATCTTCTCCGAGAGCCAGATCCTGGAAACCATGGCAAGCTCCGGTCTGAAGGATTAACAGCAAATGAGGTGGCCTATGAAAAAGAGAATCAAAGCATTGGGCGCGCTGGCGCTGGGAGCCGTGATCCTGACCGCATCCTCCATCAACGTTTCGGCGCGGGAGAGAAGTTATACATACAATTACGATTATTGGGGCGACGTGCAGGATTCCCCGGACTTTTATACGGTGACGAAGGTATATCCGGCGGAGGCCTTCGGCCTGGAGGACAATTTCGTCACGCCCCAGGGCCTGTTTGTGAAGGATGATATGGTTTATATCTGCGACACAGGCAACAACCGGATCGTGCAGCTCAAGCGCACGGGGACGGAGCAGTTTGAAGTGGAGCGCATCTTCGGCAGCATCCAGGGGGACGTAGAGGTAAAGGATCTTTCCCAGCCGACGGACATTGCCGTTTCGGAGGAAGGGGACATCTTCATCTGCGACCAGGGCAACGCCAGGATCCTGAAGCTGGACAGCGATTTAAACTACCTGCTGCAGTTTGATCTGCCGGTGGATTCCACCGTCAGCGCGGACAGCACCTTTAAGCCTTCCAAGCTGGTAGTCGATACGGCGGGGCGTGTGTACTGTATTGCCACCAGTATCAACCAGGGTCTGTGCAAATATGAGGCGGACGGCACCTTCTCCGGTTTTGTGGGCGCGACTCCCGTTACCTACGATCTGGTGGATTATCTCTGGAAGAAATTTGCGACCCAGGAACAGAGACAGCGTATGGCCTCCTTTGTCCCTACCGCATACGACAACATCTATATGGATCAGGAAGGCTTCATTTACGCCTGCGCGGGCGGGCAGGAGGAAGAGGATCTGGATTCCGGCGCCGCCGACGCCGTGCGCAAGCTGAACCTGATGGGAACCGATATCCTGGTGCAGAACGGTGAATACCCCACCTACGGTGACCTGTACTGGGGCGAAGGCGGCGGCTATGAGGGCCCGTCCTATTTTACGGATGTGACCGTGCTGGACAACGATATCTATGTGTGCCTGGACAAAAACAGGGGCCGCCTGTTCGGATACGACGATCAGGGCAAGACGGTGTTCTGTTTTGGCGGCAACGGCAATATGGACGGGTTTTTCAGACAGCCGGCGGCCATCGAGCATATGGACCACGACCTTCTGGTGCTGGATTCCCTGGACTGCAGCATTACGCTGTTTACCCCCACCGAGTTCGGCGAACTGGTCTATGACGCCATCGAGCAGTTTGACGAAGGGGATTATGAGGTTTCCGGAGAAAGCTGGCAGAAAGTCATGGATCTGGACGGCAACTACGACCTGGCCTATATCGGCATCGGCCGTTCCCTGCTGCGCCAGGAGAAATACAAAGAAGCCATGGATTACTTTGAACTCAAATATGACGACGAGAATTATTCCAAGGCTTATAAGCAGTACCGGAAAGAGTGGGTGGAGGATCATATCGTGGTCATCGTCATCGTCGTTCTGGCGATCTTCCTGATCCCGCTTTCCATCGGCAAGGTCAAGAGCATCAAGCATGAGATCGATATCGCAGATATCTTCAGATTCTAGGGAAGGGGAGACCGGTATGATTGCTGCACTGAATAATAAAATCGACTTTCAACGGTATCTGGGAAGCCTGAAGTTCGCGCTGTACTGTATTACCCACCCTCTGGACGGCTTCTGGGATCTGACCCATGAGAAACGGGGCACCTACGCGGCGGCGAACACCATCCTGTTTCTGACCCTTCTGATCCGGGTGCTGAAGCTGCGCTATACCAGTTTTATCTTTATAACGGTCTACTGGGAGGATATCAACATCTTCCTGTATATCGCCAGCGTGCTGTTCCCTCTTGCCATGTTTGTAATCGGCAACTGGGGGCTGACCACACTGTTCGACGGCAAAGCGAGGCTGGGGCAGGTGTATATGGCAAGCTGCTACGCCTTGACGCCGTACCCGTTGATGCAGTTTCCGCTGATGATTTTCAGCAACTTTGTGACGGTGGATGAGGCGGAGTTCTATTCGGTCTTAAGCGCCCTGTCCCTGGTGTGGGCCGCCCTGCTCTTTATCGCGGCCATGGGACAGATCCACGAATTCGGAATGGCAAAGAATATCCTGTTTATGGTGGCGAGCCTCTTTGCCATGCTGGTGATCGTATTTATCCTGCTGCTGTTTTTCGGCATGATTTCTCAGGGCGTGGCGTATTTCATATCCCTGGCCAAAGAGATCATGTTCCGACTATAGCAGGGGAGCAGGACGAAAAAAGGATATCTGCCGGAACGTAAAGGATGGGAGTGACCATGAAGAAAGAAAAATCAGTAAGAAAAGCGGAATGGAAGGCGGCTGTGGTCAGACAGCTTAAAAGTCTGGCCGTCCCCGTGATCATAACGGCTGTTATCGCTGTGGCGATCGTAGTGATCATCAATTTCCAGACGGCTACGGAACAGGAACCGGTGGTGGGAGTCAACGGTTACGACGGGACGATGGATCCGATCGTAGTGGAAAATGACCGGCTGAAGCTGACCATGGATCCTGCCACTACCCAGATCGCCCTGGAAGTGAAGGACACGGGGAAGATCTGGTATTCCAATCCCCCCGAGGCGGCTTCTGATCCGCTGGCGGTGGCGTCATATAAGGGCAGGCTCCAGTCCACCCTGCTTCTGACTTTCAGCCAGGCGACGGGACTGCAGACTACCTTCGACAATTTCAGCTACGGCATTGACAACCAGCTCTATGAGATCGAACAGGGCGAGGATTATATCAAGGTCAACTATTCCATCGGCGAAGCGGAGAGGGAGTATAAGATCCCGCCGGTCACCACGGTCGCGAAGATGCAGGAATGGTTCGATGCGGCAGGCAAGCAGGATGCCAGCTTCATCCGGCGTTATTATAAGAAGTATGACATCAACGATCTGGGCAAGGACGACGACCCGGAGCAGCTTCTGGCCGATTATCCCATTCTGGAGACGGAACCCATTTATGTGCTGAGGGATACGACCGTTTCCGGCGCGGCCACCATCAAGCTGGAACAGATCTTTGAAACGGCCGGCTATACGGCGGAGGATCTGGAAGCGGATAAGGCGCTGAACAACAAATTAAAGACCAGCAACAAGCTGGTGTTCAACGTCAGCATGACCTACCGTCTGGACGGCGGGGATCTGGTGGTGGAAATGCCGCTGGACGATATGGAATATAAAAAGAGCGCTCCCATCTATACGATGGTCATGCTGCCTTATTTCGGCGCGGGCGGCCCGGAGGACGAGGGCTACCTGATGGTGCCGGAGGGCGGCGGCGCGCTGATCAACTTCAATAACAACAAGCTTTCCCAGGCATCCTATTATGCCAATCTCTACGGATGGGACATGGCCCTGTCCAGGGACGCGGTGGTACACGATAGCAGGATCTACTACAATGCCTTCGGCATCGCCAATGGGGACGATTCCTTTATCTGTATCCTGGAAGAGGGCGTGCCCTATGCATCCATACAGGCCGATATCGCCGGACACGGCGGCAGCTACAACTATGTGAACGCGGTCTACAGCATCAGCCCCCGGGAACTGTTCGAGGTGGGCGACCTGGGCAGCCAGAATACCTACAAGTTTTTGGAGACGCTGCCTCATGAGACGCTGACCCAGCGGTACCGTTTCGTGGACAGCAACGACTATGTGGACATGGCCAAAGCCTATCAGGGTTATCTGCGGGATCAGTACGGAGAGTACCTGACGCCAAACGACGATACGCAGGCCCCTGTGGCGCTGGAGATCGTGGGTGCGGTGGATAAAGTAAAGCAGATCCTTGGCGTACCGGTTTCCCGGCCCCTGCGGCTGACGAAGTACAGCGAAGCGGAAGATATGATCCGGCAGTTGTCGGAAGAGGGCATGGGGAATATGTCCGTGAAGCTGACCGGCTGGTGCAACGGCGGCGTGAACCAGAAGCTCTTAAGCAAGGCGAAGACGATCTCGGCCCTGGGCAGCAAAAAGGATCTCAAATCCCTGGGCGATACGGCCAAGGAGCTGGGAGTGGATCTGTATCTGGAGGGCGTGACCCATTACGAATTTGACAGCGGCCTGTTGGACGGCTTCTTCTCCTTCACGGACGCGGCCCGGTTTATTTCCAAGGAGAGGGCGGAGCTGTTCGTCTACAGTCCGGTGACCTACGCTGCGAGGGAAGGCGTGGACAGCTACTATCTGCTGCATCCGGACCTGATCCAGAAAAATACCCAGACCCTGGCGAACGCGGCGGCGAAATACAACGCCAACGTGGCCTTCCGGGATACGGGAATGGAACTGTCCTCCGATTATTATCTGAAGGATACGGTGAGCCGGCAGAGCGCCATGCAGTCCCAGGCGCAGATGCTGAAGGACATCGAGGACGGCGGCCAGAAGAACATGATCAATATGGGCAACGATTATGCCGTTCCCTATGCGGATATGGTGACCTATATGGATCTGGCGGGCAGCGGATATACCATCCTGGATGAAGAGATTCCTTTTTATCAGCTTGCGATCCATGGCCTTGTGAATTATACGGGCGCTCCTTTGAATACCTGCGGCGACGAACAGCAGGAGCTGCTGGAATCCGCGGAGTACGGGGCCGGCCTTTCCTTCTCCCTGATGCGGGAGACGGCTTTTGCCCTGCAGAAGACCCTTTACACCGAATATTATGCCTCCGATTTTGCGGTAGAACACGACAGAATGATGGAGATCTATAACAGATACAACAGCGAATTGGGCCACGTATTCAACCAGCAGATGACCGATCATGAGAAGCTGGGAGAAAATATGTCCTGCACCACCTATGAGGACGGTACGAAGGTCTATGTCAATTACAGTTTTGACGACGCGGTGACGCCGGACGGCGTAACGGTTCCTGCAAGGGATTATCTGGTGATCCGCTGAACGGGTCTGACAGGAAAGGTTTTCAGAAAGGGTAGTGGGTATGAAAAGACAGAAGAACAAGTTAGCAGGTCTTCAGAAGCGGAAAGCCATTTCGGGGTATCTGTTCATATCGCCGTTCATTATAGGCTTTCTGGTCTTCATGGTGAAACCGCTCGTCCAGTCTCTGTATATGAGCTTCTGCGATGTGCAGCTTGGGTCGGGCACCTTTAACCCGGTGTGGCGCGGACTGTTCAATTACAATTACGCATTCCGGGTGGACGCGGAGTATACGAGGCTTCTGACGGAGGAGATCACCCGGATGGCGATCTATTCCGTGGCCATCATGGTATTCAGCTTCTTTGTGGCGCTGATCATCAACGGAAATTTTAAAGGCAGGGCGCTGGTGCGTTCCGTGTTCTTCCTGCCGGTGATCCTGGCGTCCGGCGTGATGCTTAAGCTGGATTCGGATAACGCCCTGATGGCGGCCGTGGCGGCCACCGTAGAGGTGAATGCCGGAGGCACTACGGGGATCACGGATGCGATCCAGAATATCCTGCGGACCACGGGAGTCGGCGTAAGGGCCTTTGAACAGCTTTTCGAGGTCATGGACAACATCTACGATGTGGCCATTTCCTCCGGCATCCAGATCATCATTTTCCTGTCAGGGCTGCAGACCATTTCGTCCAGTATGTACGAGGCGGCGGATATTGAAGGCTGTACCAAATGGGAGAGCCTCTGGAAGATCACTTTCCCCATGGTCAGTTCCCTGTTTTTGGTCAACTGGATCTATACGGTGGTGGATTTCTGTATGAGGTCGGATAACGAGATCATCGAGAAGATCACGGACCTCATGAACATAAATTTGAACTATGGACTGGCGTCCGCCATGTCCTGGGCGTATTTCGTGCTGGTCATGGCCATTGTGGGAATCAGCTCGCTGATCATCTCGAAGGGGGTCTACTACTATGAGTAAAAGGAAGAGTGAGACGGTAAAATATGCGGGCTTCTGGGAGAGAAACAGAAGATCCGGCGGCTATCTTCTTCGCAAGACCATCATGCAGTATGCGGTCAGCATCTGCCGGGCCATCCTGCTTTTCGGACTGTGCTTCCTGATCCTGCAGCCCCTTTTGAACAAGATTTCGGTGAGCTTTATGACGGAGCAGGATCTCTACGATCCGATCGTGACCTCCATCCCGCTGCATTTCACTACGGAAAATTACCGGCTGGCGGCGGGGCTGATGGAATACGGGAAAACCCTGGTCAATTCTCTGGTGATCTCCTTGTCCATCGCGATCCTCCAGGTGAGCGTGAGTACGCTGGTGGGCTACGGCTTTGCCAGGTTCCAGTTCCCGTTAAAGAAGTTCTGGTTTGCCTGCGTCATGGTGATGGTGC
This sequence comes from uncultured Eisenbergiella sp., assembly GCA_947598825.1. GTDB lineage: Bacteria > Bacillota > Clostridia > Lachnospirales > Lachnospiraceae > Gallintestinimicrobium. Next base: position 47,813 of record CANQFM010000004.1, on the reverse strand, counting down.
TGATCCCGCCCCAGGTCATTTCCACTTCCCTGCACCTGCATTTCAGGTTCTTTGACGTGCTGGGGATCTATGAGGCGATCACGGGCACGACCATAAACCTCAAGTCTTCCGTGCTGCCGTATTATCTGATGAGCGCAGGCTGTATGGGACTGAAGAACGGGCTGTATATCTACATGATCCGCCAGTTCTTCCGCAACATTCCGAAGGAATTGGAGGAAGCGGCCTATGTGGACGGCTGCGGCACCCTGAAGACTTTCATCCGGATCATGCTGCCGGATGCGAAGCCCATCCTGACTTCCTGTTTCCTGTTCGCCTTTGTGTGGCAGTGGACCGACGGTTTTTATTCCAGCATGTTTTTGGGCAATATCAGCCTGCTGAGCATTAAGCTCAAGCAGTTGCCCGATACCTTCGGCGGCTATATGGCCAGGATCAGCGGGGCGTCCAGTTCCGCAGGCGTTTCCGTCCCCTATAGCAACTGTATGCTGGCGACGGGCACGCTGATGGTGATCGTTCCCCTGATCGTCCTGTATCTGTTCGCCCAGAAGGGATTTGTGGAGAGCTTGAGCAGCACCGGTATCAAGATGTGATCCGGCCCTGCGGCAACTGATTTATGATAAGTTTCGCCCGGCGCGTTCCAGACCCGGAAATTTTTATGGGACGCGCGGCGCAGAAATTTATAGATCCATCGAAAAAATAAGGAGGAGAGTATGAAAAGAAAAACCTTAAGCAGATTTATGGCGACTTCTTTGGCTGCGATCATGGCCGCAGGAGTCGTTGGCTGCGGTAACAACGCTGCGCCGGCCGCTGAAGAGCAGACGCCTGCCGCTGACGCCCAGACCCAGGCCGCTGAAGAGCCGAGTACGGCTGCTGCAGAGCAGACCGAGGCTGCGGAAGAAGTCACCACGGCTGCGGCGGAAGAAGAGGGTATGGCCGAGATCAGGATCGATCCTAAGACCGGCGAGCCTTTTGATCTGGGCGGTATGGAGATCATCGTCGCCGACTGGTGGACGGATCCCAATGCAGAGCCTACCACTGAATTCGGTGAGGCGCAGAAGGAGTATCGCGACTGGCTGCAGGAGACCTACAACTTCACGCTGGTGCAGAAGAACTACGCCGGCTGGGGCTGGGGGGAAGGCTCCATCGGTGAGGCGTTCGTGCAGGCCGCTACTTCCGGTTCCGACGAGAATATCATTTATATTCTGACCAATTCCGCTTCCACAGCTTCCTATGTCAGCCAGGGCCTGTGCTATGACATTTCCAAGCTGGACGGCGACGTTGTCGACCTGTCCCGCGAGAAATGGACCTGCAACGGCGAACTGGATAGCTGGGGTATCGGCGATGCCAAGTACGGCTTCTATGCCGGCCCTTCAGAGCCCAGAGGCGGACTCTATTTCAACAAGACGGTACTGAAGGATGCGGGCATCGATCCCGAGTCCATCTATGACATGCAGGCGGACGGCACCTGGACCTGGGATGCCTGGATCGATATCATGAGCAAGGTACAGCGCGATACCGATAACGACGGCCAGATCGACGTATACGGCTGCGTACAGAACAACGGCGGTATGGTTATGCAGTGTATCCGTTCCAACGGCGGCGCCCTGGTGACCAAGAATTCCGACGGTACTTATGAACTGACTGCTGACAGCGATGCGGTAAGAGAAGGCCTGCATTTCGCGCTGGACGAAGTGACCAGCAAGTATTTCCTGAACTATAGCAACGAAGACGGTTCCAACTGGGAAGACTACAAGGTTCGTTTCATGAACGGCGAGGCCGCTTTCATGTTTGACGATGCTTACTGTGCATACCAGGGCGGCTGGCTGACCGGTCAGTCCGTGGATGCCGACGGTAATGCGACTGCGGTTAACGGCGTTGAGCTGACCCAGCAGGTGGATTACGGCTTTGTTATGTTCCCGAAGGGGCCCAGGATGGACGACTATGTGACCAACAAGTCCAACAACGTCACCATGATGCCTGCTTCTTACAGCGATGACAAGGCGAGACTGCTGATGTTCGCATACGATGTGTGGACCGACGATGTTCCCGGCGAAGAGTGGGAAGGCTACTACGGCCTGCTGGATAACCTGTACGGCGGCATGAGAGATACCCGTTCCGTGGACGAGACCATCGACATGATGACCACCAGAGGCGTTGACGACGTGCATGCTATCGTTCCGAACTTCAATCCTAACGACAACTTCCTGTATCAGGCGGGTGTTGGTGCGGATGCGGACGCTCTGCTGGAGCAGAACCTGGCTGAGTGGCAGACTGCGGTGGATGAATTTAACGCGTCCCTGCAGTAATCGCGCAGAAGTAACAGACGACAGCTTGTTTCAACTAACAGATTGGGGATGGTGTTTTCCGGGCACCATCCCCTTTGTTCTCAAAAAAGAATCCACCTCGGAATAAAATGCGGAGGCATATCGATGGAAGTCAGGTTTCATCTGCCGGGCCTGCGGCAGAACTATCCTTTGAACATGATGCTTTTGTCCATGCTGGAAAAAAGGCCGGAGTATTTCCGGGAGGGCGTTAAGATCGCGTCCTTTTTCGGGGAGTTTCCCATGTCCCTCTGGAACGGCGGCAGGAAATCCCCCAACGACCAGTGCGACGCAGGCTATATTGAGAACGCCATCAAAAATATCAATGCAAAGGGCGTGGCGGTGCGCTACACCTATACCAATATGTTCTTAAACGAAGAGGATCTGAAGGATCCTTACTGCAATTTCTGCATGAAGGCCGCCGATAACGGAAAAAACGAGATCCTGGTGGTATCGCCGCTTCTGGAGGAATATGTGCGGAAGGAATATCCCAGCTTTCGGATCAACAGCTCTACCTGTAAGGAGATCCGCAATATCGACGCGGTGAACGAGGAACTGAAAAAAGACTATCATCTGGTCGTGCTGGACTATAATTTCAACAACCACTTCGACCTGTTGGAAAAGATAGAGGACAAGGGCCGCTGCGAGATCCTCGTAAACGCGGTGTGCCAGCCCAATTGCCCCAGGCGGGGGAAGCACTATGAGAACGAGGCGAAAAACCAGAAGATCATGCTGAAAAACCGTACCCGCACGCCGGACCGGCAGATCCCGCTGGAGCCCTGGCACTGCGATTACGGCGAACACAATGAGTTTTCCACGATCCAGGGCTACTGCACCTATGTGTCTCCGGAGGACATCTGGGAAAAGTATGTGCCCATGGGCTTTACCAACTTTAAACTGGAAGGGCGGACGGCGAACCTGTTTTATATCCTGGAGGTCTACTGCCATTATCTGATCCGGCCCGAGTACCGGGTGGATGCGGCCACGAAGCTGTTAAACAGCCTGGCGGCCAGCCATCTGATCACGGTGGCAAGGCCGCGGCCTTCCAAATGGCCGTGAGGATGCGATGTAAAAGGAGGCTGCGATGGCTGACAAAAAGGTTTACTGGCATTTGCCCGGTTTCTGTTATTTCAGGGCGTTGAATCACGCGATGATCATGCTGATGAAGGAATATCCCAACTGTTTTCGTGACGGGTACCGGATCGGCTCGGTCTACGGCACCTTCCCCGGGGCGATCTGGAACGGCGGAAGGGTGGTAATGGGGATCGCCGGGAAACGGGACATTGAGGCGACCCTGCGGCTGTATAACAGCAAAGGCGTCCCGGTGCGGTTCACCTGGACCAATTCCTGTCTGGAGGAAAAGCATCTGCAGGATACCTACTGCAACCTCATCATGCGGCTGGCGGACAACGGCATGAACCAGGTGTTGGTCAATACCCCGGTGCTGGAGGAGTACATCCGCCGGGAATATCCGCGCTTTCCTCTGATCTCCTCCACCACGAAGCGGATCGTGGAGACGGGCAGGCTGATGGAGGAGCTGGAGCGGGATTATTTCCTGGTGGTGCTGGACTATGACCTGAATCACAACCAGGACGTGTTAAGGCATCTGGAGCCGGAGGCGGGAAGGATAGAGATCCTGGTCAACGAGGTCTGTACGCCGGGCTGTCCCAGGAGGGCGGAGCATTATGCCCAGCAGTCCCGGGCCCAGTTGGAATTTGACGTGAAGGATATTTTTGCCTGCCCCAATGCCAACCCCAACAAAACCTTCGCAGAGTGCCAGAAGCGTCCCGCCTTTATCTCCAACGAAGAGATCGGGGATTATATCGACAGGGGCTTTGTGAACTTTAAGATCGCCGGGCGTGGGATGCCCCAGCAGTATGTGCTGGACGCCTATCTGTATTTTCTGGTAAAGGACGGGCAGAGGGATTTCATCCGGGAGAGGATCAGAAGGCTTTTGACGGCGCCGCCCCAGGGGGCGGGAAAGCGCTGAAATTTTGGCCGGCGGAATGAGAGGAAATATGAAAAAAGGCGAAAAAACGGCTGTGGTAAAGAGAAAACCTCTGATCGGAGCGGATTATCCGGATCCGGAAGTGATCCGGGTAGGCGACGTCTACTATATGCTGAGTACGACCATGCACTTTTTGCCCGGGGGGCAGATCCTGCGCTCCTACGACCTGGTGAACTGGGAACATGCCGCCTATGTTTTTGAAACCTTTGAGGGCACGCAGGAGGCCCGCATGACCTACGAGCGCAGCGGATACGGCTGCGGGATGTGGGCGGGCTCCATGCGGTATCACGACGGCCGCTTTTATGTGTGCTTCGGGGCGAAACAGAGCGGCAGGACGTATTTTTATACGGCCCGGAAGGTGGAAGGGCCCTGGGAGAGAACCTGTATCGACAGCTATCTGCATGACGGATCCCTGTTTTTCGACGATGACGGCAGGGTGTATCTGGTGTACGGAAATTCTGAGATCCGAATCCGCGAGCTGCTTCCGGATCTGACCGGGTTTAAGGAGGACGGCTTCTCCAGGATGCTGGTGCAGGAGACGGAGGATGTGATCTTAGGGCACGAGGGTTCCCACTTTTACAAGATCGACGGAAGATATTATCTGTTTACCATCCACTGGCCCCGGACGGGAACGGCCAGAAGGACGCAGATGTGCTTTGCCGGAGATTCCCTGGAGGGAGAATTTCATGGCGGCCCCGTGCTGGACGACAACATGGGGTTTCAAAACTGCGGCGTGGCCCAGGGCGGGATCGTGCAGGCCAAAGACGGCAGATGGTACAGCATCCTTCTGCAGGATCACGGCGCGGTGGGGCGCGTGCCGGTGCTGGTCCCGGTGAGCTGGGAGAACGGATTTCCCGTATTCGGGGAGCAGGGGAAGATCCCATCGTCCGTGACAGCGGTCAGCAACAGGCCCTCTTACGAATATGAGAAGCTGTATACGTCGGATGATTTTTCGTACCGGCCCGACGAGAACGGGCATTTTCGGCTGAAAGCCCAGTGGCAGTGGAATCACGAGCCCAATCCGGACCTCTGGACGATCCTGCCCCGGGGCGGACTGTGCATCACCACGGGTAAGCTCTGCGCCAACGTGACGCAGGCGGTGAATACGCTGACGCAGCGGCTCATGCTGCCGGGCGCCGACGTGGAGGTGACGGTGGACGCCACGGACTTAAACGAAGGGGATTTCGCCGGACTGTGCGCCCTGCAGGGCTGCTACGGGATGGTGGCGGTGACCAGGGAGCTGCGCCGGTACTATCTGGTGATGATCGAGAGGAACCGGGAAGAAAAGGATACCGGCATGGGCGCGAAGGACTATTTGCCGGGGCGGATCGTGGAGAAGATCAGCCTGACGGAGCCCGTGGTGCGGCTGCGGCTGGAAGCGAGTTTTTCCGAACACGCCGACAAGGCGGTGTTTTACTACCGGGAACCCAGAGAAGGAAGGGACTTTAGAAGGATCGGAAAGGAACACGCCCTGTACTTTGGCCTGGATCATTTTGTGGGCTGCCGCTGCGGGCTGTCCGTGTTCGCCACCAGGCGGGCGGGCGGTTCCGCCGTGTTTTACAACTTCAGCTACGCGCCGCGGACATAACAGAAAGCTACGCGCCGCGGACGCGGCAAAAAGCTGTGCGCAGCCAAAAATTCCTGATGGGGGAAAAGCGAAGGAGGATGAAACAGTGCCTGTTTTAAAGGACGCTATACAGCGGACGATGGGCTGCCGGATCGGCGTAGAGACGACCCTGTATGAGATGCAGGATGAAAAGGTCTGGGAGATCATCACGACGCATTTTAACGCGCTCACCTTTGGCAATGAATTAAAGCCGGAATGTCTGTTCGGCTTCAGCAACAGGGTATGTCCCGGCACCCAGGAAGCAGAACTGGACGGGGAGACGATCCTGGTGCCGAAGCTGGATTACTCCAGGGCGGAAGCCATGCTGGACCGGGTGCTTGCCTGGAACCAGGCGCATCCCGGCTGCCCGATCAGGGTGCGGGGGCATGTGCTGGTGTGGCATTCCCAGACGCCGGAGTGGTTTTTCCATGCAGACTACGATAAAGAGAAGGAATATGTGGACAAGGATACCATGAACAGGCGGCTGGAGTGGTACATCCGGACGGTGCTGACGCATTTTACGGGGGAGGACAGCAAATACAAAGGGATGTTTTACGGCTGGGATGTGGTCAACGAGGCGGTCAGCGATCATACGGGCACTTACCGTTCCGACCGGGAAAATCCCGACGAGCCCTTAAGCCGGGATACCCATGGCAGCAATTCCAGTTGGTGGAGGGTCTATCAGAGCGAGGAGTATATCCTGAACGCTTTTTTTTACGCCAACCGGTATGCGCCCGCCGACCTGGAGCTATATTATAACGATTACAGTGAATGTTCTGCTCCAAAACAGCAGGGGATCCTTACGCTGCTGGAAGCGGTAAAAAAACGGGAGGGCGCCCCCGGAGAGGGAACCCGCATCGACGGCATGGGAATGCAGGGGCATTACAATATGGTATCCCCTTCCCGGGACGATTTCGGCGCCGCCATCGAACGTTATGCAAAGGTAGTGGGAAACGTACAGATCACAGAGTTTGACATGAGAGCAGGCGAGGGTTACGACGGAAGCGAAGCGTCCAGGAAAGAAGAGTATGAAAAACAGGCGGAGCGTTACCGGATGCTGTATCAGGCCATACAGGACGCCAACCAAAAAGAGGGCGTCAACGTGACGGGGATCACTTTCTGGGGAACGGTGGATCACTATTCCTGGCTCCAGAGCCGATCCAACGTCGGCGGCGGCAATACCACGGGACGGATCCAGTGCCCGCTCCTCTTTGACGACCGGTATCAGCCCAAGCCCGCGTTTTTTGTATTTTCCGGGGAATGATCGTCCAGATGCTGGAAGGCCCTGTTCTTGCTGCGGTATTCGGAGGGCGAGCAGTTTTTCTGCTGGCGGAATACCCGGTTAAAGGTGGAAAGGCTGGAAAAGCCGGACTGCATGGCGATCTGGGTGATGGACAGATCGGGCCGGCTCAGCAGTTCCTCCGCGATCCGGATCTTGCTGTGGCAGACATAGGCGGCGAAGGTAAAGCCGGTATACTGTTTGAACAGCCTGGAAAAATGAAATTTGGAAAAGCCCGCGGAAGCGGCCATATCGTCCAGGCAAAGATCGTCCATGTAGTGGGCGTCGATGTATTCCAGGATCCGGTTGAACTTATCGATATACTCTTTCTGGCGCGATACGCGCCCGGAGGAAAAGAGCTGCAGGCTGTTGAGCCGGTAGTTGCCAAGCAGCGCGATCAGGTTCAGAAAGAGGGAATAGACGGAAAGATCGGAATATTCGTTCGTACCAAAGTATTCGTTGCGCATCTGCAGCAGGATATGGTAAACTTCATCATAAAGGGCGGGGTTTGAGCTGTGGGTCAGATAGAGCGTGGAAGCCAGCAGGGGTTCGATCTGCGGGAAGCAGCGCATGGCTTCCAGAGGGGCGGTATCCAGCAGGAAGATGAAGCGGACCCCGCTTTCGGGGGCGCTGAGGGTGTGAAGCGCACGGGAGGGAATGAACAGGATGTCTCCGGGCTGCAGATGGTAGGAATCGGTCCCTACGGTCACGTCGTACCAGTTTTCCATGGGGAGGATGATCTCGATGGCCCTGTGCCAGTGGTTGGCGAAACCGTCGCGCTGTTCGTTGTACCAGATGCGGACGGAAGTGTTCGGACGGTATTCTACCAGTTCCTGTATGTCCGCCTGGATCCTGCGGGTACCAGAATAGTCGCTGTTGCGGCTGTAGAAATCAGCGTTCGTCTTTGCCATGTGTCCCACCTCCTCGTTTTTTATTGTATCATTATTGATCAAAAAAGTAAATTGCGCGTTCTTAACAAATATTTGCCAGGAACGAAAAAAGAAAAGGAAGGAATGAGAGGTTTTCACGATGAAAAAGAATTTGCTGGCGGGCGTTTTCGCCCTGACGGCCGCCTTTTTTCTGACGGCCTGCGCTGCATCGGGTAGTGTGTCCCAGGAACAGACAAAGGAAGCGCCAAAAACCGCTGCAGAGGAAAGCGCGGCGTCGGAAACGGAAGCGGCAGAAACGCCGGTTGAGGAGAAGGTGTCGATGGAAACGGAGGCGATGGAGACGGCGGCTAAAACTGCGACAGAGGCGGAAGAAATATCGGCGGTGGAAACGGAGGCTGCGGCGTCCAAAGAGGATGCAGAGGCCGGGCAGAGCGAGAAAATGCAGAAAAAGAACGCGGCGGAAATTTTGGCCGATATGAACGTGGGATGGAACCTGGGCAATACTTTCGACGCCCACGGGGCTTCTGACCCTGCGAAGGAGGAGACTTACTGGGGGAATCCCGAAACGACGAAAGAAATGATCGACGCGGTGCGCCTCCAGGGCTTTAATACCCTTCGGATCCCGGTCACCTGGAACGACCATTTGGGCGGCGCGCCGGACTATCAGATCGATCCGGCCTGGCTTGACCGGGTGGCCGAGGTGGTGGATTACGCCTACAGCGAGGGCATGTATGTGATCCTGGACACCCACCACGAGCCGGACTATTGGCTGAAACCCCAGACGGAGGGGCTTGATGAGGTAAAACAGGAGCTTTGCGCCATCTGGAAGCAGATCGCCCTGCGCTTTGCCGATTACGGGGAGAAGCTGCTGTTTGAGGGGATGAACGAACCCAGGATCAAAGGCTCCGCCGAGGAATGGAGCGGCGGCACGGCGGAGGGCCGGGAGGCGGTCAACGTTTTAAATGCGGCGTTTGTGCAGACCGTGCGGGAGTGCGGCGGCAATAACGCTTCCCGCTGCCTGATCATCTGCCCTTACGGAAATTCCGCCACCTATGAATCCATCACGCAGCTTGCGATCCCCGCCGATGATGAAAATATCGCCGTTTCGGTGCATCTGTATACGCCGTACTTTTTCACTTATGAGCCGGATGGCCAAAGCATCGTTGAGTGGGACGGGACGCTGAAAAAAGATATCGCCTCCGCCATGGATCTGGTGGACAGAAATCTCATTGCAAAGGGCGTTCCCGTGATCGTCACGGAGTTTGGTGCAGTGCATAAGACCTATACGGACGAAAACGGGGAGAAGAAAGATAATACGGACCAGGTGGTGGCATGGCTGGCGGATTATATGCAGATTGCCAACCAGCATGGGATCCCCTGCATCTGGTGGGACAACGGCATTTATGATTCGTCCGGGGAAAAATTCGCCATTTTCGACCGGAGAGGGCTGACCTGGTTTTCCCAGAGGATCGCGGACGCGCTGATACAGGAGGCGTTATGAAAGTCAGATTTCATCTTCCGGGATTAAGGTATACCTATCCGCTGAATATGCTCGTGGCGAATATGCTGCGCAGCTTCCCGGAATTTTTCAGGCCGGAGGTGGAGATCGCGTCCTTTTACGGCGAATTTCCCACATCCCGCTGGAACGGCGGCCGTTTTTCCAACGGCGATCAGTGTGACGCCGGGTATATCCGCCATGTGGTCGAGTCCATCAACAGCCAGGGGATCGGGATCTGCTATACCTTCACCAATCCGATGATCACGCCGGCAGATCTGAATGACCCCTACTGCAATTTCTGCATGATGGCGGCGGATAACGGACAAAACGGAGCGCTGGTGGTTTCCCCCCTGTTGGAAGCCTATATCCGGGAAAAATACCCCGGCTTTCAGATCGGCAGTTCCGGCGATAAGCAAATACAGGATATCGACGCGCTCAACCGGGAGCTGGAACAGGATTACGGCCTGGCGGTACTGGACTACAATCTGAACAACCGTTTTGACCTGTTGGGTCAGATCGGACACAGGGAAAAATGCGCGGTCCTGGTGAACTCCTGTTGCGTGCCCAACTGTCCCAGAAGGGAAGAACACAATAAACAGGTGGCAAGACAACAGTACGTCGTGCTGAAAAACCGCGGGATGTCGCCGGATAAACAAGCGCCGGTGCCCGACTGGCACTGCGAATATAAGGGCCGCAATTCCCTTTATACGATCCGGGATTACCCGACCTTCGTATCGCCCGATGATATCTGGGAGAAATATGTGCCCATGGGCTTTGAGAATTTTATGATCGAAGGCAGGACGGCCAATCTGTTCAGCCTGATCGACCGATATGCGCATTATATGATGAAGCCGGAGCGGCGGGATGAGGGACGCCTGATGCTGACCCTCAGCCTGGAGAGGAGCCGGGTCATCCAGGTAAATAAGCCAAGGAAGAGCCCGTGGATCTGACGCGGGTCCTTTCTGAGAGCGCTGCTTTTGGACCGCCAGGCGGCGGAAAACGGGAGGGAAAGGCGGCATGGAGGAAAAGATGGAGATGCAGAATTTGAAATTACCCAGGCTGTTGAGCGACGGCGCGGTGTTACAGTGCCAAAAACGGATCCGGATATGGGGATGGGACAGCCCGGACAGGACGGTCACGGTACGGTTTTTAGAGAAAGAATACAGCGCTTTGTCCGGAGAGGACGGCCGCTGGCAGGTCTGGCTGCCCGCCTGCGATCCCGGCGGGCCTTATTTTCTGGAAGTTTGGGACGACGCAGGAGAGCGGGTCTGCCTTTCGGATATCCTTGTGGGGACAGTGTGGTTCTGTTCCGGACAGTCCAATATGGAACTGCCCATGGAGCGGGTGCGCGACCGCTATCCCAAAGAAGTCGCGGACTGTGAAAATCCTCGGATCAGGACGTTTAAGATCACGGAAAAGGCAGATTTTAAAGGGCCTGCAGAGGAACTGGACAGCGGCGAGTGGAAGGCGGCCGCGCCGGATACGATCCTGCGCTTTTCCGCCACCGCCTATTTTTTTGCCAAAGAGATGTTCGACAGGACGCAGATCCCGGTGGGCTTTATCGATGCCAGCCTGGGGGGTTCTTTGATCGAGTCCTGGATGAGCCGCAGGATGTTGGAAGGCTATGAAGACAAGCTGGCGCTGGCGGACCGGTACGCGGATCCCGATTTCGTGTCCGGGGTGCTTGCGCAGAATATGAGGCAGGCCGTGTCATGGCACAGGGAGCTGGACAGCCGGGACAGAGGGCTGGCCGAGGGTTGGGAAAAGGAAGAGACGGACCGTTCCCTCTGGGAACCGATCTGTCTGCCCGCTTTTTTTGCCGATTCGGCTCCGGGCGCCTTTATCGGCAGCCTCTGGTTTTGTAAAACCTTCGATGTGCCCGCCGATATGGCCCGCAAAGAAGCCCATCTGTGGCTGGGGACGATCGTGGACAGCGATACCGCCTACATAAACGGCGTGCGGGTAGGGCATACGGACTATCAGTATCCGCCCCGCAAATACCGGGTGCCGGAGGGGCTTTTGCGGGAAGGCCGCAACACGCTGGTGATCCGGGTGATCTGCGAGCGGGGCAACGGCAGGTTTACGCCGGAAAAAAGATATGCCCTCTGGGATGCCTCCCATGAGATCGACTTAAGCGGCGGCTGGCTGTACCGGACAGGGGCCGTCTGTCCTCCGGCGCCGGGGACGGATTTTGTGAATTGGAAGCCTACCGGACTGTATAACGGGATGACGGCTCCCTGTCATTCGTATGTGATCCAGGGCATCCTCTGGTATCAGGGGGAATCCAACGCCGGAGAGCCGGGAACTTATCTGGATCTGACCCGGCGGATGGTGGAGGGATACCGGCGCTGCTGGCAGGAGGAGCTTCCGTTTTATTTCGTACAGCTTCCCAATTTCACCATCGATCTGGCAGGTAACGAAAGCGACGGAACCGCCAGCGGATGGCCCCAACTGCGGGAGGTGCAGCGGCGAAGCCTGCGGATCCCGGGGACGGGCATGGCAGTTGCCATCGACCTGGGAGAAGATAACGATCTGCACCCGCATAACAAAAAGGATGTCGGGCGCAGGCTGGCGCTGCTGGCGCTTCAGAAGGTTTTTCATCAGCCCGTGGAATGCAGCGGGCCGGAGCCGGCAGCCGTGGAGGCACAGCCGGCCCGGGAGGGGGAGATCTGCCTGAGGCTGCGGCTTGCCCACAGCGACGGCCTGTATGCCGCCAGCGTCAAGTCGGACCGGCTTCTGGACTTTGTACTGGAAGGCCGAGACGGCAGGCTGTATCCTATGCAGGCGTCGATCGACGGCCGGGACATCCTGCTGACGGCAGAAGCGCCAAAGGATGGGGCCTTCGCCCTGCGGTATGCGTATGGGAATACGAACCGGGGCGCTCTCGTCTACAATGGGGCCAACCTGCCCATGAGCCCGTTTTTGCTGGAGCTTTCGCCCCGTCGCGTAAACGCTCCGAAATGGGGATTAGGATGGGAGAATAAAGCGCTGCCGCTTGTATAAAAAGGAAGGGAACTTATGTATCTGGATCTGTCTGGAGAATGGCATATCAGGCTGGAAACGAAAAACGGCGTGCAGGAAGGCAGGATCTGCCTGCCGGGCATCCTGCAGGCCCAGGGATACGGGAATCCCATCGACCGGGATACGCCCTGGGTGAGCAGCCTTCATGATCCCTTTTTCTGGGAACGGGAGGAATACAAAAGAGAGCCGGGAGAAGCTTTTCTGGTTCCCTTCTGCGCCCAGCCGCCCAGGCATTTTCTGGGAGAGGCGGTCTATGAGCGCGCTTTTGCGATACCGGAGACGGCGGAGGAGTGGCTCCTTTATCTGGAGGCCGTTCACTGGCGGACGAAAGTGTGGGTGGATGGAGAACTGCTGGGCGGGGACTGTTCCCTGTGTACGGCCCACAAGATCGGGCTGGGAAGGTTGACGGAAGGCGTCCACAGGCTTTCGGTCGCCGTGGACAATTCCATGCAGTATCCGTACCGTCCCGACGGCCATGGCGTGTCTGATGCCCTGGGCGCATCCTGGAACGGGATGGCCGGGGAGATCGCCCTGATGACCGCACAGGAATGGCGGGCGAGGGAGGAAGAACGCCGCGCTTACGCCAACGCCCATCCGAGGCGGATAGAGGTCAGGGACAAAAAATTTTATGTGGACGGCAGGCCGGAGTATTTCCGCGGCACCCATATGGGAGGGGAGTATCCGCTGACCGGATATCCCGCCTGCGACCGGGAATTTTGGAAGGAAAAATTTGAGATCCTGAAAAAATGGGGGCTGAATTTTGTCCGCTGCCATTCTTTCTGCCCTCCGGAAGCGGCCTTTGCGGCGGCGGACGAAGCGGGCGTTTATCTGCAGCCGGAATGCGGCATGTGGAACCATTTTGAACCGGGGATCCCCATGCTGGACGTTTTGAAGGAGGAAACGGTGCGGATCCTTTCGCAGTTCGGCCACCATCCTTCTTTCGTCCTTTTTTCCTCCGGCAACGAGCCGGACGGGGACTGGGAGCAGCCCCTAAAGGAATGGGTAAAGCTGGCCCGCGAGACGGACCGGAGGCTGGGATATGAGGGGCGCAGGGTCTATACGGCCCAGAGCGGCTGGCATTACGGCGAACCGCCGAAGGATGTGGAGGGAGTGGATTATCTGTATTTCCACCGTTCTGGCTTCGGCCCCTACCTTGGCGGAAGGATCCGGGGGCCGGAGGGCTGGCAGGGCAGGGATTATGCGCCTTCCTTGGAAGGGGCCGTTCTGCCCTGTATCTGTCATGAACTGGGACAGTGGACGTCCTATCCGGATTTTCGCGTGATGGAAAAGTTCACGGGATATCTGCAGCCGGGAAATTACAGGCTGTTTTCCGAAAGGGCAGAGAAAAGCGGGCTGCTTTCTTTGAACCGGGAACTGGCCTATGCCTCCGGCCGCAATCAGGTGCGGCTGTATAAAGAAGATCTGGAAGCGAATTTCCGCACGCAGGGGCTGGAGGGCTTTGAGCTGTTGGACCTGCACGACTATCTGGGGCAGGGCAGCGCACTGGTGGGGATCTTGGACGCTTTCTGGGACAACAAGGGCTACGTTACGCCGGAGGAATTTCGCCTCTTCTGCGGCCCTACGGTGTTGCTGGCCCGGTTTGGATCCTATGTATATGGGAAAAAAGACAGGGTGCAAGTCCCCCTGGAGATCTGTCATTACGGACAGCAGGAGATCCGGGACGCCAGGCTGGAATGGGAACTGATCGGGGAAGGAACGGATACAAAACCTCTGGCCCAGGGGAGCATCGCGGTCCCCCGGGTCTTATGCGGCCAGAAGCTTTCCTTAGGCAGCGCAGAACTTTCCTTTGGGCAGGATAGCGCAGTCGGCGCACTGCGCTTTGTGGCGCGGATCAGGGGACTGTGCTGCAACCAGTGGCCGGTCTATGTCTATGAAGAGCAGGAGACGACGGCAGAGGAAGAGGCCCTTTTGACCCGAGATTGGGCGGAGGCCAGGAAACGGCTTTTGCGGGGCGAGAGGGTCGTCTATATGCCCCATTTGTCCGATTTGGATTACGACTGCCCGCCGGTCAGCCTGCGAAACGTCTTCTGGAACGGCCAGATGGGGCCTGCCTGGGGGCGCAGCCTGGGGCTTTTGATCCAAAAGGAGCATCCTCTGTTTTCCCGTTTTCCGACAGAGGCAGACGGAGGCTGGCAGTGGGAGGATATTCTGGCCGGGGCCAGGGGCTTTTGGATGGACCGTCTGCCGCAGATCGATCCCATCGTCCGGGTCATCGATGACTGGAACCGGGGGCTTTCCCTGTCCCTGATCTGGGAAGCGCAGGTGGAACAGGGGCGGCTGTTGATGGTCACCGCCGATCTGGAAGGCTCCCATCGGAAACGGCCCGCGGCCCGGGCCTTGCGGAAGGCCCTGACGGCCTATGCAGCTTCCCCGTCGTTTGCTCCGGCGCAGCGTGCAGCCCTCGGACAGATCGAAGCGAGGCTGTTTCCTGTCCGGCGCATGGAACAGATCACAAGGAGCGTGACCTGCCTAAGGGTCGAGGCAGAGAGCGGCACGCTGGGCGGGGAGGCCCTGCAGGCGCGGCATAGCGAACCTTTCTGTCTGGCCGTTGCAAATCCTGACCGCGCTTTTTATGCCGCTGGGGAAAGTTATCCGATCCGTGTTGATCTTGAGTTGAAAGAAGAGACGGAAATAAACGGGCTGCTCTATGTGCCGGCCCAGCGCAGCCGGATGCGGGACGGGTTTGTCCGGGAATATGAGATTTTCTATAGACGGGCGGGGGAAAGCCGGTGGAGGCTCGCCGCCAAGGGCAGCTTTTTAAACACCTCTCTGTCCCAGCGGGCGATGTTTTTAACGTCGGTCAGGGCCGTGGCGGTTCGATTTTGCGTTCTGTCCGCCTACGGAGGGCAGGAAGGGCCCATCTGGATCCAGGATCGGGAAGGGTATCATGCGATCCGTCAAAAAAAGCCGGCCGCCATGCTGGCAGCCGGTCTGCATGTGATCTGTCCGGGAGACGAAGAGGGAAGAGCGCTGGGGCGGTATGCCTCCGACCGGTCGTTCTGGGCCGGGGAGCAAAAGAGCGCCACGAAGGAGATCGAGGCCTGATCCGATGGAGCGCAGACCGGCAAAAGAGGTCAGCGTTCCAGACGGAGCATCCCGAAATATTTGTCATGGGCCTCCTGGTATTCCCGGTTAAATTCTTCGTCCCGGCCTGAGTGGAGACGGGAAACATAATCGTGTACCTGATGCCGCAGTTGGGGCATCGCCCGGGCGATGGCGGCCACGCCGATGTTGGAGCAGATATCGGAGATGCGTTCCGCGTCGGAGAGCAGATTTAAAAACTCCGTCCCGGCCAGGATGGAGCAGGCGCCGTTGCGCAGCCTCTCCAGATGGTTGTTCTGCAGGGAGTTGATCATATCGTCCACCACTTCCTCCAGCGGCTCGATGCGGCGGGCGGCGTTGATATCCCTGTTCCGGAAGCTGCGGATGGCCAGATCCAGGATCGTGCCAAGCAGCTTCCGCAATACGGTGAGTTCCGACAGGGCGGCCTCGGAAAAAGAGGTCTGGTTGTCGTACAGCGCTTGGGCGCATTCCGCGATGTTGAGGGCATGGTCGCTGAGCCGTTCAAATTCCGTGACCAGGGAATGGTAGTGGTTCATGATCTCCAGGTGGTTAGGGGCCGTGATATGGGCGGAGAACTGCACCAGGTAATTGCTGATCCGGTCCGCCATTTTATCGACCAGATCCTCGTCCTCTCGGATCTGGGCCTCCTTTTTTTCGTCATAGGAAAAGAGTACCTCAAAGGCCCGTTTGATGTTGCTATAGGCCACGTCGTACATCGCGTCCAGGGCCTCATGGCAGCGGCCGAAAGCCAGGGCCGGCGTGTTGAAGAACACGGGGCTTAAGGCGTCCAGCAGTTCGTCGTATTTCCCTGTTGCCGCGGGTTCGTCCTTTACGAGCCGGCGGCTCTGTTTTTCATAAAAGGGCAGAAGCGGGAACAGCAGGATCGCGCAGGAGAGGTTAAAGAGCGTATTGGTGTTGGCGATGCCGCCGGAATAGATCACCCGGTCCCAGAGGCTGTCCAACAGCCCCAGCCGGTGGACGACGGTGACCGCGATCAGGATGGCGGCGGTTTTGCTTAGATTAAAGAGGATATTGACAATGCCCACCCGTTTGGCGTCGGGCCTGGCGCCGATATTGCAGACGATGGCCGTGGTAACGCAGTCGCCCAGGTAAATGCCCATCAGCACCGCGTAGATGGCGCTGAAAGTGAGCCGCCCGGAGGTGGAAAAGGCCTGCAGGATCCCGATGGTGGCGGAAGAACTCTGGAGGACAAAGGACACGCCGGCGCCGATGAGATAGCCCAGGACCGGATCCTTGCCCAGTCTGGAAAAAAGCTGTTCGACGACGCCGTTTTCCGTCAGGACGCTCACCGCTCCCGTCATGTTCAGAAGGCCGGAAAAGAGGATCCCAAAGCCGATCACGATCTGGCCGACTTTGCGGGAGGATTCGGTCTTTAAGGCCATGATCAGAACGATCCCCACGATGAGCGCCAGAGGCGCCAGGGTGGAGGGGCGGAAAAACTGCAGGAAGGAAGTGCCGGAAGCGTCCAGATCCAGAAGGCGGATGATCTGGCCCGTGACCGTGGTGCCCACGTTGGCGCCGACGACGATGCCGAGGGACTGGCGCAGGGAAATGATCCCCGCGCCCACCAGTCCAGAGGTGATGACGATGGTGGCCGTAGAAGACTGGATCACCGCGGTCATCACAAGGCCCAGCAGGAACGCTTTTAACGGCGTATTGGTGAGATGTTCAAGCGCTTTTTTGAGCGTGCCGGAGGAGCTTTCCTTCAGGCCGTCGCCCATGATGCGCATTCCGTACAGGAACATGGCCAGGCCGCCCAACAGTGTGATCAGATTGAAGAGATTCATATTTTCTCCATGTCGCAGGCATAGGGGCCCAGAGCCTTCACGCCTGCGTTCTTTGTCCTTTGCCTGTATAGATAAGGTAACGTATGGGGCGGCATTTTTTTGCCGTCCGGGATGCAAAAAACGCACCAACTTGTATTGTACTAAAACTTCGCCGGGATTTCCACTGTTTTTTTCTTTTTTTACGACGGCCCTTTCCTTTTCTTACGACGGCCCTGTGCCGCGTCCTTACGGATGGCCGGTAAAATGGCGCCCTTAGCCCAGTTCTTCTGTCAGCCGGCAGATCTCGTCGATCATTTGACCGATCCGCTCGATGGTATCCAGGAGGGCGGCGTCGGTGGTAATGTCTACGCCAGCCATCCGGGCCAGCTCTGCGGGCGTGGCCGTGCTGCCGGCGGCCAGGACCTTTTTCCAGTCTTCCACCGCAGGCTGTCCGAGCGCTTCGATCCGAGCGCAGACCTGGGTGGCGACGGTCAGGCCGGCGCTGTAGGTGTAGGAATACAGGCCCATATAATAGTGAGGCTGGCGCATCCAGGTCAATTCGGCGCCGGGCAGGATCTCCACCGCATCGCCCCAGAATTTTTCCAGCGTATTTCGCATGATGCCGCTTAGGGTTTCTGCCTGGACGCTGCCTCCGGCGTCGATGATCCGGTAGACCTCGCGCTGGTAAGCGGCCTCCAGAAGATGGGTCACGAAATTATGGTAATAGGTGTGCCCGATCATGGAGCTTAACACCCAGCGCCGGAAACGGCGGTCAGGGTTGGTTTTGAGCAGGTAGTGGGCCATGAGCAGTTCGTTCATGGTGGAGGGAGCCTCCACGAAATAGGTGGACACGTCGGTATCGAAGATGGACTGGGCCTGGTTGCAGGCCTTAAAGTGCCCTGCGTGACCCAACTCGTGGGCCAGCGTGAATACGTCCGACATCCTTTCGTTCCAGTTGAGCAGGATATAGGAATGGCTGCCGTAAGGGCTGGCGCAGAAGCCGCCCGTGGATTTGCCCTGGTTTTTGGCAAAGTCCACCCACCGGTCCCGGTAAGCTTCCCGGATCATCTCCTGATAGTCGCTGCCCAGGATGGAAAGCCCTTCTTCGATATAACGCCGGGATTCTTCGATGGTCACCCTGGGATCGTAATCCGGGTCCACAGAAAGCTTCAGATCGGCGAAGGTCATGCGGTCGAGGCCGTGGATCTTCTGCAGCAGGCGCGCGTATTTCCGCATATGGGGCGCCAGTTTTTCCATGATCAGGTCGATCTGCCGGTGATAGAGCGCAGCGTCCACCCTCTGGTCAAAGAGCAGATAATCAAAAACGCTGTCAAAGCCCCGCAGGGTGGCCATGGCCTTTTCCGTCAGCAGGTTCGTCTGATAGGCGGCTGCGGTGACGTTGGCATATTCCCTGAGTTTGCCGGAGAATGCCTCAAAGGCGCTATGGCGCACCTGGGTGTCCGGTTCGTATTCATAATCGTCTTCAAAGAGGGAATAGCCCAGGGGATATTCCCTGCCGTCTGCCACAAAAGAGGGGAAACGCATATCCGCCAGCTTTGCCATATGATAGATCTGATAAGGCGCGCCAAAGACGGGAGAGAGGGCGGCCAGGGCCCGTTCCGCCTCCGGATGCAGCCGGTGGGGTTTCTGGCGCAGCAGGCTTTCCAGATAACCTCTGTTTTCGGACGTCCCTTCGATGGCGGCCTGCAGGATAGAAGTATCCTGGGAAAGGATCTCGCTGTCGATGAAGCTTAAACGGCTGGAGATCTCGGAGCGGATGAGGCTGATGCGGTCGCTGCGTTCCTGATTGTGGGCGTCGTTATAATCTACGGATACGGATAGCTCGGCGTATTCGCAGACTAGCCCGACGCAGGCCTGCAGTTCTCGCAGCCCGTCCAGGCAGGCGTTGATCTGTTCGGGGCTGTCCAGGTGCCCCCTGTATTTTTCTTCCAGTTTTTGGCAGAGCCTTTGGGCCCGCGCAGCGTCTGCATACATATCCTCTTCGGAGGCGTAGAGAGCGGACAGATCCCAGGTAAGCTGGTCGGGCACTTCCTTGCGGTTCATAAGTTCCATGGAAAACTCCTTTCTGCGGATGCGCATTTTCAGTATACCTTTTTGACGGAAATTTGTAAAGTTTTACAAAAAATGTGGAAGAAATGTGGAATCCTGATTCGCAATTCCCCAAAACGTGGTATAATGATGTTCGGTATGGAACATGGCCGATAAAGGAGTAGGATCCGCATGCAGAAAGAGAAAAGCTATATCGCCATCGATCTCAAATCCTTTTACGCCTCTGTGGAATGCGTGGAAAGGGGACTGGATCCGGTGACCACCAATCTGGTGGTGGCCGATGAGAGCCGGACGGAAAAAACCATCTGTCTGGCCGTGTCGCCGTCCTTAAAATCCTACGGGATCCCCGGCCGGGCCCGGCTGTTCGAGGTGGTGCAGCGGGTAAAGCAGATCAACGCCAAGCGGCTTTTTCAGGCTCCCGGGCACGTCTTTGCAGGCTCCTCCAGCGACAATGAGAAGGTCAAGGAAGATCCTGCCCTGGCCCTGGATTATGTGGTCGCCACCCCCCGCATGGCCTATTATATGGCCTACAGCACCCGGATCTATCAGATCTATCTGCGCTACATCGCGCCGGAGGATATCCATGTCTACTCCGTGGATGAGGTGTTTATAGATGTCACCGGCTATCTGGAGGTTTATGGCCTTACGGCGCGGGAACTGGCCATGATGCTGATCCGGGAAGTCCTTTCCCAGACCGGCATTACGGCTACGGCGGGCGTCGGCCCCAATCTGTATCTTTGCAAAGTGGCCATGGACATTGAGGCGAAGCATATCGCCCCGGATGAAAACGGCGTGCGGCTGACAGAGCTTACCGAATTGTCCTATCGGCAGAAGCTTTGGGGGCACAGGCCCCTGACGGATTTCTGGCGGGTGGGGCCGGGATACGCCAGGAAGCTGGAGGAAAACGGCATGTTTACCATGGGCGATGTGGCCCGGCGTTCCCTGGAGGACGAGGCTCTTTTATACCGGCTGTTCGGGATCAACGCGGAGCTTCTGATCGACCACGCCTGGGGCTGGGAGCCATGTACCATTGCGGACATCAAGGCCTATCGGCCGGAAAATAACAGCATCAGCTCCGGCCAGGTGCTGCAGGAGCCCTATTCCTTTGAAAAGGCCCGGATCGTGGTGCGGGAGATGACGGAGGCGCTAGTGCTGGACCTGGTGGAAAAAGGGCTGGTCACGGATCAGATGGTGTTGACGGTAGGATATGACACCGCCTGTCTGTCCGATCCGAAGATAAGGGGACAGTATAAAGGACCGGTCACGACGGACCACTATGGCAGGAAGGTACCAAAGGCCGCCCACGGCTCCATCCGTCTGCAGGAGCCGACTTCTTCTTCCCTGCAGATTGCGGACGCGGTGAAAGAGCTGTATGACCGCATTGTGGACAGCCGCCTGCTGGTGCGCAGGATGTATGTGGTGGCCAACCATGTGATGAGCGAGGCCCAGGCCAGCTCCGGGGAGATTTACGAGCAACTGGATCTTTTTACGGACCAGGAAGAGGCGCGCCGTCAGAAGGAAGCGAAAGAAGCGGCCCTCTGCCGGGAAAAAAGGATGCAGAAGGCGGTGCTGGATATCAAAAAGAAATACGGCGGGAACGCGATTTTTAAAGGGCTGAACCTGGAAGA
Source organism: uncultured Eisenbergiella sp. (assembly GCA_947598825.1). Lineage (GTDB taxonomy): Bacteria > Bacillota > Clostridia > Lachnospirales > Lachnospiraceae > Gallintestinimicrobium. The sequence goes on along the minus strand of CANQFM010000004.1, from coordinate 26,624 downwards.
GGGCGCTACGGGCCTGGACAGGAACCGGCAGATCGGCGGTCATAAGGCGTAGGAGAGGAGAAGGCTGAAAAATGCGCGCAGAAAGCCATGCTTATGACGATATCATCGGACTGCCCCATCATCGTTCCGCAACGCATCCGCCCATGTCAAACCATGACCGGGCCGCCCAGTTTTCCCCTTTTGCCGCTCTGACGGGATATGGGGAAGCGGTGGAGGAAACGGCGCGGCGGACGGAAGAAAGGGCGGAGATAGGAGAGTCGCAGGCCGCCCGGCTGGATGAAAAGCTGCGGCTTCTTCTGGCGCGGCAGGCCGCCCGGCCAGTGGCAGAGGTCACCTATTTTGAGCCGGACGAAAGAAAGGCGGGAGGCGCCTATGTGAAGGTGACGGGGGAAATCAGGCGGGTGGATACGCAACGGCGCCTTTTGTGCTTTACGGACGGGAAAAGAATCTCTTTTGACGATATTTATGACATACAGGGCGAAGGCCTTTCGGACCGGGACCAGGAACCGTAAGGCCTGCCCGGAATATACAGACATCAGATAGGGAGGATACATATGACATTACGGGAGCTGCCGGTCGGAAAGACCGCTTCCATTGTGGCAGTGGGCGGAGAAGGGGCGCTCAGACAGCATTTTCTGGACATGGGCGTGATCCCGGGCACCGATATCACGCTGGTAAAATACGCGCCTCTGGGCGATCCCATGGAGTTTCTGATCCACGGATACGACCTGACGCTGCGCCTGGCGGACGCGGAAAAGATCGAAATTGAAAACGTACATGAAACGGACGGGCCGGGGGAGAAGGCGGCCGGGGAGAGACAGCGCCGGCATGTGGAGCATCCGGGGCTGGGCGAGGGCGGCAAGTATCATGTGAAAGCCACGGAAAACCCGCTTCCGGACGGCACGACCCTGACCTTTGCCCTGGCCGGCAACCAGAACTGCGGCAAGACCACGCTGTTTAACCAGCTCACCGGAGCCAACCAGCATGTCGGCAACTTTCCCGGCGTCACGGTGGACCGCAAGGACGGCGTGATCAAAGGGCATCCGGATACTCTGATCACGGATCTGCCGGGGATCTATTCCATGTCCCCTTATTCCAGCGAGGAGATCGTGACGCGGCAGTTTGTGCTGGGAGAGCATCCGAGGGGCATCATCAACATCGTGGATGCGTCCAATATCGAGCGCAACCTCTATCTGACGATGCAGTTGATGGAACTGGATATCCCCATGGTGCTGGCGCTGAACATGATGGACGAGGTCCGGGGCAACGGCGGTTCCATTCGGATCAACGAAATGGAGGATATGCTGGGGATCCCGGTGGTTCCCATCTCAGCGGCCAAAAACGAGGGCATTGACGAACTGGTCAGCCACGCGGTCCATGTGGCGAAATATCAGGAACGGCCGGGCCGTATCGATTTCTGCCGGGAGGATCAAAACGGCGGTGCGGTGCATCGGTGCCTCCACGCCATCATGCATCTGATCGAGGACCATGCTGCGCAGGCCGGCATTCCCGTGCGGTTTGCGGCCGCCAAGCTGGCGGAAGGGGACGAGCGGATCCTGGAGGCCCTGAAGCTGGATCAGAATGAAAAGGAGATGTTAGAGCATATTATCTGCCAGATGGAAAAGGAGGGCGGCATGGATCGGGCGGCGGCCATTGCGGACATGCGTTTTTCCTTTATCCGGGAGATCTGTGCGGCTACAGTAGTCAAACCCAGGGAAAGCCGGGAACACGCCCGCAGCGCGAAGCTCGACCGGGTGCTGACCGGAAAGTATACGGCGATCCCCTGCTTTGTGGGCATTATGGGGCTGGTGTTCTGGCTGACCTTCAATGTGATCGGGGCCTGGCTGCAGGGGCTGTTGGAGACGGGCGTCTCCCTGCTGTCCCAGGTGACGGATAAGGCCCTTTCGGCCGCCGGTGTCAGCCCGGTCCTGCATTCCCTCGTGATCGACGGTATCTTTGCGGGCGTGGGCAGCGTGCTGAGCTTTCTTCCGGTCATCGTGGTGCTGTTTTTCTTCCTGTCGCTGTTAGAGGACAGCGGCTATATCGCCCGGGTCGCTTTTGTCATGGACAGCCTGCTGCGCAGGATCGGCCTGTCCGGCCGCAGCATCGTGCCCATGCTGATCGGGTTCGGCTGCACGGTGCCCGGCGTAATGGCGACGCGGACGCTGCCATCGGAGCGGGACCGGAAAATGACCATCCTGCTGACCCCGTTCATGAGCTGCAGCGCCAAGGTGCCGATCTATGGGTTCTTTACGGCGGTGTTTTTCCCCGGACGGGGAGCGCTCATCATGACCGGCCTGTATCTTCTGGGGATCGCGCTGGGCATCGGGATGGCCCTGCTTTTAAAGGGGACGGCGTTCCAGGGGGAGGCGGTGCCGTTTGTCATGGAGCTGCCCAATTACCGGATGCCCGGGGCAAAAAACGTGGGCCATCTGTTGTGGGATAAGGCGAAGGATTTTCTCCAGCGGGCTTTTACGGTGATTTTCATTGCCACCATCCTGATCTGGATCCTGCAGACCTTTGATTTTCGGCTGAACGTGGTGACGGATTCCCAGAACAGTATGCTGGCCGCCCTGGCGGGCTTTCTCGCCCCGCTGCTTTCCCCGCTGGGGCTGGGAGACTGGCGGATCTCCACGGCGCTGCTGACGGGCTTTATGGCCAAGGAGAGCGTGGTATCCACGCTGTCCGTGCTGTTTGGCAGCACGCAGATGTTGTTTGAGGCCCTCACCCCGCTGGCCACGGCCAGCCTGCTGGTGTTCAGCCTGCTCTATACGCCCTGTGTGGCGGCGATCGCCGCCATCCGGCGGGAACTGGGCGCAAAATGGGCCCTGGGAGTCGTATGCTGGCAGTGCGCCATCGCCTGGATCGCGGCCTTTCTCGTGCGGCTGATCGGACTGGCGCTGGGGATGGGATGATCCCGGAAAAGAAGTGCTGCATGGGAATGAGTATTAGAGTGAAAGGGAGGAATCCGTATGGAAAAAAAGAGTGAAAACAGGATACAGAAAATGGTATTATCGGCGATGTTTCTGGCCGTGGGGCTGATTCTGCCCTTTTTTATCGGGCAGATTCCGAAGATCGGCGCCATGCTTCTGCCGATGCATATTCCCGTGTTTTTATGCGGCCTGATCTGCGGTTGGCAGTACGGCCTGGCGGTGGGGTTCATCCTGCCGCTGATGCGTTCCGTGCTGTTCGGGATGCCGGCCATGTTTCCAAACGCGGTGGCCATGGCCTTTGAACTGGGGACCTACGGCCTGCTGGCGGGGTATTTTTACCGCAGTTCCCGCTGGCAGTGCGTGATCTCTCTGTACCGTTCCCTGCTGATCGCCATGATCGGGGGGCGGCTCGTCTGGGGCATCGTGCGGACGCTGATCGGCATCGCCGTGGGAGAACCCTTTACCTGGCAGATGTTTATGGCGGGGGCGTTTCTGACGGCAGGCCCCGGGATCGTCGTGCAGCTTACCCTCATTCCGGCGCTGATGGTGGCCCTGGACCGCACGGGGCTGGTGACCTTTCGCAGAAAGAAAAAGACGGCGGACTGCGCAGAGTAAAAACCGCCCGTTACTGCCGTCCCTGTTCCAGAATACGCTGGGCGGCCTGGCGGTAGGGGGAGAGAAATTCCTCCAGCATGGCGGACAGCTCGGGGGAGAGGGCATGGACGCCCTCCTGCAGGGAAAGATCCGCAAAAAGGAGCCCGTGCCTTCGCATCCAGCAAAACTGGCATTCCGCCAGCATCCTTTCGCAGGCCTGCCGCGGCGTGAGGATCGGCTCCGCGAAGTCGTAGGAGCCTTCGTATTTTAGGGAAAGGCAGTACCAGGTATCCTGCAGCCTGCTGTAGGCGAAGGTAACCGCATCGTTTTCCCGTATGATGTCAGCAAAGAGGTTGAGCAGTTGTTCCATGACAAGATTCATCGTCGCGTCCCTTTCCGGCGTTGTTTTCTTATGGGACCATTATAGCAAAAGGGGGCTTTTTCATGCAATGGTATTCTCCGCTGGAGGATCGGATCCATATTTATGGCAGGACCGTCAGGCGGCAGCCGCTGCCGCTGTTCTGGACGGGCAGCGGCGTGGAAATAGATACGGACGGCGGCGAGGTCTGGTTCGAGGTGGAATCCGCCCACGCTTTTTGGGAAGAGTGGATTCGGATCGAACTGGACGGCGTTTGTATCCAGCGCTTTTTGCTGGAGGCAGGCAGGAAGCGCATCTGCGCGTACCGCGGCCTGCCGGCCGGCGTCAGGCGTACCGTGCGCCTGTTAAAAGAGGTGCAGCCGTATGCGGAAGATCCGGACCGGTATCTGGCGGTGCATGCGATAGGGACCGACGGAAAGCTGTATATGGCAAAACCAAAAAAATGCCGTCTGGAATTTATCGGGGACAGCCTGACCTCCGGGGAAGGCCTTTCCGGCCCTAAGGGTCTGACGGCATGGGCCCCGGCGACCTTCGGCCTGCAGGGACATTATGCGTGTCTGCTGGCCAACTGGCTGGAGGCGGATTTCAGGATCCTTTCCCAGAGCGGCTGGGGCGTATACTGCGCCTGGGACAATAACGTGCGGCAGAATATGCCGTCTTATTACGACCGGGTCTGCGGCATTGTGGAGGGAGAAAAAAACATCGCCATGGGCGCGCAGAGGGAGAACGATTTTTCCGCCTGGCAGCCGGATGTGATCGTGGTCAACCTGGGGACCAACGACGGGTCCGCCGCCGCGCAGCCCGCCTGGGTGGATCCCGTCACCGGGAAGGCGTGGAAGCTGGAACGGGGGCAGGACGGAAGGCTTTTGGCTTCTTCCCAAAAAAAGATCCAGGATGCGGTCGTGGCTTTTTTGCGGACGCTTCGTGCCCGCAACAGTCACGCGTATCTTTTGTGGGCCTATGGGATGGTGGGCAGCGAGATCCGTCCGGAGCTGGAAGAGGCGGTAGAAACGTATCGAAAAGAGGATCCGCGGGCAAAATTCGTCCCTCTGGAGGGGATGCGCGACGAATGGGTGGGCGCCAACTGCCATCCGAACGCGGCTTCCCACCGCGCGGCGGCGAAGGTTTTACTGGAGGAGATCCGGCAGTTTTTGTGACAGGAGGAGCGTATGAGCGCAGAAAAGGAAAAAAATGGGATGGACCCGCAAATGGCGCTAAAGAGGCTTCGGGCGGGAAATCAGGCGTATCTGGACGCCGTCTGTGCCAAGGGGGATATTTCCCCGGCTATTCGTCGAAAAACCTGTCAAGAGGGGCAGCATCCTTACGCGGTCATTGTCACCTGTTCCGATTCCAGGGTGATCCCGGAAAGCATTTTTTGCGCGGGGATCGGGGAGCTTTTCGTGATCCGTATCGCTGGGAACGTCATGGACGATCATCAGCTTGGGAGCGTTGAATACGCTATACAGCATCTGGGCTGCAGGCTGATCCTGGTGATGGGGCATACCCATTGCGGCGCCGTGGACGCTGCGATCCACCATGCGCCGGAAGAAGGATACATAAAATTTATCACGGACGAGATCAAAAGGGCTATCGGGGAAGAAACAGATGAAGAAAAGGCGTCGCGTCTGAATGTGGCCAACAGCGTTCGGAGAATTGAAAGCTGTCCCGGCATCCGGCAGACAGAAGAGGATGGTAGACTGAAAGTGGCGGGCGCCCTTTATCATCTCGAAAGCGGAGAAGTAGAGTTCTTTTAGGAGGGCGCCCGTCAGGGTTTCGTCTTTGGAAAGCGGATCGCGCGTCAGGATAGAAACTGGAACGCGCAGAACGCCGCATAGATGAGCAGCAAAAGGATCCCCTGGGCGCGGACGAGCTTGCCGCGGAGCAGGGCCGGCAGGGCTAACAGCGCCATGACGAAGGCCATCAGCGGCAGGTCCACCACCAGGGAAGCGTTGCAGCCAAACAGCGTTTTGTTCTGGGGAATGGAAAACGGGGACAGCACCGTGGATACCCCGCTGACCAGCACCAGATTGAACAGGTTGGCGCCGATGATGTTGCCCAGGGAAAGGGCGCCATGGCCCTTTGCAAGGGAAGTAATGGCCGTGACCAGTTCCGGCAGGGAGGTGCCCAGCGCCACGAAGGTGAGGGCGATCACCGATTCCGGAACACCGAGGCCCTGGGCGATGAGAGTGCCGTTGTCGACCAGAAGATCCGCGCCGATGGCGATGAGGACGGCGCCGATAATAAGCCAGGCGATGTCCGCGGCGAAGGAGCGCGCAGGCGTTTCGGACGCTGCCTGCGCATCCGGCGGCAGCCCCTTCATCTGGCGGATGACCACCAGCATATAAACGAAAAACAAAAGCAGCAGGAGAAACCCGGTGGCGCGGCTGAAATAGCCGGTGGAATACGCGGTAAACATATACAGCGCCGCCGCCGCGACAAAAAACAGGATCGGCGTACGGATCGCTTTTTTGTCCACAGGGGAAGGGCGGACGGCGATGGTCAGGGCGGAGATCAGCGCGGTGTTGCAGATGATGGAGCCTATGGCGTTGCCGTAGGCGATCTCCCCGTGGCCGCTGACGGCGGAGGTGGCGGATACCATGACCTCTGGCAGCGTGGTGCCGATGGAAACGACGGTGGCGCCGATCAAAAGCTCCGGCACATGGAAGCGGTGGGCGATCCCCGTCGCCCCGTCTACAAACCAGTCGCCGCCCTTGATCAGGAGTACCAGACCGAACGCAAATAAAAGGACCGGAACGAGCATTGTTTGATTCCCCCTTTGTGAGTTTTTCTTAGGTGTAAACGCAATTTTTAAGGTATCATATTCCCGGGCGAATGTCAAGATTTGCCGGATCCTGCCGTGTCAGCGGCGTCGGATCCTGCCGCGTCAGCGGCGTGGGGAAAAGAAGGGAGAACGGTATGATCCAGAGGACGGATCTTTCCGGGGTCTGGGGGTTTCGCCCCGATCCCGGAAGGAAAGGGATCGAACAGAAATTTTATCTGGAGGATATGACGGATACGGTCCTTCTGCCGGGCAAGGTGGCCGGAAGCGGCGAAAAGACAAAAAAAGGGGAGCAGACCGCCCATCTGGAGCCGGTTTCTTCCTTTGAGGGATACGCCTGGTTTTCCCGTCGGATCGAGATAGGGCCGGGAGAGGAAACGGACCGTTTTTTCCTGAAGCTGGAACGCACCAGAAAATCTCTCGTCTGGTTCAACGGGGAATTTCTTTCCCAGGAGGAAAGCTTCTGTACGCCGCATCTTCATGAGCTGACAGGGCATGTAAAGAGCGGGAGGAACCGGATCACGATTCTTGTCAGCAATGTGGAGTATCGGACGAAGGGAGGCCACATGACCTCGCCGGATACGCAGACCAACTGGAACGGGATCCTGGGGGAGATCGCCCTGCTCCAATACCGGGGCGTGCGGATCGGCGACTTTCAGGTTTATCCCGATGCCGCCGGCCGCAGGGTAGAGATCGGCTTTTCGGCGGAGGTATCCCTGGCAGAGACGCAGGGGGCGGATGCAAAGGGCGCGTTGACCTTTTCCCTCTGTCCGAAAGCGGCGGAGGCCGGAGGGGAACTCCTTTGTGAAAAGCGGGAGATTTCCCTGCGGGCGGGAGAAAATCAGTACCGGATGCGGTTTGCGATCCCGGACGACCGGCCTTTGGCGGTCTGGGACGAATTTGACCCTTTCCTTTATCGCGCCGTTTTAAGGATAGAGGCGGCGGGAGGAGAGGACCTGCGGGAAACGACGGTGGGATTTCGGGATCTGAAACGGGATGAACGCTTTTTTTATCTCAACGACCGGATGATCCTGCTGCGGGGCAAGCACGACGGCATGGTCTTTCCGCTGACCGGCTATGCGCCCATGGAAAAGGAGGCGTGGCGGAAGGTCTTTGAGACTGCGAAACAATACGGGATCAACCATTATCGTTTTCATACCTGCTGCCCGCCGGAGGCCGCCTTTTGCGCGGCGGACGAGATGGGGATCTACCTGGAGCCGGAGCTGCCTTTCTGGGGAACGGTTGCGGCAAAGGGGGAGGAAGGGTATGATGTGGACGAACGGGAATTTCTGTTCCGGGAAGGCAAGCGAATCTTAAAAGCCTTCGGCAACCATCCCTCGTTTTTGCTGTTTTCCCTGGGCAACGAACTCTGGGGCAGCCATGAGGCGCTCAACGAAATCCTGGGCGCTTACAAGGCGACAGACCCCAGGCACTGGTACACCCAGGGCTCCAACAATTTCCAGTTTGCGCCCGTTATCCTGCCAAACGATGATTTCTTCTGTGGCGTGCGGTTTGCAAAGGACCGCCTGTTCCGCGGTTCTTACGCCATGTGCGACGCGCCGCAAGGGATCGTGCAGACGACAGAGCCTGAAAACGCAAGCAGCTATGATCAGGCCATCCGGCCCCCAAAAGAGCGTCTGCCCCAGGAGGCGGAGGGGGAAGAGACGCGGCAGATCCAGTATGGCACAGGCGTCAGGACAGTGTATGCCCAAAAGGAGGAGCCGGTATATCCCAAAGTTCCGGTGGTATCCCATGAGATCGGCCAGTACGCCATGTGCCCCGATCTTACGGAGGCTGCTGCCTATACGGGCGCGCTGCGGGCCGGTTATCTGGAGGTTTATCGGCGTCGGCTCTCCCAAAAGGGGCTTCTTGAGATGGCAGACCGTTTTTTTAAGGCTTCCGGGAAACTGGCCGTTTCCTGCTATAAACGGGAGCTGGAAACGGCCTTCCGCAGTCGGGAGCTGGCGGGCTTTCAGATTTTGGACCTGCAGGATTTCCCCGGCCAGGGCATCGCGCTGGTGGGCGTGCTGAACGCCTTTATGGAAAGCAAAGGGCTGATACGGCCCGAAGAATGGAGACAGTTCTGCGGCGACCGCGTCCTGATGCTGTCCTTCGACCGGTATGTGTATTCTGCGGGCGACCGGTTTTCTTACAGGATCCTGTTTGCCAACATGAATCCGGCGCCGTTGGAGGAGGCCGTTGTCGAAGTGTCCCTGCGGGCGCAGGACAGAGAACTGTTGTCCCTGCAGAAGCATCCCGCCGGCGCCCTGGCCATGGACCGGCTGCGCTGTCTGGGAGAGGGGCAGCTTCGCCTCCCGGATGGAAAACGGCCGCAGATATTGACCGTACAGGTCAGCCTCTCGGGCACGCAGATCCGAAATTCGTATGAACTGTACGTTTATCCCCGGGCGGAAGACTGCGATCCGGGAGAGCTGGTGGTGACGGATGACGGGGCCGCAATGCGTCAGGCGCTCGCTTTGGGGAAACGGGTGCTGTTTTTTGGCGGGAGCATCCGGCAGGACAGACGGATCTGCGGGACTTATTGTACGGATTTCTGGTGTTATCCCATGTTTCGTTCCATTTCCGACAGCATGGGAAAACCCCGGCCCATCGGAACCATGGGGCTGTATGTTGAGAATTCCCATCCGGCCCTGTCGCTGTTTCCGGCGGCAGAATACGCCACGCCCCAGTGGTACCGGATCGTGGACAAGGCGCCCCTGGCCGTCCTGGACGATCTGTCAATCTCGCCCATCGTCTGGATGATCGACAATTTCGAACGCTGTCACCGAATCGGCCTGCTCTATGAAGCGGCGGTCGGTTCCGGCAAACTGTTGGTCTGTCAGGCGGATCTGTCAGAAAGGGAATGTCCGGAGAAAGCCTGGCTGTATAACAGCCTCGTCGCTTATGCAGGTTCGGAAAAATTCTGCCCCACAGAGCGGCTGACGCTGGAGCAGCTCGGGACGCTTTACGGCTGAGCGGCTGCAGGGAGGACGGAAACGTGCGGTCAGATGATAAGAGCGGATTAAATAAAAAAAGGAGGGTTATTTATGGCACACGATTTCAGACACGATCCCCATACGGCAGTGGCAGAGACGGCGCAGGGCCGCGTGCGGGGATTTTTTTATGACGGCGTTTCTATTTTCAAGGGGATCCCTTATGCCAGGGCCGAACGATTTCACGCGCCCTGCCCGGTAGAGCCCTGGGAAGGGGAGCTGGACGCCACCAGCTTCGGCTATGCCTGCCCGCTTCTGGATATGCCAAAACCGGCCGGCGAACTGCTGGTGCCGCACCGTTACTGGATCATGGAGGAGGACTGCCTGAACTTAAATATCTGGACGCCGGGCTGCGACGGCAAAATGCGCCCGGTGCTGGTCTGGCTCCACGGCGGCGGGTACGAGGCCGGCTCAGCCATCGAGCAGATCGCCTACGAAGGGGAGAACATGAGCCGCCGAGGCAACGTGGTGGTGGTTTCCCTCAATCACAGGCTCAATATCTTAGGCTATTTCGATCTGTCCGCTTTCGGGGAGGAATACGCCAATTCCGGCAACGCCGGTATGGATGATATCATCGCCGCGCTGCGTTGGGTGCGGGAAAATATCGCGGCCTTTGGCGGCGATCCTAAGAATGTGACGCTGTTTGGACAGTCGGGAGGCGGCGGCAAGATCACCACCCTTTTGCAGATGCCGGCGGCGGACGGTTTGTTCCAAAAGGGGATCAACATGAGCGGCGTCATCGGCCCCATGCTGGCGGATGCCGAAGGAAATGGGGAAGAACTGGCCTGTGCCATGATGAAAGAGCTGGGCGTATCGACGGTAAAGGAACTGGAAACGGTTCCCTATCGCGCGCTGGCGGACGCCTATCTGAAGGTGCGTCCGGCCCTGGAAAAAGCAGGGAAGTATGTGGGCGGCAGGCCTCATCCCAACGCGTTTTACGCCGGCGATCCGAGCATTCACGGTTTCAGGAAAGAGAGCGGCAGCGTGGCGCTTCTGGTGGGCAGCGTGTACGGGGAATTTGCCGCCTTTGCGCCGCTTGCCTACGACCGTAACCATATGAGCGATGCCCAGGGAGAACAGACCGTGCGCAGGGCCATCGGCGACGAAGCGGCGGACCGGCTTTTGCCTTTGTTTGAAAAAGCATATCCCGAGCGCAATCCTGTGGATCTTTTGACGCTGGATTATCTGGTGCGTCCGTATCTGAAAGAGTATGTGAAGTTAAGAAGTGCCCTGTGTCCGGCCACCTGGTCCTATCTGTTCAATCTGGATCTGCCGCTGAACGGGGGCACGGTGCCGTGGCACTGTGCGGATATCCCTTATGTATTCGGCAATACGGAGCTGGTGGCAACGGCCCAGGAAGAGGGCGTGACCGAGCGGTTGGAATCGGAGATCTTTCACTGTGTGATCGCCTTTGCCAGAACAGGGGATCCCAATCATCCCGGCATTGTGTACTGGCCGGCCTGCACGCCGGAATCGGAGCCGACGCTGGTGGTGGATAAGGCGACCGGCGTGCGCGTGGACTACGATGAAGAACTGATCCGCGTCCTGGCCGGGACCATGCGCGAAGCGATGGAGCGCAATAAACTCAGACAGGAGGGACAGATCCAGCACTGAACCTTCAGAAAACCGGTTCTTCAAATCACATAATCATTCCCCGGTTGCGCAGGGTAGACGAGATCCGCCAACGTAATGCTGTCCAGATAGTCGTTGATCAGCTTGTCAAGGCCCTGCCATACCGGGAGGGTCCGGCATTCCGACATCTTCGTGCAGATATTCCGGTTGGGATCCAGGCAGTTCACCGGGGCCAGGGAAGTCTCCGTCAGGCGCAGAATGCTTCCCAGCGTGTACTGTTCCGGCGCTTTTGTCAGACGGTAGCCGCCGCCTTTTCCCCTCAGTCCGGTCAGCAGGTTATTCTTTACCAGGATGCTCAGGATCCCTTCCAGATATTTTTCCGAGATCTCCTGGCGTTCTGCGGTCTCTTTTAACGGGATGAAGCCGTCCGACTGATGTTCGGCCAGATCGATCATCACGCGCAGGGCATAACGCCCTTTTGTAGAAATCATCATGGTTTTTCCCTCCCTCCAATTATAAACCCATTATACGACATGGTAAGTAGGTAAGCAAGAATATTTTTTGTTTTTTGCGGTTGTCGCCAAAGAACGGTTCTTGTTTTTTTCTAAAAACAGGTTGACAAAACCGTGGTAGGGCGTTATAATCCCTATAAACATATCAAACAAATAGGTATAAGGAGGAAAGAAAAATGAGCAGGATCTTTACTTCTGCAGATCAACTGATCGGAGGGACGCCGCTTCTGGAGCTTACCCATATCGAAAAGGCGGAGGGGCTGTCCGCCCGCGTGCTGGCGAAGCTGGAGTATTTCAATCCGGCGGGTTCCGTCAAGGACCGCATTGCAAAGGCCATGATCGATGAGGCGGAGGCTTCCGGAAAGCTGAAGCCGGGTTCCGTGATCATTGAACCCACTTCCGGCAATACTGGCATCGGGCTGGCGTCCGTGGCGGCGGCGAGAGGATACCGCGCTATTATCGTCATGCCGGAGACGATGAGCGTAGAGCGCAGGCAACTGATGAAAGCCTACGGGGCAGAGCTGGTGCTGACGGAAGGCGCAAAGGGCATGAAGGGCGCCATTGCCAAGGCCGACGAGCTGGCAGGGCAGATCCCGGACAGCTTTATCCCCGGCCAGTTTGTGAATCCGGCCAATCCGGCGGCCCATAAAGCGTCCACAGGCCCCGAGATCTGGGCGGATACGGACGGCAAGGTCGATATTTTCGTCGCAGGCGTAGGCACAGGCGGTACGGTGACAGGCGTCGGCGAATACCTGAAGGAGCAAAATCCTGAGGTAAAGGTGATCGCCGTAGAACCCGCCAGCTCCCCAGTGCTGAGCAAGGGAACCGCCGGTTCCCACAAGATCCAGGGCATTGGCGCGGGATTTGTCCCGGAGGTACTCAATACAGGCATTTACGACGAGATCATCGCGGTGGAGAACGAGGACGCTTTTGCGGCCGGCAAGCTGGTCGGCAGAGCGGAAGGCGTTCTGGTGGGGATTTCATCGGGAGCGGCGGTCTGGGCGGCCATTCAGGTGGCAAAGCGTCCCGAAAACGCAGGCAAGACTATCGTTGCGTTGCTGCCGGATACCGGCGACCGTTACCTGTCCACGCCTTTATTTGAATAAGAAATCAACGGATATCCCGGAAAAATGATCTTAACGGCAATGGGGAGCAGAGGCTCCCCATTGTTTTTTTGCGCTTTCCGTGATAGAGTGGTCTTATGAAAAATCATTTTCAGGGCCGCTTGCGGCAAGGAGGAAAAGATGAACGTATTACTGATCAACGCAAGCCCCAGGCCAAACGGCAACACTGCGCTCGCGCTGGGGGAAATGGAAAAGATCTTCCGACAGGAAGGGATCGAAACGCAGACGCTTAAGATCGGCAGCCAGGCGATCCGCGGCTGTATCGCCTGCAACAGTTGCGCAAAGACTGGCAGGTGTGTGTTCGACGATGCGGTCAACACGGCGGCGAAGCTGTTTGAGCAGGCCGACGGCCTGGTGGTGGGAAGCCCCGTGTATTATGCCGGCGCCAACGCGACGCTGTCGGCGTTTCTGACGCGCCTGTTTTATAGCACTTCCTTTGATAAGACCATGAAGGTGGGGGCCTGCGTGGTAGCCGCCAGAAGGGGCGGCCTTTCCTCCACCTTTGACGAACTCAACAAATTCTTCACGATCTCCGGCATGCCCGTGGCCTCCGGCCAGTACTGGAACAGCGTGCATGGAGGCGCGCCGGGAGAAGCGGCGCAGGACGCAGAAGGGATGCAGGGGATGCGCACGCTGGCCCGGAACATGACGTTTCTGATGAAGAGCATCGCGCTGGGAAAAGAGGCCTTCGGACTGCCTAAACGGGAGAGGGCCGAATGGACCAATTTCATCCGGTGACGGACTGCCGCGTATATGCTCGCGGCAAGGAGGATAACATGGACAGAACGCAGATCAGAAAAATGTGGATCGCCGATCAGGGCGACGGCACCTATACCAATCCTGTTCTTTATACGGATTACTCCGATCCGGACGCCATCCGGGTGGGGGAGGATTATTTCATGATCGCTTCCAGCTTCTGCAATACGCCGGCGGTGCCTTTGCTGCACTCGAAGGATCTGGTGAACTGGAAGGTGATCAATTACATCATCGACAGGCTGCCCTTTTCTTATTATAATAAGCCGATGCACGGCTGCGGGACCTGGGCGCCTTCGATCCGCTTTCACGACGGCGTTTACTATGCTTTCATCCCCTTCCCGGACGAAGGGATCTTTATGTGCAAGACCACGGATCCCTGGGGGAAGTGGAGCGAGCCGGCCTATGTGCGCAAGGTGACAGGCTGGATCGATCCCTGCCCTTTCTGGGACGACGACGGGAAAGCCTATATGGTGACGGCTTTTGCCAGGAGCCGCATCGGCTTTAAAAGCTATCTGTACCTGTCGCCCATAGAGCCGGACTGCTCCGGCGTGCTGGACGACGGACGCTTTATTTACGACGGCCATGCCACGCAGCCCACCATCGAAGGCCCCAAGCTCTATAAACGCAACGGCTATTATTATATTTTCGCGCCGGCGGGCGGCGTCAAGCCGGGCTGGCAGACGGTGCTGCGCTCCAGAAACATTTACGGCCCGTATGAGGAGAAGATCGTGCTGCGCCAGGGCAATACGCCGGTCAACGGCCCTCACCAGGGGGCGTGGGTGGATACGCCCTCCGGCCAGGACTGGTTCCTGCACTTCCAGGATGTGGGAAACGCAGGGCGCATCATTCATTTACAGCCGATGCGCTGGGAGGACGACTGGCCCGTTATCGGCGTCAATCCCGATGAGAACGGCTGCGGGGAACCGGCGCTGCGCTGCCAAAAGCCCGACGTTGGCAAAAGCTATCCGGCAGACGCGCCGGAAGACAGCGATTTCTTCGAGGGTCCGGCGCTGGGGCTGCAGTGGCAGTGGAACGCCAATTACCGGAGGGAATGGTACAGGGTGGACAACGGCCTGACGCTGTACGCCCAGCCGGTCAAGGCCGGGACGCAGCTCTGCGACGTTTCCAATCTGCTGGTCCAGAAATGGCCCGCGCCCCAGTTTAGGATCACCAGCCGGCTGCATCTGGAAGGGCTTTCGGACGGGGAGGCAGGCGGGATGGTGTCTCTGGGAGGCCGTTACGCCGCGCTTTTTGTGAGAAAAGAGGGCGGGAAAAAATTCCTTCAGTTCCGCACCGGCAGGTGGACAAAGGACGACGAGACGCGCACCGATCTGGGAGAATGGGAAAGCGATGTCCTGTATGTGCGGATGCGGGTAGAGCAGGAGAGCAGGGTGTCTTTCCAGGTCAGCCCGGACGGGACCGGATACCGGGAAGCAGGTCCCAAGACGGAGGCGCTGCCCGGCCGCTGGGTCGGCGTGAAGGCAGGGCTTGTAGCCCTGCGGGAAAACGGTACGGAGGGCATGGTAAATGCGGGCAGCCTGCGGGCCGATTATTTTGTGTTCGAACCGCTGGATCAGGCATAAGTGCCGGCGACAGGCTGAAATATAGGGCATTTTGCCGGAGAAACAGGGAGAAAACAAAGAAAAATCCCTACTTTTGCACATGTTCGTCAAATTGGATATTGCAAAATGAAAACATTACTGGTAAAATATAAGAGTAATAATTTTATAAAATCCAAAGGAGGGTTTTTATGAAAAAGAAATTTCTTTCTTTGCTGCTGGTCGCTGCGATGGCAGTGATGGCAGTAGGATGCGGTTCCGGCAGTTCCACATCCAGCACTGACAGCAGCGCCGGCAGTTCCGCAGGCTCCAACGAGCAGGCGGCGGCGCCCGCGGAGAGCGCAGCGCCCGCGGAAGAGGCTTCCGACATCGAGAAGCCCGATTCCATCACCATCATGGTGGATGGTACTGTGTTTACCCAGGAGAACGGCCAGGAGCAGTTCATCGCCAAGATCGAGGAGCTGACCGGTATCTCCGAGATCAAAGTGATCCAGCCTGACCACGACGCGTACTATGACGTATTGGGTCAGACCATCGCCTCCGGCGAGTGGCCGGATGTGCTTATCGCTTCTTCCACCTACTATTCCGCATACGCAGCGGAAGGCGTGCTTTGGGACATGACCGATATGTGGGAAGGTTCCGACCTGCAGGCCAGACAGAAAGCGTACAATGCGGACGGCGTAGTAGAGGGTATGAAGATCGACGGCCGCCTGTACGGTATGCCCGCTGCCCGCGGCAACGGCTGCATGACCTATGTGAAGAAGGCATGGCTGGATGCGGTCGGCATGGATGTGCCTACCAACTTCGACGAGTACTATGAGATGCTGAAGGCTTTCACCACCCAGGATCCTGACGGCGACGGCAAGAACGATACATACGGCGTTTCCGCTGCAGGCTTTGTCGGCGGCGAGGCTCCTTACATCAACTATCTGGCGGAGTTCTACCAGGATGCGTATCCCTCCTTCTATCAGAAGGACGACGGCACCTGGACGGACGGCTTTACCGAGGATTCCATGAAGGCTGCGATGGAGAGGCTGGCGACGGCTTATTCCGACGGCGTCATCGATCCCACCACGCTGACCAACGGTACTTCCGACTGCCGCAACAAGTTCTACGCGGATGAGTTCGGCGTGTTCACCTACTGGGCGGGCACCTGGGCTACCAACTTAAAGACCAACCTGGACGCCAACGGCGTTGACAGCGAGCTGATCGCCCTTCCTCCTCTGGCGGAAGTAGGCAAGTATCTTGACCGTATTCCTCCCGTATGGTGCATCACTACCAAGTGTGCGAATCCGGAAGGCGTTTACAAGTACTTCATCGAGACCATGCAGGATGGCGGCGAGACCCAGTTCGCCTGGACCTACGGCGTAGAAGGCACCCACTGGTCCACGGCAGCCGAGACCCTCTGGGAAGGCGCTGAGAACGAGACCACCTATGCGGAGGGCGAGTTCCATATGCTGCCCAACCTTGAGAAGCCCGAGACCGCTTACACCAAGGCTCATATCGATCCCATGCTGGCTCTGACCGACCTGACCGCATATCCGGCAGGCGTGACGGAGAATCCGATGGATAAGGCTGTCGCTGAGGAAGCCAAGAATTCCGCAAACGTGTTTGCGGAGAACTGCGTATCCGCAGTCCTGGTTCCTTCCACCGATGTGCTGACCCAGTTAAACGGCGATCTGACCACCTTGAAGAATCAGTTGATCGCTGACGTTACCATGGGCAAGCTGACCGTCGATGAAGCATATGCCAAGTTCGAGTCTGACGGCGGCGCCGACTGGTCCAAGCAGATCGTGGATTCTTTGAATGCGCAGTAATAAATAGGCCGGTTTTTGGCAGAACCCTTTGGGGGAAAGAGAAAATAGGATGGGGCCGTGGCTCTTTTTGGCCCCATCCTTTCTCATAAGGATAACAGGGGGGATCCGCCGCCCGACGGCTGCAGCGGGAGAAGATAGTTTTTGAGAGGGAAGAACCGATATGAAGAATAGCAAAACGAAGGCAGTCTCTGCCAGGAAATCGTCCGGCAAGAGTTTGGGGGCTCAGATTTATAAATACAGAGGATTCTATCTGATGTTCCTCCCTGTATTTATTTTCGCATGCGTATTCAACTACCTGCCCATGATCGGGATTCGATACGCCTTTACCAACTATAACGGTATCAAAGAGCCTGTTTTTAACGGATTTGAAAATTTCCAGAGGATGTTCAGCATGGTGAACTTCTGGAAAGCGTTTACCAATACGATTGTGATTAGCGTCGTCAAGCTGCTGCTGACCACGGCTTTTGCGGTCGTCGTCTCTCTGTTCTTAAACGAGATTGTCAACCTGCATTTTAAGAAGGTGGTGCAGACCATCATCTATCTGCCCCACTTTATGTCCTGGGTTGTGACCGCTTCCATCTTTTCCTTGATCCTGGCCCCTACCAGCCACGGCCTGGTGAACACCTTCCTGGTGAATGTGGGGATCCTCGGAGAAGATCAGATGATCTATTTCCTCGGATCGACGAAATGGTGGAGATTTGCTTACTATCTGATCAATATATGGAAAGAAACCGGGTGGCAGACCGTTATTTTCATGGCCACGCTGTCCGGTATCAATACAGAATTGTATGAGGCGGCCTCCATCGACGGGGCCGGGCGCTGGGGCAAGATGCGTTACATCACCTTCCCTGCCGTTGCCAATACGATCCTCACCGTTATCATCCTGAACCTGGCCAAGGTCATGAACCTGTTCGAATCCGCTTTCGTTCTGCAGAACGACGCGGTGCTGGATACGGCCAACGTTCTGGAAACTTATATTTACTATCAGACCTTTAACAGCGGCTCCATTCCGAACTACGGTTATACTACCGCCATCGGTCTGTTCAAGTCCATCGTAGGTTGCGTACTCGTACTCGTCTGTAACCAGTGGAGCAAGAAGGTGCGCGACGGCCGGGGCATTGTATAGGAAGGAGGGAATGTGTGATGAAAAAGAAAAAAATTTCTGTTTTTTCCGTTGTGAACGGACTGATCTTCATTCTTCTCGCCCTGATCATACTGGTTCCCATGTGGAAGGTGCTGGTAGACTCATTCGATCTGCAGACCGCTTATGGTATGAAGCTGTGGCCTGAAAAGTTTGGTCTTGCCGGTTATGAATCCGTGTTCAGCAATCCGACGCTGAGCCGTCCGCTGATCATTTCCTTTGTTACCACGATCTGCGGCACGCTGCTGGCGCTGGCGCTGTGTACCATGGGCGCCTATGTGCTGATCCAGTGGGATATGCCCGGCCGGACGTTCTTCGCCAACTTCCTGCTGTTCACCATGATCTTTAACGGCGGCATGATCCCTACATACCTGGTGCTGAAGGCCCTGCACCTGACCAATACGCTTTTGGTCGTGATTTTGTTCCCGGCGTTAAATGTTTATAATCTGGTGCTGATGCGCAACTTCTTTGAGGGCATTCCGGCCAGCCTGTTTGAATCGGCGAAGCTGGACGGCTGTTCCCCGATGCAGACCTTTATCCGCATCGTGCTTCCGATGTCCAAGGCGGCCCTGGCCTCCATCGGCCTGATGTACGCGGTGACCTACTGGAACGATTACACCCACTACAAACTGTATATTACAGATTCCAGGTGGTATAACTTCCAGATGAAGCTGCGGGGCATGACCATGGGCAGCGACCTGCCTACCGCAGTTGGATCCGCGACGGAGAACACCGTAAAGAACGCGGCCATCATCGTGGTGATCCTGCCGTTCATGATCGCCTATCCCTTCCTTCAGAAATACTTCGTGAAGGGCGTGAACGTAGGCGCGGTAAAAGAGTAAAACGATTTCGCAGGGAGGCCCTCCGGGTCTCCCTGTTTTCCTGTAGGACGTCCCGGATGGGCGTCCGTGTTTTTTGGGATAGGAGAGAGACATGAATAAGATATTCTGGGCGGGGGATTCCACGGTGGCCCACAACAGTTTTCTGAGCTATCCGCAGACCGGCATCGGGCAGGCGTTCCCCATTTTTGTAAAGAGGGATGTGCTGGTGGAAAACCATGCGATGAACGGCAGGAGTACCAAGAGCTTTATGGACGAAGGCCGCCTTGCTGCGATCGAGGAGCGGATCGGAGAGGAGGATTTTCTGTTCATCCAGTTTGGACACAACGACGAAAAGATCGCCGATCCGTCCCGGTATACGGAGCCTTTTTCCACCTTTCAGGAAAATCTGGCCCAATTTGTGGAAACGGCCAGAAGGCATGGCGCCTGGCCGGTGCTGATCACCCCTCTGGAAAGGCGCTGTTTTTTGCCGGATCACACGTTGGGACAGGGGGAACACGGACCGTATGTGGAAGGAATGAAACAACTGGCGCAAAGGCTGTCGGTGCCTCTGATCGATCTGCATGCCAAAAGCCGCGGGGTACTTACGGAAATGGGGGAAGAGCAGAGCCGGCAGCTCTATATGCATCTGGAGCCTGGGAAATACGCCTCCCATCCCGAGGGACTGACGGATAATACGCATCTGCAGTACGCGGGTGCGGTCACATACGGAAACTGCGTCGCCCAGGGCTTAAAGGAACTGGGTGGCAGATACGCAAAACTTTTGATAGAAGGGTATTGACCCCGTTTTGAGAGGAGGCGCGCCGTTTGACGGCGGTGCAAAATGGCAAAGAGGATCAATCGTGATCTGATATTGAGCGGCAGCATGTGGAAAGCGATCCTGTCTATTTCCATTCCGGTGGTCATCAACAGCTTTCTGCAGACGATGTATAACCTTACGGATACCTACTGGCTGGGGAAGCTGGGCACCTACGAACTGGCGGCGATCAATCTGGTGACGCCGCTGCAGAATATCGTGATCAATATGGGAAGCGGCATCACCGTGGCAGGCTCCGTCCTGATCGCCCGCTATGTGGGCGCGAAACGGGATAAGGAAGCCCAGTCCATGGCAAATCAGGTGTTCGCCTGTTCCATGATCTTCGCGGTGATATGCGCAGGGCTGATTTTTTTGTTTACGCCGGGCATCGTGGCCTGGCTGGGCGCCCAGGATGAAACGCTGACGTATGCCCGCGTGTATATGCAGATCGTCATACTGGATATGCCCTTTCTCTATACGGTGAACATATTTGCGGCCATTCATCAGGCCCAGGGGGATACGGTCCGCCCTATGTTTTTAAACCTGGGAGGCATCAGCCTGAACATGATCCTGGATCCGCTGTTCATGCTCGTATTCCATTGGGGCGTCGCGGGGGCGGCGCTGGCCACGGTGTCGGCGAAGGCCGTTCCGGCCGTTGCAGCCTTCTGCCTTCTGCATCGGAAAGAGCAGGCCGTCCGTCTGAAACTGCGGGGCATGAAATTCGAAGCGGAGAAGTTAAAAAGCATCCTCGTGATCGGCCTGCCTACGGCCATCGGAGGCAGCACCATGCAGCTTGGATTCCTCCTGATGAGCCGGAACGTGTTCGCCTATGGGACGCAGGCCATGGCCGCTTACGGCATTGGCAATAAGGTAAACAGCACCATCACGCTGCCATCTACGGCGGTCGGTTCCGCGGTGGCCACCATTGTGGGACAGAATGTGGGAGCGGGACAGATGGACCGGGCGCAGAAGGGGTATCTTCTTTCCCGCCGCATGAGCGTGGTTTTTCTGTTCATCTGCGGCATGATCCTGTCCAGGAGGGCGGTATCCACGGCGGTGGTAAGCATTTTTTCTCAGGATCCCGAGGTGATCGCCATGGCGGCGGATTTTCTGCGCATTATGGCGTTCTGGTGCTTTACCAACGGGGTTTACAATTCTACTACGGGGCTTTTCCAGGGAACGGGACACACGGAGGTCACCATGGCGGTGGACGCCACCAGGCTGTGGGTATTTCGGTTTGCGACGCTGTTTTTCTGTGAAAGCGTGCTGCATATGGGAGTGCGCAGCGTCTGGTATTCCGTAGTGGTCAGCAACGGGATCTCAGCGGCGATCCTGTTTGTCTTATATCATACGGGATTGTGGAGAAAGAAACGGGGATAGAGCGGTTGATCCGGCAAAAGGCAGGAAGAAAGAAACATAGGGGGAAAGGCAATGAAAGTGGAAAAGTATCTGGAACAATATCTGGACGCTTATACGAATTATAAGCCCTACTGGAATTATGAGGACGGGTGCGTACTGCTGGGGGAGGCCCAGATGTATGAAGCCACCGGGGAGGAACGTTATGTTCAGTTCCTGGAAACCTATTTAAAGGATCTGATCCAGGAGGACGGCGTCATCGTCAATTACCAGGTGGGGAAAAACAGCATCGACAGCGTAAACGCCAGCAAGATTTTGTTTTTCATGTACGATCGGACGAAAGAGGAAAAATATTTCAGGGCCATCGCCTTTACCATGGAGCAGCTTCAGGGCCAGCCGCGCTGCGAATGCGGAAACTTTTTCCATAAACAGCAGTATCCTTATCAGATCTGGCTGGACGGGCTGTATATGGCCCAGCCCTTTTACATGGCCTACGAGACGCGCTTCCACAGCAAAGAGCGGTACAACGACATCCTGAATCAGTTTGAAAATGTGAGAAAATACCTCTATGATGAGAAAAAGGGGCTGTATTATCATGCCTATGACGAGAAGAAACAGCAGTTCTGGTGTTCAAAACAGACCGGCTGTTCCCCGAATTTCTGGCTGCGCAGCATGGGCTGGTATCTGATGGCCCTGGTGGACGTGATGGACGCCATGAGCTTTGAGATCTACGAGCAGTACCGTCGGTATGCTGCGCTGTTTAAAGAGGCTGTCAGAGGGATCCTGCAGTATCAGGATCCGAAAACCGGACTGTTTTACCAGGTGATCGATCAGGGCGATACAGAAGGGAATTATCTGGAGACCTCCGGCAGCGCCATGGTGGCCTATGCCATTTTGAAGGCCTGCAGGATGGGGATTCTTTTGAAAGAAAAATATGCCGGGATCGGTCTGGGAATTCTGGAGGGGCTGATCGAAAACAAGCTGCAGGAAAAGGATGGAAAGACGGAGCTGACAGACATCTGCCTCATGGCGGGCCTGGGGCCGGACAGTTCTCCCTGGCGGGATGGCAGCGTGGCCTACTATCTGTCTGAAAAGAGGGTTTCGGACGATGCCAAGGGCGTCGGTCCCTTCATGATGGCCTATGCGCAGAAACTGATGCTGGAAAAAGTACTTTGACAGTTATGGAGGAGAACATGGAAGTCAGATTGGTCATGAAAACAGCCAGAAGCATCAGCCTGGAACTGGCGGATGGCGGCATTTATTATACGAAAAAGCCCTATCGGATCCTGTCGGGGGCAGAAGAGATCGCGCGGGCCGAAACGGTCATTACATCGATCTTCGGACTGAAACCGGACACCCTTTACGACCTTCGGGTTCTGGATGAGTCGGGGGAAGTCCAGGGCAGCATCCAGGTGCGCACGGATACGGAATTTGTGACGCTGGACGTCCGGGATTTCGGGGCGAAAGGGGACGGCGTTTCCGACGACACCAGGTACATCCAGGCCGCCATTATGGCCTGCCCGCCCAACAGCCGGGTGCTGGTCACCAGAGGCGATTACCGGATCATCAGCCTCTTTTTAAAGAGCGACCTGCGGTTGGAGATCACAAAGGACGCAAGCCTGACGGCGATCCCGGAGCGATATGCGTATCCGGTTCTGCCGGGAGTGATCGAAAGCTACGACGAGACGGACGAATATAACCTGGGCACCTGGGAGGGCAATCCGCTTCCCATGTTCGCCGGCGTGATCACAGGTATTTCGGCGCAAAATGTGGTGCTGTACGGTCAGGGGACCATCAACGGCGGGGCGTCCCGGGAAAACTGGTGGAAGGATCCCAAGGTCATGCGGGGCGCTTTCCGCCCCAGGCTTTTGTATCTGAATCGCTGCGATCACATTCAGGTGCAGGGCCTTCTGTTTTCCGACAGCCCTTCCTGGACGCTGCATCCTTATTTTTCGGATGACCTGCGCTTCTGCAATGTGACGGTGAAAAACCCGTCGGATTCTCCCAACACCGACGGCCTGGATCCGGAGTCCTGCAAAAACGTGGACATACTGGGAGTGAAATTCTCTCTGGGGGACGACTGCATTGCGGTCAAGTCCGGCAAGATCTATATGGGCAGAAAATATAAAAAACCGTCGGAGAACCTTTCTATCCGTCAATGCCTGATGGAGAACGGCCACGGCGCCGTCACGGTGGGAAGCGAGATGGCCGGCGGGGTAAAGAACCTGATCGTGGAGGAATGCCTCTTTTCCCATACGGACCGGGGACTGCGCATCAAGACCAGGAGAGGGCGCGGCAAGGATGCGGTGCTGGATAATATCGTGTTCCGCAATCTGAAAATGGACCATGTGATGACGCCTTTTGTGGCAAACAGCTTCTATTTCTGCGATCCGGACGGCAAGACTGAATACGTCCAGTCCCGGGAGCCCTATCCGGTAGACGAGCGGACGCCGGAGATCAAAAAGCTGATGTTTGAAAATATAGAGGCGAAAAACTGCCATGTGGCCGCCGCCTATCTGGAAGGGCTGCCGGAGCGCAAGATCGCAGAGATCGTCTTTAAAAATGTGTCGGTTTCTTTCACGGAGGAGCCAAAAGAGGATGTGCCGGCCATGTCCTCCGGCGTGGAGCCCTGTAAAAAGCGCGGTATTTTTGCCCGCAATGTAAAGAAGCTTACCTTACAGGACGTGACAATCCTGGGGCAGGAAGGGGAAGCGGTGGAACTGGAGCAGGTGGACGAAGTGGTCCGGTGAACCGTCTGCGTTTCATGACGCCTGCAGCAAGGGGGAAAAGATGGGATATTCCTATTTGGAATTTTTTCGGAAAGTATATCGGGAAACGGAGCGAAAATTTACCTTTCATGCCGGGGACGAAAAAGCGTTTTTTGCCTGGCGGGAGGAATTTCGCGGCGCGCTGAAAAGCTGCCTGGGGCTTGACGTCCTGGAAAGGTATGCCGACGGGCTTGCCGCAGAAGAAAAAAATGCGGTCTTAAAGGAATGCGTGCAGGAGGACGGCTATCGCCGCTGCGACTATCTGATGCAGACGCTGCCGGAAGTGCATATGCCGTTTTATGTGCTGATCCCGGACGGCGTGGACGCAGGGCATTCCGTCCCCGCCATGATCACGGTGCCGGCCCATGGGGCGAACCGGAATACGGTATGCGGCGTGGCCAGGACGCCGGAGGAAAAAAACAAACTGAAGGACGCGCCGTTAGAATGCTATGGACAGGAATACGCCAGGCGGGGTTATCTGGTGTTCTGCCCGGAGCTGCCGGGCTTTGGAGAACGGCTGGAGGCTTTGCCGGGCCGGAAGGGCAGCCTGGACTGTTCCTGCTCCGATCTGTCCGAGATCGCGGAGGCGCTGGGATTTTCCCTGGCCGCGTTGGAAGTCTGGGATCTGACGCGGCTTCTGGACTTTGCCTGCGCGATGCCCGGAGTGGCTAAAAAAGAGGGCGTGCTGCGGATCGGCTGCACGGGATTTTCCGGCGGCGGGCTGCAGACCATGTGGCTGGCCGCCCTCGATGACCGGATCCGCACTGCAGTGATCAGCGGCTATGTCCATGGCTATTACGATACGATACTGAAATGCCATCGCTGCGCCTGCAATTTCGTCCCGAACCTGTGGCGGCTGTGCGACATCAGCGATATCTGCGCCATGATCGCGCCCAGGCCGCTCTATGCGGAAAACGGGATTTCAGACAGCCAGAACGGATGGGACGGCATCGACGGCCCTGTCCGCCAGATCGGGAAGATCCGCGAGGCCTATGCGATATTCGGGGCGCAGGAAAACCTGGAGCATCATACGCCGGAGGGGATCCACTGCTGGTATGGGAGTTGTTATGATTTTGTGAAAGCACATCTGTAGTCATAGTCGGATGGCTGATGGCGAAAGGAAATTGATATGAACCGGGAACAAAAACATTTTTCTTCGATGCCTCAATCCGGATCCCATACGGATCCGGATGCATCGGCCATTGTCCGTCTGTTGGATCAGATGACGGAGGGCGGCGATAGCAGGATGAAAGTCGTTGTGGCAGAGGATGAGCCTTCCGGCAGCGTAAAACGCGAATATCATCACGGCAGATGCGATATCGGAAGCCCCTGGGCGAAGGGGGAGTGCTGGGATCTGCTGGAGGACGACGAGGGGGAAGAATAAAAAAGGGGAACGGCACAAGTTCCCCTTGCAGCTTTCCTTTCTCTATGTTAGACTAAAAACATCTATAGAAGCAGCCGTATCGCTGCCGGACTTTTCATCAGGATCAGGTGGATCCTGTCTGATATGCCAGGGCGCATTTTGCCCGGTTTTCGCATTCTCGTCCGTTTCGGACCGATGCCAACTTTTATACATATGCGATCCAACCAAAGGAGGATGCATGGGACAAAAAGACAAACTCCTTTCCGCCTATATCAACCGGGAATCCGTGATGGCGGATCTTTACAACGGCGTCCTTTATGAAGGCCGCCCTGTCATTTCCCCCAGGGATCTTGGAGATGTACAGACTTTTTCCAGGGAAATTTTTTGCGCCGGAAACGGCAAAAGCCGGCGGGTCAGCCGCCAGCGGGATGCGATGAAGCTGCTTCGCAGAAACGGGCGTTTTATCCTGTTGGCGGCCGAAAATCAGGATCGGGCCAATTTCCGCATGCCTCTTCGATGTGCAGAGTACGACGTCGCGGAATACCTAAAGCAGTTCCGACGTCTGAAGATGATGCACGACCGGCAAAAGGATCTGAAAACACCGGAAGAGATTTTATCCGGCATGACCGCTTCTGACCGGCTGATTCCTGTGGTGACGCTTGTGCTTTATCATGGCGATGGCAAGTGGGAGGCCGCCGATCGTCTGAACGGCATTCTGGATCAGGGCGCTCTGGACGACCCGCTTCAGACGCTGCTGCAGGACTACCATATCCGCGTCGTCAACCTGACAGATCTTGACGAAACCCGTTTTCAGACTAATCTCAGAGAACTGATTGGCCTTATGAAGCGGCGTGGCGACAGAAAGGCCTTTACCGCGTATCTGCAGGAAAATCAGGAACGATTTGCGTCCATGGACGCGGACGCTTATGATATGCTCTGCGCCATGTTGGGCATGAGATCATTGGAAATCAATAGAGAACGTTATCGAAATAAGGAGGACAAATTGAATATGAATACGGCATTTAAAGAATGGGGAAAAATGCTCAAAGCAGAGGGAAAAGCGGAGGGGAAAGCAGAGGGCAGGGCGTCCGGCGAAAAGATCGGCCGGAAACATGGCGAACGCATCGGGGAGGAGCGGCTTGGCAGGCTCATGACGCTTCTTCTGGGGGAGGAACGGTTCAAGGACGCTGCGGCGGCGGCCAAAAGCGCCCGCGTGAGGTCAAAGCTGTATAAGGAATACGGGATCTGACAAGGATCCGGCAACAAAAAAATCTTTCGTGGAATAACATATTTCACGAAAGATTTTTTGCCGTTTTTCATCACCGATAGACATTATAACGCAT
>CANQFM010000003.1 GCA_947598825.1 uncultured Eisenbergiella sp. | reverse complement strand
TCAGGGCCTAAAGAGAAAGCCAGCGCCTTGAGGCGCGGCAAAGTAGGGCGGGCTTAGAGCCCGCGTCCCGAGCCACCAGTTTTACGGGTGGCGGCGACTTTCATAAAATTTTCACAGATTTCTCCTCTTTTGAACACATTTTTTTCCTATAGTGAGAAAAACGGCTGTGCCCGGGGACGATGCAGACGTGCGTTTTTTGGCGCGGCCGGTGAAAAGGAGGATTCGTATGATCGAAGTATCGCATCTTACCAAAAAATACGGTTCCAATTGCGCGGTCAGCGATCTGTCCGTCACGATACAGGACGGTCAGATTTACGGCTTTTTGGGGCCAAACGGCGCAGGCAAGTCCACGACGATGAATATGATCACCGGGTATCTGGCGCCCACTTCCGGGGAAGTGAAGGTCGACGGCCACGATATCGTAAAAGAACCGGAGGCGGCGAAACGCGGGATCGGCTATCTGCCGGAGGTGCCGCCGCTGTATCCGGAGATGACGGTGGAGGAATACTTAAGATTTGCCGCTGAACTGAAAAAAATCCCGGCCTCCCAGAGAAAGGCGGCGGTGGACAGCGTGATCGAAACGGCAAAGCTTTCCGATGTGAGAAAGAAGCTGATCTCCAACCTGTCGAAAGGATATAAGCAGAGGGCCGGTCTCGCCCAGGCGCTGTTAGGGGATCCCAGGATCGTGATCCTGGATGAACCCACTGTCGGGCTGGATCCCAAACAGGTGATTGAAATGCGGGAACTGATCCTGCGTCTGAAAGAGAAACATACGGTGATCTTAAGTTCCCATATCCTTTCGGAGGTCAGCGCGGTGTGCGACCAGATCCTGATCATTTCCAAAGGAAAGCTGGTGGCCAGCGATACGCCGGACGGGCTCAGGGAGAAAATGGAAGACAGCACTTGTCTGAAGCTTTCCGTGCGGGGGCCCCAGGATGGGCTGGAAGCGCTGTTAAAGGCTCAGGAAGGCATCGAACGGTATGAACTGACAGAGGCGCCGGAGGGAGAAGCGCATGCGTCGATCTGGGAAAAGCCAGGGGAGGATGCGCGGGAAACGCTTTTCTTTGCCCTGGCCGAAAACCGGATGCCGATCCTGGAGCTTACGCGCCGGCAGGAATCTTTGGAGGATATCTTCCTGCAGTTGACGCAGGAAAACGCGCAGCAGGACGGGCAGCCCCAGGAAACGCAGGAAACCGTGCAGCAGGACGGGCAACCCCAGGAGGCGCAGGAAGGAGAAGCCGATGAAAGCGATCTTTAAACGGGAACTGAGGACATATTTCACTACGGTGACCGGATGGCTGTTTATCGCGGCGCATCTGTGTTTTGCCGGCCTGTACTTTTTTGTGATCAATCTGCTTTCCGGATACGGGGACGTTTCCCAGACGGTATCCAATATCCTTTTTCTTCTGCTTCTGACGACGCCGATTTTGGCCATGCGGATCCTGGCGGAGGAAAGAAAACAGAAGACTGATCAGTTGATCCTGACCTCGCCGGTATCCGTCGCGGGCATCGTTGTGGGGAAATATCTGGCGATGGCGGCGGTATTTACGATCCCTGTGGCCGTGATGGCTTTATTTCCGCTGCTCCTGACGCGTTACGGCAGCGTGGCCTTAGGAGAGAGCTATACCGCGATCCTGGTCTATTATCTCTTCGGTCTGGCCTGTCTGGCCGTCTGCCTGTTCGTTTCTTCCCTGACGGAAAGCCAGGTCGTCGCGGCGGTCTTGAGCTTTGCCCTCCTGCTTACCGGTTATCTGATGTCGGGGATCTGTTCGATCATTTCCTCAAGTCAGAATGTGATCACCCATATCCTGGGAGTTTTTGATTTTTCCACCAGGCTCAACGCCATGCTGGGAGGCACTCTTGATCTGAAAGCGGTGCTGTATTTTGTGACCCTGATCGCAGTGTTTTTGTTCCTTACGACCCAGTCGATCCAGAAGCGCCGTTATCAGATTTCCGTAAAGACGCTGCAGTTTGGCGCCTACAGCCTGGGGATGACTGCCGTTGTGGTGGCGATCGCGGTTTTTGTAAACCTGGCCGTTGCCAGTCTGCCGGACCGTTATACCACGCTGGATGTGACGGGGCAGAAATTATACTCCCTGACGGACACCACGAAGGAGCTGCTGAGCGGACTGACGGAGGATGTGAACATCTATGTGCTGCAGTCGGAAAGCGGTCAGGACGAGACGCTGGGGCGTACCCTAAAGAATTACAGCGAGCTTTCTCCCCATATCCATGTGGAGTATAAGGATCCCGTGACCACGCCGGATTTTTACCGCAGCTATACCGACTCCACCAGCTTAAATTCCCTGATCGTGGAATCCGACAAGCGCTTTAAAGTGGTGGATTACAGCGATATCTATGAAATGTCCTACGATTACACCTACTATACCAGCGAGGTGACCGGCTACGACGCGGAGGGACAGTTGACTTCGGCCATCGCCTATGTGACGGGGGACAGTGCGCCGGTCGTCTATCAGCTTGACGGGCACGATGAGTTCCCGCTGCCGGAGGATTTCTCAAACGGGGCGAAGAAAGCCAATACGGAACTGGATACGCTGACGCTTCTGACAAATGAAGCCGTACCGGAGGACGCAAACGGCGTGATTTTGCTGGCGCCGACCATGGATCTGGGGCAGGAGGACGCAGACAAACTGATCGCCTATCTGGAACAGGGCGGGACGCTTCTGATCGCAACGCGTTACACCGACGGATTTGCGGCGGAATTTCCCAATCTATCCCGAGTGCTGGATTGGTTCGGCCTGTCCATCGGAGACGGGCTGATCGTGGAGGGCGACAACGCCCGGATGTATCAAAACCCCGTTTATCTGCTGCCCGAGGTAAACTATGATGATCTGACGGGCGGGGTGTACGGCAGCTCCTATCCCTATATTCTGATGCCTTATGCGCAGCCCATTGTGACCCAGGAGAGGCAGGACGTGACGGTTACAGAGCTTCTGACCACTTCGGAGAGCGCTTACGAAAAGACCGGGCTCGAAGAAAACGATTCCCTTCAGAAAGAAGCGCAGGATAATGCAGGGCCTTTTGCGGTCGGGGTGGAAGCGGTCCGGAAAGTTTCCGATGAGATCAGCGGACGGCTGGTGCTGTATTCCTCCGAAATGCTGTTTGCGGATTCCACCAACCAATACACTATGAACAATAACCTGACGCTGTTTACAAACGCGGTTTCTTCCATGGCGGGGGAAACGCAGAGCGTGTCCGTGCCGGTGAAATCCTATGACACCTATTACCTCACCGTGTCCGCTGCGGCCGCGATCAGGTTCGCGATCCTGTTTATCGGCGTGCTGCCGCTTTTGTGCTTAGGATGCGGTATCGTCATTTGGGTAAGGAGGAAAAGAAGGGCATGAAAAAGCAGAAATGGCAGTTTTTGATCCTGGTGGCCGTCTGTATCCTGTGCGGGATCGGTTATTTATGGATCCGCCGTCAGGATTTTGACCAGGAAACGCAGACACAGGAAACGCAGGTTATAGATTTTTCGGCGGAAGAGGTGACAGAATTGCGCGTGGAGGGAGATGTCGCGCTGGACTTTGTAAAACAGGATGGCATCTGGACGGAAACCTCCCTGCCGGGAGAAAAGATCGATCAGGATAGCGTAAATTCGCTGGTTTCCCGTATCAGCAGCATAACGACCACCCAGAGCGTGCTGGAGTCTCCGGAAGATCTGGCGGCGTACGGGCTGGAAGAGCCGCCGCGCATCGTCAGCGCCACTTTGACGAACGGATCGGATGTGACCATCCGCATGGGGGAAAAGAGCGAGCTTCTGATGGAATATTATATTCAGGTGGAGGGGGATCCCAACGTCTATCTGGTGGCGCCCAACATCGTGACCGGTTTTGACAGGGCGCCGGAGGATTTCATCGAGGAGGAAACGCAAAGCGAGACGGAAAGCACGGCCGAGACGGAAAGCACGGCTGAGACGGAAAGCACGGCTGAGACGGAATGATTGACTTTTTGGACTGCGGGTGATACCATTTTTACGAAAAGCACAGGATTTTTAAGGGAAAGGCAGAGAAGAACATGCAGTCCATCAACCCTATGAAATTATTGCAGGCGAAAGCGGCCCTGGACAGATTCAAGGCAGAGCATCCCAAGCTGCCCCTTTTCTTTCAGGCGGTCAGGGAAAGCGCGATAGAACCGGGCACGGTAGTGGAGATCAATGTGACCACGGCGCAGGGCAGGCGGCTGAGTACGAATCTGAAGCTTTCGGAATCCGATATGGAGCTGATCCGGGAAATGAAGGAGATGGCGGAATGAAGCGCAGCGTTTTTTATCATCATATCGTCTGTGCAGCGGCGCAGCAAAACCTGCCGGTGGAGGCCATGCTTTCCAAAGTCAGGGCCCTGGGGATTTCATATGTGGAGCTGGATAACCGGGATATCCGGGATCCGGAGGCTTTGGGGCGGATGCTCATGACGAGCAGGATGCAGGTGTCCAGTATTTATTGCTTTTATGAATGGGGACGGGATCCGGAAGATTTTCAGGAATGGGCGCAACTGGCAAACGCGAAACGGCTGGGGGCGCGGGAGGTGATGGTGATCCCGGGCCTGTATGATTCCGAAGAAAAAACAGAGCGCGAAAAGACGCGCCAGCGGATGCTGCAGGCGATGAAGGCATTTTGTGAGAGGGCAGGCCGGGAAGGCCTGACGACGACCATCGAGGATTTCGACGATGCCAAAAGCCCCATCGCCACCATCGAGGGGATGAAGTGGTTTGCGGACCGGATCCCGCTTTTGAAGATCGTGCTGGACACCGGCAATTTCTTTTACAGCGGGCAGGATGTGCGCAGGGCGCTGACGGTTTTTGCAGACAGGATCGTCCATGTGCATTGCAAGGACCGGTATGTCGGCGCCCAGGGAGAACGTTTTGGAGAAAGGACGGAGTCGGCTTTGGGGATCGGAATGTATCCCTGTCCGACAGGCTCCGGCTGTATTCCCATCCGTCAGTGCATAGAGGAGCTGTCGAAAAAAGGTTTTGACGGCATTTATGCGATAGAGCATTTCGGGGCCGCCGATTATTGGGCGTCCATACAGGATTCCGCCAAATGGCTGCGCGGGCTGGCTGTGGCAGAGACGTGAGAAAAGGGGAGGCTGCGCAGGAATGGAAAGAAAGCTCCGGGTTACGGTATGGAATGAAAACGTGCATGAAAGAGAATTGGCAGAGGTGAGGGCCATTTACCCCGATGGGATCCATGGCTGCATCCGGCAGTTTCTGGAGGCCAAAGGCGATATGGAGGTGACCTGCGTCACGCTGGATATGCCGCAGCAGGGGATCACGGAAGAACTGCTGGCCAATACGGATGTGCTTATCTGGTGGAGCCATGCAAGGCAGGAAGAGATCACAGAGCAGACGAGCGGACTGGTCAAAAAGCATGTCCTCATGGGCATGGGGCTGATCGCGCTGCATTCGGCCCATTATTCCAGGATCATGCGTGAATTGCTGGGCACGGGGATGACGCTGCACTGGCGGCATGATGATTTTGAAAAACTCTGGTGCGTTGCGCCTTCCCATCCGATCGCAAAAGGCATCCCTGCCTGTATAGAGATCCCCGGCGAGGAGATGTACGGCGAGTATTTCGATATCCCAAGGCCCGACGATGTGGTATTTATCGGAAGCTTTTCGCGCGGGGAAGTGTTCCGCAGCGGATGCACTTTTGAAAGGGGTTATGGGAAGATCTTTTTCTTCCAGCCCGGACATGAGACATGCCCCACTTATCATATGCCCGCTGTGCAGGATATCATCGCCAACGCTGTGCGGTGGGCGGCGCCTGTCAACAGGCTGTCAAAACCCCTTGAAAACTGTGAAGAAACGGGCTTGCAGAGAGGGGATTTCTGAAAGGACAGGAGAGCGGTACTCCTGCCGTCTGCTTTTTAATCCGGGGTATCTGCTATACTGGATGGCGGCAGAAGCGCAGTAGGGAATAAGCTGTTTTTAGTTTCCATGGCCTTGAAATATATTCCCTTAGAATCAGGATAGTATTAAGAGAATATTCTCGAAATACTTGACTTTTCCCTTAATCTACGACATAATTTAAGGGAAATATCTGAGGGAGAAGGAAATGAGAAAGTTTAACTATTCGAAAATCAAAGATCAAAAATGGGATTCTGAGATTCTTGGCTTGATTGCAGCAATTTATAAAGAAGCCGGAAAGCAGGAACTTTATCTGAAACAACGTCCGGAAAAACTGGAAAGGTTAGTCGAGATTGCAAAGGTACAAAGTACAGAGGCTTCTAACGCGATCGAAGGGATTGTTACAACCAATACGCGCATTCGGCAACTGGTCGAAGAAAAAACGACGCCAAAGAATCGTGACGAGCAGGAAATCGCCGGGTACCGCGATGTTCTCAATCTGATCCATGAGAATTTTGACGTGATCCCAATTACGCAGAATTACATTCTCCAGCTTCACAAAATTCTGTACGGACATAGGAACAATCCGATGGCTGGCAGAACAAAAACCGTGCAAAATTATATCAGCGCAACCTATCCCGATGGTCATACAAGAATCCTGTTTACGCCACTGTCACCCTATGAGACGCCGGAAGCGCTGGACAGAATTTGCGAGGAATACAACCGTGTTACCGGAAATATGGAAGTAGAGCCGCTTATCGCAATTCCTGTTTTCATTCACGACTTCCTTTGCATTCATCCCTTCAACGATGGGAATGGCAGAATGAGCCGTCTGCTGACAACTCTGCTTTTATACAAAAGCGGCTTCTATGTGGGGAAATACATTTCTCTGGAAGCAAAGATTGCGAAAAATAAAGATTTGTATTATGACGCACTCGGTCAGGCGCAAATTGGCTGGCATGAGGGTAAGGAGGATGCAATTTTTTTCATCAAATTCATGCTCGGAACAATCCTTGCCGCTTATAAGGACTTTGAGGATCGGTTTGCCCTGGTAGAAACGAAGTTGTCTGCACTTGAAACGGTAAAGCGTGCTGCTGGAAACAAGATTGGCCGTTTTACGAAGCAGGATATTCGAGAACTATGCCCTTCTCTCAGTGTCAGTTCCATTGAGGGCGCACTGCGAAAGCTTGTAGCCGTTGGTGAACTGAAACGGGAGGGAGCGGGAAAGAATACCTGCTATTATAGGGTGAACTGATTCTCACAGGCCCTCGTCGATCCGGGAGATGATTTGGCCTGCTTTTGGCTGATAACGCTGCATCTTTTTGACCATCTCGTCAAAAGGGCGGAGCATGATCGCCTGATAGTTATAAGGCGCTTCGAAGTAGATCGCGTACTTTTTCACATGGGCAAGGAAAGCAGCCCTAAACTCCTGCAGGCGGATGCTGATAAAGTCATAGCATTTTCCATTATTTTTCTCTTCAAATATCTTAAGCCCATCCTCAGAAAAGGAGAGGGTGATACAGTTTCCGCCGTCCGGACAGGAAAGGAAGGCGAAATCTGCAGTATCTCCTTTTTGTAAAAGAAGCTGATCCAGGAAATCATCTGTCAGCCGTCTGCCTGCCTGGACAGGATACAGGGGATATTCCCGTCCGCCTGCATACATGACGACGCCGAAACGCTCCGGCAGGGAAAAATGAAGCCCTCCTATGATACGGTCTGCGGCCGATAACGGCGTGGGTTCGTTGTGGGAAAGATCCATCTGGATAAGGGATGTGACATATTCGGATATGCTCATATTAGTGTCCTGTAGTTTTGCCTGTATAGCGTTTTTCAAATCCTCAGAACAGCGGAAGATGATGTTTTCTGTTTTTGCCATTTTTCTGTCCTTCTTTCTTTTTCCCTATCGTAATACATTGTATATACGTTTGTCAAGCGTTGCTTGTGAAGGTCATCTGCTGTAGATTATTACTGTGGATACTAACCCGGAAAGGGTGTATTTTACCAGGGAGCATAGTTTGTGAAAAATCAGTATACAAAACGGGCAAACTGCGATACAATATTATTAGCGAAGAATATTCGCGATTGCTGTTTGCCCGGGAAAGGGAGTCAATATGAGAAATGAATTAGATAAAAGCCTGACCGTGGCGGGCGGCAAGGTACTTCTGGATACACAGGTAAAGCGTGTCCTTGCACAAAAGCAGATCTTGTCCTGGATAATGAAATACACGGTCAGAGAATTTATGGATCTGCCTTTGGATGTTATCGAAGAATGTATCGAAGGCGACCCGGAAATATCTACCGTAAAGGTGAATCCCGGAGAGACGAATGAAAAGATCACGGGAATGCCAAACGAGGACAAGGTTCCAGGCGAAGGCGCCGTATATTATGATATCCGGTTTTCGCTGTGGCGCCAGGGGATTCCCAGCAGATCCGTGTAATTATAAATCTGGAGATGCAAAAGTCCTATTATCCGGGGTATCCCATTGTTACCAGAGGGATTTTTTATGGGGCAAGGATGATATCGTCCCAGTTGGGAACCGAGTTTTCCGGCAGCGATTACTCTAATATCCGTCATGTCTACAGCATTTGGATTTGTACTGGCGTACCGGATAAGATCGGTAATGCGATTTCGGAATACCGACTGGAAAAACATGATCTTATCCCAGGATTCCCGGATGTGCAAGAGGATTATGACAAATTATCTGTTGTTGTCATTGGGCTCAACGAAAAGAAGGATTCAAGCAATCAGCTCATCAATATGTTGAATGTACTTCTTTCAACTGATATGGACACGACTGTAAAAAAACAAAGGTTAAAGGATGATTTTTCCATGATAATGGAAAACGGAATAGGGAAGGAGGAAGACCTTATGTGTAACTATTCCGATTATGTTTGGGAAAAAGGCATAGAGCGAGGCCGAGAAGAAGGCCGGGAAGAAGGCCAGAGAAAAGGAGAAACCCGTCTGGCAAGTCTGATCATGAAAATGAATGCAGCGGGGGAAACCGAACAGGTTCTTGTCGTCTTAAATGACGAACAGGTTCGGGAGGAATTTTACAAGAAGTATGGACTATAAAACTGGGGGCTGTTGCAAAATAGGGGAGTAATCACCTGTAGAGCAATGACCTGTTTTCTGTTTAAATACACATGAGAAATGTATATCTGCTACGCAGGGAAAAATCCGGGGAACCGTCTGGAATCAGAGAGGCCTCCGGATTTTTTACTATAATGGGCGAAAACGCCGCTCAAGCTTCTTTTTTGATGATTTTGCGATATCCTCTTTATCGGTTCCGCCTTGCCATCAGCTTTAAGATCCGGTCCATCCGGCGGATCTCTTCTGGTGTGCTGTGGGTTTTGATGGCCGTTATGACAGCGTCCACTTCTTCGGGTGAAAAGGAGATCTGCTCCGTTTTGCTCCGTTGGGCAAGGGCCATCAGGAAGGGAAGCAGCTCCTTTTGGGAAAGGGAAGCGCTTTCAAAGACGAGTTTCTGCAGAAAGTCGAGTTTTTCCCGGGGTACTTTCTGTACGATGGGATCCTGCATCCATGCAGGGGATTCGTGAACATCCATGGGATCGCCTCCTGGTCATATCGAATTGTCTGTCTTTTCAGGGTGTAGTTTAAGATGCCGAAAACAGATCGAACATGGCCTGCTGTTCCGGGGAAAGCATGCTCTTTAGCAGTTCCATGGGATCGGTCCCTGCGGCAGCGTCCTCCCCGGTTTTTTGATCGAGCTGGGAAAACATCTTCATCATGTTTGTCATTTCTTCGTACATTTCCATTCCCCTTTTCATATTGGAGAGCTGTTCAAACATTGCCCGCTCCGTCGGGGTACAGAAGTTTTTGATCTGTTCATACAGGGCGATGATATCCGGCGCAGGATCGGAACAAGGGTGCGCGCGGGCGCTTTCGCAGGGGCCGGACGCAGGGAAACGGTTTACGCAGGCAAGGGCGTACTGCAGCTCCAGAAACTTGATCAATATGATCAACTTTTTCTGCGAGGGCAGATCCACAAGGGGCAGCAGGATTTTCAGGATCTGTATGTGATTGGTAGTATACAGGGTGTCAAAAGCGATCACCGACTGGTTTTCGCACTGGTCCATCCGGTTCGCATCCTTTCGGGTAAATTCGGTCGCCTGTGACATCATATGTGCCGGGCGCAGACAGATATGCCAAAAGCAGCATTGCTCTTAAGGAGCAATGCTGCTTTGCCAGAAAGGCGGGGTTATGTCTTACAAACGACCCTGCCTTCCCGGTCATCTGGCCTCATGCGCTCTGGCGCAGGAGCGGGACAAAAGACGCTGCCTGGATCAGCAGCCGCAGCCGTAGCCGTTGTTGCTGAGGGTGGAAGCGCCGTTGCCATTGCAGCCGCAGCCGCCGCAGAAGATCAGCAGAAGGATGATCCACAGACAACTGTCGTTGCCACCGTTGTTGTTGGCAAGGGAAAGGCCGTTGCCATTGCAGCCGCAGCCGCCGCAGAAGATCAGCAGAAGGATGATCCACAGACAGCTATTGCCGCCGTTGTTGTTTGCTACCGCCGTGCCGTTGCCGTTACAGCCGCAGTTGGTTGCAGATAAGTCGCTCATAATTGAGAACCTCCAAAATGATGGTTATGCTTTATGATATGTAGGCTGGCCCGTCCCGGTTTCCTGTCGTAGGAAAGTTTTTGCAGGCATGGCTGTCGGCTGTAAAACCGGACGTCGGCCTGAACGGTTTTCCTTTTTTTTCATAACTTAATAAGAACTTAATTGGAAAAAAGAGGAAATTTGCGATGAACCGTGTGAAGAGGGTGATCCACGCAACGGCGCGGGAGGTGGGGCCATATACCGGGGCGGGGGTGACCGCAGCGCTTCTGGATACGGGATTTGCCATGCATCCGGACATTGCCGGGCGGCTGGTCTGCTTCCGGGACTTTCTCAGGCACGGGAAGCGCCCTTACGATGACTGCGGGCACGGGACGCATGTGGCGGGCTGTCTGTGCGGCAACGGAGGCTGCTTCGGAGGTTCTTATGCGGGCGTGGCGCCTGGCTGCCGCATTGTGGCGTGCAAGGTGCTGGATGAAAAAGGAGAGGGTTCCGTGGAGAATATGATCGAGGGAATCCGCTATGTGTTAAAAACCCGCAGCCTGTATCACACGAGGATTCTGAACATTTCAGTGGGCGTGGGCGATGTTCACAGAAAGGAGAAGCAGGACGAACTGCGCTACTGGCTGGATCTGGCCTGGCAGATGGGGCTTTTGGTAGTGATCGCTGCCGGGAACAGCGGGCCGGGGCCAAATTCCATTTCCCCTCTGGCGATGAGCCCGAACGTGATCGCGGTGGGATGCCATGATGGAAAGGATCGCTCCGGATTTAAAAACTGCTGCGACAGCTATTCGGGCAGGGGCCCGGAAGGAAACCTCGTCCGCAAGCCGGATCTGGTATCGCCGGGAACGGACATCATATCCTGCAACGCGGGTTTTTTGACCAATCCCTGGGGCGGGATCAAAAACCCCTACGTTGTCAAGAGCGGCACCTCTATGGCAGTGCCCGCGGTCAGCGGGGCGGCGGCGCTCCTGATGCAGAAAAACCCTTTGCTTTCCAACCGGCAGATCAAGGACCGCCTGCTGTTTTCCGCCCGGGACCTGGGAGAAGATTGGGGCAAGCAGGGCTGGGGGATGCTCTGCGTCAGGCAGGCGCTGCAGGAATGACAAAAACTTTGACGCAGGTAGCCGGGGTATTAATGATATGCAGAATATTTTTTCAAATCCGGTTGACAAGTATTGGATAATTGTATACAATTATACCTGCATTAGAAAATGCAACTGAAAAAATTCCTGAATATGAAATCGGAAAAGGAGAAAACGCCATGAGTGAATTTACGGGACGGCCCGTGAGCATGAATGAGAAGAAAAACCTTCTGGAAATAGAAGAGCATATGTATATCCTGGACGACGTGAAGAAGCCGAACGTGTTCCGCAATATGTTCCCTTATTCCGAGGTGCCGAAGATCCCTTTTAACGACCGCATCGTTCCTCACGATATGCCGAAGGATATCTGGATCACGGATACCACCTTCCGGGACGGCCAGCAGTCCAGGGCGCCTTATTCTACGGAACAGATCGTGACGATCTACGACTATCTGCACCGCCTGGGCGGCGAAAACGGCATGATCCGTGCCAGCGAGTTTTTCCTTTACAGCAAAAAGGACAGGGACGCCGTTTATAAATGTATGGAGCGGGGCTATAAGTTCCCGGAGGTGACCAGTTGGATCAGAGCCAGCAAGGAAGATTTCAAGCTGGTGAAAGAGATCGGGATGAAAGAGACGGGCATTCTGGTGAGCTGTTCCGACTATCATATTTTTATGAAGCTTAAGATGACGCGGCGGCAGGCGATGGATCATTATCTGAGCGTGGTGCGGGACTGCCTGGAGGAAGGGATCAGCCCCCGCTGCCATCTGGAAGATATCACCCGGGCGGATATTTACGGTTATGTGGTGCCTTTCTGCCTGGAGCTGATGCAGTTGATGAAGGAATATCAGATCCCTATCAAGATCAGGGCCTGCGATACCATGGGGTACGGGGTCAATTATCCCGGCGCTGTGATCCCCAGGAGCGTCCAGGGCATTATCTACGCGCTGCATACCCATGCCGGCGTTCCCCATGAACTGCTGGAGTGGCATGGGCACAACGATTTTTATAAGGCGGTGGTCAATTCTTCCACGGCCTGGCTGTACGGCTGTTCCGGCGTCAATACGTCGCTGTTCGGCATCGGGGAGCGCACGGGCAATACGCCGCTGGAGGCCATGGTCTTTGAATACGCGCAGTTGCGCGGGAATCTGAACGGGATGGATACCAGGGTGATCACGGAACTGGCCGAGTATTACGAGAAGGAGATCGGCTATCAGATCCCGCCCAGGACGCCTTTTGTGGGAAAAAATTTCAACGTGACCAGGGCGGGCATCCATGCGGACGGGCTTTTGAAGAACGAGGAAATTTACAATATCTTTGACACGGAGAAATTCCTCAACCGTCCCGTGCTGTGCGCCGTATCCAATACCTCGGGGCTGGCGGGCATTACCCACTGGATCAATACATATTTCGGGCTGCCGGAGGACAAAAAGCTGGATAAGAACTGTGAACTGGTGCAGGAAGTGAAGCGTTGGGTGGACGGAGAATACGCGGGCGGCCGCGTGACCGTGCTGACGGATGAGGAGCTTTTGGGGGCGATCGACGCCGCCTGTGAAAAACTGGGCGTAAAGCTGATTTGATCATTGGGGAAGATATGGGAATGAACGAATATGAAAATGAGGAAGGCACAGACAAATATTCGCTGCGGGGGCGGGTATTTGCCCGGCTGCGGGAGAATATCCTCAGCGGAAGGTACAGGGAACATGAGGCCCTGAAGGAAACGGATATCAGCGAAGAGATGGGGGTTTCCAGAACGCCGGTGCGGGAAGCGCTGCGCCAGCTTGAACTGGAAGGGCTGGTGCAGATCATACCGAATAAGGGCGCTTATGTGACGGGCATCACCCAAAAGGATGTGGAGGATATTTATGCGATCCGTGCGCTTCTGGAGGGGCTTTGCGCCCGCTGGGCGACGGAGCGCATCACGAAGGAACAACTGGAAGCGATGGAAGAGGCGTTGTATCTTTCGGAGTTTCATGCCTCCAAGGGCAATGCGCAGCAGTTGACCGAGCTGGACAACCAGTTTCACGAGATACTCTATGAGGCCTGCGGCAGCAAGATGCTGGGGCATACGCTGCAGGATTTCCATGAATATGTGAAACGGATCCGTAAAAGAACGCTTTCCGATCACGAACGGGGACGGGAGGCCGTCCAGGAGCATCGGCGGATCATGGAAGCCATCCGGCAGAAGGATGCGGACCGGGCGGAGGAACTGGCGACCTTGCATATGCGCAACGCTTATGCTAATATGATTTCAAATGGATTTTTAGGATCCCAGGAAGGAGAACAGGAATGAACAGGATTCAAATGAAAACGCCTCTCGTGGAGATGGATGGCGATGAAATGACCCGGATCCTCTGGCAGATGATCAAGGACGAGCTGATCCTGCCCTTTGTGGAGCTTCGGACGGAATATTATGATCTGGGCCTTGCGCACCGCAACGAGACGAACGATCAGGTGACGGTGGATTCCGCCAACGCCACCTTAAAATACGGCGTGGCGGTCAAATGCGCCACCATCACGCCCAATGCGGCCAGGGTGGAAGAATACAATTTAAAGGAGATGTGGAAGAGCCCCAACGGCACGATCCGCGCCATGCTGGACGGCACGGTGTTCCGCGCCCCCATTCTGGTAAAGGGGATCGAGCCCTGCGTGCGCAACTGGGAGAAGCCCATTACGCTGGCCAGGCACGCTTACGGCGACGTCTATAAGAACAGCGAGATCAAGGTGCCCGGCCCCGGGAAAGCGGAACTGGTATTCACCGCCCAGGACGGCACCCAGATCCGGGAGACGATCCACGAGTTTAAAGGGGCGGGCGTCCTGCAGGGTATACACAACACGGAGCAGTCCATCACCAGCTTTGCCCGGTCCTGCTTCAATTACGCGGTGGATACAAAGCAGGATCTCTGGTTTGCCACCAAGGACACCATTTCCAAAAAGTACGACCATACCTTTAAGGATATTTTCCAGGAGATCTATGAGAACGAATACCGGGAGAAATTCGAGGCGCTGGGCATCGAATATTTCTATACGCTCATCGATGACGCAGTGGCCCGTGTGATGAAGGCAAAGGGCGGGTTCATTTGGGCCTGTAAGAATTACGATGGCGACGTGATGAGCGATATGGTCAGCTCTGCCTTCGGTTCCCTGGCCATGATGACCTCCGTGCTGGTATCGCCCGCAGGCGTGTATGAGTACGAGGCGGCCCACGGCACCGTACAGCGCCATTATTACAAGCATCTGAAAGGGGAGGAGACTTCCACCAATTCCGTGGCGACCATCTTCGCCTGGAGCGGCGCTCTGAGAAAAAGAGGGGAACTGGACGGGATCCCGGAGCTTTGCGCTTTTGCGGACAGGCTGGAGAAGGCGACCCTTTCTACCATCGAGAGCGGGAAAATGACGCGGGATCTGGCGCTGATCACTTCCCTGAAGGATGTGACCGTACTGAACAGCCAGGCGTTTATCAGCGCCGTCCGTTCTGCCCTGGAGACGATGTAAGCCTTACGGATGGTTCAAAGGCAGAAAGGGGGCAGCTTGTTTTGATCAACAGATTTTTAAAGAGTAAGCTGGGACAGCAGATCCTGAAATTCGGGGCCGTGGGGTTTTTGTGTTTTTTCATCGAATATGTGGCGCTGATCCTGTTTAGGGAAAAGTTTCATATGCCGGTGATCCTGGCCAATACCCTGGCCTTTGTGATCTCGGCCCTGGTCAACTATATCCTGAGCATTACCGTCGTATTCGACGCGGACAAAAAGGCGAATAAGGGCAAACAGTTTCTCGTCTTTTTTGGATTTGCCGTCGGCGGGCTGATCCTCAACAATATCATCATGAAGCTGGGCACCATGGCGCTGGATCGCTTCTGGAGCCGCTCTTATATACTGGTGAAGCCCTTTGCCACAGGGATTGTCATGATATACAACTTTATCACCAGGAAACTGTTCATTGAAAAAAAAGAAAAAGAAAGATGAGGCGCAAATATGCCCGATAAGAATTGGCAATTTGAGCTTGAAGAGTATATCAGACAGGGCGAACCTGGAAGAGCCGAAAAAAGTGGGGCATGGCAAACAGCTATCGGCTTGCAGGCGGTTGACGGACTAAAAACTTCTGATTATTTGCTGGATACTGCAAAGGAACACATCGAGGGTAAAATAACCATCGATGAGGTTCAGAAGCGTATTTACAGCTATTATGAGCAGAGAACCACACGCACCGAACTTGAGGACAGCACCAAAGAAGCAGATATTGTATCTGCAAGAATAACCAAGCTTTTGGGC
This sequence comes from uncultured Eisenbergiella sp., assembly GCA_947598825.1. Classification (GTDB taxonomy): domain Bacteria; phylum Bacillota; class Clostridia; order Lachnospirales; family Lachnospiraceae; genus Gallintestinimicrobium. The sequence continues at coordinate 115,188 of CANQFM010000003.1, read as the reverse complement.
GAAAAAGCGTTTCAGTTTTCTCCTGCCGAATGGATCACCATTCACCGCAGATTGTTTGAAGGCGTATTCGACCACGCCGGAAAAATCCGTCAGTATAACATTTCCAAAAAAGAATGGATACTGAACGGCGAATCGGTTATCTACGCTGATTTTAACAGCATAAAAGACACTTTGGATTATGATTTTTCCGCCGAAAAACAGTTTTCTTATGAGGGACTGTCGGTTGAAGCGTCAGTGAAACACCTTGCAAAATTCGCATCGGACATTTGGCAGATTCATCCCTTTGGCGAGGGCAACACAAGAGCCACCGCCGTGTTTATGATTAAGTATTTGAAAACCTTTGGATTCCGTGTCAAAAACGATGCGTTCCGTGAAAATTCCTGGTATTTTCGTAATGCACTGGTTCGTGCAAACTATAACGATTTGCAAAAAGGTATTCATTCCACCACAAAGTTTTTGGAATTGTTTTTCTCAAACCTTCTGCTCGGTACAAATTACGAATTAAAGAATCGCTATATGCATGTTGATTTTGTGGAGGAAAACGCTTTTCAAAGTGCCAAAAGTAAAATGCCAAAGTGCCAAATTGACACTTTGGACTGTACTTTAGAAGAAATTTAAAGCGCATTATAGACTTTCTGAAAGAAAAACAATATATCCGTAGAGTAAACGGAAAACGCTACGGCAAATGGGAAATTTTGGTTTAACATATAAGAATAGAGGGACTGATAATGAGCTACTCCAGGGCGCCGTTTTTAGCTATTGAGCGTTTCCCATTCTTCCATAAGGGACAGCAGTTGTGTAGCGATCTCTTCTTTTTGCGCGGATAGGGACTGGAGCGCGGCAGCGTCGCAGGCCACGGACGGATCCGCGAGAGAGGCGTCGAGACGTCGATCCTCTTCTTCCAGCCGTTCGATGCGCTCTTCGCAGCGGCGGATAGCGGTTTCCTTTTTCCGCTGCCTGGCCTCCTGTTCCTTCTTTTCCTGCCAGGAAAGCTTGGCGGCGGATTCTTTTTCGCGGGCAGCGGAGGGGCTGGCCCATCCTGCAAAGGCTGCGTCGGGACGCCCGGGGGCCGCAGGTTCGGCCGCCGCTTTTTTCTCCCGATAGTAGTCAAAATTTCCCAGGTACTGATACAGCGTCCCGCCGGAAAGCTCCAGGATGCGGTGGGCCGTGCGGTTGATGAAATAGCGGTCATGGGAGACATAGAACACAGTGCCGTCGTAGCCGTTTATGGCTTCTTCCAGGATCTCCTTGGAGGCGATGTCCAGATGGTTGGTAGGTTCATCCAGAATCAGGAAATTGGATTCCGAGAGCATCAGCTTGGCCAGGCTGACCCGGCCCCTTTCCCCGCCGGAAAGGTCGCCGATACGTTTAAAAACGTCTTCTCCCGTAAAGAGAAAAGCGGCCAGAGTGTTGCGGATCTGGGTATTGTTCAGGGATGGGTAGGCGTCGGAAATCTCTTCAAACAGGGTCTTTTCGGGATGCAGCACATGATGTTCCTGGTCGTAATAGCCGATCTGGACCTTGCTGCCGGTTTGGATATCCCCTGCATCCTGCGTAATAAGGCCGTTGATGATCTTTAAAAGGGTGGTCTTTCCTGTGCCGTTGTCCCCGATAAGGGCCACATGTTCGCCGCGCTTTAAGGAGAAGGAAAGATCCGAAAAAAGCGCATGGCGGCCGAAAGATTTGGCCAGATGGGTGACGGTCAACACGTCGTTTCCGCTCAGGACGCGGGGAACGAGGCGGATTTTCATATCCGTGTCGATCTCGGCAGGCTTTTCCAGCACTTCGATTTTTTCCAGCATTTTTTCCCGGCTTTCCGCCCGTTTGATGGATTTTTCCCGATTGAAGGACCGCAGCTTGGCAATGACTTCTTCCTGATGGCGGATCTCGGCCTGCTGGTTGAGCCAGGCGTTGCGCTGTGCCTGCCTGAGCTGTTCCTTTTTGGCGGCGTAGGCGGTGTAATTGCCCGAAAAAACGGTGCATTTTGTGTTGTCGATCTCGATGATCCTGGAAACGATACGGTCCAGAAAATAGCGATCATGGGAAACGAGAAGGACGCTTCCCCTGTAATTGAGCAGATAATTCTCCAGCCAGGAGATCGATGCCATGTCCAGATGGTTGGTGGGTTCGTCCAACAGGATCAGATCGGGGCTTTGCAGGAGCAGTTTGCCCAGGGCCACCCGGGTCTTCTGGCCGCCGGAGAGGGTGGAGATGGGCGTGTGAAATTCCTCCGGCAGAAAGCCCAGGCCTTTTAACACGCCGGTCAGTTCGCTCTGATATGCGTAGCCGTTGTCCTGTTCAAAGGCGTGGGTCAGATCTGTATACCGTTTCATCAGAGCTTCCAGCTCTTCGCCTTCAGCATGATCCATCCTGCTTTCCGTTTCCCGGATCATTTGTTCCAGATCCACCAGATGTTGTTTGACGGAAAGCAGTTCCTCATAGATGGTGTTGTCGGTATTGACGGCGGCATCCTGCGCCAGATAGCCAAAGGTGGCGCCTTTGGACAAAGAGACTGTGCCGGCGTCCGCTTCCAGTTCCCCGATGAGGATGCGCAAAAGCGTGGTCTTGCCGGCACCGTTGACGCCGACGATCGCCGCCTTTTCGTGATTTTCCAGATGGAAAGAACAGTCTTTCAGTACCTGTTTTTCCAAAAAAGCTTTTTCTATATTCTGACAGGAAAGTATCATTTTCGTTTCTCCGTTTTGACGCAGCGTACAGATGCCGGGCTGTTGGCCGTTTGGGTCACATTCTAGTTTAATCGGGAAATCCCGGAGTGTCAATAAAAAAGCGGCGGTCAGGGCCGTACAGGGCGGAAGCCGGGGCATCAAGGGCGGCGGCCGGGGTTGTTATTGACATAATTTTAACAGAATTGTATAATAATAAAGCGGCGCACCTTGGGATTGCGCCAGCGCGCAAGGGAGGGTTTGAAAATGGCAGAGCGGGAGATCTCGCAGGCGGTCATCAGCAGGCTGCCGCGTTATTTCAGATACCTTGGGGAACTTCGGGACCGGGAAGTGGAACGCATTTCTTCACAGGAACTTTCCAGGCTGATGCACGTCACCGCATCCCAGATCCGGCAGGATTTCAACCATTTTGGCGGCTTCGGCCAGCAGGGATACGGGTACAACGTGGAGTATCTCTATCAGGAGATCAGCAAGATCCTGGGGTTGGACAAAACCCATCATCTGATCATCATCGGGGCCGGCAATCTGGGGCAGGCGCTGGCCAATTACATGAATTTTCAGCGCAGGGGATTTATCTTCACCGGCATTTTCGATATCAACCCGGCCCTTTTTGACAGGCAGATCCGCGGGATCCGGGTCAGGCCCATGGAGGAGATGACGGATTTCATCCGGCAGAACAATGTGGATATCGCGGTGCTGACGATCCCGAAATCGGAGGCGGTGGCGGTGGCCAGAAAGCTGACTGATGTGGGGATCAAGGCGATCTGGAATTTCGCGCATGTGGATCTGGATGTGCCAGAAGAAGTGCAGGTGGAAAATGTGCATCTTTCCGACAGCCTGATGCGTCTTTCCTATCTGATCGGGCGGTACGAATCCAGGCAGGAGTGAAAGCGTATGGAATATCTGGTGAATGCCGCCCAGATGCGGCGGTGTGATGAAAATACGAGCAGCCATTTCGGCATCTTGCCCGCCGTGCTGATGGAGCGGGCGGCGCTGGTCTGTCTGGAGGTCCTCAGGGAACGTTTTTTCGCACCTTTGGAAAACGGCAGTAAATGTCTCTGCAGCCGCCGGGTGCTGGTGGTGGCGGGAAGCGGCAATAACGGCGGAGACGGATTTGCGCTCGGCCGTCTTTTGATGCTGGAGGGCTGTCCTGTGGACTTTGTGCTGATCGGGCAGGAAGAAAAGGCGAATGAACTGACCGCCGGACAGATACGAAGCGTGCGCGCCTACGGAGGGCGTATTGAAGAAAAGCTGCCGGACCGGTCATATGATATCATCGTAGACGCCCTGTTCGGCGTGGGGCTTTCCCGGGAGCTGACCGGCGCCTTTCGGGAAGCCGTGGACTATATCAACCGGCAGGACGCTTTCGTCCTGTCTGTGGATCTGCCCTCCGGCATCCATGCGGATACGGGGCGGGTCATGGGGGCTGCGGTGCAGGCGGATGTTACGGTGACCTTCGGGTTTCGGAAACTGGGGCTTGTCCTGTATCCCGGCGCCCGCTATGCGGGCAGCGTAGTCTGCGCGCCCATCGGGATCACGGAGCATGGCTTTTTGGGACAGTATCCTTCCATCACGACTTATGAGGGGCCCGTAGCGGATCTTCTGCCCAAACGACCTTCGGACGGCAACAAGGGCACTTTTGGAAAGGTCGCGCTGCTGGCCGGAAGCGAAGGGATGGAAGGGGCGGGCCTTCTGTGCGCCTATGGCGCTTTTGGCGCAGGCTGCGGCATGGTAAAGCTGGTGGGGACAGAGCGGATGGCAGAGGCCTGCCTGCAAACCCTTCCCGAAGTCATGGTCACGGATCAGGATGGCGCGGCCTGCGCCTGGGCTGACGTGATCGGAGCCGGCCCCGGCCTGTCCGTCGGGGCAGATGCGGTCTCACGGATCGCTTCGCTTCTCGAAACGGCTCCCAAACCGCTGGTGCTGGATGCGGACGCCATCAATATTCTGGCGGCGGACAATAAGCTTTTAAAATGTCTGGAAGGGCTCCAGGCAAAAGAGGCGTCCCGGCGCGTCCTGGTCCTGACGCCCCATCCGGGAGAACTGGCAAGGCTTGACGGCTGCGGCATAGCAGAAGTGCTGGAGGACCCCATAGGGGTTGCGCTGCGCTGGGCAAAGCGGCTGCAAGCCGTGGTGCTGTGCAAGGGGGCCAGGACCGTTGTTGCTTCCTTTGACGGTCAGATTTATCTTAATACAAGCGGCAACAGCGGCATGGCTACGGCCGGCAGCGGCGACGTGCTTACGGGGATTTTGGCGGCCCTTCTGGCAGGCCCGCAGACGCCGTTTCAGGCGGTGTGCGCAGGCGTCTATCTGCATGGGCGGGCGGGGGATCTGGCCGCAGCGCGAAAGGGAGAACGCAGTATGACGGCGGGGGATCTGGCCGAAATGATCCCTCTTGTCCTGTTGGAAAGGGAAAAAGGAAATGGAGCGATATGACAGGGCATGGGCGTCTGTGGATCTGGACGCTTTTCTGCACAATCTGTATGGGATAAAGGAAACTTTAAAAGAGGGCACTTCCGTGATCGGCGTGATCAAGGCGGACGGTTACGGGCACGGGGCGCTGCCTCTGGCGGCGGAGATGGAGAAGCTGGCGTTTGTATCCGGCTATGCCGTGGCCACCGTGGAGGAAGGAATCGCATTGCGCTGCGCCGGCATGAAAAAAAAGATTCTGCTGTTGGGCTACACATTCCCCTCGGCTTATCCCCAACTGGCGCAGTATGACCTGAGCGCTGCGGCGTTTACGGACGAGATGGCCGCTGAAATGAACCGGGCAGCCCTTTTGGCCGGAAAGAAGATCGGCGTCCATATAGCGGTGGATACCGGGATGTCCCGCATCGGGGTCCGTCCCGATGAAGAGGGCGCAGCCTTTGTAAAAAGGCTCGCCAGTATGCCTTGCCTGCGTCTGGAGGGGATTTTTACCCATTTTGCCCGGGCGGATGAGGCGGATAAAACCAGGACGTGGGAACAATTGCGGACCTTTCGCGCGTTTGTTGACCGTTTGAAAAAGGATGGCCTGTCCATCCCTCTTTGCCACTGTTCCAACAGCGCCGGCATCCTGGATCTACCGGAGGCCAATCTGGACGCGGTGCGCGCCGGTATTATTCTATACGGGCTGTGGCCCTCCGATGAGGTGGATCATGAGAAAATCCGGCTAAAGCCGGTCCTTTCCCTTTATAGCCGGATCGCTTTTGTAAAGGAACTAAAAGCGGGACAGGAGATCAGTTACGGCGGCACCTACCGCACAGACAGGACCCTTAGGGTCGCAACGGTGCCCATCGGATATGGGGACGGCTATCCCAGGCAGCTTTCCAACCGCGGCCAGGTGTTGATCTGCGGGAAACGGGCCAGGATCCTGGGCAGGGTCTGTATGGATCAGTTTATGGCAGATGTGACGGATATTCCGGAAGCGGCCGTGGGGAGCCTGGTGACGCTGATCGGCCGGGATGGAGCAGAGGAGATTGCCATGGAAGAACTGGGAGCCCTCTCCGGGCGTTTTAATTATGAACTCGCCTGCTGCCTGAACAAACGGGTCCCGCGCATCTATCTGAAGGAGGGCCGGATCCTTTCGGTTTAGAACGGCCTTTTGGAAAAATAAAAAAACGGCCTTACAAAAAAGTATACCTTCCGTAAAAAAGGGCAATACTTCCGGTTAGACAACGCGGTTTTGCAAAAAGGCCCGCTCTGAAAAGCCGTATTCGCACCGCGCGTCAAAAAGGAGAAAGGAAGGTTTCTTTTGTGAGACGTGGAGATATTTACTATGCGGATTTAAGGCCTGTGGTAGGATCGGAGCAGGGAGGCATCCGGCCGGTGCTGATCATTCAGAACGATGTGGGGAACCGTCACAGCCCGACGGTGATCTGCGCGGCGATCACTTCCCGGATGAACAAGGCCAAACTGCCCACCCATATCGAGATCCTGGCGGGGGAATACGAGATCGAAAAGGATTCCGTTGTGCTGTTGGAACAACTGCGCACCATCGATAAAAAGCGTCTGAAAGACAAGGTGTGCCATCTGGACAGCGTGATGATGGAAAAGATCAACCGTGCGCTGCGCGTGAGCCTGGAGCTGAGTACATAAGCCGGGCACCGTGAAAACGTAAAAAGGCGCGTCCTTGACGTTTGCCGTGGAAGATGCTATGATGAAGTGGAAGTTTTGGTAAAGGAGATGATTATTTTATGGACGATGGCGGTCCTACTGCCAGTATGTTCCTGTTTTTGCTCGTCCTTTTCCTGGATGCGGCCCTCTATGGTTTTCTGTCCGCCCTGCAGGGGCTGAACATGAAAGAAGAAGAGCGCAAAGCGGTGGAGGAAAAGGATCAAAAGGCTTCCCGGCTGTGCCTGTTAAACCGGAATATGGAAAGCCGGGGCAGCCTGGTGCAGACGCTGACCTCCCTGGGAAATCTTCTGGCCGGTTGTTTTTGTCTTCGGCCTGTCTTTCGGATCATGCTTTCCCTGTCTCAACGGCTTCCCTTTGCCAAAGGCAGTTGGCAGGATATCTGGCTGCGGCCTGCGACGGCAGTGTTATTTTGTCTCCTGAGCCTGTTGTTTATGCTGTTTTTGCTGCAGGCGTTTGGGATCTGGCTTCCGCGGAGAGCGGCGGCGAAAAATCCCCGGAAGTGGGCCGACCGGCTGGGAGGCTTTATCTGGACGCTGCACAGTATGTTTAAGCCCTTTTTCTGGCTTTTATCCCGGACGACGGCTGCCCTGGCGCCGATCCTGGGGATCCGCGGCCAGAGCCTGCAGGACGACGACACGGAATACGAGATCATTTCCATGGTCAACGAAGGGCATGAAAGGGGCGTCATCCAGGCCAGCGAGGCGGAGATGATCACCAATATCTTCGAGTTCAGCGACAAAGAGGCCCGGGATATCATGACCAACCGCCGGGACATTGTAGCCATCGACTGCCGGATGTCCTTTCAGGACGCGGTAAGCTTTATGCTCAACGGCAGCAACAGCAGGTATCCGGTCTATCAGGAGAACATCGACCATATCATTGGAATTTTACATATGAAAGACGCGCTGCGAAGGCAGAGCCAGATCGATCCGGACAAACCGCTTCTGGAGATCCCGGGGCTGATGCGCCAGGTGAGGTTTATTCCGGAGACGCGCAACATCGATTCCCTTTTTAAGACCATGCAGTCCATGAAGCTGCAGATGGTCATCGTGGTGGACGAATACGGGCAGACCTCCGGCCTGATCGCCATGGAGGACATTCTGGAGGAGATCGTAGGCAATATCCTGGACGAATACGATGATGAAGAGAGCTTCATCCAGGAAAAGAGTAAGGACGAGTACGTCATCGAGGGCAAGACCAGGCTGGAGGATCTGGAAGAGCGGTTTTCCATCCATTTTGAGGAAGAGGATTTTGAAACCATCAACGGATACTTGATCTCCCGGCTGGAGCATATCCCGGAACCGGACGAAAAATTTGAGACTACGGTGGGGGACTATCGGTTTAAGATCCTGAAAGTGGAGAATAAGAGGATCACACAGGTGTTGGTGACCCGGACAAAGGAGCCTGCCGGACAGGAGAGACCGTCTACATGAACGTGCCAGAGCGCTGGGGAATTTTATTTTAAGATCGATACGAGGAGAAAAGAGAAATGTCAGGACATTCCAAATTTGCAAACATCAAACATAAAAAAGAAAAGAACGACGCCGCCAAGGGCAAGATCTTTACCATTATCGGAAGGGAGATTGCGGTGGCGGTCAAGGAGGGCGGCCCGGATCCGGCGAACAATTTTAAGCTGGCCCAGGTGATCGCCAAAGCGAAATCCAACAATATGCCAAACGATACCATCGAGCGGGGCATTAAAAAGGCCGCCGGAGATGTGGGCAATGTAAATTATGAATATGTGACCTATGAGGGATATGGCCCCGGCGGTATCGCGATCATCGTGGACGCGCTGACAGACAACAAAAACCGGACCGCGGCCAATGTTCGCAGCGCCTTTTCCAAAGGCAACGGCAATATCGGGACCCCGGGCTGCGTATCTTTCTTGTTCGATAAAAAGGGGCAGATCATCATCGATAAGGAAGAATGCGATATGGACGCCGACGATCTGATGATGATGGCGCTGGATGCCGGCGCGGAGGATTTTTCGGAGGAAGAGGACAGCTTTGAAGTGCTGACGGATCCCGATTCCTTTGAAGAGGTCTGCGAGGCATTAAAGAAAGATGGAATTGCCATGGCGGAGGCGGAGGTGACCATGCTCCCGCAGAATTATGTGAAGCTGACGGATGAAACGGCGAGGAAAGGACTGCAGAGGACGCTGGATTTGCTGGACGAGGACGACGACGTACAGGCTGTTTATCATAACTGGGACGAGGAGTGATTCCGCCGTACAGGAGGTGGAGCCATGCAAAAGAAAAGTCGATCCATATGGTTTTTTTATGCCTGCATCCTGTGTCTTTGCTATTCTCAGACGACGTCGCTGATGGCCGGCATCCTGATGTGGACAACGCAGACCTATCTTCTGGTCACTGCGCTGTTTGTGGTCTTTGCGCTGTTGGCGGTTTATCTGCCGGTCAAGCTGCTGGCCTGCCGGTTTTATTTTGATCCGCTTTCGGCCCTGGGCGGCTGGGGCAGGGCAATTTGCGCCGTGTTGTTCTTTTTGCTGCTGTCGGGCTATGGCCTGCTGCACTGGCAAAAGGGGACGGCATATCCAGTCATCGCCCTTTTGGCATCGGCGGCCATTCTTTATTTTGTCAGCCTGACCATGCTCTGCAGCGCCTTTGTAGCGCTGGTGGCGGTCTGCGTCGGCGTTTTTTTGCCCGGATGGTTCTTGGCCGGGACGTATCAGGAATGGATTGTCGCTGCCCTTGCGGGAGCCCTCCTGCTCTTTTTTCAGGCGATATTCTGGTTTTTTGAACGCAGCGGGAAAAGGGCCGCGGGATGGGTGCTTCTTTTTATGGGCGGCGCCATCGGGGGCGTGGCCTGCTCATGGGATATTCTGTTGGTCTGTTATCCGGCCCTGTTCGTCTCTTCCCTGATCCGGAGGAAGGGACGGGACAACCGTTTTGGGGCGAGGATCTCCTGTTATCTTTGCGCGCTGATTAGCGCATTTCTGGCCTGTCTTTTATTTGCCGCCCTGTTCAGCTTCCGTACGGACGTTTCCTATGGCGTCCAGGCAGCTCTGCAACAGGGACTTTTCCGGCCCGTTTCCAGAAGGCTTGCAGATCTGCCCGTATTGCCGCTGTGGGGGTACTGGGTATTTCTGGCTGTGTACCTGGCGTCCTTTTTTAATCTGCTCGGCCGGGAACTGAGGCTTTCCGTGGCGGAAGAAAACTGGCTGGTGCCGTTTATCGGCGTTTCCGTTTTTAATCTCGCCATGGGAGCGGGACCGGCGGCCCAGGGCGACTGTATGATCTTTACAGGGATTCTGGCAGGGCTGGGGATCTTGCAGATGTTTACTTCCCAGTTGGAAACGAAAGAGCAGGAGGAGACGGATATGTTGGAAGCACAGGAAGGACAGAAAGATTTTTTGACGGAAGTCCCTGCAGGAGGTGCAAAGGAAGAAAAGCCTGCTGCCCCTCAGCCGGGAGAAATGCTGTCCAATCCGCTGCCGATGCCCAAAAGGCGTACTTTCCGTGAGATGGATTATGCCTTTACGCCGCCGGAGGATCGGATGGGCTATGATCTTTCGGTAGACCCGGAGGACGACTTCGATCTTTGAACCGGTATAAAACGCAGCGCTCCTGCACAGACTTTATCCAGATAGAAATGTGTGTGCAGGGGTGATTTTTATGGGCAAAAAAGAAGAAGAGGAAAAACATCGGGATGAACGCGTAGAGGAAACCGGCCAGATGACGCTGCCGGTGGACGGGGGAGAGCCCGCGATCCATCTGCTGACCATCATCGGAGAGATCGAGGGGCACGACAATTTAAGCAGTTCGTCCAAGACGACAAAATACGAACACATTCTGCCGCAGCTTGCGGCCATTGAGGACAGCAGGAACATTGGCGGCCTTCTGGTACTTTTAAATACCATGGGCGGCGACGTGGAGGCCGGACTGGCGATCGCGGAAATGATCGCTTCTTTAAGTAAGCCTACCGTTTCTCTGGTGTTGGGCGGCAGCCATTCGATCGGGGTCCCTATCGCGGTCAGCACGGATTATTCTTATATTGTGCCCTCCGGCACCATGGTGATCCACCCGGTGCGGATGAGCGGCACCGTGATCGGGGCGCAGCAGACCTTCGACTATTTTAAACAGATCCAGGACAGGATCACGGGATTCGTATGCGCCCATTGCAGCGTGACCCAGAAGCGGATGGAGGAACTGATGATGAACCAGGGGATGCTGACGAAGGATCTGGGCACGATCCTGGTAGGCCAGGACGCGGTCCGGGAAGGCATCATTTCCGAAGTGGGCGGTATCCGGGAGGCGCTTGCGAAGCTGCGGCAGATGGTGGGAGGCAGCCGCCCTGCCTGACTTGCGGCAGGCGGAAAAAGAAAAACCGCGATAGTGACAAACGAAAAATAAAGTGATATACTAAATGCGATTCGGCTTTGGGCATATCCAAACGGATCACAGGAGGAAAGAGTATGGCATCATCTGCTCCAAGAGGCAGAAAAACATCCTCCGGGAGAACGTCTTCCGGGAGGGGAAAGACAACGCGCACAGGCAATGGGAGGCAGGCGGCATCCTATCGGCAGGAGGACAGCGCCATCAGAGGCGAGATCGTCCTGATCTGTGTATTTGCCCTCACATTGCTGTTGTTTTTATGTAATTTCGGCATCATCGGCGTGATAGGGGACGCGGTCAGCGGCGTTATGTTCGGCCTGTTTGGGAAAGTGGCCTACGCAGTCCCGATAGCGGCTTTTGTGGCCATCGCTTTCGGCATTTCCAATCAGGGAAACCGGACGGCCCTTCGCAAACTGGTCTTTGGCATCCTTTTTTTCTTCCTGATCGGCGTCGTATTCGAACTGATTGAAAAGGGGGGACAGCTTTCGGAAACCTATTCCGTGGCGGATCTCTACACGGCCAGCGCGTCGGGAAGGTCGGGAGGCGGCGTCTTTTCCGGTTCTCTGGCGTGGCTGATGTATCACTTCCTGGGCATGGTGGGAACGATCCTGCTTCTTTTGGTCCTTTCCGTCATCTGTATGGTTGTGATCACGGAGCGTTCCTTTGTCGGCCGGGTAAAATCCTCCGGCCGTTACGTCTATGAGACAGCCCGGTCGGATGCGCAGGTCAGGAGGGAGCGCAGCGAGCGGCGCCGGGAAGAAAATCAGGCCAGGCGGGAACAACAGCGGGAGCGCCGTCTGGAACTGGAACAGCGCAGACGGGAAGAACGGGAACAAAAAGAGGCGGAACAGATCCTGCGCATGGATAAAAAAGTGTCCGGCGTGATGAAGGATACCAGTCTGAAAGCGGGCGCGGAGAAGAAAAAGGCGCGGGACGATATGCATGAGATCACGCTGGAGCAGGCCGGGAAGGAGACGGTGGAAGTGCGCACCGTAGCGCCTGTAGGAGAACCGGAATTTGACTACGCAAGCATCCGGGTTTCTACGATGCAGGACGTTTTGCCCTCTGAGGATATCCCGGAAGAAGGAAAAGAAGAGATCCCGGCGGATATAGAAGCTTATCCGGATACCCCTGTAGCCTCCAGAGAACAGATTTTGGCCAGACAGTCGGACGTATATGCGGATATGAAGGAGATGCATCTGCCGCCAGTAAAGACAGAGAAAAAGACAGCGGAGGAAAAACGGGAGGAACCCGTCCGAAAGCCCCAGGAGGAAGCGGCGGCGCAGGGATTGCGGCCAAAGGCCGTGATGCCAAAACAGGCGGCTGAGGGCAGGACAGGCCAGACTGCGGCCATGCAGCCGGTACAGCGGACAGAGAAGGAAGCGCCAAAGCCGGAGAAGCCCTACCGTTTTCCGCCCATTTCCCTGTTACATAAGACGGAATCCGGCGGCAAGGGGGACAGTACGGAACAGCTCAAGGAAACCGCCCGGCATCTGCAGGAGACGCTGCAGACCTTCGGCGTGCGGGTGACCATTACGGATATTAGCCAGGGCCCTACCGTAACCCGTTATGAACTGCAGCCGGAGCAGGGCGTCAGGGTGAGCAAGATCCTGAGCCTGGCGGACGATATCAAGCTGAACCTGGCCGCCACGGATGTGCGGATCGAAGCCCCGATCCTGGGCAAGTCCGCCGTGGGTATCGAGGTGCCCAACCGGACTACGATGGCGGTAGGCTTCAGGGATCTGGTAGAGTCCAGGGAGTTTCAGGAGTTTCCCTCCAAGATCTCTTTTGCCGTAGGAAAGGATATTGCGGGCAAGGTGGTGGTATCCGATATCGCCAAAATGCCGCATATGCTGATCGCCGGTTCCACGGGCTCCGGGAAATCCGTCTGCATCAATACGCTGATCATGAGCATCCTTTATAAAGCCAACCCCTCAGAGGTCAAGCTGATCCTGGTCGATCCCAAGGTGGTGGAACTGAGCGTTTATAACGGCATACCGCACCTGCTCATCCCCGTAGTGACGGATCCGAAGAAAGCGTCGGCGGCGCTGCAGTGGGGCGTAGCGGAGATGACGGACCGCTACAAGAAATTTGCGGATTACAACGTGCGGGATCTCAAGGGATTCAATAAGAAAATAGAGGAACTGGAGCAGAAGGGCGAAGCGGATCTGCCCGGGAAGATGCCCCAGATCGTTATCATCGTGGACGAGCTGGCAGATCTGATGATGGTGGCGCCCGGCGAAGTGGAAGAATCCATCTGCCGGCTGGCGCAGTTGGCGCGGGCGGCGGGGATCCATCTGATCATCGCCACCCAGCGGCCGTCCGTGGACGTCATCACGGGGCTGATCAAGGCCAATATGCCCAGCCGCGTGGCTTTCGCGGTATCCAGCGGCGTGGATTCCCGCACCATCCTGGACATGAACGGGGCGGAGAAGCTGCTGGGAAAGGGGGATATGCTCTTTTATCCCCAGGGCTATTCCAAACCGGTTCGTCTGCAGGGAGCTTTCGTCTCGGATGAGGAAGTGTCGGCTGTCGTAGAATTTTTGAAAAACCAGAAGCTGGGCAATACCTACAGCGACGATATCGAGGAAAAGCTTTCCAGCATGGGCGCAGCCGGCGGCAGCGCGTCCGGCGGCGCGGAATATGACGAACATTTCGTGGAGGCGGGCAAGTTCATCATCGATAAGGATAAAGCTTCCATCGGCATGCTGCAGAGAGTCTTTAAGATCGGCTTTAACCGGGCGGCCAGGATCATGGATCAACTGGCCCAGGCCGGCGTGGTCGGGGAAGAAGAGGGGACGAAACCCAGGAAAGTGCTGATGACGATGGAAGAGTTTGAGCAGCTTGTGGAAGAGATCATATAAAAGGAGCGGGAGCATGAAGAGCGATATCCAGATCGCCCAGGAGGCGGTTTTAGAACCCATAGCGAAAGTGGCGGAGCGGCTTGGCATTGGAGAAGAACAACTGGAGCCCTATGGACGCTATAAGGCGAAGCTCTCGGAAGAATACCTTTCTTCCCTGCAGGACAGACCCTCCGGCAAGCTGATCTTGGTGACGGCGATCAATCCCACTCCGGCGGGGGAAGGAAAGACGACCGTCAGCGTAGGGCTGGGACAGGCCCTCAGCCTTTTGGGCAAAAAAACGGTGATCGCCCTGCGGGAACCGTCCCTGGGTCCGTGTTTTGGCATCAAAGGCGGCGCGTCCGGCGGCGGCTACTCCCAGGTGGTGCCCATGGAGGATCTGAATCTGCATTTTACCGGCGATTTTCATGCCATTACCTCCGCCAACAATCTGTTGGCCGCCCTGTTGGATAATCATATTCAGCAGGGAAACGAACTGCGCATCGATCCCAGGCAGGTTGTGTGGAAACGCTGTCTGGACATGAACGACCGGGTACTGCGCAATGTAGTCGTGGGGCTGGGCAGCAAAGCGGACGGCATGGTGCGGGAGGATCATTTCGTCATTACGGTGGCGTCCGAAATCATGGCGATCCTCTGTCTGGCAGACGATATGCAGGATCTCAAAAAACGGCTTTCCAGGATCGTGGTGGCCTACAATTTCGACGGCGAGCCTGTGACCGCCGGGGATCTTAAGGCGGTGGGCGCTATGGCGGCCCTGTTGAAGGATGCCATAAAACCCAATCTGGTGCAGACGCTGGAACATACCCCCGTGATCGTGCATGGTGGGCCTTTCGCCAACATCGCCCACGGCTGCAACTCCGTCCGGGCGACGAAGACGGCGTTGCAGCTTGCTGACTATGTGGTGACGGAAGCGGGATTCGGGGCGGATCTGGGCGCGGAGAAGTTTTTCGATATCAAGTGCAGGATGTCGGGCCTTAAGCCGGATGCCGTCGTGCTGGTAGCTACCGTGCGCGCCTTAAAGTATAACGGAGGCGCTGCGAAAGCGGATCTTTCTGCGGAAAATCTACAGGCCCTGCAGAAAGGGATCGTCAACCTTGAGAAGCATATTGAAAATCTGCAAAAATATCAGGTGCCTGTGGTCGTGACATTAAATTCCTTTGTGACGGACACGGCGGCGGAAACCGACTTTGTCCGCCGGTTCTGCGAAGAGAGGGGCTGCGCGTTCGCCCTTGCCCGAGTATGGGAGCAGGGGGGAAAGGGCGGCGTAGAGCTGGCCGGGGAAGTGCTTCGCACGCTGGAGGAAAAGGAGAGCCGGTTTCAGGTACTCTATGAAGATTCGCTCTCCATTCAGGAAAAGATCGGCGCTGTGGCCAGGCAGATCTACGGGGCCGGGGATGTGGCCTATGCGCCTGCAGCGCAGAAACAGATCCGAAAGCTGGAGGAAATGGGCTTTGGCAGCCTGCCGGTCTGTATGGCCAAGACGCAGTATTCCCTTTCTGATGATCCGGAACTGCTGGGCAGGCCGGAAGGCTTTTGCCTGACTGTCAGGGAAGTTTACGTTTCTGCCGGCGCGGGATTTATCGTGGCCCTTACGGGCGCCGTGATGACCATGCCGGGGCTTCCCAAAAAACCGGCCGCCTTTGGAATAGACGTAGACGGGGACGGCAGGATCACGGGCCTGTTCTGACGGACGGGAAACGGGAGAATGAAACAGAAAGGAACTTCATATGAAATGCCCGAACTGTGGGGCTCAGATGAAAGAAGGACAACTGTACTGCGAACAGTGCGGCAAAGAGATACAGATCGTTCCGGACTTTGAACCTGAGTTGGAAAACAGCATCCATACGACATTGTCGAATGTTGCGACTGAAATTACAGCGCCGGGACAGACCTCTGAGGAACAGTCACATCAAACACAACAACCAAAAAAAGAGAGAAGAAAGACAAACCCGGGACGGCGCAGGCTGACGACAGTTTTGTCGGCGGCCGCCCTGCTCCTTTTGCTGACGGCAGGCATCGGGATTGGCGTATCCCGTTCGCCGGCTTTTCAATACCGCTATGCGGTAAGGCTGATCGGAAAGGAACAGTACGATGCAGCCACAAAGCATCTGGAAAAAGCCATAAACCTGTCGCCGAACAACATTTCCTACTTAAACCGGCTTTCCGGCTGTTATTACGCCATGGAGGACTGGGAAAAGGCGGCCGGGGTCTGCCAAAGGATCATTTCGCTGGAGGGCTCCAATGAAGAAGCATACAGAAGGCTGGTGCTGATCTACGAAAAGGAAGGGGATTATGACGCCATCGACCGGCTCATACAGGCCTGCAGCGACAGGGAGATCCGGAATCTGTATGCGGACTATATGGCGGGGACGCCGGAGTTCGATCCGGCAGGGGATACTTACTATGAGAAGCAGAATATCAAGCTGATCGGAAGCGCTTCCGGCACCGTTTATTACACATTGGACGGAAGCGAACCGACGATGGACAGCCCGGTCTATACGACGCCCATCGCCCTGGAATCCGGCGCATATACCCTCAGGGCGTTCTATGTCAATCAGTACGGCGTGGCCAGCGACGTGGTGACGCAGGAATATTATATCGATGTAAACGTGCCGGATGCGCCGCAGGTGCTGCCGGAGTCGGGAGAGTATTCGTCCCCGGTCCAGATCGAGGCGGCGCTGCCGGAGGAAGGAAAGGTATACTATACGACGGACGGTACCGATCCCGACGCAAACAGCCAGGTGTACGAAGCGCCTTTCTGGATGCCGGCGGGATATTCCACCTTTTCCTTTGCGGTGGTTTCCCCCGGAGGGATCACCGGCGAAGTGGCCAGGCGGCAGTATACGCTCAATCTCCATCCGGTCTTAAGTACGGAGGCGGCGCTGAACCGGCTTTTGCTCCATCTGCGTGACAGCGGTCAGATCTCGGATATCCAGGGAAACGTATCCGGTTTAAAAGGGCAGTATCGTTATGTCTATCGGTATCCGCTGACCGTCAATCAGAACAATTACTATCTGTACCGGGAATATTACCAGGAAGCGGACGGCACCTCCAATGCGACGCAGAACCGCTATGTGGTGAATTATATGTCCGGCGAATGTTACCGGATCGAACAGCAGCCGGATCAGACCTATAAGCTTTACCTCATAGAGCCGGAAAGCGGGGAAGAAGAGACTCCGGGGACATGATCCAGCGGAGATCACATATCAAAAAGCCAGGAGGCGGAAAGGGAATAAAAATTATGTATCAGATCTTACAAGCGAAAGAACTCACCTCCAACATCTATCTGATGGAAGTGGAAGCGGCGCGCATCGCAAAAGCCTGCCAGCCGGGACAGTTTGTCATCGTGCGGGCGGGCAGCGACGGAGAACGCATCCCGCTGACCATCTGCGACTATGACCGGCAGAAGGGGACGATCACCATCGTGTTCCAGGTCGTAGGCGCCAGCACCTATTACATGAAGGATTTAAAAGCGGGGGACGCTTTTTGCGATGTGGCGGGTCCTTTGGGCTGCCCGTCCGATCTGACCCGGGAATCCATGGAAGGGCTCAGAAAAAAGAAGATCCTGTTCGTGGCGGGCGGCGTCGGCACCGCCCCGGTGTATCCGCAGGTGAAATGGCTCCATGAGAGAGGAATCCAGGCAGATGTCATTATCGGGGCCAAGACGAAGGAGCTGTTGATCCTGGAAAAAGAAATGGAAGCTGTGGCGGGGAATCTTTATGTCACCACGGACGACGGTTCTTACGGCAGGAGCGGTATGGTGACGAAGACCATAGAGGATCTGGTCCGTAAGGAAGGAAAGGCCTATGATGTCTGTATTGCCATTGGCCCTATGATCATGATGAAATTCGTCTGCAGGCTGACAAAGGAGCTGGGAATCCCGACCGTAGTCAGCTTAAATCCCATCATGGTGGACGGCACGGGCATGTGCGGCGCCTGCCGCGTTACGGTAGGGGATCAGGTGAAATTTGCCTGTGTGGACGGGCCGGAATTTGATGGCCATCTGGTGAATTTCGATGAAGCGATGCAGCGACAGACGCTCTATAAGACCGAAGAGGGGCGCGCTTATCTTGCGGCCCAGGAGGGCGATACCCACCACGGCGGCTGCGGCGTATGTGAAGGATGAGAAAGGAAGGAAACATCATGGGAGATATCTTGAAGAAAGTCCCGGTGCGGGAACAGGAAGCGAAAGAGCGGGCGGCAAACTTTGAAGAGGTCTGCCTGGGCTACAATAGAGAAGAAGCCATGGAAGAAGCGGCGCGCTGTATCGGCTGCAAAAACGCGCAGTGCGTAAAGGGATGCCCTGTGGCCATCGACATTCCCGCCTTTATCGGCAAAGTGAAGCAGGGCGATATAGAAGCCGCCTATCAGGTCATCAGCCAGTCCAGCGCTCTGCCTGCGGTCTGCGGGCGCGTATGTCCGCAGGAGACGCAGTGCGAGGGCAAATGCATACGCGGCATCAAGGGCGAACCAATCTCCATTGGCAAGCTGGAGCGCTTTGTAGCAGACTGGGCGCGTGAGGAAGGGATCAAACCTCAGGGCGCCTTAGAGAAAAAGGGCAAGAAGGTAGCGGTTATCGGCTCCGGCCCCGCCGGTTTGACATGCGCCGGGGATCTCGCAAAGATGGGATACGACGTCACCATTTTTGAAGCTCTGCATGAGCCCGGCGGCGTGCTTGTGTATGGCATCCCGGAGTTCCGTCTTCCCAAGGAAGCCGTCGTGAAAAAAGAGATCGAGAATGTGAAGTCCCTGGGCGTGACCATTGAGACGAACGTCATTGTGGGAAAATCCGTTACCATCGACGAATTGCTGAACGAAGAAGGGTTTTCGGCGGTTTTCATCGGTTCCGGCGCCGGACTGCCCAAATTCATGGGGATTCGCGGAGAGAACGCCAACGGCGTCTTTTCCGCCAACGAATATCTGACCAGGAGCAATCTGATGAAGGCCTTCAGCGCCGATGCGCCTACGCCTATTATGAAGAGTAAAAAAGTGGCAGTGGTAGGCGGCGGCAACGTGGCTATGGACGCGGCCAGGACGGCCCTGCGGCTGGGCGCCGAAGTGCATATCGTCTACAGGAGAAGCGAGGCGGAGCTGCCGGCCCGTGTGGAAGAAGTACATCACGCCAAGGAAGAGGGTATCATCTTCGACCTGTTGACCAATCCGGTAGAGATTCTGACCGATGAAAAGGGCTGGGTGAAAGGGATGACCTGTGTGCGCATGGAACTGGGCGAGCCCGACGCATCCGGCAGAAGGCGCCCCGTGGTGGTAGAGGGTTCCGAGTTTACGCTGGAACTGGATACGGTCATCATGGCGCTGGGGACTTCTCCCAATCCGCTGATTTCTTCCACGACAAAAGGGTTGGAAACCAATAAGTGGCAGTGCATCGTTGCGGACGAGGCCGACGGCCGGACCAGCAAGGAGGGCGTTTATGCGGGCGGCGACGCCGTCACCGGCGCCGCGACGGTCATCCTGGCCATGGGGGCCGGAAAGGCCGGCGCCAGGGGGATAGACGAATACCTTTCGGGCTGCGCGCGGTTTTAGGGAAAGCGATGAAGATTACGATCCTCGCCGTCGGCAAGATCAAGGAAAAATTTTACCGGGATGCGGTCGCAGAGTTTCAAAAGCGGCTGAGCCGTTACTGCAGGCTGCAGATCCTGGAGGTGGAGGATGAAAAGACGCCGGACGGCGGAAAAGGCGGGCTGGAAGAACAGATCCTTAGGCGGGAGGCCAGCCGCCTGCTCCCCCATATCCGGCCGGAAAGCTATTGCATCGTTCTGGCGATCCGGGGCAAAAAGCTGGACAGCGTCGCTTTTTCCAGAAAGCTGAGCGCCCTCGGACTTTCGGGCAAAAGCGACGTGCTCTTTGTCATCGGCGGATCCCTGGGCCTGCATCCCAGCGTCCTGGAGCGGGCGGATGAGTGTCTCAGCTTTTCCGATATGACCTTTCCCCATCAGCTTATGCGGGTCATTTTGCTGGAACAGATCTACAGGGGTTTCCGTATAGCCGCAAACGAACCCTATCACAAGTGACATAAAGGGCGGGGCCTGCTCATATAATGGAGCATGATCAGAAAAAAACAGGCCAAAAAAGCGGAATCAAACGCGATAGAGAAAAGCGCGAAGGAACTGTTGGTGGATTCCCTCAAACTGCCCAGGGATATGATGCTGGGGGCGTCTATTGTGACGGTCATCGGCGACGCCCAGGCGCTGGTGGAAAACTACAGGGGTATTCTGGAATATACGGAATGCTGCATTATGCTGCAGGGGAAAACATGCCGGATCCGGATCCGGGGACAGTGCCTCAGGATTTCCTATTATACGAATGAAGATATGAAGATCGAGGGGAAAATAGCCGAGATCAGCTATCTTTAGCGACACAAAACGCGGGATTTTAAGCGCAGGATCCGAAATCCTGGCGCGCCGCCCGCCTGCGCCGTTTGCATGGAGGAAAGTATGATAGGAGCCATTCGGTATCTGAAAGGGTATTTAAAGATCAAAGTGTGGGGCTATTCCCCGGAGCGTTTCATGAACCTTTGCACCAACCGGGGGATCGTCCTTTGGGGCGTAGCCGGGTACGGAGGCGCTTACACGATGTATGTAAGCCTTGCGGATTTCTACTTGCTCCGGGACATCGTAAAGAAAACGAAAACAAGGGTGGCCATCCTGGAAAGGTACGGGCTGCCCTTTTTCATGAAGGACGTAAAGCGGCGAAAGATGTTTGTGCTGGGCGTCCTTTTTTGTCTGTGCTTTTTGCTGTATATGTCCCGCTTTGTCTGGGCCATCGAGTTTCTGGGCAATGAGCGGATCACGCAGGATGAACTGTCCGGCTTTCTGGCCGCGCAGGGAGTGGGATACGGCACGCCAAAGAGCGACCTGAAGCTCGAGGAGCTGGAGGAATCCCTGCGCGCCTCCTTTTCCCAGGTCACCTGGACTTCCGTCAGGCTGACGGGGACCAAACTGATCGTGCAGATCAAGGAAAATGAACTGCCCACCAGGGAAGAGCAGCAAAATGCCCAGGCGAAGAAGTTTCTGGACGGGGCGGATCTGGTGGCCGCAAAGACGGGGATCGTGACCAGTATCCTCACCAGATCCGGGGTCCCGCAGGTAAAACAGGGGGACAGCGTGCAAAAAGGGGATATCCTGATCGCCGGGCCGGTACCTGTGATAAACGACGACGGTACGATCCGGGAGTGGGAAAAAAAGATCGCGGACGGGGACGTGGTGCTGGAATATGAGGAGCCGATACAGCTTTTCCAGCCGTTTTCCTACACTTATAAAAATTACACGGGGCGGACCAGGAGTTTTCGGTTCCTTTCTGTGTTCGGCCATCGCGTTTCCTTTCCGCCCCTGCGGTGCAATTATGTAAAATATGACGCCATCATGCAGGAGGAGCGGCTGCGGCTTTTCGGACAGATCGATCTGCCCGTTTTCTCAGGACGGATCACCTGTCGGGAATATCTCCCCGTGGATGCGGTATACGATGAAGAGAGCGCCCTTGCCCTGTTAGAAAAGCGGTTTGGAAAAATAATTGAGGGTTTTGAAGAAAAAGGGGTACACATTATACAAAAAGATGTTAAAATAGTAAAAGGGACAAGTGGGCTCCTTTTATCGGGAAGTCTGACGGTGCATCAGGAGGCGGTCGTGCTGCAGGCTTCGGATCCTGAGGAGCAAGCCCTATCTGGAGTATAAGATGACGTTTAAGGAAGAGTTTTTGCATTTGGAGGCCGTCCATATCCGCAATATTTTCGGGGAGTTCGACAGCTATCTCAAAAAGCTGGAGCGCGCCTTTTCTGTGGATATCGTGGATCGCGACGGTTCCGTCCGGGTGAGCGGGAACGAACCCATGGTGGACAAGGCCATTTCGGTCCTGCGGCAGTTGTATGAGATTTCCCGGAGGGGGAATCAGATTCAGGAGCAGAATGTGGATTACGCTATCGCCATGAGCATGGAGGACCGGCAGGACGCCCTGCTTTCCATCGAGGAGGACCTGATCTGCCATACGGTGAACGGCAAACCGGTCAAGCCACGGACGCTGGGACAGAAAGCTTATGTGGATGCGATCCGGGAAAAGATGATCGTATTCGGGCTGGGGCCTGCGGGCACGGGGAAGACCTATCTGGCCATGGCCATGGCGATCACCGCATTCAAGGCCAATGAGGTGGAGCGTATCATTCTGACCCGGCCGGCCATTGAAGCGGGAGAGAAGTTAGGTTTTTTGCCGGGGGATCTGCAGAGCAAGGTGGATCCGTATTTACGGCCCCTCTATGACGCGCTTTATCAGATCATGGGGGTAGAGAGTTTTCAGAAGAATATGGAAAAGGGGCTGATCGAAGTGGCGCCCCTGGCCTATATGCGCGGCAGGACGCTGGACAATGCCTATATTATCCTGGATGAGGCGCAGAACACGACGCCGGCACAGATGAAGATGTTTCTGACCAGGATCGGCTTCGGTTCCAAAGTGGTAGTGACGGGAGACGCTTCCCAGAAGGATCTGGCCCCCGGCGCCGTTTCCGGGCTGGATGTCGCCGCCAAAGTGCTGGCAGGTATAGAGGATATCGCTTTTTGCAGGCTGACGAGCCGCGACGTGGTCAGGCATCCCCTGGTGCAGAAGATCGTAAAGGCCTACGAGGATTATGAATCCAGGGAGGCCTACCGGCAGTCCAGAGATCAGAAACGGACGAAGATACGCGGGAAGAACCCGAAGAGGTAAGAAGTATGACAGTCTGTTTGGAAAATGAAACGGGAGCAGAGTTTCCCTTTTCTCCGCTGGAATTGACAAAACAGGTGGCGGATGCCGTGCTGGAGGCGGAAGGGTGCCCATATGAAGCCCAGGTGGAGCTTCTCATTACGGACAGCGAGGGCATCCGGTCGTTCAACAGGCAGTACCGGGGCGTGGACGCCCAGACGGACGTGCTGAGTTTTCCGGGCCTTTCCTTTGAACGGGAGGCGGGTTTTGAGGTGGCCGAAGAGAGCGTGGCGGACTGCTTCGATCCGGACAGCGGGCAACTGCTTCTGGGCCAGATCATCCTTTCTGCGGACCGGGTCGTACAGCAGGCGGCCGCCTACGGACATTCCGTGAGGCGGGAGTTTGCCTTTCTGGTGGCCCACAGCATGCTGCACCTTTGCGGTTACGATCACGAAACGGCAGAGGAAGCGGCCGTCATGGAAGAAAAACAGGAGCGGATTTTGGCCTCTCTGGGCATTACCAGGGACGTAGAATGAATCAAGACGGGAGCAAGAAATCGTGAAAAGACAGAAGAAGAAACGGGGAAATCTCCAACTGCCTGAGAATACGGTAACGACAGTGGCTTATGTGGCGGCCCTGCTGGCCCTGCTTCGCAGGATCTGGCTCAACGGGATATACGGGCAGGACGGCAGCGCCTATTATGCTGTAGCTTTTGACTGGTTTTTCCTGTTGGCCGCGCCGCTGGCGGCGGGTCTTTATGAAGCGGTGTCCACCCTGGCGGCCAGCCGCATCGAACGGGGGCGCGGGAAGGACGCGCGCCGGGCTGTCACTACCGCATTGGGAGCAGGGCTTTTGAGCAGCCTGGTCCTGGGCGGCCTGTGTTTTCTGGGGGCGGATTTTTTGGCGGAACGGCTGCTGCATCTTCGTCTGATGTCGATGAGCCTGCGGATGATGCTGCCTGCGTTGGTCTTTATCGTGATCGCGGCGGTTCTGTGCGGGGGAATGGACGGCTTTGGCAGCCTGTCGGCGGCCGCAGTCAGCCGGATCCTGTTTTTTGCGGCGCTTTTTTTGGGAGGACCGCTGCTTGCCGGCCCTCTGATGAATTATGGCATAAAGGTGGGAGCGCTTCTGAGGGAAGCGCAGTATGGCCCGGCGTATGGCGCGCTGGGGGCTGCGGTTTCCGTTCTTGTGGCGGCCCTGATCTGGGCAGTGGTATCCGTTTTTGCCTGGATCCTGCATAAACCGATGCTCCGGGAGCAGGCAGAGTTTTCCCAGATGAGTTTATCGGAAGGGAAGTTTTCCATGCTCTTAAGCCTGATCGGGCAGGCGATCCCCGTCTTTGCGACTCTTTTGTTTCTCGCCCTTTCAGGCCTGATGCAGACGGTATTTTATTTGAAGGGGCAGGGAAACGGCGAGACCCTGCCGCTGTCCGGCTGGGGCGCCTACGCGGGATGTATCCGGCCTTTGTTGGCCCTGCCGGCATTTTTGCTGCTTTCCTTTGCACAGCATATCATACCCGGCGTCCAGGTGGGGTTTGCACAGCGCAATTTAAAGCGATGCCGGGAACGCTGCATGATCTCCCTGCGCTGCTGTACGCTGTTGTCGTTTCCTTTTGCTGCGTTCTTCTGCGTGATGGCGGGCCCAATCCTGGCTGCACTCATGCCCAGCGTACAGCCTGGCCCTCTTTTGAACGTCCTGCGTCTGGGCGGGCTATGCCTGATCCCCTTCGGGCTGGCGGCGGTATGGGGCGCGATTTTGCTAGGCATGGACAGGACCCTTTCCTTTTTGATCGGGCTTGCGGCCGCCTTTGTCATGCATCTGGCAGTCCTTCGTGTGTTGCTTGGTACGTTGGGGATGGATCTGTCCGGGGTCGTGTGCGCAAACCTCGTTCTCTTTGTGCTGCTCTGTCTGATCTTCGGATTTTGCGCCCTTCGGCTGGGACGCATCCAGGTGAACTGGATCCGGATCCTGCTGGCCCCTCTGGTGGGGAGCGTCGTCATGGCGGGGGTCTGCGCCTTGTTTGGCCTCGTGATCCTTTCGGCGGCTCCGGCGGGGCTGAATGTGGCGATCTGCGCGGTCATAGGCATTTTGGCCTATTTCGTGACCGTGGTGGTGCTGCAGGGCGCCACCGAACGGGAAATGGAAGCCTTCCCCTGTGGGGATGTGCTGGTGGCATTTGCCAGGATGCTCAGGATCATGAGATAAGTCCTGCATGAATAAGAAAGGGAAAATGAGCTGATACTTTTTGAGGGGTGAGATCGATGCGCCGTTTGAAAAGGATCGGCTTTTTTCTTTATTCCTGCTTTCTGTTGGGGGCAGGATTTTATGGCCATATACAGTACCTTTCCTTTTTTTATCCGGGAAGGTCTTACGAAAGGGCAGCGTTTGGAGAAGAAGCTCCCTATGGGGAAGAAGTGTCTTTGGCGGGGGTAAACCCGGACAGCACCGGCAGCGATACGGAGCTGCTGGTGCAGACTGTGGATCTGAATACCGGGGAAACGCAGGAAAGGATCCAGCGCCTTCCGGAGAAATATCAGAACATGACCCGGAGCCAACTGGAGTCCTGTATACAGGCAGAGAGGAACGCGCCCACTTTAAAGGAACGGGAAGAAGGGCTGGTTTACATGGAACTGACGGCGTTTTCGCCGGACCGGGTCACGCTGAGGAAAAGTTATCGGAAACAACAACGGACGGAGGGGTTTTACCTGGTGTTGATCGATCATAAAGTCATGGTATACCGGCAGGGGGAAGAAAGCGTTTATATGACGACTAACATAGACGGGCGGCTTCTGCCAGGCGGGCTTCGCCGGGAGATTCTGGAGGGAAAGCGGCTGGATTCCCGGGAGGAACTGGAAAAATTTCTTGTTTCTTACGGAAGTTCGTAGTATCATGATAAATGGATTGTTTTGCCCAACTTCGGGCAGGGCAGGCCCGGAAAGGGGAGGATTTTGAGTGGAACAGATCGGCGTCGTCGGCGCAGGGGCGTCCGGTATGATGGCGGCGATTGCCGCCGCAGAAAAGGGAGGTCACGTCACCGTACTGGAGCGACAGGATCGGGTCGGGAAAAAGATCCTCGCCACGGGGAATGGCCGATGTAACCTGTCCAACCGGGATTTTGAGCCAAAGCGCGATTATCCGGGCAGCGACCCCAAAAGGCTGTCCGCCTGGTTTGGCCGGTTCGGCGTGCAGGATACGGTGGATTTTTTTGAATCCAGGGGGCTTCTTATCGTCGATAAAAACGGCTATCTGTATCCCAGGAATCTGCAGGCCTCAGCCGTGCTTGAGCTGCTGCGCGCCCAACTAAAGCGGCTGGCGGTCCGGCAGGTCTGCGGCTGTAAGGTCCTACATATCCGCCGGGACGGCCGGTTTGTGGTGCAGACGGACAACGGAGAATATCTTTTTGACCGGCTGATCCTGTCCTGCGGCAGCCGCGCAGGCCAGCCGGAGGGACGTTTTTGTGACGGCTTTGACCTGACCGCCGGGCTGGGGCTTCCCGTCGTGGAACCTCTGCCCGCGCTCACCGCCCTTGTCTGCGAGGGCAGGTTCTGGAAGGAACTGGCGGGGGTGCGCTGTCAGGCCCGCATCGGACTGCGCATACGCTGCGGTGGCCAAAAGCAGGAATATGAGGAAGCGGGGGAGCTGCAGTTAACGGAGTACGGCATATCCGGGATCCCGGTTTTCCAATTGAGCCGTTTTGCGTCCAGGGCCCTTGCGCAAAAGGCGCAGGTGACGGCATGTATCGATTTTTTCCCGGAATACGATGAGGCCGGTTTTTGCGCCCTTATGGAAAGACAGATCCGGGCCTGCCGGGATACTTCTCTGGAATGGCTGGCCTATGGGATGCTGCCAAAGAAGGTTGCGCAGGTGCTGCTGAAAAGCTGCGGCCTGAGTCCGCAGTCTCTCGTTCGGGAGACGCAGGAGGGACAGATTCGTGCCTTTTTTGAGCGGGCGCGGGCCTTTGTCGTATCTGTCATCCGGCCCAATCCCCTGTCCCAGTCCCAGGTCTGTACGGGCGGCGTCCCTTTGGCCCAGATCGGCGACGATTTTGGCGTCAGGAAGATACCGGGGCTTTATCTGTGCGGGGAGATGCTGGATGTGGACGGCAGATGCGGCGGCTATAATCTGCAATGGGCCTGGAGCAGCGGATATCTGGCGGGACTGTCGGCCGCCGGAAAGGCGGATCAGGCATGATCAGGATACAGCAGGTGAAGCTTCCTGTAGGGCACGACGGCAGGGCGTTGTACCAAAAGGCCGCCAGAATCCTTCGGATCAGGGAAGGGCAGATCGAGGATCTGCAGATTTGCAAAAAATCCATAGACGCCAGGAAGAAGCCGGCGATCTTTTTTTCCTATACAGTGGACGTGACGCTTCGGGGCGTATCGGAGGATGGCTGTCTGGCCCGGTGCAAAGATCCCAGGGCAGAAAAAGCGGTTCCTTTGGAATATCGTTTTTGCGCGAAGGGAAAAGAAAAACTCCGATGCCGTCCGGTCATTATCGGCGCCGGCCCTGCCGGGCTTTTCTGCGGCTATCTGCTGGCGGCCCATGGATACCGTCCGATCCTGCTGGAGCGGGGCCGGGATGTGGACGAAAGGCAGAAGGACGTAGAGCGGTTCTGGGAAACGGGGATGCTGGATCCGGAATCCAACGTCTCTTTCGGAGAGGGCGGCGCGGGCACCTTTTCGGACGGCAAGCTCAACACCCTTGTCCGGGACCGGGAAGGGCGCAGCCGGTATGTGCTTCAAACCCTGGCGGCCCATGGGGCGCAGCCGGAGATCCTGTATGATGCGAAACCTCATATCGGGACGGATGTCCTGAGAAATGTCGTCAAAGGGATCCGGCAACAGATCCTGGACTGGGGCGGAGAGGTGCGCTTTGGCGTCCGGGCGGACGGTTTTTGCCAAAAGGACGGACAGATCCAGGGCGTATCTCTGTCGGACGGCAGCTTTTTGGAAGCTCAGGCCGTGGTTTTGGCGATCGGCCACAGCGCCAGGGATACTTTCTTTTGGCTCCATGAAACGGGAATTGAGATGCAGGCCAAGGCTTTTGCCGTGGGGCTTCGGGTGGAGCATCCCCAGAGGCTGATCAACGAGGCAATGTACGCGGCCCCTATCCCTGCAGATCTGCCGCCGGCCCCCTATAAAGTGACGGCCAGGGCAAAAGACGGCCGGGGCGTCTATTCTTTCTGTATGTGCCCCGGCGGTTATGTGGTCAATGCCTCCAGCGAACAGGGACGGCTGGCGGTCAACGGCATGAGTTACAGCGCAAGGGGCGGCAGCAACGCAAACAGCGCTGTGATCGTTTCCGTCACACCGCAGGATTATGGCGCTTTGGGCCCCCTGTCCGGGATCGCCTTTCAGCGCAGCCTGGAGGAAAAGGCATATGCGCTGGGAAAGGGGAACGTTCCCGTGCAGCGTTACGGGGACTTTACGGATCGGTTTAGCGCAGGGCATATCCCGGATTCCTTTACGCCCTGTATCCGGGGAAAATGGCGGCAGGCGGATCTGTCCGCCCTTTTGCCGCCTGCGTTAACGCAGGCCTTTGTGGAAGGGATGGAACAGTTTGGGCGGATCATCCCGGGCTTTGACGATAAAAACGCGTGGCTTTCCGGCGTGGAAAGCAGGACCTCCTCCCCCGTGCGCATCTGCCGGGATGAAACGCTGCAGTCGGCCCTCAGAGGACTGTATCCCTGCGGGGAGGGCGCAGGCTACGCGGGCGGGATCACATCCGCGGCCATGGACGGGATGCGGGTGGCGGAAGCCATCGCCGCCAGATACGCGCCCTTTGTAAAACCGCCCGCAGAGGGGTGACAGAATACAGAAGCAAAAAGACAAGGAGACGCCTATGGAACGTAATTTTCGTGAGGGGCTTAAAGATAAGAAGCGGATCGTCGTCAAAATCGGTTCTTCCTCCCTGCAGCATGCCAGGACGGGGGATCTGGATTATATCCGTCTGGAAGTGCTGGTGCGGGAGCTGTGCAATCTGAAAAATCAGGGGAAGGATGTGGTTCTGGTCACATCCGGCGCCATCGCCCAGGGCAAAAAAGCCGCCCGCATCCGCCAGGATGGGGAAGAGGAGACGCCGATCGCGCTCAAACAGGCCTGCGCTGCCATCGGGCAGGCGCGTCTGATGATGATCTATCAGAAAATATTTGCGGAATACGACCAGATGTCGGCCCAGATTTTGATGACCCGGCACACGGTGGACGACGATATGAACCGGATCAATGCGCAGAATACGTTTGAAGAGCTGTTTCGGCTGGGCGTGATCCCCATTGTGAACGAAAACGATACCGTAGCCACCCATGAGATTGAGATCGGGGATAACGACACCCTTTCCGCCGTGGTTGCGTCCATGATCGGAGCGGATCTTCTGATCCTGTTGTCCGATATCGACGGCCTGTATACGGACGATCCCCGTTCCAATCCCCAGGCCCGGTTTGTGGAGACGGTGGAGAAGCTGGACGAGCATTTCTTTCAGATGGGCAAGTCCAGTACGGGCAGCGGCGTGGGTACAGGCGGCATGTTGACGAAGCTCGTTGCGGCCCGCATCGCCACCAGGAGCGGCGCAGATATGGTCATCGCCAACAGCAGCGATATCCGGATCCTGCACCGCATCATGGACGGGCGTAATCTGGGGACCCTCTTTGTGGCGGATCCCGACAATGCCTTTTCCCTGACGGCTTTCCTTGAGAAACTCCATGCGGGGCAGGGCGTCGCCGAAATTCATCCGGAGGTAGTAAAAAGGGATGGAAACAGACATCGGCTCCATTGAGCGGCTGCGGGATGCGCAGAGGAAGCTGCGCAGAATAGGACAGGAAGAGAGAAGAAAACTGTCCCCGGGGCAGAGAGAGCAAAAAGATCAAAGGATCCGGGAGCGGCTGCTGGAAAATCCGCGCTTTGAGGCGGCGCAGGATATCTTATGCTACGTTTCTTACGGCGCAGAG
This sequence comes from uncultured Eisenbergiella sp., assembly GCA_947598825.1. Lineage (GTDB taxonomy): Bacteria > Bacillota > Clostridia > Lachnospirales > Lachnospiraceae > Gallintestinimicrobium. The sequence continues at coordinate 85,547 of CANQFM010000003.1, read as the reverse complement.
ACAGACACCCTTGGGCTGATCCAAAGGGCTCTCGCCCTGGGCAAACGCGTGTTTTGCCCAAGAGTATCTGAAAAGGGCATGGTTTTTTGCCGGATCGCTTCCCTAAAGGAGCTGCGCCCGGGGTTTCGCGGCATTCCGGAACCAAAGGAAGGGGCGAAACCGTGGCTCAATTCGGGAGCGGCCCTGGCTATCGTACCGGGCTGCGCTTTTGACCGGGCAGGTCACCGGATCGGCTATGGAGGCGGTTATTATGACCGGTATTTCGGCGCGATCCCGGAAGAAAGAAGACCTTATCTGGCGGGGCTGTGCTATGCCTGCCAGCTCGTGGAACAGATCGTGCCCTTACCCCATGATATCCCGATGGATCTGATCCTGACGGAAGAAGAGACAGGAGGTTTCCTATGACAGATTTGGAAAGGCTGGGAGAAAAGGCGAAGGCCGCCAGGTTTGCGCTGGCGGCGCTTACGCGGGAACAAAAAGACCGCGTCCTTTTGCGCGCAGCCCAGTCGCTGAAAGAGCGCAGCGATGAGATCCTTGCAGAAAACGAAAAGGATCTGGAGGAAGGTAAACGAAACGGGATGCCGGAGGGGATGCTGGACCGGTTGGCGCTCAGCAGAAAGCGGATCTGCGATATGGCGGACGGCCTTGTCCAGATCGCTAGCCTGCCGGATCCGGTAGGCGAGGTCATGGAGACTTTTACCCGTCCAAACGGCCTTGTCATTCGCAAGCGGCGTGTCCCCATCGGCGTTATCGGTATCATTTATGAATCCCGCCCCAATGTGACGGCGGATGCTTTCGGACTGTGTTTTAAAACCGGAAACGCCGTGATCCTCAAAGGGGGCAGCGACGCTATCTACTCCAATACCGCCATCGAGACGGTGCTGCGGGAGACGCTTTTGTCCTGCAGCGTCACGCCGGATGCGGTTGCGCTGATCAGGGACTGCGACCGCAGCGTGACAACGGAATTTATGCGCATGAACCGCTATGTGGATCTGCTCATTCCCCGGGGCGGCGCCGGGCTGATCCGGGCCGTCGTTGAGAACGCCACCGTCCCCGTTATCGAGACAGGGACGGGCAACTGTCATATTTATGTGGACGAAAGCGCCGATATCGATATGGCGGTCAGGATCATTTTAAACGCCAAGACCCAGCGCGTAAGCGTCTGCAACGCCTGCGAATCCCTGGTGATCCACAGCCGGGTGCGCCAGAAACTGCTGCCCGCTCTGCAAAAGGCGCTGCGCGAAAAACAGGTCCAGATCCGGGCGGACGAGCGGGTGCGGGAAGTGATCGACGGATGCCTGCCTGCGACAGAGCAGGACTATGCGGCGGAATATCTGGACTATATCATTTCTATGAAAACCGTGGACAGCCTGGAAGAAGCCATCGCGCATATCAACCGGTATAACACCGGACATTCCGACGCCATTCTCACCGGCGATCCGAAGAATGCGGAAAAATTTCTGGCCGGTGTGGATGCTGCCTGCGTTTATGTCAACGCTTCCACCCGGTTTACGGATGGCTTTGAATTTGGGTTTGGCGCGGAGATCGGCATCAGCACCCAGAAGCTGCATGCCAGAGGCCCTATGGGCTTAAAGGAACTGACCACTTATAAATATGAGATCCTGGGCAGCGGCCAGGTGAGGGAATAAAAGGAAGGGATAAAAATGCGCACGGCAACGGAACGGTTCTTAAAATATGTGACGATCGATACCCAGTCCCAGGAGGAACAGGACAGCTTTCCCAGCACAGAAAAGCAGAAGGATCTGGCCAGGCTGCTGGCCTTGGAACTGCGCGAAATGGGGGCGGAGGATGTGGTAATGGACGAGGACTATGGGTATGTATACGCCACCGTCCCCTCCAATCTGGGCGCAGGGGAGACGGCGCCGGTGCTTGGCTTTATCGCCCATATGGATACGTCCCCAGCGGTCAGCGGGAAGGATGTAAAGCCCCGGCTCGTCCCAAACTATGATGGCGGGGATATCCTGTTAAATGAAAATGGCCCCATCGTCCTGCCGGTTTCGGAGGCCCTCGAACTGAAACGGCATGTGGGCGAGACGGTGATCGTCGCGGACGGCACGACGCTGTTGGGCGCGGATGATAAAGCGGGCGTGGCGGAGATCATGACCATGGCTGAGACCCTGCTGACGGATTCGTCTGTCAGGCACGGAAAGATCCGCATCGCCTTTACCCCGGATGAAGAAGTGGGCAGGGGCGTAGATTTCTTCGATCTGAAAGGGTTTGGCGCCGATTTTGCCTATACGGTGGACGGCGGGCCTTTAGGAGAGCTGGAATATGAAAACTTCAACGCAGCCGGCGCGAAGCTGACCGTCAACGGTTACAGCATCCATCCCGGCAGCGCCAAGGGCAAAATGCGAAACGCCATCCTGATGGCGGAGGAATTTCAGCGTCTGCTGCCGGTCCATGAGGATCCGGCAGCCACCGAGCTGTACGAAGGCTTTTATCATCCGGATACCATCAGCGGATCCGTGGAACGGGTCGTGGTACACTATATCATCCGGGACCACGACAGGGAAAGATTTGAGCAAAAGAAGGCTTTCTTTGCCGAATGCGCGGCTTTTTTGAACAAAAAATACGGAGCAGGATCCTTTGAAGTGCAGATCAAAGACAGCTACTACAATATGAAAGAAAAGCTGCTGCCTGCCCACGCCCATCTGATCGATAAGGCTTTGGAGGCCATGAAGCTTTTGGGCATCGAGCCGCTCATTTCTCCCATACGGGGAGGCACGGACGGGGCGCGCCTGTCCTTTTTGGGGCTTCCCTGTCCCAATCTGGGGACCGGAGGCATGAATTTTCACGGCAGATTTGAGTACGCGATAGCACAATCCCTGGAAAGCTGCGCGGCGCTTTTGCAGAAGATCGCAGAGCTTTATGTTTGCCGGACGGCGCAGGAAGAGGAAACGACGGATGATTGACCATGAAAATCTGGAGCGCTCCCTTGAAAGGATGGATCTTTCGGCCGCTCCGCCGGAAACGGAGCCAGACAGACAGTATTATTTCATCAAAAAGGCCCGGGCCCTCGTGGCAGAGCAGACGGCCAGGCTTGGAAGGACGCCGACCTGCTGCGTCGTCACCTTCGGCTGTCAGATGAACGCCCGGGATTCCGAAAAGCTTTCCGGCATTCTGCGGGAAGCAGGCTTTCAAAGCATGGAAAGCGAAGAAGCGGACCTGGTGGTCTACAACACCTGTACCGTGCGGGATAACGCCAATCAAAGGGTGTACGGCAGGCTCGGCTTCGTACACAGCATGAAGAAGAAAAACCCGGAAAAGCACGTCGCGCTGTGCGGCTGTATGATGCAGGAGCCGTCTGTGATCGAAAAGATCCAAAAGAGCTACCGTTTTGTGGATCTGATCTTCGGGACCCATAATATTTTCAAATTTCCGGAGCTTTTATGCAACATGTATGAAAGCGACCGCATGATCGTGGATATCTGGGGACAGGCGGACCGGATCGTGGAAGATCTGCCCGTGGAGCGCAAATATCCGTTTAAATCCGGGATCAATATCATGTTCGGCTGCGATAACTTCTGCAGCTACTGTATCGTCCCTTATGTGCGGGGGCGGGAGAGAAGCCGCAGGCCGGAGGAGATCCTGGAGGAGATCGGCAGGCTGGCCGGGGAAGGCGTGAAGGAGGTCATGCTGCTGGGACAGAATGTCAATTCCTACGGGAAGAACCTGGAACGGCCCCTCACCTTTGCACAGCTTCTGCAGGAGGTGGAGAAAATCCCCGGGATCGAGAGGATCCGTTTTATGACCTCCCATCCAAAGGACCTGTCCGATGAACTCATCGAGACGATGCGGGATTCCCAAAAGATCTGCCGCCATCTTCATCTGCCGCTGCAGTCCGGTTCCACCAGGATCCTGCAGGCGATGAACCGGCGCTACACAAAAGAGGGATATCTGGCCCTGGTGGAAAAGATCTACAGCAAAATCCCGGACATTTCCCTGACGACGGATATCATCGTAGGCTTTCCCGGGGAGACGAAACGGGATGTGGAGGATACCATAGACGTGATCCGGCGGGCGCGGTTCGACAACGCTTTTACCTTTCTTTATTCCAGACGGACCGGCACGCCGGCGGCGGCCATGGAAATTACGGCTTCCAAAGAGGAAATCCAGGAAAACTTCGATCTCGTTTTAAAGACGGTCCAGGATACGGCCCGGGAACAGGTGGCCAGGCTGACCGGGCAAAGACAATATGCCTTGACCGAAGAAGTCAACAATCAGACGCTCCGGATGGTGACGGGACGGCTGTCCAACAATATGATCGTGCATTATCCCGGAGACGCTTCCCTGGTGGGTAAGATCGTCGAAGTGGAACTGACGGAAAACCGCGGCTTTTATTTTGTGGGCCGCAGGGTTTGAGGATTGCACGGATGTACCGATGGAGGGAAAAATGTCAGAACTGACTCCCATGATGCAGCAATACATGGAAACCAAAAAACAGTATCCGGACTGTATTTTATTTTACCGGCTGGGCGATTTTTATGAGATGTTTTTTGACGACGCCCTGACGGCCACCAAGGAGCTGGAACTGACGCTGACCGGGAAAAGCTGCGGCCTGGACGAAAGGGCGCCCATGTGCGGCGTGCCCTATCACGCCGTAGAAGGCTATCTGACGCGGCTGGTTTCCAAGGGCTATAAAGTGGCGATCTGCGAACAGATGGAGGATCCGAAGCTGGCAAAAGGGCTGGTCAAGCGGGAGGTGACCCGTATTGTGACGCCGGGCACCAATCTGAACGTACAGGCCATGGAGGAAACCAAGAACAATTTCCTGATGTGCATCGCGTATTTTTCGGGCAGGACGGGAATTTCCATCGCCGACGTGACCACCGGCGATTACTATATGACCGAGGTGGAGGATCAGCGCAGACTGCTGGATGAAATACATAAATACCATCCTTCCGAGATCGTCTGCAACGACGCTTTCCTTATGAGCGGCATGGATACGCAGGATTTAAAGGATCGGCTGAATATTACCGTTTATGTCCTGGAGCCGCATTATTTTGACGACGCGCTGTGCAGAAAATGCCTGGAAAAGCACTTTGGGGTTTCTTCCCTGGCGGGGCTTGGGATCGGGGACTTTCCAAACGGCGTGATTGCCGCCGGGGCCCTTTTGCAATATCTGATGGATACGCAGAAAAACGGTCTGCCCCATTTTACCCATCTCTATCCTTATCTCACCAGCAGGTATATGCTGCTGGACGCCTCCACGCGGCGGAATCTGGAGCTGACGGAGACACTGCGGGAAAAACAGAAGAAAGGCTCCCTTTTATGGGTGCTGGATAAGACCAAAACGGCCATGGGCGCCAGGATGCTGCGCTCCTGGCTGGAGCAGCCCCTGATCGAAAAGGAACAGATGGAAGAACGGCTGGACGCGGTGGAAAAGCTTTGCAAGGCGCCCATGTCCAGAGAGGAGATCCGGGAATATCTAAACCCCATCTACGACATGGAGCGGCTTTTGGGCAAGGTCAGCTATAAGACCGCCAATCCCCGGGATCTCATCGCTTTCCGCAATTCCGTGGAAATGCTGCCCCATATCAAGACTGTGCTGGGGGAATTTGACTGCGGTCAGCTTCAGAAGATCGAAGAAGAAATGGATCCCCTGTCGGATCTGTTTGAACTGATCGACAGCGCGATCCTGGAGGAGCCTCCGGTACTGGTGAGGGAGGGCGGCATCATTCGGGAAGGCTTTGACGAAACCATCGACCAGCTCCGGCATGCCAAAACGGAGGGAAAAGACTGGCTCGCCCAGTTGGAAGAACAGGAACGGGAGCGCACGGGCATCAAAAATCTGCGCATCAGATACAACAAGGTATTCGGCTATTATCTGGAAGTGACCAATTCCTTTAAAAGCATGGTCCCGGAGGACTATATCCGCAAGCAGACGCTGGTCAACGCCGAACGCTATTCCACTCCCCGGCTGAAAGAGCTGGAAGATATGATCTTAAATGCGGAGGAAAAACTGACGGCGCTGGAATATGAACGTTTCTGTCAGGTCCGGGACGCGGTGGCGGAGCAGGTGGAGCGCATCCAGCGCACGGCGAAGGCCGTCGCCAGGCTGGACGTGTTCTGTTCCCTGTCCCTGGTGGCGGAGCGCAATCATTATGTGCGTCCGTCCCTGAACGAAAAAGGTGTCATCGATATCAGGGACGGCAGACATCCGGTGGTGGAACAGATGATCGAACACGATATGTTCATCGCCAACGACACTTACCTGGATATGGACAAACATGCGGTGTCCATCATCACGGGGCCGAATATGGCCGGTAAGTCCACCTATATGAGACAGACCGCCCTGATCGTGCTTCTTGCGCAGATCGGAAGCTTCGTGCCGGCCCGGTCCGCCGACATCGGCATTACCGACCGGATCTTTACGCGGGTCGGCGCTTCCGATGATCTGGCCAGCGGCCAGTCCACCTTTATGGTGGAGATGAACGAGGTGGCGAACATCCTGCGCAACGCCACCCCCAAAAGCCTGCTGGTGCTGGATGAGATCGGCAGGGGGACATCGACCTTTGACGGGTTATCCATCGCCTGGGCGGTTATCGAGCATATCAGTAACCGGAAGCTGCTGGGCGCGAGGACGCTGTTTGCCACCCATTACCACGAACTGACGGAGCTGGAAGGAAAGATCGGCAACGTCCACAATTACTGTATCGCGGTAAAGGAAAAAGGGGACGATATCGTTTTTCTGCGCAAGATCATTAAGGGCGGCGCGGATAAGAGCTACGGCATCCAGGTGGCGAAGCTGGCCGGAGTGCCGGATATGGTCACCGACCGCGCCCGGGAGATCGTAGAACAGCTTTCCGACAACGACATTACGGAAAAGGTACAGAATATCGCCGTCAATACGGCAGGGAGCGCAAAGAAGGCTGCGCATTACGATGAAGTGGATCTGGAGCAGATCTCCCTCTTCGATACGGTGAAGGACGAAGATATCCTGGAAGAGCTGAGGAATGCAGAGATCAGCACCATGACGCCGCTGGATGCGCTCAATACGCTGTACCGGCTGCAGAATAAGCTGAAGAACCGCTGGCAGAATGAGAAAACAGATTCCTGAGAGCAAGGAGATTGACTTATGAACGAGATACGGGTCCTGGACGATAAGACCATCGATCAGATCGCCGCGGGGGAAGTGGTAGAGCGGCCCATGAACGCGGTAAAGGAACTGGTGGAAAACGCCTGCGACGCGGGGGCCACGGCCGTTACGGTGGAGATCAGGGACGGCGGGACGACCTTTATCCGTGTGACGGACAACGGTTCGGGCATCGCTCCTGACCAGGTAAAAAAAGCCTTTTTCAGACATGCCACCAGCAAAATACAGGGGGTGGAGGACTTAAGCCGCCTGCAGAGCATGGGGTTTCGGGGTGAGGCGCTGTCCAGTATCGCGGCGGTATCCCTGGTGGAGATCATCACCAAGCCTAAGGACTGTCTGACCGGGATCCGTTATTGCCTGGAGGGCGGCAGGGAAACCGAATATGCCGAGGTGGGCGCGCCGGACGGGACCACGGTGGTCGTGCGGGACCTGTTCTTCAACACCCCGGCCCGGAAGAAGTTTTTAAAAACCCCCGCCACGGAAGGCAGCTATGTCATAGACCTGATGGAACATATGGCCCTGGCGAGGCCGGACGTCTCCTTTCAGCTTCTGGTCAACAGGCAGACCCGTTTTTCCACCTCCGGAAGCGGGGATCTGAAAGAGGTGATCTACCGGATCTACGGCCGGGAGATCGCCCGGGAGGTGTTCCCTTTTTCGGCTAAAGAGGAGGGCGTCCAGGTGGAAGGCTTTCTCGGGACGCCCCAGGTGGTGCGGCCCAACCGGAATTTTGAGTTCTTTTTTGTAAATGACCGCTATATCCGCAGCCAGGTGTTGTCCAAAGGGCTGGAAAACGGCTATGCGCAGCGCCTGATGCAGCATAAGTTTCCCATGGCCTATCTGCATTTTTCCATCGATGCGGCGCAGGTGGATGTGAACGTACATCCGTCCAAAATGGAGGTGCGCTTCTCGGACAATCAGAGGATAAGCGATTTTTTGGAACGAAAGGTAAAAGAGGCCCTGCAGGGACGGGAGATGATCCCGCAGGCGACGCTTTCGCAAGACCCGGACGTTTCCGCTGCAAGGAAAGAAGGGAAAAAGGAACCGGCAGACGAACCACAGCAGCGTCAGGCGCAGGCAAAGGACAGCGCGGAAAGTCTGGCGCGCAGGCTTCTGGCGGACAAAGGTCCCAAGCTGCCGCCGCAGCCCTTTGAAAAGAAAAGGCTGACGGAGTTTGTGCGGGAGGAAAAGATGGAGTACGCAGCGCAGGGCAAAGCTTTTGCCGCTGCCGGCAACCGGACAGACCGCCACAAAGGGCAGGAGAAGGATAAGGGCAGAGGACCGGAGACCGGAAAGCAGATGGAACTGTTTGAAGACAGGATCCTGTCGCCCCAGGCAGTGGCCCGGTATCAGTTGATCGGGCAGATCTTCGACACCTACTGGATCGCTTCTTATCAGGATAAGATGATCCTGATCGACCAGCATGCCGCCCATGAAAAGGTAAAATTCGAGACGCTGATGAAAAAGGTCCGGGAACATACCGCCGAGAGCCAGAATCTGATGCCGCCCCTGGTGGTGACGCTTTCCGCAGCGGAAGCGGATCTGCTTTCCCGGTATGGGGAATACTTTGCGCAGACCGGGTTTGAGATTGAACCCTTTGGCGGCAATTCCTATGCGCTGCGGGCCGTGCCCTGTGAACTCTACGGCTGTCCGGGCGAACAGCTTTTGCAGGATATCCTGGCAGAACTGGCCGAAGACCAGAAACCCGGTACGCCGGCGGCGGTCACAGAGCGCATCGCGACGATGGCCTGCAAGGCGGCGGTAAAGGGCGGACAGCGCCTGAGCTTTTCCGAGATGGAGGCGCTGCTGGGACAGCTTTTAACGCTGGACAACCCCTATCAGTGCCCCCACGGCCGGCCTACGATGATCACCATGTCCCGCCAGGAGCTGGAACGCAAATTTAAAAGGATCGTATAACGGGAAAGGGCGAAGGGATGGCACAGGAGGACAACAGGTTGCCGCTAGTGGTATTGACCGGCCCCACCGCCGTAGGAAAGACTTCGCTTTCCATCCGGCTGGCGGAGCAAATCGGCGGAGAGATCATTTCGGCGGATTCCATGCAGGTATACCGGCATATGGATATCGGGTCCGCGAAAGTCACCCGGGAGGAAATGAGGGGGATCGCCCATCATCTCATCGATGTGCTGGAACCGGAGGAAAGCTTTAATGTGACAGTCTTTCAGCGGCTTGCCAGACAGGCTGTGAAAGACATCTGCAGCCGGGGCAGAATTCCGATCCTGGCCGGCGGCACGGGATTTTATATTCAGGCGCTGCTGTACGAGATCGATTTTACCCAGACAAAGGAGGATGGGGCGCTGCGCGCCCGGTTGGAGGAAATCGCTGCCAGACAGGGGCCGGAAGAGCTGCATCGTATGCTGGCCCAGGCAGATCCCCAGGCGGCGCGGCAGATCCATCCCCACAACGTCAAACGGGTCGTCCGGGCGCTGGAATACCTGGCCCAGACCGGGGAGGCGATCTCTGCGCATAACGAACGGGAGAAAAAGAAACCTGCCGCCTACCGTTCCCTTTATTTTGTGCTGACAGACGCCAGGGAGGCGATCTATGCGCGCATCGACCGGCGGGTGGACGAGATGCTTAAGGCAGGGCTGGTCGAAGAAGTCCGCGCCCTTAAGGAGAGAGGGCTGACCAGGGATATGGTATCCATGCAGGGGCTGGGGTACAGGCAGATTCTTTCTTATCTGGACGGGGAATACGATCTCGATCGGGCCGTATATCTGATCAAACGGGATACCCGGCATTTTGCCAAGCGCCAGCTCACCTGGTTTTCCAGGGAAAAGCAGGTATGCTGGGTGGACAGAAGAGACTTTGAGAATGAGGACAAGATCTTAGACTTTCTCGTCCGGCAAATAAAGGAGAAGATAGGATGAACGCAGGATTTTCCGAAGAAGCGCTGATCGAACAATATGAGGCGATGGGGATTTCCCGGCCTGTATACCGTTATGCCCAGAGCGTGCTTGAGGATCTAAAGCCCCGCTTTGAGCAGATCGACCAGGTGGCGGAATATAACCAGATGAAGGTGATAAGGGCCATGCAGGAGGCATACGTCAGCGAGGCGTGTCTGCACGGCACCACGGGATACGGCTACAACGATCTGGGAAGGGAAACGCTGGAGGCGGTGTATGCAGGGGTCTTTCATACCGAAGCGGCCCTGGTACGGCCGCAGATCACCTGCGGCACCCATGCCCTGGCCCTGGCGCTGATGAGCAACCTCCGCCCCGGGGACGAGCTGCTTTCCCCGGCCGGGAAGCCTTACGATACGTTGGAAGAGGTGATCGGCATCCGCCCTTCCCGGGGTTCCCTGAAAGAATACGGCATTTCCTACCGGCAGGTGGATCTGACGGCGGAGGGCGGATTTGACTGGGAAGGGATACGGGGAGCGATCAACGAAAAGACCCGGATGGCCACGATCCAACGCTCCAAGGGCTATCAGACCCGCCAGACCTTCAGCGTGGAGCAGATCGGGGAACTGATTGCCTTTATCAAGTCGATAAAGCCGGACGTGATTTGTATGGTGGACAACTGCTATGGAGAATTTACGCAGCTTCTGGAGCCCTCGGACGTGGGGGCGGATCTTTGCGTAGGGTCGCTGATCAAAAACCCGGGCGGCGGACTGGCCCCCATCGGCGGCTATCTGGCCGGGAACCGGGAATGTATCGAAAACGCGGCCTGTCGTCTGATCTCCCCAGGGCTTGGGAGGGAGGTAGGCGCGACTTTAAATGTGCTTCCCAGCTTCTATCAGGGGCTTTTCCTTGCCCCTGCTGTGACCGCCGGCGCCGTAAAGGGCGCGGTTTTCGCGGCCAGCCTCTATGAACGGCTGGGCTTTCGGGTGGTGCCAAAAGGGGACGCGCCGCGCTTCGACATCATTCAGGCCGTGGAATTTGGTACGCCGGAGGGGCTGATCGCCTTCTGCGAGGGGATACAGGCCGCCGCGCCCGTGGACAGCTTTGTGACGCCACAGCCCTGGGATATGCCGGGCTATGACAGCCAGGTCATCATGGCGGCCGGCGCCTTCGTTTCCGGGGCGTCCATCGAGCTTTCCGCAGACGGGCCGCTAAAGGCGCCCTACGCGGCCTTTTTCCAGGGGGGCCTGACCTGGCATCACGCCCGCTTTGGCATCATGAAATCGCTGCAGCGGTGTCTGGACCGTAAAGTTATTGATCAAATTCCGTTTACAGACTGACCGTTTGACGGAGAAACTGTAGAAAGCTGTCAGACGATGCGAAAAAATTTATGCTTTGTTTCTATACAGAAGCTGGGAATTATGGTAAGATGAGAGAAGTTTAGGGGACAAAGGAAGAAAGCGTTATGAAAAAAATAGTTGGGAAAAATGGCTGGACCTGCCTGATCCTGATCCTGGCAGGGATCGTCCTGGGCGGTTTTTTGGGAAACACGATGCCGGATTCTTTCCTGAATTTCGGGCAGACTTTCGGGCTGACAAGCCCGGTGATCCTGGATCTGGGAATCATAAGCATCACCTTCGCCTTTACGATCCGGATCACCATTGCCAGTATCCTGGGAGTCGGGGTGGCGCTTTTGTGCTACAGGCTCCTGTAGGGAAGGCATATGCGCGCTTATAGCGCGCCCGTCCGGCGAGAGCGCTTTGTCTGTCGGCCAGCTTTACAGAGAGGAAGGATGGCTGACGAAAAGGATGGGAAAAGAACGAAAAGAAGGGCTCCCCTATGAGAAATTCATGAGGATGGGAGCGGAGGCGCTGACGGATGCGGAACTGCTGGCGATCCTTTTGCGCACCGGCCCGGCTCCCGGCCGGGAGGCGGCAGCGTCCCATCGGGATTGTCCGGCGCTGGGACTGGCGGAAACGCTGCTTTCGCTGCCGGAAAACGCCCGGGGCGGCATTGCAGGGCTGGCCCAGCTTTCGGTCCCCCAGTTGATGCAGGTCAAAGGGATCGGAGAGGTGAAAGCGGTCAGGATATGCTGCCTGTCAGAATTTGCGAGACGCTTTGGGCTGGAACAGCGCGGGACGCTGCCGGCGTTTCCTGACCCGGCGTGTGCGGCGCGTTACTGCAGGCCGCTTTTTGAAGGAAGCCTTGGAGAGGTGGAGAAGGTAGTCCTGCTGCTTTTGGATACGAAAGGCAGGCTTCTGCACGAAATGGTCCTCACCGTAGGGACGGTCAACCTTTCCCTGATCTCTCCCAGGGAGGTTTTTTTGCAGGCGTTAAAATATAGCGCGGTACACTTTATCCTGCTCCATAACCATCCCAGCGGGGACGCGCGGCCCAGCCGGGAGGATGCAGAGATCACGAAAGAGCTTTCCGAGCTGGGCAGGATGATGCGAATCGAGATGCTGGATCACATTATCCTGGGCAGGCAGGAATATTACAGCTTTCGGGAGAAAGGGCTTTTATAACAAAAAGGAGAAAAACGAGAAATGCAGGGGAATGCGTTTGGGATCGATCTTGGGACAAGCAACATCAAGATATACAGTCTGGCGGAGGACGCGGTCAGGATCGAGAAGAACATGATCGCCATTGAGAACAAGCAGAATATTTTCGCCTATGGCAATTCCGCTTATGAGATGTATGAAAAGGCGCCGTCCAATATTCAGATCAGCCATCCGCTTTCCAACGGCGTGATCGCGGACATCAACAACATGGAGCGGCTGATCCGGCTGTTCATCACCGATATGAGCAAGGGCAGCCCCAAGCCTGCGGATTATTTCATCGCCGTGCCGACCGATATCACGGAGGTGGAGAAGAGGGCCTTTTACGATCTGATCCGGGATGCCAACGTCAAGGCGAAGAAGATCATGGTGGTGGAAAAGGCCGTGGCCGACGGGCTGGGCATGGAGATCGACGTGAAAAATTCCCAGGGCGTGCTGGTGGTGGACGTGGGCTACGATACCACGGAGGTATCCATCCTTTCCCTGGGAGGGATCGTACTGAGCCGCCTGATCAAGACCGGCGGCCTGAAATTCGACGAAGCCATACGGCAGGCGGTCCGCAAGGAATATAACCTGCTGATCGGGCAGAAGACCGCCGAGGGGATCAAGAAATCCCTGGGCAGTCTGGAAAAGGAGCAAAAGAACGCGGTGGTATACGGCCGCGACATCGTTGTCGGCCTGCCGGTAGAACGGGAGATCCCCACCGAGCTGGTCAACAGTTGCCTGGAAGAGCATTTTAATACGATCATAGACAGTATCCGGGTGATCCTGGAACGCACGCCGCCGGAACTGGGGGCGGATATCTTCAGGCACGGCGTCTATCTGACGGGAGGCGCTTCCCAGATCTCTCATCTGCCGCAGAAGATCTTGAAGGCCACGGGCTTAAAGGTCAATGAGGCCCAGCGGCCTGTGGAGAGCGTGGTCCTCGGTCTGTCCAGGATCCTGAAGGACGATCACTATAAGACGGTGGCCTATGCCATCGAAGGGATGGGAAGATGAGTCCGATTGTCAAAAGGAAAAGGAAAAAGTTTCATATTCCCGACAAATACCTTTTGATGATCCTGTCCGGGCTTTGCATTCTGCTGATGCTGTTTACCTTTCGGACGAACCTCTTTGACGGCCCCTTAAAATCGGCGGTAGGGTTTGCGGTCGTTCCGTTCCAGAAAGGGATCGCCCAGGTGGGCGGCTACCTGTCGCAACGTTCCCGGGAGCTGGCGCGGCTTCGCGACGTGCTTGCCCAGAACCAGGCGCTGCAGGAACAGGTGGACGCGCTGACCATTGAGAACAACCAGCTCATGCAGGACCAGTACGAGCTGAACAATCTGCGGACGCTCTACGAACTGGACCAGGCCTATGCGAGCTATGAAAAAACCGGCGCCCGGATCATCGCCAGCGATACGGAAAACTGGTTTTATTCTTTCACCATAGATAAAGGGGAAAAGGACGGTATCTGCGTGGACTGCAACGTGATCGCGGGCAGCGGGCTGGTGGGCCGGGTGGTTTCGGTCGGCCCCAATTTCGCCAAGGTGCAGTCCATCATTTCGGATACCAGCAACGTCAGCGCCACGGTGCTGGCCACCTCGGAGAACCTGATCGTGGAAGGGGACCTGCAGTCCGTTTCTTCCCAGGGCGTGATCCGCTTTTCCCAGCTTTCGGACCAGGAGGACCGGGTGACCATAGGGGATAAGGTCGTGACCAGCAGTATCAGCGACAAATATCTGCCGGGCATTCTGGTCGGCTATATCAGCGCCATCAACACCTCTTCCGACAACCTGACCAAGAGCGGGTACTTAACGCCGGCGGTGGATTTTTCCCATCTGGAAGAAGTGCTGGTGATCAAACAACTAAAGCAGACCGGATGACAGGGAGGGCGTACACATGAAAAAAGGGATTGTGACCGCTCTTCTGGTCTTTTTCTGTTTCCTGCTGCAGACCGGCGTGATGGAACGGATCTCCTTTGGCGGCATCATGCCGAACCTTCTGCTGATCTTAAGCGCTTCCTTCGGGTTTATGTGCGGGGAGAGGACCGGCCTTCTGACAGGTTTTTTCTGCGGGTTTTTGGCGGATATTTTTTCCGCATACGGCGCGGGGGGCGGTTATGGCGATCTGATCGGCTTTTATGCGCTTTTATACATGATGATCGGCTACTGGAACGGCAAATGCACCCGGATGTTTTATCCGGAGGACTTGAAGCTGCCGCTGTTTCTGATCACCGTATCCGATCTGGCGCTGAATCTGGTCTGCTACTGCGTCATGTTTCTGCTGCGGGCGCGGCTGAACCTGGGCTACTATTTTTTACATATCATCCTGCCGGAAGCGGTTTATACGCTGATCATTTCCTTCATCGCCTACCCGGTCTTTCTGGCGGTGGCAAAGAGGCTGGATAAGCCCCAGAGAGGGAGCGACGAATAACCTTGCCAGAGAAAGTGAAACGTTTTTTTATCAATTTCATAAATTCCAGGATCGTTGTGCTGTATGTGATGCTGGCCGCCATGGCGGTCATTTTGCTCCACCGCATCTTCCAGTTGCAGATCGTGGAGGGGGCGGCGCATCAGGACGAACTGGGGCTGAAGATGGAAAAGGAGCGCACGCTGCCCAGCACCCGGGGGAATATTTACGATGCCAACGGCGTCCTGCTGGCCTATAACGTGCTGTCCAATTCCGTTACGATAGAGGATGTTTATGAAACGGGCAGCGACCGCAATGCCAACATCAACGCGACGCTCAAGCAGGTGCTTTCCATTCTCCGGGAAAACGGCGATCATATAAGCTGCGATTTCAATATCTACATCGATGAAAACGGGGAATTTGCGTTCAGCGTGTCCGGGACCAGGTTACAGCGCTTTCTGGCGGACGTTTACGGGCATTCCCTGATCTCCCAGTTAAAGGAGAGGGAAAAGGGCGCGACGCCGGATGACGTCATGGAATATCTGGGCGGTCAGGGGCATTTCGGCGTGGGAGAGCGCCTGGATCCCGACGACCGCAACAGTTTCGTGGTGGGACAGGGCTATACGAAGCAGGAGCTTCTGGATGTGGTCACGCTCCGCTACGCCATGAGCCTGACCTCCTTTCAGCGATACATTCCCGTCACCATCGCCACCGACGTTTCGGAGCAGACCGTAGCCAAGCTGAAAGAAAATTCCGAATCCCTGCCGGGGATCGACATCGCTTCCGACACGATCCGCAAATACAAGGACGGGCCGATTTTTTCCCATATCATCGGCTACACGGGGAAAATATCCACCGATGAACTGGAGGCGTTAAACAGCCAGGAGGGGCTTTCGGGCGTAGAGCAGTCTCCCGATGCAAAGGAATACGACCTCAACGATATCGTCGGCAAATCCGGCATAGAGCGGGTCATGGAAGAGTATTTGCAGGGGAATAAGGGCTATGAGACGGTATTCGTGGACAGGCTGGGCAGGGAGATCGAGGTCATCGACCGCGTGGAACCGAAGGCCGGGGGAAACGTCTATTTGACCATCGATTCAGAACTGCAGTCGGCGGTCTATCATATCCTGGAGAAATTCGTGGCAGGCATCCTGGTGGATAAGATCATCAACATGAAGGATTACGATCCCACCAACGTCACCAGCGCGAATCTGAAGATCCCAATAGACGATGTTTACTGCGCGCTGTTTGAGAATAATGTCATCGACGTATCCCTGATCGAAAAGGCGAAGCCCGGGGAGGAACAGGAGGCGGTTTACCAGGCTTTCCTGGTAAAACAGCAGGAGGTTTTTTCCAGGCTTCTGGAAGAACTGACCCAAAACGATACCCCCTATGAGCAACTGCCCGAGGAATATCAGGCGTACGAAAGCTATATCGTCAACACCCTGCTGACGGGAAACGGCATCCTCGCCGGGGTGGACACGGAGGACGAAACTTATCTACGCTGGGCCAGGGAAGAGGTCATCAGCATCCGGGAATATCTGGAGTACGCCATTTCCCAGAACTGGATCGACGTCACGATGCTGCCGGTGGAGGGAAGCTATGCCGATTCCCACGAGGTCTATATGGATCTTGTGGATTACATAATGGACAGGCTGATCAACCGCACCTTTGACAAAAGCATTTATCAGTACATGGTGAGGCAGGAGCGCATCTCGGGGGCGCAGGTTTGTATGCTGCTGATCGAGCAGAACGTCATTAACCCGAGCGAAAAGCGGATCGCAGAACTGAAAAGCGGCGCGGTCAGCGATTATTCCTTTATGGTGGGGCTAATCCGCAATCTGGAGATCACGCCGGCCCAGCTTGCGCTGGATCCCTACAGCGCCTCCTGCGTGATCACGGACGTCAATACCGGGGCGGTCAAGGCGCTGGTGAGTTATCCCAGTTATGACAACAACAGGCTGGCCAACGGGATAGACAGCGAATATTTCGCCTGGGTGAACAGCAGCGACAATCAGGCGCGGCCCATGTGGAACTACGCCACGCAGATGCGCACGGCTCCGGGATCCACCTTCAAAATGGTCTCCGCAACGGCGGCGCTGATGGAAAACGTGGTGGACTTAGACGACAAACTGGACTGCACGGGGACTTTTACCAGGTTTGAAGATTACAAGCCCCGCTGCTGGAACATTTACGGGCACGGGGAATTGAATCTTTCGGAGGCCATCACCAATTCCTGCAACATGTTTTTCTACGAAGTGGGGTATCGGCTCGGACTGGAAGGAGAAACCTACGATTCGGATCTGGGCGACGAGAAGCTGACGAAGTACGCCGACCTGTTCGGCCTGACGGAAAAATCCGGCATCGAGATCGAGGAGTCGGAGCCGCAGGTTTCCACGGAACTGTCGGTTCCTTCCGCCATCGGCCAGGGCAACCATAACTATACCACGGTGGGCCTGGCCCGCTATGTGACTGCCGTGGCCAACAGCGGCACCTGTTTTAATCTGACTCTTTTAAACAGCGTGACCGATCACAACGGCAACCTGTTAAAAGAGTATTCCGCGTCCGTGCGCAACACCATCGAGATGCCGCAGTCCTACTGGGATGCGATCCATCAGGGGATGCGGGGCGTGGTGCAGAACAAAAAATACTATCAGGACTTTCCGATCCAGGTGGCCGGCAAGACCGGCACGGCGGAGGAGGACAGGCGTCGGCCCAACCACGGACTGTTTGTGGGGTATGCGCCCTATGAAAATCCCCAGATCGCCATGGCGATCCGGATCGCCAACGGATATTCCTCCGACTATGCGGCGCAGATTTCCAAGCAGGTAGTGACCTATTATTACAATCTGGATGAAGATGGCTCGCTGACGCAGTCGCAGACTGCGCTTTCCGTGGAAGAGGTAAACGGCGGCGGGGACTGAGAAAGGAGACGGCATGAAAAACCCGGTCATCATCAAGAGTTACAAAAACGGCCTTTCAGTGTATTTGAATGAGGAGATGGGCTTTGAGGAACTGCTGGCGGCGCTGGGGGAAAAGTTTCGGGAGTCGGAACGGTTTTTCGGCGATATGAAGGTGGCCGTTTCTTTTGAAGGGCGCGTCCTCACCCAGGAGCAGGAAAACCGGATGGTGGACGCCATCAGTCAGAACAGCAGGCTGCATGTGATCTGCGTGGTAGGCAAGGACAGCGGGAAAGAGGACCGTTTTTCCCAGACGGTGGCCGCCTTTGAACGGTTCTTTCCCAGGGGGGAGGCCTCCGGCAAATTTTACCGCGGCAACCTGACAAACGGGCAGATCCTGGAGACAGAGGGCAGCATCGTGATCATCGGCAGCGTGGAAAGCGGCTGCACGGTGATGGCGACCAAGGATATCATTGTGCTGGGCAGCCTGTGCGGCAGCGCTTTCGCGGGCAGCGACGGGGAGCCGGGCCATTTTGTGGCGGCGCTTGAAATGACTCCGAGCAAATTAAAGATCGGAGATTTCAAATTTAAAGCCAAAGAAAAGAGCCGCTGGTTCAAGGCGAAAAAGGGACAGCCCCAGATCGCCCTGTGCAAAGACGGGAAAATACAGATGCAGGCGCTCACAAATGAATTACTGAATGAGCTGCCCTATTGAGCAGGCAGACGTTTGGGGGACGAATATTTCATTATCGGAGGAGTTTTACATGGGTGAAGTAATTGTCGTTACCTCAGGAAAAGGCGGTGTCGGGAAAACCACCACCACCGCAAACGTCGGAACCGGCCTTGCCGCTGCCGGGAAAAAAGTGGTACTGATCGATACCGATATCGGCCTGCGCAACCTGGATGTGGTGATGGGACTGGAAAACCGCATCGTTTACAACCTGGTGGACGTGGTGGAGGGAAGCTGCAGGGCCAAGCAGGCGCTGATCCGCGACAAGCGCTATCCGGGGCTGTATCTGCTTCCCTCAGCTCAGACGAGGGACAAGACCTCCGTCAACGAAAGCCAGATGCGCAAGCTGGTGGATCAGTTGAGAGAACAGTTCGATTATGTCCTGCTGGATTGTCCCGCCGGCATCGAACAGGGATTTAAAAATGCCATCGCCGGGGCGGACAGGGCGCTGGTAGTGACGACGCCGGAGGTGTCCGCCATCCGCGACGCGGACCGCATCATCGGCCTTCTGGAAGCCAACGCCTTCCAGCGGATCGATCTTTGCATCAACCGTATGCGTTACGATATGGTCAAGCGTGGCGATATGATGACGGTGGAGGACGTGGTGGATATCCTGTCGGTAAACCTCATCGGCGTCATACCGGATGATGAAAGCGTGGTCATTTCCACCAATCAGGGGGAACCTCTCGTCGGCAGCCACACGCAGGCGGGGCGCGCCTATAAGAACCTCTGCATGCGGATCCTGGGGCAGGACGTCCCTTACCCGGATATGGAACATTCCATTTCCTTCTGGGCCAGGATCACGGGAATCTTTCATAAAAGTCAGGAGGGGAGAGTATGAGGCTGCCAAAATTGTTCAGGCGCAGGGCGTCCAGGGAAGTGGCGAAGGACCGGCTGAAGATCCTCCTGATCTCGGATCGGGTGAACTGTTCGCCTGAGATGCTGGATATGATCAAACAGGATATCGCCAAGGTCATATCCCGTTACATGATGATCGACGCACAAAATATGGAGATACAGATCAGCAAATCCAGCGGGTACGGCATCGGGAATAAAAATCCGTCCCTGCGCGCCAATATCCCGATCCTGGATCTGCACAAGATAAGCTAAAAAACCGGAGCGGATATGTTCAAAAAGTACAGACTGAAAAATTTCAACTTTCTTCTGGTGCTTCTGGTGGTTTCCCTGAACACCATAGGGGTTCTGGCCATCGGAAGCGCCGAGAAAAGCGTGCAGGGCAAACAGATCTTCGGTATGGTCCTGGGGATCATCCTGATGCTGGTCATTGCCTTTATCGACTATTCCATTCTGCTGAAATTCTACTGGATCGGCTACCTGCTCATGGTAGCCAGCCTGGTGCTGGTCTGGCTGTTCGGGGATACGGTAAACGGAGCGAAAAGATGGCTTGATCTGCAAATTTTTCAGTTCCAGCCATCGGATCTTGCAAAAATTCTGTTGATTTTATTTTATGCACAGTTTATTATGAAATATAAGGAGAGACTGAATACTTTCCGGACGTTGTTTCTGATCGTGCTGTTTGCCGTGCCGCCGATCCTGCTGGTTTACAAGCAGCCGGATCTGTCCACTACCATATTGCTGGGGATTATGCTCTGCATTATCCTGTTTGTGGGAGGCATAAGCTGGCGGATCATCATCGGCGTGCTGGCTGTGGCGGTGCCGAGCCTTCTGATCTTTCTGTCCATCGTCATGCAGGAAGGCCAGTCGCTTTTGTCGGAGTACCAGCGTAACCGCGTGATGGCCTTTTTTGATCCTGAGGCCTATGCGGAGTCCATCGCCTACCAGCAGCTCAATTCCGTGATCGCCATCGGTTCCGGACAGCTTTGGGGCAAAGGGCTCAATAACAATGTGATCACCTCCGTGAAGAACGGTAATTTCCTTCCGGAACCGCAGACAGATTTTATTTTTGCCGTCATCGGCGAAGAGTTAGGCTTCATCGGCTCGGCGGCTGTCATACTTCTGATTATCCTGATCGCGATATGCTGCGTATCCGTTGCCCGGTCGGCAAAGGATACGGCGGGCATGATCATTGCATCCAGTGTGGGGGCACTGATCGGGATCCAGGGATTTATGAATATTGCTGTGGCGACTCTGCTGATGCCAAATACCGGGCTGACGCTGCCTTTCGTCAGCTATGGGCTGAGTTCTCTCGTAAGCCTGTATATCGGCATCGGGTTTGTGCTGAATATCGGGCTGCAGCGCAGAAGTATGTACAACTTATAGGAAAGAGAGAGGGTATATGAACATCGCTTTGATCGCACATGATGCGAAGAAGAAACTGATGCAGAATTTCTGCATTGCCTATCGCGGGATACTTACCAAGAATACGCTGTATTCGACAGGGACCACGGGCCGCCTGATCGAGGATGTGACGAATTTAACGATCCACAAATATCTGGCGGGGCACCTGGGCGGGATGCAGCAGATCGGCGCCCAGATCGAGCATAACCAGATCGATCTCGTGATCTTTCTGCGGGATCCGCTGACGCCGAAGTCCCATGAACCGGACGTCAACAACGTCATCCGGCTCTGCGATATGCACAATATTCCGCTGGCCTCCAATCTTGCGACGGCGGAACTGTTGATCAAGTCCTTAGACAGAGGAGATTTAGAGTGGCGTGAAATGTACAAATAAGCTTTTGCTGTCATTTTTCTCTGCGGCTGCGCTGTTTTGCGCCGCCGGCTGCGGGGACCGGAATATCCCGTTTCCTTATGATCCGGATTATGAAGTGTCCAGTTTCCGTGTGACCACGGAAAACGGCTATGTCACGGCGGACGCGTTTGCTTCGGGTCTGTGTGTTGTGGATTCAGGCGGTAATGTGAACGTCAACGACGCGGTGGTCGATATGTCCGATGCCACGGCCGCAGGACTGTTCGACTTAAACGGCCGTCGGGTCCTGTATGCCAAGAACGTGCATGAAAGGCTGGATCCCGCCAGCCTGACGAAGCTGCTGACCGCCATCGTGGCGTTGAAATACGGCAACACCGACGACATGATCACGGCCAGTGAGAATGTGTATATCCAGGAGAGCGGCGCCGTCGTCTGCGGCCTGCAGGCGGGGGACCAGCTCACCTTGAACCAGGCGCTGCATGTGCTTTTGATCCGTTCCGCCAATGACGCCGCAGTAGCCATCGCGGAGCATATCGCCGGGAGCGTGGAGCAGTTTGCCGATATGATGAACGAGGAGGCCCGCCGCATCGGCGCCACCAACAGCCATTTCGTCAATCCCAACGGGCTGACCGCGGACAACCATTATGTGACCGCTTATGATATGTACCTGATCTTCAACGAGGCCCTGCGCTACGAAAAGGTCAATGAGATCATCCGCATGAGCAGTTATGATACCGTGTATCATGACAAAAACGGGAATGAAAAAACCTTTTCCTATTCCAGCACCAACCAGTACCTTACCGGGGATGCCAAGGCTCCGGATAACGTCACCGTGATCGGCGGCAAGACAGGCACCACCAGCGCGGCCGGCAACTGCCTGGTGCTGCTGGCCAGGGATACGGCCGGCAATCCCTATATCGGCATCGTGATGCGCTCCAGCGAGAGAGGGATCCTGTATAATGAAATGACGGATATGCTGGATGAAATCGACTAGGCGGGAAAAATAGAGGTTGTTTTTTCAGGACATATCAACTATAATGATTATAATCAATTTACCTCAGGAGGGATAGCATGATTCAGTTAATCGTAGGCGAGAAGGGGAAAGGCAAAACAAAATATCTTCTGGATAAAGTGAATTCCGAGATCAAGCGGGTGAACGGCAGCATCGTTTATCTGGATAAGAGCCCGAAACATATGTATGAACTGAACAATAAGGTTCGCCTGATCGTGGCACCTGATTATATGATTGATAACAGCGAGGCTTTCGTCGGCTTTGTCAGCGGCATCATTTCCCAGGATCATGACCTGGAGCAGATGTATTTTGACAGCTTTTTGAAGATCGCGTGTCTGGAAGGCCAGGATATTACGCCGGTCGTTGAACAGCTCGATAAGATCAGCCAGAAATTCGGCGTGGATTTTATCCTCAGCGTTTCCTTGAACGAGAGCGATCTGGCGGAAAGCTTAAGATCCCGGATTATCATTTCGCTTTAAGAGAGTAACGGATGGCGTAAGCGCCTGTAAAGCCCCGGAAGCATATGCCGGGGCTTAATTCGTGACAAAAGACGCGCGGCCGGCGCGTTTCTTTGCAGGGAGGTTTTACGGATTGCAGCAGGATAGTCAGAACGGAAAGATCAGACCATATCGCAAACCGCTCAACATCAACCTGGGCATGTTTGTCTTCGGCATTATTTTTGTGTATGTCCTGATCTGTGTCGCCATGTATTTTCTAAACGACAAGCATATCGAATGGTATACGGTCCAGAACGGCTCCCTGTCCCAGGACAACGTTTATACGGGGCTTGCGCTGCGGGAAGAGAACGTGGTGTACAGTTCTTATTCGGGCTATATCAATTATTATGCCCGGGAGGGCGAGCGGATGGGAAGCGGCCAACTGGTCTGCACTGTAGACGAGAGCGGGCAGCTAAAGGAGATTTTAAGCGAAGAAAACGCGGACAACACGGCGATCTCCGACAGCAGCCTGATGGAACTGCGCGCCGGGATCTCCAATTTCTGTTCCACCTTTCAGCCGTCGGACTTTGCGGACGTATATGATTTTAAATACGAGCTGGAAGGGACGGTGCTGCAACTGGCCAACGTCAACGTCCTGGAAAATCTTTCCGCGATCAATGCGGCTACCAATGGGCAGACGGTAGGGCTGTGCCGTACCGACCGTTCCGGCATCGTGGTCTATTCCGTGGACGGCTATGAGGATAAGACGGCAGACAGCATCACGGCGGCCGATCTTTCCCAGGAAAATTATCAGAAACAGCAGTTGCTCACCAACGATCTGGTGGCGGCCAGCGATCCGCTTTACAAGCTGTCCACCAGCGAGAACTGGTCCATCCTGATCGCTGTGGATCGACAGACTGCCGAACAACTGGAAGAAGAGGAAGTGGTGAAAGTCCGATTTTTAAAGAATCAGTATGAGTCATGGGCCAACGTCACCATCCTGGACAAGGGAGAAGAGGGCCTGTTTGCCAAACTGGATTTTACCAATTCCATGATCACTTTTGTGACGGATCGATTCATCAGCCTGGAACTTCTGACGGATACGGAAAACGGGCTTAAAGTGCCGGTGTCCTCGATCACCAACAAGGAGTTTTTCCTGGTGCCAAAGGACTTCGTCGCCAAGGGGGGCAACTCCGGGGAAAACGGCGTCCTGCGTCAGGTGGCGGGTGAGAACGGCGAACTGACCACCGAATTTATCGCCACGCAGATCTATGAAGAGACGGAAGACGATTATTATCTGGACAATTATACCCTGCGGGTGGGGGATCATCTGATCAAACCGGATTCCGATGAGGAATATACGGTTTCCAGAAGCGCCTCCCTGGTGGGCGTCTATAATATCAACAAAGGCTACGCGGATTTCAAGGAAGTGGAGATCCTGCAGGAAAATGAAGAATATGCCATTATCCGTTCCAATACGACATACGGGCTGAGCGTTTACGACCATATCGTGTTGGACGCCAGGACGGTGGATGTGAACGAAATGGTTTTTGAATAGCGTCTGAAGAGGCGTTTGAAAAGGGGGGAAAGGATAGCGTGATCCGGGAAAATATCCGGGATGTCCTGGAACAGATCGAACGCGCCAAAGCTTCATCGGGGCGTCAAGAAGAAAAAACGGAACTGATCGTAGTGAGCAAAACCCAGCCTGTGGACAGGATCATGGAAGCCTATGAGGCCGGCATCCGCGATTTCGGGGAAAATAAGGTCCAGGAGCTGACGGACAAGTATGAACAGATGCCAAAAGACATACGCTGGCACATGATCGGCCATCTGCAGCGCAATAAAGTAAAGTATCTGATCGGCAGGACTGCGCTGATCCACAGCGTGGATTCCTTCCGTCTGGCGCAGGAGATCCACAGGGAATCCCTGAAAGCGGGGCTGGTCACAGATATCCTGATCGAAGTCAACGTATCGGGAGAGGAAAGCAAATTCGGCGTTCCCCCTGAAGAAGCGGCGGCGCTGGCAGAAGCGGCGGCAGCCCTGTCCCATGTGCGCGTCAGAGGGCTGATGACGATCGCGCCTTACGTTTCGGATCCCGAAAAAACCAGAGAATATTTCCGGCTTCTGAAAAAATTATCTGTTGACATTATACAGAAAAACATTGATAATGTATCTATGGAAATTCTGTCTATGGGCATGACCAACGATTACATCGTGGCCGTAGAGGAAGGTTCCACCCATGTTAGAGTGGGGACAGGCATATTCGGAATGCGCAGTCTGGATGCGTCGTTCCAATAAATCTGATAAGGAGCGAAACCGATATGGGGGTAATGGACAAGTTTCTCAATTATATGAAACTGAACGATCCGAATGAAGACGGATACGACGACTATTATGATGAACCGGAGGATTCCCCGGCGGATTTCAAGCAGAAGGCCCGCAGCGCCCCGAAAGACGATACGCCCTTTGACGAGGAAGACAGACGCAGGAATACGCCCAAGGTGACGCCGATGCGTCCGCCGGTGTCCCGCAAGGTCGGCGCGGGCGGCATGGAAGTATGCGTGATCAAACCCACCAGCGTGGAAGAAGCCCGGGAGATCACGGAGACGCTCCTTGCCAACCGCACGGTAGTCTTAAATATGGAAGGCCTGGATGTGGATATTGCTCAGAGGATTATCGATTTCACCTCCGGATCCTGCTATGCGATCAACGGTAACCTGCAGAAGATCTCTCATTTTATCTTTATCATTACGCCTGCCAGCGTGGATATTTCCGGGGATTTCCAGGAGATCCTCAACAGTTCCCTGGATGTAAAATAAAGGCGGCGGTACAAGGGCGCAGACAAATTTTGCCGTTTTGGCGAACGCACATGATGACTTCCTGCTCCGGACGGGGCAGGAAGTTTTTATCGCACGGCAAGGAAACAGGAGAGGAAAAATGGCGGAAAGGATCACAATATCCTATCAAAAGAAGCCCTGTTACGATATCTTTCTTACCAGCGGGTTTCAGGAACTCACAGGGGAACTCGTCCCGATCGTGCAGGATGTGGAGCGGAAGGTCTGCATCGTGACGGATGAAAATGTGGCGCCCCTTTATGCAGAGGCGGTAAAGGAGGCCCTGGGCGGTGTTTTTAAGGCCTGTGAGGTCTTTGTCCTTCCGGCGGGAGAGGAGAATAAGACGCTGGCCAACGTGCAGAAGCTTTATGCTTTTTTGATCGAAAAGCATTTTGACCGCAAAGATATGCTGGCGGCGCTGGGCGGCGGCGTCATCGGGGATATGACGGGTTTTTGTGCGGCCACTTATTTAAGGGGCGTGGACTTCATCCAGATCCCGACCACGCTGTTGGCGCAGGTGGATTCCAGCATCGGGGGCAAGACGGGCGTGGATTTCGATTCCTACAAGAATATGGTGGGCGCCTTTTATATGCCCCGGCTCGTTTATATGAATCTCGACACCCTGCAGTCCCTGGAGGCGCGTCAGTACTACAGCGGCTTTGCGGAGATCATGAAGCATGGGCTGATTCGGGACAGCAAATTTTATGAATGGCTGCTTTCCAATCTCTATGAGATCTGCGACCGGGATCCGGAGACGTTAAAGACCATGATCTTAAAAAGCTGCGAGATCAAGCGCAGCGTGGTGGAAAAGGATCCCACGGAACAGGGGGATCGGGCGCTTTTAAACTTCGGCCATACGATCGGCCACGCGATTGAGAAAAACAGCGGTTTTTCGCTGCTGCACGGGGAATGTGTGGCGCTGGGCTGCGTGGCGGCCGCCTATATCTCTTACCGCAGGGAGATGATCCCGATGGAAGAATATTACGAGATCCGCGACATGTTCGTGCCCTTTCACCTGCCGATCTCGGCGGACAATCTGGATGCAGACAGGCTCCTGGAGCTGGTTCGTTCCGATAAGAAGATGCGGGCGGGACAGATCCGTTTCGTGCTGCTTGAAAAAATCGGGAAGGCCGTACTCAACGATACGGTATCGGAAGCTGAGATGCGTTCGGCCATCGAAGAACTGAATTTCCAAGAAGAAGGATGAACATGGGCATCAGACAAAAAGGAATGTTTTTTCTCGATCTTGCCGCTGCGGCCCTGGGGACCTTTTTTGACCAGTATACCAAACATCTGGCTGTGGTGCGCTTAAAGGGCCAGGATCCGTTTCCCCTGATCGACGGCGTGCTGGAGTTTCGCTATCTGGAAAACCGGGGGGCGGCTTTCGGGATGCTGCAGAATCAGAGAGGGCTGTTTGTCGTCATGACGACGCTGCTTTTGGCGGTTACGCTGTTTTTGCTGTGGAACATGCCAACCCAGGGGCGCTACCGGCCCCTGCACCTGATGGGAGCCGTTCTGATCGCCGGCGCCATGGGGAATTTCCTCGACCGGCTCCGCCTGGATTATGTGGTGGATTTCATTTATTTTCGCCTGATCGATTTCCCTATTTTCAACCTGGCGGATATTTATGTTTCTCTGCTGTGCGTGGTTGGAATCTGCGTGATCCTGTTCGGCCCGTACCGGGAGGAAGATTTTGCTTTTCTAAAGCCGGCTGTGGAAAAACTCATGTTTTGGAGACGATAAATGTCAGAGGATCTGTTTCGGTTTCAGATAACGGCACAACAGGAGGAAGAAAGGATCGATAAGTGCGTCGCCGCGCTTCTCGATCCTTTATCGCGTTCTTATATCCAGAGACTGATCAAAGAAGGGCGGATCTTTGTCAACGGGACGCCGGTCAGGGCCAACTACAGGGTGAAGGCCGACGACGATGTTTCCTTTTACCTGCCCAAAGCGGCGGAACCGGATATCCTGCCGGAAGAGATCGCCCTGGATATCCTTTATGAAGACGAGGACGTGCTGGTGGTCAATAAACCGAAAGGCATGGTGGTGCATCCGGCGGCCGGACACTATACGGGCACATTGGTCAACGCGGTGCTTTTCCACTGCAAAGGGAACCTTTCCGGTATCAACGGCGTTATGCGGCCGGGCATTGTACACCGGATCGACCGGGATACCACGGGATCTGTCATCGTCTGCAAGAACGATCACGCCCACCGGCAGATCGCGGCGCAGTTAAAGGCGCATACTATCGTGCGGCGTTACCGGGCCATCGTCTGCGGCCGGCTGAAGGAGGACGAGGGCGTGATCCGCGCCCCCATCGGGCGCGATCCGAAAGACCGCAAGAAGATGGCGGTCAATGAAAAAAACGGCAAGGAAGCCGTGACCCATTACCGCGTGCTGGAGCGGTTTGCGGATATGACCTATGTGGAATGCCGTCTGGAAACCGGACGGACGCATCAGATCCGCGTGCATATGGCGTCGACAGGGCATCCGGTTTTGGGGGACACTGTTTACGGACCCTCAAAATGTCCGGTTTCAGGGCTTGAGGGACAGACGCTGCATGCCATGGTCCTGGGATTTACCCATCCTGTGAGCGGCCTTTACATAGAAACCTGCGCGCCGCTGCCGGAGTACTTTGAACAGTTATTATTCAAACTGAGACAGCGCGGTATCCTTCGTTGAGACGGTTTCCTTGGCCCCGGCCAATTCATTAAATAATTCTAAAAAAAATATAAATGAAAAATTCATTTTTTGTTGAAAAGAGTTGTTTCCTGTGGTAAAATATTCAAAGTTATAGGATTTTTTTGCGCAAAGGCGGGCAAAGGAAGATCACGGCGCGCCATGGTCTTTTTTTATAGAGGTCGATCATGAAATTCTATCCGTTGACGAGCAGCGCTGCGGATGCGCAGCGCCTGCAGGACGAATACAGACAGGGCAGACAGATCGGGAAGATCTCGCTGGGGAGCGAACAGTTCTTTTTCCGTTCTGGGCGCAAGGTCTATTACATACCTTATAACGATATATGCCGGTATTTTAGGCGCGTGCTTTTAGTTCCGGCAAAGCTGTGCTGCGGGAGAGGCGATCTGGAAGTGGAACATTTCGTGATCTGCACGCAGGAAGGCGAGGCCGCGCAGATCCAGCTTCCGGGCAGCCGGGCAGGAAAAGCGCTGATGGAATGCATGGCCAGTCTGGCGCCCCATGCGCAGACCGGAAAGCCCAAAGAAGAGCCTCAGGATACGGCGGCGTCCGACGATGAATAAAGAAGGACACGGACAGGAAAGGGTGGGAGGATGAACGCTTCAGAAACGCTGGCATCGCTTTTGAAGTCCTATAAGCGTTATTATAATGTCATTACGGAAGCGGTCGAAGCGCCTTTTTCGGCGGAAGCGGTTTTCCATTCCCATGATGAACAATATTTCCTGATCAAGAGCGCGAGGCTTGCGGAGGCGGATTCCCATGAATACGTTTTCTTCGCCGCCGAACCTTCGCTGGATCTGGCTGCCGTAAAAAGACTGGAAGAGGCCGCGTGGGAGAGGGGGCTTTCCCGGGTCAGGCCGCATCACAATCACCGCAGCAGCGATGTGACGCTCATCATGCTGGCGGATCAGATCGACAAGGATGCGCTGGAGTATGTCCGGCGGATCAAAAAGCACCGCAGCTATCGCCTTACCCTCCAGGGGTGGAGCGATTTGAGGACGATTGCAATGGAGACTTCGACGGGGACGCTGTCCTGCAACCGACGGGGACGCTATCTTATGAAGCTCTTTCGCAATATAAAAAAATAAAAGGAGAGGTGTTGTTAACATGACTGCTATTCTGATCATTGTAGCAGCGATCGTTTTGCTCGTCCTGGGCTATGTTTTCTATGGCTCCTGGCTGGCAAAAGAGTGGGGCATCGACCCCAAGAGAAAGACGCCTGCCGTTGAAATGGAAGATGGTGTGGACTATGTGGCCGCCAAGCCGGCCGTCCTGATGGGCCATCATTTTTCCTCCATCGCAGGCGCGGGTCCCATTAACGGACCGATTCAGGCGTCTGTTTTTGGCTGGCTGCCCGTATTTTTGTGGTGTGTGATCGGCGGTATCTTCTTCGGCGGCCTGCAGGACTTCGGTTCTCTGTTCGCTTCCGTCCGTCACGGCGGCAAGTCCGTTGGCGAGATCATCGAAGATTCCATGGGCGACAAAGCGAAGAAGCTGTTCATCGTCTTTGCCCTGCTGGTACTGATCCTGGTCATCGCTTCTTTCGTAAACGTTGTGGCAGGCACGTTTGCCTCCACCAATCCGCTGGGCTTTACCGCGCAGCCTACCGGCAATGAGACAACGGCGATCATTTCCCTGCTGTTCATCGTGCTGGCAATCGTTTACGGCGTTGTGACCAACCGTTTTGGCGTTAAGACCCTGCCCGCGACCATCGGCGGCATCGTCTGCATTGTCCTGATGCTGATCATCGGCTTAAATACCGGTTTTGCCATGGGCCGTACCGCTTGGATCGTTATGATCGGCGCGTATATCACGATCGCTTCCCTGGTTCCCGTGTGGATCCTGCTGCAGCCCCGTGATTATCTGTCCAGCTTCCTGCTTTATGCGATGATGGGCGTTGCCCTGATCGGTATTTTCTTCTCCGCGTTCTCCGGGACCGCTACCTTTGAGATCCCGATGTTCACCGGCTGGAAGACCAGCATCGGCACGCTGTTCCCGGCGTTGTTCATCACCGTGGCCTGCGGCGCCTGCTCCGGTTTCCACAGCCTGATCTCCACCGGTACATCTTCCAAGCAGTTGGCGAATGAAGCGGATGCCAAGCCGATCGGCTACGGCTCCATGCTGATCGAATCCGCGCTGGGCATCATTTCCCTGATCGCGGTAGGTATGGTATTTACGACCTATACCAGCGGCGGCTTCGGTTCTCCTGCGGCGGCTTTCGCAGCAGGTATCGCCACCATGTTCGGCACGGAAACCTCCGCCGTATACGGCACGGTTTACGCGCTGCTGACCCTGGCGGTGTCCGTATTCGCGCTGACCAGCCTGGATACCGGTACCCGTCTGAGCCGTTTCATGTTCTCCGAGCTGTTCTTAAAGGAAGGCGAAGCTTCCTATAAGGATGCCACCGGCATCCGCAAGGTGCTGACCTATCCTCTGACCGGCACCCTGATCATGGTCGGTATCGGCTGTGTCCTGGGCGGTCTGAGCCTGTCCCAGATCTGGGGCCTGTTCGGCGCTGCCAACCAGTTGCTGGCCGGCATCGCTCTGATGGCTGTTGCCGCATGGCTGGGCAATGTGGGCAAGAACAACAAGATGTTCTTCATTCCCATGGCCTTCATGCTGATCGCGACCATCACCAGCCTGTGCATGACCGTGATCGCAAAGGTGAAGACGGTTGCCGCCGGCGCCGCTGCCTGGGGCGACTGGTTCCAGATGCTCTTCGCGGCCGCAATGGTCGTTCTGGCTGTGATCCTTGTGATCCAGGGCATCCAGACCTTTGCCGCTGAGGCTAAGAAGAACAACAAATAAAGATCGATAAGGCGAGGGCGGTCCGTTATGCGGGCCGCCCTTATTCTTTGCCGAAATTTTGCTTGACAAAATAAAATCCTGATGCTATGCTTTATGAGTATGCCGCATAACGAGGTAGAAGTATGCCCTTTGGGGCATCACCACAGTTAGCGAGTAACGCCGGAATATCTGGCGCAGATAGGAGGTGTCCTGGATGTACGCAATTATTGCAACAGGCGGGAAGCAGTACAAGGTAGAAGAAGGCAGCGTTCTCAACGTGGAGAAGCTCGGCGCTGCGGTCGGCGAGACCGTTACTTTTGACCAGGTGATCGCGGTGAGCAATGACGGTCTTAAGGTTGGAGACGACGTGAAGGGCGCGACGGTCACGGCTACGGTCGTGGGCGAAGGCAAGGGCAAGAAGGTCATCGTCTACAAGTACAAGAGGAAGACCGGCTACCACAAGAAAAACGGCCACAGGCAGCTTTACACGCAGGTCAAGATCGAGAAGATCAACGCATAAGCGGCCGGTATCACATCGTGATATGACGACGGTAGTATTAAAGAAGAAGGACAACAGGTATTCGGGGCTGCTCCTGACGGGCCATGCGGGTTATGCGGACAGCGGACAGGATATTGTCTGCAGCGCGATCTCCATGTTAGTGATCAATTCCATCAATGCGATGGAGACGCTGGCGGGAGAGCGGATGGATGTGGCGGCCGACGAAAGGGAGGGACGCATCGCGGTTTCCTTTCCGGACGCTGTCAATGAGAAATCGCAGTTGATCCTGGATACCATGGTATTGGGCTTAAAAAGCGTTCAGGAACAATATGGAAAGAAATACCTGAAACTGAAATTCGAGGAGGTGTAAACCCATGTTAAGATTAAACCTTCAGTTTTTCGCTCATAAGAAGGGTGTCGGCTCCACCAAGAACGGCAGAGATTCAGAATCGAAGCGTCTTGGCGCGAAGAGAGCGGACGGCCAGCTCGTAAAAGCAGGCAACATCCTTTACAGACAGCGCGGAACGAAGATCCATCCCGGCATTAACGTAGGCATCGGCGGCGACGACACCCTGTTTGCCAAGGTGGACGGCGTACTGAGATTTGAAAGGAAAGGAAGAGACAAGAAACAGGCTTCCGTATATCCTGTAGAACAGTAAAGCAAAGCCCCAGACATTTTCGTTTGGGGCTTTTTTAAAAAAGTCACAAACAACACTTTTTGCGGCCGAGAGGTATTTATGTTTACAGACAGAGCCAGGATCTATGTCAGGAGCGGGAAGGGCGGCGATGGCCACGTCTCTTTTCGCAGGGAAAAATTCGTACCGGCCGGAGGCCCGGACGGCGGCGACGGCGGACGCGGCGGCGACGTTGTTTTCGTGGTGGACGAAGGGCTGAACACGCTGACGGATTTCCGTCACGCGGGCAAATATAAGGCCCAGGACGGCCAGGAAGGGCAAAAGCGCAACTGCCGCGGCAGGGACGGGGAGGATATCGTGATCAAAGTGCCCGAGGGCACCGTGATCAAAGAATACCACAGCGGGAAGGTCATTGCTGATATGTCCGGGGAAAACCGGCGCGTGGTCCTTTTAAAGGGCGGCAGAGGAGGAAGCGGCAATCAGCACTATGCCACCAGCACCATGCAGGCGCCGAAGTATGCACAGCCCGGACAGCCCGCCAGGGAACTGGAACTGACGCTAGAATTGAAGGTGATCGCCGATGTGGGGCTGGTCGGATTTCCCAATGTCGGGAAGTCCACTTTTTTATCCCGCGTCAGCAATGCCAGGCCGAAGATCGCCGATTATCCTTTTACCACGTTAAACCCGCATCTTGGCGTGGTGGATCTGGAGGACGCCAGGGGATTTGTGGTCGCGGATATTCCGGGGCTGATCGAGGGCGCATCGGAGGGCATAGGCCTGGGTCATGAGTTTTTACGTCATATCGAGCGGACCAAGGTGCTGATCCACATCGTGGATGCGGCCGGGATCGAGGGCCGGGATCCGGTAGCGGATATTTACGCCATCAACCGGGAACTGCAAAATTATCAGGCCGATTTGTCCCGTAAGCCGCAGGTCATCGCGGCCAATAAGGTCGACGTCATTTATGATCCTGAGTCCACGAACCTGTTACGGATCAAAGAGGAGTTTGAACCCCAGGGGATCCCCGTATTTCCGATCTCCGCCGTCAGCGGACAGGGCGTCAGGGAGCTTTTATACCATGTGCGGGGCATGCTGGACAACCTGGAGGAAAAGCCTGTGGTATTTGAACAGGAATACCTCCCGGAAATGCATTTCCCCGATTCTGACGAGCCCTATACGGTCCGTTACGATGAAGAAGAGCAGGAATATGTTGTGGAAGGCCCCAGGATCGAAAAGATGCTGGGCTATACCAATCTGGAATCCGAGAAAGGCTTTACTTTTTTCCAGAATTTCCTGAAGGAAGCGGGCATACTGGAAAAACTGGAGGAACTTGGCATTCGGGAAGGGGATACGGTACACATGTACGGCCTTTCCTTTGATTACTTTAAATGAGCGGGAGTAAAAGCCGGATGAAAAAACTGACGAGCAAGCAAAGGGCGTATCTGATGAAGCTGGGCAGCGGCCTGGAACCGATCTTCCAGATCGGCAAAGCCAGCCTGACCCCGGAGGTCACGGCGGCGATCGCAGAATCCTTTCATACGAGAGAACTTGTCAAGATCTCTGTCCTGAAAAACTGCATGGACGATCCCAAGGAGATCGCGGAGATGGTAGCGGGCCGCACGAAGTCCACCGTGGTGCATGTGATCGGCAAAAAGATCATCCTTTATAAGGAAAGCAAAGACCATAAAAGGATAGAACTTCCGCTATGACCGGGAGAATAAACGGCCTGTCCAGGATCGGTATTCTGGGCGGCACCTTCAATCCCATCCATTTCGGCCACCTTATCATGGCGGAGCAGGCCAGGGAGTTTTTGGGGTTGGAAAAGGTGCTGCTGATTCCCAGCGGCAACTCCTATATGAAGGATCCTGCGCAGATCCTTCCCGCAGAAAAACGTTATGAGATGGCCTGTCTGGCTGCCAGGGGCAATCCGCATTTTCTGGTATCCGACATGGAGATCCGGCGCGGCGGGGATTCCTATACCTGCGAGACCCTCCGGGAACTGAAAGTAACCTGCGCAGGCGCCGAACTCTTCTATATCGTGGGAGCGGATACTTTGTTTGGCATAGAAGGCTGGAAAGCGCCGGAAGAGATCTTTTCTTCCTGCGTTCTCGCCGTGGCGGTTCGCGACGGCTGCGCCGATGAGGCTCTGAACCAAAAAGCAGAGGAACTTACGCAGCGCTACAATGCCCGGATCCGGATGCTTCCGGCGTGTCATATCGAGATTTCCTCCACGCAGATCCGGCAGCGGATCCGGGAGGGACATTCCATCCGTTATCTGGTTCCGGAACCCGTACGCCAGTTCATCGAGCAAAACGGCCTGTACCGTTGAAAGGAGTATTTCATGAAAGAACCGGATCTTCGTAAAATACGAAAATCAATGGAAAAGAAGCTGGATCACAAACGCTATGAACATACCCTCGGCGTCGCCTATACGGCTGCAGCTCTGGCCATGCGCTATGAGGCGGACGTAAACAACGCGCTGCTGGCGGGGCTGCTCCATGACTGCGCTAAATGTATGAGCAACGAACAGCGGCTGGCGATCTGTGAAAAGCACAACCTGGCGGTCAGCGAAGTGGAAAAGCGCAACCCTTATCTGCTGCACGCCAAGGTGGGAAGCTTTCTGGCCATGAAAAAATACGGCGTTACGGACAAGGATGTGATCAATGCGATCTTAAACCATACCACAGGACGGCCGGGCATGTCGAAGCTGGAAAAGATCATCTGGCTGGCGGATTATATTGAACCTGGCCGAAAACAGGCCCCGAATCTTGCAAAGATCCGAAAGGCCGCCTTTGAGGATCTGGACCAGGCAATCCTTCTTGCCCTGGAGGATACGATACGCTATCTTAATGGATACTTCAAAGAGGAGAAGCTTGAGATAGACGAAATGACGCTGAAGACTTATGATTTCTATAAAAACGGAGGGAAAAGCGTATGACACAGGCAGCGGAAATGACAAAACTTGCGATCGAAGCGCTGGAGGACAAGAAAGCGGAGGATATCAGCATTATCGATATCAGCGAAGTCTCCGTGCTGGCGGATTACTTCCTGATTGCCAGCGGCATCAGCAAAAACCAGGTGCAGGCACTGATCGACAACGTAGAAGAGAAGCTCGGCCAGGCTGGTATTACCCCCAAAAATATCGAGGGCTACCAGACCGGGAACTGGGTGCTGATGGACTACGGCGATCTGATCGTCCATGTCTTTGACCGGCAGAACCGGCTATTCTACGATCTGGAAAGGATCTGGCGGGACGGGAAAAAGATCGGCAAGGACGAGCTTGGAAAATAAGAAAAAGAGTATAGAATAAGAAAAAGAGTATGAAAAAAGGCACTGACTGCAAAATCCATGCGGCAGCGCCCTATTTGTTATATTTTAGTGTTATATTTAGCATCAACTGCGCCTAAAGGCCATAGACCAGGCAGCCTGCAGCAAATCAGCGGTAAAGGCGGAATACGCCGAATACCCGACCGATGACGCTGCAGTCGTCGACGATGATAGGGGCCATTGTATCGTTCTCCGGCTGCAGACGGATGTGCCCGTCCTCCCGGTAAAAGGTCTTGACCGTAGCGGAATCCTCCAAAAGCGCCACAACGATCTGGCCGTTGTGCGCCTCCCTGCAGCTCTGAACGAAAATCTGATCCCCGTCATAAATGCCGGCATTGATCATGGATTCCCCTCTGACTTTCAGGATGAAGCTGGGCTCCCCGTTGGGGACCATCTCTGCCGGGATGGGGAAATAGCTCTCGATGTTCTCTTCCGCCAGGATCGGCTGGCCGGCCGCCACATTGCCGATGACAGGCAGGCTCACCATCTCTTTGCGGACCATCTGGAAACTGTCGTCGCAGATCTCAATGGCACGGGGCTTGGTAGGATCCCTGCGGATATAGCCGTTCTTCTCCAGCGTCTCCAGGTGGGAGTGGACGGAAGAAGTGGATTTTAAATGGACGGCTTCACAGATCTCGCGGACCGCGGGAGGGTATCCCCGCTTCAGGATCTCCTCTTTGATATAAGCAAGGATCTCTTTCTGTTTTGCTGTGATCTTCCTCTGTGCCATGGCAGGGCTCCTTTCTGCATATCGTGACAGCGTATCGGCAAAGGGCGCCGAAACCTTGATCGATAGCAATATTATAACATAAGGCCCTCCATAAAGCAAACGTATATTCCGAAAAAATGTTCGATTTTTTTAAAACGCCTCTTGACATTCGAAAATATGTTCGATATAATTACAAATACAGAACAGATGTTTGCAACATATGTTCTGTAAAGGGACGATGATCGGAGGCAGAAGAGATGAGAGAAGAGAGAACATCCTACAATATCCGCAGCAGGAGGCGGCGCCGTATCCGCCGGCAGAAGATGGCGGCAGCCTGGACGCTGGCGTTCTTCCTCTTTTCGGGCCTTTTTGTTTTCGGCATCACGGCCAGGGCCTCCGTACCGGCGCAAAAAGGGCAGAAGTATTTCACCAGCGTCCTGGTGATGCCGGGAGATACCCTTTCGTCCATCGCAGCGCGCTATGCGGACGGCCATTATGCGTCGCGGGAGGCGTATATCGAGGAGGTCTGTGAGACGAACCATATCCGTAACCGGGACAGCATCGACGCAGGCGCCTATCTCATCGTTCCGTATTACGGGAGCGGCAGGGAAGACAACCGCTGAAAGGGCTTTTGTTTTCTCCTCTATCCATAACTTCACACACGATAAGGAAAAACCAAAGAATTTCTTTAGAAAATCTTTGGTTTTTCCTGTCTATGGCCGAAAGCTTTCCGAAATAGAATGAGATTGCGGGGAAAAGGGACGCCGTGTATAATGGCAGAAGAAGCTATTTTGCCTGAGGAGGGAACCGGATTGGAACAGAATCGTATTTTGATCGTGGAGGATGACGCCGATATCAGAGACGGCATTGAAATTTATCTGAAAAACCAGGGCTACCATGTCCTAAAGGCGCAGGACGGGGTGGAAGGGCTGGCCGTCATCGCATCGGAAACGGTCGACCTGGCTATCGTGGATATTATGATGCCCCGTATGGACGGCATCACGATGCTGATGAAGGCGCGGGAACAGGGCTGCGATTTCCCTGTGATCATGCTTTCCGCGAAATCGGAGGAATTGGACAAGATCATGGGGCTGAACATGGGGGCCGACGATTATATTACCAAGCCCTTTACGCCGCTGGAGCTGCTGGCAAGGGTAAATTCCCATCTGCGGCGCTATAACCGGTTCCGGGAGGCGCTGTCCAGGACAGAACCCAGGAAAGATACCTATCACGTCCTGGGCGGGATCGAGTTAAACGAAGAGACCGTCGAGGTTTTTGCGGACGGCGTCCCGGTGCGTCTGACGCCGCTGGAGTTCAAGATCCTGCTTTTATTGATGAAGAATCCGGGTCGGGTCTTCAGCGCGGAGGAGATTTACGAGCGGATCTGGAATGAGAAAGCGATCAACACGGATACGATCATGGTGCATATCCGCAAGATCCGGGAAAAGATCGAGATCGATCCGAAGAATCCAAAATATTTGAAGGTGGTATGGGGCGTTGGATACAAAATGGAAAAACAGTAAAGGCAGGAGCCTATGCATTGCCGTGAGCATCGTTTTCGTGATAACAGCGCTCCTTCTGTCCTTTTTCCCGGTCTTTGAACGGCAGGCCAGCCAGGAGTTTGACGATCCTCTGACCAGCCCTGATTTCGTGGAAGCGCTGTATGGGAGCAATTACGTCCAGTACAAATTTTTAAGGGACAGGGTGGACCAGAAGGACTGGTCCTATGCGGATCTGTATTTGGAGGACACCTATTTCGGCGCCTATCAACCGGGGGAATGGGAGGACGTGGACGCCGTTTTGGTCGATCTCCCCCAGGCGGCGGCAGCCAAAAGCGAACTGCTCGACCGGCAGCTTTCCCAGTATAAAAAGGAGCTTTTGCCGGAAATGGCGATGTTACAGGCCATGACCTACGAACTGACGCAGGACATGGATTATTATGCGGTGGATACCGTCACCGGTACGGCCATCGGCAACAGCGGCCAGGAAGCGCTGCGAAAGCTCATCGCCGGGGAAGAAATACCGGAGGAAGAGGAACCTTATGTATATTATATCTGCATCGCCTATGACGGGGCGGGCAACGCGGTGGAGCAGAGCGTGAAGACGGCGGAGGGAAATGCGACGGAGTTTCTGAAACGCGCCGAAGCCGCCGGACGGCGGCATCCGTTTTCCGAGCGGTTCGATGAAAGCGGCAGGATGACCCTCGCCCTTTACACCAGCGGACAGGCAGAGCGGTATTACTACGAACTTTCGGTGAAAGGGCCGGCCAATATGAGGATCGTCTATGGGGCCACCCGGGAACAGTACGATCAGTTATTAAGCGGCTGGAACAGCATCCTGCCCGATCATCGGCAGGCGGTGCGGGAAAGCTACCGGAAAGCGGGCATCGGCCGGGTTTTCTGGGGATTTGAGGCTTTTTCCCTTCTTGCCGGGGCATCGGCGGCATTTCTTCTGGGCCGCATATGGCCGGGATCCTATGTCTATCCGGAGTCCTTTCTCTGTAAGATGCCGCCGGAAGGGGCCGCGCTTTTTCTCGCCCTCAGTTACCCTCTTGGAACCCTGGCACAGGACTGGATCATGGGGTATCAGAAGGGATGGTTTTTGCCCAATCTTTCCCGGAACATTCTGGCGCCCATGGGTTTGGAATGGCTGCTTTTTTTTATTCTCGGAGGGCTTTTGTTTTTGTTGCTTTTCCTCGCCTTTTCCGTCGGGAGCATGATCATGACGATGCGGCCGCTGAAAGCGTATCTGAAGGAGAGGAGCGTCCTTTACCGGTATGGGGATAAGATCGCAGGCGCGATCCGTTCTTTTTACGCCCAGTTCGTCGGGTTCGATATCGGAAAGGACGCAGGACGCATTATTTTCCGGCTGGTGCTGCTCAATTTTTTCATCGTCTGGATCATCAGCCTGTTTCGCGGCTTTTCCTTTATCCTGCTGATTGTTTATTCCCTGGCGGTCTATTTTTTGCTCCGGAAGTATGTGAGGAACGTGCAGAAAGGGTATCAGGCGATGCTTCTGGCCACCAGCGCCATCGCCCAGGGCAACTACGACATCGCCCTGACGGGGGATTTCGGCGTTTTTGAAAGCTATCGTTCCCAATTGGACCAGATCCAGCGGGATTTCAGACGGGCGGTGGCGGAAGAGGTGAAAAGCCAGCGACTGAGATCGGAACTGATCACCAACGTGTCCCACGATCTAAAGACGCCGCTGACGGCTATCATCACCTATATCAATCTCCTTAAGGAACCTGACGTAACCCGGCGGCAGCGGGAAGAATACCTGGAGATCCTGGATAAAAAGGCCGTCCGCCTCAAGGTGCTGATCGACGATCTTTTTGAAGTGAGCAAGATATCGACCAATAATATCACGGTAAATTACGCGGATGTGGATCTGGTCAATCTGTTGCGCCAGTGCTATCTGGAACATGAGGACCGTTTTGCCCGGGCCGGACTTTGCGTGAAATTCCTCTTTGCGAAGGAGAAAGTGGTCCTTCGGCTGGATCCTCAGAAAACGTTCCGCATTTTTGACAACCTGTACAGCAATATCATCAAATATGCCCTGCCGTCTACCCGCGTCTATGTGAGCGTAAAGGAATTTGACCAGGACGTGGTGGTAGAATTGAAGAATATTTCCCGGTCGGAACTGAATATCGATCCGTCGGAACTGTTGGAACGGTTTGTGAGGGGCGACAGCGCCAGGAACACGGAGGGCAGCGGCCTGGGGCTGGCCATCGCGCAGAGCTTCACGCAATTGCAGCACGGTACGCTGCACATTTCGCTGGACGGGGATCTGTTCAAGGTGACGCTGTTGTTCCACCGTTGGGATCAGATGCCGGAGGGAGGGCCGGAACAGCGCCCGGAGGAAAAAACGGGGGAGAAAGCTGCGCAGACTGGACAGGCCCCGGAAAGAAGTGAAAATTCCCTGTCCCGGCGTTACCGGAAAAAAAGAGGGCGTCAATGACGCCCCTGGCGGTTACGGCTCGCGCAGCCGCACGCTTTTTGCCGCTTTCCGTTTATTGTAGTCCTTCATCGCCGCATAATGCTTCCGCGTCGTGTTCACATCCTTATGTCCCAGGACATCGGCTACCAGGTAGATATCGCCGGTTTCCTGGTAAAGGTTCGTGCCGTAGGTGCTGCGGAGCTTGTGCGGCGTGATCTTTTTGGTAGTCGTAACGAGGGAAGTATATTTTTTGACCATGTTTTCCACGCTTCGGACGGCCATACGGCGGTTTTGAAGGGAGAGGAAGAACGCCTCTTCATGCCCCTTTTCCGGGATGATATGCTTTCGTTCCTCGAGGTAGGAGAGCAGCGCCTGTTCCACCTCTTCGCCAAAATAGACCACATCCTCGTAACCGCCCTTGCGTTGGACCTTGACGGCCAGATTATTCATATCCACGTCGTTTAAGTCGAGCCCCACACATTCCGAAACGCGGATGCCCGTGCCCAGCAGCAGCGAAAGCATGGCCAGGTCGCGCACTTTCGTCTTTTCGTGGAATTTGAGCTGGCTTTTGGTCATCTTGGAACCTGCCTCCACCTGATCCAGCAGGATGGCCACTTCATCCGGATCCATCCGCACGATCTCCTTTTCGTGAAGCTTTGGCAGCGGCACCCGGGTGGCGACGTTTTCCGGGAGCTGGCCGTGCTGATAGTAATAGTTTAAGAAGGTGCGCAAAGAAGCCAGTTTCCGGCGCTTCCCCCGTTCGTCGTTGGTAAATTCCATCCCGTCCTTTTGATAATAGGAGAGAAATTCAGAATATTCCAGAATATCTTCCCGGGTCAGCTTTTCCAGGATGGAAAGGGAGATCTCCCGGACCGGCAGACCGCAGCAGAGGGGATTTTTCTGCTGCAGGAAATCGAAAAAGATGCCCAGGTCGTAGGCGTAAGCGATCCGGGTCCGAGGTTCCATCGTATCCTCTACGCCCCTGAAAAAATCCCGGCAGAAAGGCGGCAGGGAATCGATCAGTTCCCGCAGGCGGAGGATATTGTTCTTTTTTAATTCTTCATGATAGCCCTGTTTGCTCATTTTGCCCTCCCAAAGCCGGATCGTCTGCCAGACGGTCCAATGCCCAGCCGTCCATGCCGCTCCTTTGGATCGCATAAAACATCCTGTCCCTTACGCCCGGCTCTTCCCGGTTGAGGGAAGATAAGAGCTGCTTGACATATTCCCTCCGGCTGTGCCCGTCCATGGGACAGGGGCTTTTCAGCACCGGCAGGCCGATTTTGTTGACGAATCCCTTTACCTCCGCTTCCCGCATATATATGAGGGGACGGATCAGCGTAAGCTGCGCCCTGTCCAGGCGGGTCACAGGGGAAAACGTGTGAAAACGTCCCTCATAGAGCAGGGAGAGGAGCATCGTCTCCACGACGTCGTCCTGATGATGCGCATACGCCACTTTATTGCAGCCCAGCGTCTGGGCTGTCTCGTTGAGCGCGCCCTTGCGCATTTTGGCGCACAGGGAACAGGGATTCGTCTCTTTGCGCTCCTCAAACACGATTTCGGCGATCTGCGTCCTGACGAGGGTAAAGGGGACGTCCAATTCCCTGCAGAAGGCCTCTATTCGCCCGAAATCCGCGTTGGAAAAGCCCAGGTCCACTGACAATGCGCAGAGGGAATATCGCTTTGGATAAAAGCGTTTTAACGCGTTTAGAGCATAGAGCAGCGTGAGGGAATCTTTCCCGCCGGAAATGCCGACGGCGATCCGGTCTCCTTCCTGTATCATCCGGTAATCATCCAGGGCGCGGCGCACCCTGCTCAAAACCTGCTGTGTTTTCATAGCGATCCGTCATCCGTTCTTTATCATCCCACCTGTCTATTATACATTTTTTGCACGATAATGTCACCATTATTTATAAAGTATGGTATAATGAGGTAACAGTTTTGCCAAACGGCGCGGTTTACAGGGAGGAAGTATGCAGTTACCCGATTTTAAAAACCGGCTGGCCCTGCCCGACAGGATCCTTCTGTCAGTGGACAAGCCGGCCCGTTATATCGGCGGAGAAGTCAACGCCGTATATAAGGATCCAGAGCGAGTGAATATCCGGTTCGTCATGTGTTTCCCGGACGTCTATGAGATCGGCATGTCCCACCTGGGCATCCAGATCCTCTATGAGATGTTCAACCGTTATGAGGACGTCTGGTGCGAACGGGTGTATTCTCCCTGGACGGATCTGGACCGGATCATGCGGGAGGAGAAGATCCCGCTGTTTGCGCTGGAGTCCCAGGATCCCGTCAGGGAGTTCGATTTTTTGGGCATCACGCTTCAGTATGAAATGTGCTATACCAATATTCTGCAGATCCTGGATCTGGCGGGGATTCCACTGCTTTCGAAGGACCGGGGCGACGACGTGCCGATCGTCATCGGCGGCGGCCCCTGTTCCTATAATCCTGAACCCATCGCGCCATTTTTCGATCTGTTTTATGTGGGGGAAGGGGAAACCGCTTACCGGCAGCTTTTGGATCTTTATAAGGAAAACCGGGCGGCAGGAGGGGACAGGAACAGCTTTCTGCGCAGGGCCGCCAGGGAAGTGCCGGGGATGTATGTGCCCTCCCTCTATGAAGTGACTTATCATAAAGACGGCACCATCGCCTCCTTTTTGCCGAAAGAGCCGGGCGTTCCCGAAAAGGTCCGCAAGGAGATCGTCATGGATCTGGACAGCGCCCCTTATCCCGAGAAACCTGTGATCGCCTATACCAAGGCCGTCCAGGACCGGGTAGTTCTGGAGATCCAGCGGGGCTGTATCCGGGGGTGCCGGTTCTGCCAGGCGGGGCAGATCTACCGGCCGGTACGGGAAAAGAGACTGGAAACGCTGAAACGGACGGCGCTGGCCATGCTGGAAGGGACGGGGCAGGAGGAGATCTCCTTAAATTCCCTCAGCTCCAGCGACTATTCCCACCTGGAGGAACTGGTGGATTTTTTGATGGAAACCTGCCGGGAAAAAAAGGTGAACATTTCCCTGCCGTCCCTGCGCATCGACGCCTTTTCCCTGGATGTGATGGGAAAGGTACAGGATGTGAAAAAGAGCAGCCTGACCTTCGCGCCGGAGGCGGGGAGCCAGCGTCTTCGGGACGTCATCAACAAAGGGCTTACGGAGGAGGCGATCCTGCAGGGCGCTGCCCTGGCTTTTGCGGGCGGCTGGAGCCGGGTGAAGCTGTATTTTATGCTGGGGCTGCCCACCGAGACGGAGGAAGACATCCGGGGCATCGCAGAGCTTTGTAACAAGATCGTAGCCCTTTACTACGAAACCGTTCCGAAGGAAAAAAGAAACGGCCCCGTGCAGATCGTAGCCAGCACCTCCTTTTTCATCCCCAAGCCCTTTACCCCTTTCCAGTGGGCGCCCATGTGTACCAGGGAGGAATTTCTGCAAAAGGCAGGACTGACCAGGCACGCGGTGCATGAACAGCTCAATCAGAAGCGGATCAAATACAACTGGCATGAAGCGGACGTCAGCGTCCTGGAGGGGGTTTTCGCCAGAGGGGACAGACGGGTGGCCCAGGTCATCCTGCGGGCCTATCAGAAGGGCTGTCTTTATGACGCCTGGGCGGAGACCTTCCGTTACGACCTCTGGCTTGCGGCCTTTGAGGAATGTCAGATAGATATCGGGTTTTACACCGCCCGGGAACGCGGAAAGGAAGAGATATTCCCCTGGGATTTTCTGGACTGCGGCGTAAACAAAGCTTATTTATGGCGGGAATGGGAACGCGCCCAGAGGGCGGAGGTGTCTCCCAATTGCCGGCAATCCTGCCAGGGCTGCGGCGCGGCCCGTTTTGGCGGGGGCGTCTGTTTTGAAGCAAAGGAGGGCGCTGCCGGATGAAGGTGCGGATCAAATTTTCCAAATACGGCGCGCTGCGCTTCATCGGCCATCTGGACGTCATGCGTTTTTTCCAGAAAGCGCTGCGCAGGGCCGGTATCGACGTAGCCTATACGACGGGGTTTTCCCCCCATCAGATCATGACCTTTGCCTCCCCGCTGGGGATGGGGCTGTGCAGCCTGGGCGAGTATATGGATATCGAGGTCTGCTCCTGGCAGAGCAGCGAGGATATGAAAAGACGGCTGCAGGCAGTTTGTCCGGCCGGCATTGATATTCTTTCCGTCCGGGCGCTGCCGGATCCGGTTCCCAACCGGAAGGTGATCAGCGCGATGGCCAGCGTGGCCGCAGCCTCCTATGCCGTCGTATGGAAAGAGGACGGCCGCAGCTTCGACGGCTGCCAAGAGCTGACGCAAGGCTTTTTGG
The DNA here is from genome assembly GCA_947598825.1 of uncultured Eisenbergiella sp. Lineage (GTDB taxonomy): Bacteria > Bacillota > Clostridia > Lachnospirales > Lachnospiraceae > Gallintestinimicrobium. The sequence goes on along the minus strand of CANQFM010000003.1, from coordinate 41,199 downwards.
CGCAGGAGGAAATAGGGGCCTTAAAGGAAACCAAGCAAGGCACTACGAAGGTCAACATCCGCCCAGGCATATACGAACTGCGCGTGGAAGACGGCGCGCTGGTGTTTTTGGTGGATGCCAGCAGCAGCGGGAACATAAAACCTTCCCTTGTTACAGAGGCCTTTCTTGATTTCGCCGGCCTGTCCGTCCCGAAAGACGGCCTGCAGTATATCCGGCTGGAGATCTATACCGACCAGGGCAGCCCGGATCAGCCCAGGCTGGTGCCCCTGGAGGAGATGGGAGTCTTATTTTGAGCCTGACTTATGTGATTACCCGTCCTAAGGAACAATTGATAGGGTTTCTTCTGGAAGGCGACCGACTGGTCGAGATCCGTCCCGACCGCACGGGCCGTTCCCTGCTGGGGGATATTTATATCGGAAAAGTCAAACAGATCGTAAAAAATATCAACGCCGCCTTTGTGGAGATCGCAGGCGGACAGCTCTGTTTTTTGCCTCTGGAGGACGCTGCGGCCCCCGTGCTGGTCAATCGAAGCGCGGACGGCCGTCTCCTGGCCGGAGACGAGATCCTGGTACAGGTAAAAAAGGACGCGGTAAAGACCAAGGATCCGGTGCTTTCCGCGAACCTGTCCATAAACGGGCGGTATTTTTCGGTCCAGACCGGTGCAAAAGAGGGCGGGCTGTCCTTTTCCAGAAAACTGGATCAAAAACAGTGCGAAAGGATCCGCCGGGCGCTGCAGGGGCTTGCCATTCCCGGGCGGATGACATTGATCGTCCGGACGCGGGCGCAGGATGCGGCCCCGGAACTACTTTTAAGGGATGCGGCCAGGCAGATCGGCCGGGCGCAGCGGATCCTGGAGGTGGGTCATACCCGTACGGTTTTTTCCCTGCTGTCGGAGCATATGCCGGACTACTTAAAGCCCCTCGGGGAAGGTTTATGGCCGCTGCCGGACCGGATCGTTACGGACGATCCCGCCGTCCATACGGCAGTCCTGGGGTTTCTGAGAGAACAGGGGCAGAGTACCGATTGCCTGGAACTGTACCGGGACAGCCGGATATCCCTTTCCCTGCTCTACGGACTGTCTTCCAGGTTGGAAGAAGCGCTTTCCCGGCAGGTCTGGCTGAAATCCGGCGGGTATCTGGTGATCGAACCGACGGAAGCGCTGACGGTCATCGACGTCAATACGGGCAAATACGCGGAACATAAGCCGACGGAAGAGACTTTCTTTTTGATCAATGAAGAAGCGGCGAAGGAATCCCTCCGCCAGATCCGGCTGCGGAACCTTTCCGGCATCGTCCTGATCGATTTTATCAATATGAAGGATCGGGAAAACAACCGCCGCCTGCTTTCCCTCTTAAGAGAGATCGCGGCGTCGGATCCGGTTCCGGTGAAGGTGGTGGATATGACGCCCCTCGGACTGGTGGAGATCACGCGCAAGAAAATAGAACGGCCGCTGGAGGAACAGCTATGCAGATGAAATTTCTGGGGATGGAAAAGGTACGGGACGGGAAGTATCTGAAAAACTATGAACTTTCCTATGAGAACAAGGCGGGACGGCTCAAAAAATATGAGATCGTCAGCCGGAGGGAGCTGGCAGGGCCGGACGAACTGGGTGGGAAGGTCAGCGGCGTTTCCATCGTAGCCTTTTGCGACGATAAGCTGATGCTTTTGCGGGAGTTCAGGCTGAGCATCAACCGGGAGATCTACAATCTCTGCGCCGGTATGATGGAAGAGGGGGAGAGCGTCACGGACTGTATTTCCCGGGAACTGTATGAGGAAACGGGCCTCTCTGTGCGCCGTATCCTGGCGGTTCTGCCGCCGTCCTTTGCGGCAGTGGGATTTTCCGATACCAAAACCTATATCGCTTTCATAGAGGCAGAGGGAGAGTTCGGGGATCACACATCCGAAAATGAAATGATCAAGGCCCGCTTTTATACCCGCAAGGAGGTGCGCAGCCTGCTTCGCACGGCGGATTTTTCCTCCCGCTCGCAGATGGCCGCCTATTACTTCGTATCCGGCGTCCGGGCGCAGGATCTGGCAGAACTGGAAATATGTACAGAAAATGATTGAAAATCCGGGAAGAGTTGTGTATAATAACAATATATGATCCATTTGTTTTCGCGAATACGAAAAAAGGGGGATGCGTTATGAATACCATTATCACGATCGGACGTCAGTTTGGCTCCGGCGGAAAAGAGATCGGGGAAAAGGTGGCGGAATATTTCGGAATCAATTGTTATGACAAGGAATTGTTGACCAGAGCGGCCAAGGAAAGCGGATTTTGCGAAGAAATGATCCGCAACCACGATGAAAGGCCCACCAATTCTTTCTTATATAATCTGGTCATGGATACCTATTCCTTCGGCTATAATGCTTCGTCCTTTGTGGATATGCCCATCAGCCACAAGGTATTTTTGGCTCAGTTCGACACCATCAAAAACATCGCCTCAGAAGGCCCCTGCGTTATCGTTGGACGCTGTGCCGATTATGCGCTGCATGATTTTAAGAACTGTATCCACTTCTTTATTTTCGGGGAAGAGGAGACGAAGGTGAAGCGGATCATGCGCAAATATGATCTGAGCGAGGAAAAAGCCCGTGACATGTGCATCAAAAAGGATAAACAGCGTCAGAGCTACTACAATTATTATTCCTCCAAGAAATGGGGCCGGGCGGACAGCTATGATTTCTGTTTAAACAGCTCCGTCCTTGGCGTAGAGGGAACCGCGAAGCTGATCGTCCAGGTCGTTGAGGATTTTGAGAATCGTCAGTAATTGGAATTTGTTGTCCCCGGAAAGTTGTGAATACCGGAAGATGGACGGCGTTAGATTGACATAATAATATTATGTTATTCTGACGCCGCTTTTTTCTTCGGCAGTCATCATTTCAGAATCCGTGAATAGGAATCGCGTAAATATGGGGGAGAGTGGCTAAAAGACAGATACAACTATGCGCAAAACGCAAGTTTAACGAATAGTTAGTGGAGAAAAACGAAGAAAATACTCTCATAATTGTGCGGAATCCAGCACGATGGTAAAAGGCCCGTCGTTGACCAGAGAAACCTTCATATCCGCGCCAAAGATCCCTGTGCCCACCACGGGGATCTCTTTTTTGCAGACGTCGATAATATAATCATAGAGTTGATTGGCATGGTCCGCGCTGCCGGCCTTGATAAAAGAAGGACGGTTTCCCTTTTTACAGTCCGCATACAGCGTAAATTGCGAAATTAAAAGAAGCTGGCCGTCCACGTCCTTTAAGGACAGATTGGTTTTCCCTTCGCTGTCCTGGAATATGCGCAGGCCGATCAGCTTTTTGACCATTTTATCGGCTGTCTCTTTGGTATCTTCGTTACAGATGCCGATCAGCACGAGAAAGCCTTTTTCTATGCCGGCGTACAGGCTATTGTCAATGGCGACGCTGGCCTGAGATACGCGCTGGATCACAAATTTCATGATTCTCTCCTGTTCGTTTCCCGATTTGTTAATTATTTAACAAATCGGGAATTCCATCTACAATTGAAAATTCCATCTACTACTCTTAGGGCTTTTCGCTCTTTTCTGCGGGCTGGGAAACACTTTTTGGGGGTTGGGATGCATTTTTTGGGGGCTGGGAAACATTTTTTTTGGCAGGTTCGGGATCGAAAAGCATAAACTGTCCGGTTCTTGCATCCACATGGTCCAAAGACCGGTACTCTTCTGTCCTGGTGGTCATCCTTTTCCGCCTCAGATTCCGGTCGATCCTGCGTTTGATCAGCGTGTAGAGGACAGCAAAGACCGGCACCCCCAAAAGCATGCCTGGCACTCCCCAGAAGCCGCTGAACAGCGTAATGGAAAAGATGACCCAGAATCCAGAAAGGCCCGTGCGGTTGCCCAATATCCTCGGCCCTAAGATGTTGCCGTCAAACTGCTGTAAAATCAGGATAAATATGATAAAATAGAGGCTCTTTATCGGGCTTACCACCAGGATCAAAAGCGCGCAGGGAACCGCCCCGATGAAGGGGCCGAAAAAGGGAATGATATTGGTGACCCCGACGATCACGCTCAGGAGCATGGGATACGGCATCCCCAGCAGGGATACCGCTACGAAGCAGATCACGCCGATGATGGCGGAATCCAGCAGTTTGCCGATGATGAAGCCGCCGAAGGTGGCGTCGATAAGCCGCACGGTTTCCATCAGGTTGTTCGCTTTTTTCACGTCCAGGAAAGCATAGGCCATCTTTTTTGCCTGGCTCTGGAACCGCTCTTTGTTGCCCAGCAGGTAGACGGAAATGATCAGGCCGATGATCAGATTCCAGAGAAATTTGGCCAGGCTGATCATGCTTACGGAGACGTTCTTTACCAGGGTGTTCATTTGCGGGACGACTGTAGTGTTGAGCCAGGTGCTAAACTCCTGGGAATAAGTGTTGAACAGATTCCCCACTATCCTTTCGATATCGGGATATTTTGCTAACAACTGCTCCAGCCACTTGCTCAGGTTAGAGATATACACCGGGAACAGCAGAATGATATTGCGCAGGCTGGAAGCGATCTGGGGGATAATGAATCTGAAAAAGGCATAGATCAGAAAGGACACAAAACACAGCGTCAGGAAAATGGATATGCCGCGGCAGTACTTTAATATCTGGCGTTCCTTCTGCTTTAGCTTTGGAAATTTCCCCTGGCAGAGCGCCTTGATCGGGAAAAAGATCTTCGTTTCGATAAAATGCAGGATCGGCCACATGAGATAGGCCAGGATCAGCCCGTCCACGATCGGCATCGCAATATTTAAAATGCGATGCAGGTTATTGACCAGGGAATTGCTGTGAAAGATCAGATAATAAAAGCTGATGCCGCCGATGATAGCGGCCAGCGCGGTAATGCCCCAATACAGGTATTTTTTATCCCAGCGGAATTTCATGGATGCCTCCTTGCATTTTATCTGATGTACGTCCTATCGGCCCCTATCGGCTCATGTCGTCGGTTCGGCTTTCCGTCTGCAGAAACGCCGTCAGTCTGTCCTCCATGGAAACGGAGATCTGTTGGGAAAGAAATTCTCCGATCGGCTGTCCTGCCAGGGCTGTGCCGTTTTTGTCTAGATAGATGACAAGCCCAAAAAGGATCAGCGCCAGGGCCATACGCGTCCCAAAGGAGGAGCGCTCTCCTTGCGCAGCGTACCGGTCGTATCCGGTATCATTGAGATATCCTTCGTAGACTGACGGCAGTTCTTCCGACGAAATCGGTTTCCCGCTTCCATAAAGGATCTCCTCCCGGCTTTTCATCTTTACGCGGTTCATCGCGTTTTCTTCCCGCAGAAAGCGGGTCAGTTTCAGTCTGCGTTCCAGTTCTGTCATGAAGCACCTTTTTTACGACCTGTCCTTTTTATATCATATGAAGCGGCAAAAAAATTATGCGCCGGAAAGGTTATCGCTTCGCCAGTTCCTGGGTGATCTCCTCCCAGGTGATCCCCCGTTCCGCCATCAGCACCATCATATGATAGAGAAAGTCGGAGATTTCGTACTTTACTTCGTTCGGATTGGGGTTCTTGGCGGCGATCACGATCTCCGTCGCCTCTTCCCCCAGCTTTTTTAAGATCTTATCCAGTCCCTTATCGAACAGGTAATTGGTATAGGAGCCTTCCTTGGGATGGGCTTTGCGGTCCTCGATGACGGAGAATACCTCTTCAAAAACGCGGAGCGGATTGTGGGCCTCCTTTTTATCGCTTCGGTTCTGGATCTCATTGAAAAAGCAACTGTAAGCCCCCGTATGGCAGGCGTTTCCGACCTGCGTTACCTTTGCGAGAATGGTATCCAGATCGCAGTCCGCCGTCAAAAGATGCACATACTGATAATGGCCGCTGGTTTCCCCTTTCAGCCACAGGGATTTCCGGCTCCGGGAATAATAATGCATCCGACCGCTTTCCAGGGTGCGTTCATAGGCTTCTCTGTTCATGTAGGCGACCATGAGGACGGCGTCCGTTTTCACATCCTGCACCACCACGGGGATCAGCCCGTCCGGCCCTTTTTTCAGATCCTCCCAACAATAGGCCGGTTTGCGCTCCATGACGGGGATCCCGTTTTCCCGGCAGAGCTGTTTTAAGGCGCCGATATTGTCGGCGTTGTCGTTGATCAGGGAACCGGACAGCCCACCTACGTTGGCAAAGGAAAGCAGCTCGATGAGCTTCTCCAGGGACACTTCCGGCAAAAACGCTGTCACGGGAACCGGGGATACCAAAGCAGCCTCCCGGATCCCGGCCCCATGGAATAAAAATGCCTCGCAGGCGCGGCCTCGGATCTTATCCTTGGCGGCGGCAATGGCCGCAGGGCTGTCCGCTCCGACGATGATCCTCTCCTGCCCGAATTTTAGGGACACTTCTTCCAGGATCGCAGCCTGCTGGGGCTGCGAAAGATCCAGGACGGCCTGGCGGCAGCCCGCGTACAGCAGCTTTTTTACATCCTCCATCCGGTGGATGTTGCCGCCGCCGATCACGGAAAGCGCAACGTTGGAACAGATCTCCTTGATCACATCGATGGCCTCATCGTGGGAAACGTCGTCAGCGGACAGGTCGCAGACATAGAGGCGGTCACAGTTTAACGCCTGATAGCGCTCCGCCAGCTTCACCGGATCGCATCCTGGCTCCGCCGTCCTGTCCGGGGCGGATATGGCCTGTTTATGGTGCAGATAGAGAACGGGCATAAATTTTTTCTCGATCATCTTTCTTTTCTCCGATTCCATAATATCTTATCTCGGTCTGAAAACGCCGGCATCCTCAGAGCGTTCCCTTGGTGGAAAGCACGCCGTCTATCCGGTTGTCGTAGCTGCAGGCCATATCCAGCGCTTTGGAGAAGGCCTTGAACATCGCTTCGGCCACATGGTGGCTGTTCAGCCCGTCCAACACCTTGATATGGAGATTCATGCCTGCGGAACAGGAAACGGCATAGAAAAATTCCCGGATGAGCTGCGTATCCAGGCCGCCGATCTGGGGCGTAGGAAAAACATAATCGAAATTGAGATACGCCCGGCCGCAAAGGTCCACCGCACAGGCGACCAGAGCGTCATCCATGGGGAGGAGGAAATAGCCGTAGCGGCGGATCCCCTCCTTCTCCTTAAGCGCCCCGGCAATGGCCTGCCCTAGCACAATGCCGGTGTCCTCCACCGTATGATGGCCGTCCACGCAAAGATCTCCCTTCACCTGCAGTTTCAGGTCGAAAAACCCATGGCGGGAAAAACCTTCCAGCATATGGTCAAAAAATCCGATGCCCGTGTCCACCTGGCTGTTCCCGCTCCCATCCAGGGACAAATACAGGCTGATATCCGTTTCCTTCGTTTTTCTCTGGATCTGTGCCTCTCTGTTCATGACTGCTCTCCTTCTTCCTGCGCAAACCGTACCCGGATCGAATTGGCATGGGCCGTCAGCCCTTCGTTGACGGCAAAGCACTCGATATCTTCATGGGCTTTTTTTAACGCCTCCCGGGAATAGGAAATGACGCTGCTCTTCTTTACAAAATCATCCACATTTAAAGGGGAGAAAAACCTCGCCGTACCGTTGGTCGGCAGTACATGGTTCGGCCCCGCATAGTAATCGCCCAGCGGTTCCGAGGAATATTCTCCCAGGAAAATGGCGCCGGCGTTTCGGATCCGGGTCATGACGGAGAAGGGATCTTTTGTCAGGATCTCCAGATGCTCCGAGGCGATGTCGTTGGCCGCCTCCACCGCGTCGTCCAGGGATTGGGCCAAAAGGATATAGCCGTAATGCTCCAGAGAGGCCCGCAGGATCTCTTTTCGGGAAAGCTTTTCCAAAAAAACGTCCACCTGGGCCGAAACCTCCTCCGCCAGCTTTTCGCTGGTGGTGATCAGGATCGCGCTGGCCAGTTCATCATGCTCCGCCTGGGACAGAAGATCCGCAGCCACATACCGGGGATTCGCCGTTTCATCCGCGATCACCAGGATCTCGCTGGGCCCTGCGATGGAGTCGATCCCCACATAGCCAAAGCAGGCTTTTTTCGCCAGCGCCACGAAAATATTGCCGGGGCCTGTGATCTTGTCCACTTTGGGAATGCTTTCGGTGCCAAAGGCCATGGCTGCGATGGCCTGCGCCCCGCCGGCCTTGTAGATCTCGTCCACGCCGCCGATATGGGCGGCTACCAGAGTACCTGCGTTCACGTTCCCATCGGGGCCGGGAGGCGTACAGAGGATCACGCGTCCTACTCCCGCCACTTTGGCCGGGATCACGTTCATCAGCACGCTGGACGGATAGGCGGCCTTTCCTCCCGGCGCATAGACGCCCGCCATGGCGATGGGCGAAAAACGCATCCCCAGGATGGTGCCGTCTGGCCGTATATCGAACCAACTGTTGCGAAGCTGCTTTTCATGAAAGCGGCGGATGTTGGCGGCGCTTTTTTTCATGACTTCCACGAATCCGGCGTCCACCCGGTCATAGGCGTGCCTGATCTCCTCTTCGGTCACGCGCACGCTGTTTTTGTCCAGACTGCAGCGGTCAAGCTGCCGGGTATAGGAAAACAGGGCGCTGTCGCCGTTGGCCCGCACATCGGCGATGATCCGGTTTACCGTTTCTTCATATTGAACGTAATTGTTGGGACTTCTTTTTAAAAGATCGTTTAACAGGTTGCGCTTCGTCTCTGCTGTCAGTCTGACTGTTCTCATGCTTTTTTCTCTCCTGTTTGGTCCTGGGGAAAATCCTGGGCCGTCTGCTCCAGCAGCCTGCGCAGCCGCAGGATAATGTCCTTGATCCGCTCGTTTTCCATCTGCATGCTGACCCGGTTGACAATCATGCGGGCGGAAAGCGGACAGATCTCTTCCAGCACTTCCAGCCCGTTTTCCCGCAGCGTGGAGCCGGTCTCCACAATATCCACGATCACGTCGGAAAGCCCCACGATAGGCCCCAGCTCCACGGATCCGTTCAGCTTGATGATATCTACGGTCTGATGTTTTCGATTATAAAAGTAGTCCTTTGCGATGACCGGATATTTGGTGGCTACCCGGATCCTTTCGTGGTGCTTCAAAAGCTCCCTGGCCTTTTCCGGCCCGCAGACGCACATCCTGCACCGTCCAAAGCCCAGATCCAGGACTTCATAAACCCGGCGGCCTTCTTCCAAAAGCTCGTCCTTGCCAACGACGCCGATATCCGCGGCGCCGTATTCCACATAGGTGGGCACGTCGGGGCCCTTGGCCAGAAAGAATTTGAGCGAAAGCTCTTCGTTGACAAAGACCAGTCTGCGGGAATCTTTTTCCGTCATCTTTTCACAGGGGATGCCGATCTGCTCCAAAAGCGACATCGTCTGCCCGGCGAGCCTGCCCTTGGTCAGCGCAAAGGTCAGATATCTGTTTTCTCCCATACAAACGTTAACTCCTCGTTTCCTTCTTTTTTCATCACAATGGCCCTTCCGATCATCCGGTCGGCGGAGAAGGCCTTCAGGGCAGCGTAGTCCGGCACGTCAGCCAGCATCGTGACCGGGATTCCTTCTCTCCTAAGGGTCTGCGCTCTTTGCAGGGCGTCGGCAAACAACTCCTTTTCATAGGCGATCAGAACGCCGCAGGGGGCCACCCCCGGCCCCAGCCCCTGCCTTGCGAGGGCTTCCATCAGGTCGTCCACCAGTATCGTAAAACCGATGGCGGGGGAATGTTTGCCGAAATGGGACAAAAGCGTGTCATAGCGGCCGCCCGTGACGATGGCGTCCCCTACGCCGTAGGTATAGCCCTTGAAGATCACGCCGGTATAGTAGTTAAGCTTGCTCAAAAGCCCGAGGTCAAAGGAAACGTATTTTTCCACCCCGTACTGCCTTAAAACCTCAAAGAGCTGTTCCAGCCGTTCAATGGCGGACAGGGAACGTTCGTTGTCCACTGTCCGTTTGGCTTCGCACAGGTCGCTGGGGCCCAGCACCGTATCGGAAAGGCGCAGCAGCACCTGCGCGTAATCCCGCCGCACCCGATGCCGTTCCAAAAGCTCCTGGGCGCCGAAATAATTTTTGGCGGAAATGAAATCCCGCAAAGACAGGGCTACTTCGCCGTCAATGCCAGCCTGGGCGCAAATGCCTTTGAAATATTCCACCTGGCCGATGGTGATCTGGAAATCCTGCAGGCCGCAGCTTTTGAGCGCTTCAATGACCATGCCGATCATCTCCGCGTCCGCCTGCACGGAACCGTCCAGCATCAGCTCCGCGCCCATCTGGGTTACTTCCTTTAGCTTCCCCTGCAGATTAGAGGTGTTGGTGAAGGTGCTGCCGGAATAGGTAAAACGCAGCGGCCTCTCTTCCTCCATGAAGTATTTGGCGATGCAGCGCGCGCAGGACGGCGTGAAATCAGGCCGCAGGGAAAGGGTGTTTCCTTCCTTGTCAAAAAATTTATAAAGCTGGTTGGAAGGCGTCGTGCCGACCTGCCTGCTGAACACATCGAAAAATTCAAAGGCAGGCGTCTGGATATCCTGATATCCGTAAAGGCGGATCGTATCCCTCAGCTTTTTTTCCACCAGAAGCCTGCGGGCGTATTCCGTTCCGTATATATCCCGCACGCCTTCCGGCGTATGCAACAGCGATTTGTCCATTTTTGTTCCCCAATTCAATACTTTATTGCGCTACCATGGTAGCATATAAAACTCATCTCAGTATACACAATCCCTCTCCTGCTGTCAACCCTCCAGATAGGTCCGCCAGTCCAGGGGCCTGCCGTCCAGGACACATTCGGTGAGGACATCTCCCTCATAGGAAAGCTTGAGGGAGAAAAAGGGAGACTCCTCCCAAAGAAGCTTAAAAAAGACCTTATCCCCGACCCAGAGGGGAAGGCGGCCGATCTGCTCCTTTTTGACCCACTCCAGGTCTCCTTCTTTGCACTGTTTTGTCAGCGTGCCCTGCCACTCGTCCGCCGTATACAGGCACATATACTGGATTTCCACATCTTTCAGGGAAAAGGTGACGATCCCCCGGAACCTATAGCGTGTCAGCTTAAGGCCTGTTTCCTCAAAGACCTCCCGCAGCAGACAGTCCTCCGGGCTTTCCTGATCCTCCGCGTGTCCGCCCACGCCGATCCATTTATCGTGATTGACATCGTTTTTCTTTTTGATCCGATGCATCATCAGATAACAGCCGTCCTGTTCCAGATAACACAGCGTGGTCAGGCTTTGTTTTGGTTTATGCATCCTCATGTCTCCTTTTGACCGGGAAATTCCGGCATGGAAATCTTAATCCGGCCGGTCCGCCAGATCCTTCTGGATCATATCCAGATACGGCACTAAAATCCCGTTTTTCTTTGGCAGGAAGTATTCGGGGTTCAGCTCCTCAAACCGGAAGGATTTGCGCCCGCCCTCCTGCGCCCTGTCCCAGAAAAAGCGCAGATGTTCATAGGGCAGGTAGTAGAACACATCCCGGTGGGAATAGTAGATCAGAAAAAAGGCGATGCCCTTCTGTTTTTCAAAATTCCCCATAAAAGCCACCTGATGGTCATGGATGTTCTGCAGGCTAAAGGTATCCTGCGCGCACTCCTTGGCGTCGAAACAGACCGGAATCCCCTGGACGACGCCGATATAATCCACCGTACTCTTCTGGTCGAAATAAGCCAGCGTAATGTGCCGGTGCTGCTTATCGATCTTGATGGGCGTAATGGGGGTCGGGATCTTTTGGATCAGGGCAAGCCCGTTTTCCAGGTATTTTTCATTGGTGCGGTTGACGAGATCCTCCAGCGTGGAGCCCCGCAAACCTCTTGAATTCCAGGTGGCCATATCGGATTTCCTTTATGCGTTTATGTCTGCTTCTTTGCCGCGCTGCTGTCCGCCAGCCCCGGCCATGTTGGCTAAAACCGCGCGGTAAGGCTCCGGCAGCAAAGCGGTCAGCGTCTTTTGGGCCAGATACGAAAAACCGTCGTACTTTTCCGGCATGGATTCTGGAAAACGGATCCGCCAGGCGTAAAGCATCTGCGCTTCGACGCCATAACGTGCGGCAGCCTGGTTGCTTTTTCTGTCCCCGTATTTGGGATCCCCCAAAAGGGGGTGGCCCATATGGGAAAGCTGCGCGCGGATCTGATGGCTTTTCCCGGTGATCAGCTCTGCCCTGCCGTCCGTGACAGCGCCGCAGCCGGGGAGAATCCCGCTTGTCAGCGGACAGTAAAACGTGCTGATCTGCTGCGCGCCTGAAAGTGGGGAATCGTAAATACAGGCGCGGTTTTCCCGCTTTTCCTTGACGAGCCAGGAGCTTACCCTTCCCTCTTCTGTCAGCTCCCCAAGGCAAAGGAAACGGTACTCCTTCGTCAAAAGCCGCCTGCGGATCAGTTCTGTCAGGAAATGGAGGCCCTCCAGGCTTTTGCCGCACAAAACGATGCCTCCGGTGTTGCGGTCCAGCCGGTTACAGACCGAGGGCCGGAAGGTGGCCAGATGGGAGGGTGAAAGGGCTTTGGTCTTTAGCAGGTAGCCGACGAGCCATTCGTTTAAGGAAAGATCCTCCGCTTTCGCTTTTTGGGACAGGATCCCGGCAGGCTTCTGCAGGGCCAGGATATGGGGATCCTCATACAGCACCTCGATCCCTTTTAAGGAGGCAAAAGCGTTCCCATAGTCTGCCTCGGGCTTTGGGGGCTGCTGCATGGCTCCGAACTTTTCCAGCGTATCTGCAGAAAAAAACAGGCAGAGACGGTCGCCTTCCTTTAAGATCTCGTTTCCTTCACACTTCCCGCCGTTTAGTTCGATGTTTTTTTTGCGCATCATCCGGTATAAAAAAGAAGAAGGCGCGGTCTTAAGATATTTCCGTAAAAATTTGTCCAGTCGCTGCCCCGCTTCGTTGGGGCCGATGACAAGGCTCTGCATAGTTTCCTCCCCTCAAAGGGAAATCGCCATAAGCAGGCTTTCAAGACGGTCGGCCTGTTCATCGGCATCGTCCTTTGGCGCTGCTGCGCCTTCTGAAAGCGCGTCCAGACGGCGCAGATAGGACGGCAGTTCCCGGAAAATTTTGATCTCTACGTTTGAAAGACCGTTTTGCGCACACATGGAGTGCAGATGTTTTTCACAGGCCTTCAGATCGCAGGAGGGATTGGCCGTATAGCCCGTCAGGGCTCCCCGGGCATAGGCCATGTGATGGATCTCAAAATTCTTTTCATAGCTGGTGAAGACCAGATCCGACCAGGCGCGCAGGCGGCCCGTATGGGGATAGATCTGTTCCCAGTCCCCGTTCGATACGCCGTGACAGCGCAAAAGGACGAACAGGTTGACCGCGCTGCGGCTGGCCGGCAAACAGCCCAGCACCGCTACGATTGTCAGCAGATTTTGATTTGTCCCCGTGGAAAAAAGCCCGGTCAGGTAGACGGCGGCGGACAGGCCGAATAAAAGAAGCGTCCGCACGGCGGCCCTCTTCTTCTGCGCCTTCAGATATCCCATTTCCCCTTTTTTGATCCGTTTTGTCATGCCCTTTTCGTTCCTTTCATCCTGCGGACCGCATACAGTACCGGCGTCTGCGGCAGGAACTTTGCCGTCAGCCGGACAGCCTTGACCGGCAGGCCGCATACGGAAAGCGGCCGATGTCGGCTGGAGTCGATCAAAGCCTGCTTTACCACGCGCTGCGCATCTACCATCGTCCGCTTCTTGTAGGCGGGCATGGCCGCATAGCGCTCCGCCACCTCAAAAAATCCGGTCCTGACCGGTCCAGGACAGACGGCCGTTACATAAATCCTGCGTCCGGCCAGTTCTGCGCCCAGTGCCCGGGAAAAGCTCAGCGCGAAGGCCTTCGTGGCGGCGTAAACCGCAAATCCCGGCTGCGGCAGAAAGGCCGCGGCGCTGACAAGCTGCAGGATCCGGCTTTTTTCTCTCAGATAAGGCAGGCACGCGTAGGTGACCCACATCATAGCCCTGCAGTTGACATCGATCTGGCCTGCCTGTTCTGCGACAGGTATTTGATCGAAATCGCCGATCATCCCAAAGCCAGCGCAGTTGATCAGCATGCGTATGACAGGACGCTTTGCGATAAGCTGTTCGGAAAGCCTGTTCAGATCGGCTGTGTCGGACAGATCCAGCGGCAGGACGTATGCCCTATGGCTTAGCTTTGCCTGCAGTTGCTCCAGCCGATCCCTGCGCCTGGCCACCAGCCAGAATTCGTCGATGGAGGGCATCCCCCGGTCCAACTGTAGGGCAAACTGGCGGCCCATCCCGCTGGAAGCGCCGGTGATCAGAATGATATTCATGAAAACCGTCTCATCCTTTCTTTTTATGCACGTTACGGATCGTTTTCTTTTTCCTTTTTGGTACGTCCGGCTGGCCTGCCGTCCCGGCAGCCGGAAGGCTTTTGTCCTTTTGCGGCCGGGCCTGGCCTGGCGCCGGGCGGATCAGGCACTTTTTCTCATACCCGATCAGATCCTCCCGTCCGGCCTTTCGTAAAGCCTCCCTGACCAGCGCATAATTGGCCGGATCCCGGTACTGGATCAGCGCCCGCTGCATGGCCTTTTCGTGCGGATTTTTGCAGACATAGACTTTAGAGCCGTCCCTGGGATCGATCCCTGTATAATACATGACCGTGGACAGGGTGGACGGCGTCGGGTAAAAATCCTGCACCTGCTGCGGCATATAGCCCAGGTCCCGCAGATATTCCGCCAGTTCCACCGCTTCCTTCAGCGTGGAGCCCGGATGGGAGGACATCAGATACGGTATCAAAAACTGCTGCTTTCCCATCCTGGCGTTGAGCTGGCGGTATTTTGCTACAAACGCCTCATAGACCGCATTGGGAGGCTTGCCCATCCGTCTGAGTACGGCGTCGCTGATATGCTCCGGCGCTACCTTCAACTGTCCGCTGATATGATGGGCGATCAGCTCTTTGAGGAAGGTATCGTCTTTATCCGCCAGCAGATAATCAAAGCGGATCCCGGATCGGATGAACACCTTCTTTACGCCGGGCAGCGCCCTGAGTTTTTGAAGCAGGATGACATAATCGCTGTGCCCGGCGTCCAGGTTGGGACAGGGCGACGGATACAGGCATTGCCTGTTCTGACAGACGCCCCTGGTCAGTTGCTTCTGACAGGAGGGATGGCGGAAATTGGCGGTAGGGCCTCCCACATCGTGAATATACCCTTTGAAATCCGGATCGGCAATGAGCAGCTTCGCCTCTTCCAGAAGGCTTTCATGGCTGCGCACCTGCACCGTGCGCCCCTGATGGAAGGTCAGGGAACAAAAGCTGCAGCCTCCAAAACAGCCGCGGTTGCTGACCAGGGAAAATTTGATCTCTGCAGTGGCGGGAACGCCGCCTGCCGCGTCATAGGAAGGATGGCTTGTACGCATATAGGGAAGGCTGTAGATCTGATCCATCTCTTCGGTACTAAGCGGGGGCTGCGGCGGATTCTGGACCACAAAAAGGCGGTCGCCATAGCTTTCCACCATCGTCCTGCCGCGGATCGGATCCGTGTTATCGTACTGGAGCTTGAAGCTTTTGGCATAAAGGGCCGGCTTTTGTTTCATCTCCTCATAGGAGGGAAGCATCAGGGCGTCGTATACGCTGTCAGGGTTTGCCGTGCGGTAAACGGTGCCCGCCACAAAGGTAATATCCTTTACGGCGATCCCGGCTTCCAGCGCTTCCGCGATCTGCACGATGGACTTCTCTCCCATGCCGTAGGAGATCAGATCCGCCTGGCTGTCCAGAAGGACGGAACGCTTAAAGGAATCGCTCCAGTAGTCATAGTGCGCCATCCGCCGCAGGCTTGCCTCGATCCCGCCCAAAATGATGGGCACATCCTTATAAGTCCGGCGGATCAGGTTACAGTAGACCGTTGCCGCCCGGTCGGGCCGTTTCCCAATAACGCCGCCCGGCGTGTAGGCGTCGGTATGACGCCTTTTGCGGGAAACATAGTAGTGGTTTACCATGGAATCCATATTGCCGGAGGACACCAGAAAACCGAGCCGGGGACGGCCGAATACCGCCACGCTGTCGTCCCGCTTCCAGTCCGGCTGCGAAAGGATGCAGACTTTATATCCGTGGCTTTCCAGCACGCGACTGATGATGGCGGTGCCAAAGGACGGGTGATCCACATAGGCGTCCCCAGTCACATAGACAAAGTCCGGCGCGCTCCATCCCCGTTGTCGCATCTCTTCAACTGTCACAGGCAGAAATGAACTCAAGTCTTTATCCTCGCAGTTTCAAACCGTAGTAATCCCGGATATAAAAATCCGAAAGCCTTCTCTTTTCTTCTTCCTGTTCCCTGGAGGAAGCGTCCTCCACCGCGCACACGGCCATGCCGGCGGCCTTGCCCGCCAGAATGCCCGCAGGCACATCCTCAAAGACAAGGCATCGGGAGCAGGGGACGTTCAACTGCCGGGCTGCCTCCAGATAAATGTCCGGAGCGGGTTTCCCACGGCCCACATCGCAGGCCGTAATGATACAGGAAAAATAGTCCCTCAAGCCGTGGACGTCCACGATCTGTTCGACCAGAAGCCGGGAATTGCTGGTGGCGATCGCCAGTTTGATCCCATTTTTGCGGCAGTGATCCAGAAAAAGGGCCGCGCCGGGCTTTAAGGGAACGTCGTGCAGATATCTGTCCAGAGCCATCTCATTCCAGGCGCGCTTGATCTCTTCCACGCTGTCCGGCAGAGAAAAGCGGTGTTTAAAATAGGCCGCCGTCTCGGAAAACCCCAGTCCTTCCACGTCCCGCATCAGGCGCGGCGGGACCTTCAGCCCATACCGGCCGAGATATTCTATGTCGATATCGGACCAGATCCACATGGAGTCCACCAGGGAACCGTCCAGATCAAAAATGACCGCATCAATGTCTTCTCTCATCTCAAATCCAGCCTGACCAAGATTTTTTCCTTCCGTCATGAAAACGCCATCCCGTTCATAGTTTTTAGTATACTATATTTGGACGGCATTGGGTAGGAAGAATGGGCAAAAAAATCACAAAATATCTTCTGATCCTTCTGTTTGTGTATCTAAGCGCCCTGATCCTGACCCAGAGCAGGCGCAGCGCGGATCTGGCGCTGGAAGGGCTCAATCTCTGGTTCTCCCGGATGATCCCTGCCCTGCTTCCCTTTATGATCCTTTCCGGCATCCTCATGGGGCTGGGACTTTCCGACGGGTTTGCCGCTTTGTTTTCCCCACTCCTTCGCCCTCTTTTTTCCCTCTCCGACTCCTGTCTGTACTGCATCGTGATCGGGTTTTTGTGCGGTTTCCCGATGGGCGCCAAAGTCTGCGCCCAAAGCTATGAAGAGCATCGCATCAGCCGCCGTGAGGCGACGCTGCTGCTTTCCTTTTGCAACAACATCGGCCCTGTTTATTTTGTGGGCTATGTCCTGCGCCTGTTTCCCGTTTCCCATCCCGGGGCAGCGCTTTTTGCCATGTATGGGATCCCCCTTCTGTATGGGATCTGCCTGCGGCGCACCCTGTTTCGGGATGTCGCCTTTGCTTTAGGGCAAAAACAGAAGGCGCGGCCGCTGCCGTCCTTGTCCGTATCCTCGCTGCTTCAGAAGATGAACGACTCCATCCAGACGTCCCTGGACGCCATTACCATACTGGGCGGTTATATGATTTTCTGCAATCTTCTGAATCTGATCCCGCTCCATTTGCTTGGAGAAACTTCTGCGCTTCTGCCCTGGTGCGGCCCTCTGCTGGAGATCACCAGCGGCATTTCCCGGCTGGACTGGGCCCACCGCATGACAGCCTTTCTCCTTCTGCCCTTTGGCGGGCTTTCCTGTATTGCCCAGACCTACAGTTGTATCAGAAATACTGACCTGTCCCTGTACGAATACCTGTTCCACAAGGTGGTTCAAACCATGCTCACCGCAGCCTTTTATGCGCTGTGCAGGTTTTAAGGGGCTTTTAAAATACCTGGCCCGTTCCGCAAAAAACTCCGGTGCAGCCACACCGGAGCCTTTGGGAAAATCGTCCGAATCCCTCTTATATAATCTGATTTGCCGTTACGCCCTTATTCCTGGGGAGACTGTGAAGACTCTTCCGCCATCTGCGCCTGGGCTTCCTCATTCTGCGCCGCGAACTCCGCCCTGTTGCCGGCCACCACTTCATTCAGGTTGTTCAAATCCTCGATCAGGTTGCCGTAATGGACGTTTGCGACCTCGACGGCATGGGCGATGATGCTCTCGATGTTCGCCATCATATCATCCGCATACTGCATCATGGAATCTCGGATCGCATTGGCTTCTATCGTGGCATTGTCCACAATGTCCTGAGCCTGCCGTGTGGCAAGCTGGACCACTTCATTGGCCTGGGCGTAGGCCTGCTGCATGATCTCATGCTCGTTGATCAGTTCCGTGGTATGTTCCGTAGCCTCATCGATCAGCGATTGGGCCTTCTCACGGGCTTCGTTCAGAATGGCTTCCCTGTTGCTGATAAGCTTCTGGTAACGCTTGATCTCGTCAGGCGTCTTGGAACGAAGCTCCCGCAGAAGTTCGTCGATCTCATCCTTGTTTACAATGATCTTGTTGTTGGACAGCGGCTGCCGCTTACAGCTATCAATGTACTCTTCAATTTCATCGATCAGTTGTTCAATTCTGCTGCTCATTCTCTCCTCATTTCTGCACGAAGCGTTTTATTCGGTTTCTTTTAAAACAGAAGGCCTGGGGCATTCCTGGCGGTTTTGCAAAAAGGCCGGTTATGTACGTCCTATTCCTCATGCCCGAATTTCTGATACACGAGTCTGGCCACAAACGGCGGTACGCATTTGGAGATGTCCCCGTGAAAACTGGCGATCTCCTTAACGCTGGAAGAACTTAAGTAGGCGTATTCCAGGCTGGTAGTCAGAAAGACCGTATCCAGTTCCCCCGCCGACAACAGCTTATTGGTCTGGGCGATCTGCAGTTCATATTCAAAGTCCGTGATCGCCCGCAGCCCCCTCACGGATACCCGGACATTCTTCTTTCGGGCATAGTCGATGAGCAGCCCGCTGAAAGATTCGACTTTGACATTGGGAAGATCCTTCGTCGCCTCTTCTAACATTTTAACACGTTCTTCCACAGAAAACAATGGACACTTTTCTTTATTATTCAGCACGCTGACAGTCAGTTCGTCAAAAATAGAGGAGGCCCGGTGTATGATATCCAAATGCCCAAACGTGACGGGGTCAAAGCTCCCCGGATAGATCGCTCTCTTCATGGCTGTCCTTCCTCATGAAAAATACATGTTTGTTGGTCTTATAGACCTTTTCGCGGGTCACGGCAAAGCCGTATTCCTGTGCGAAGGAAAAATCCCTGTCCTTCTCGCTTTCGATGATGATCAGGGTATCCGGCCCCACATACGGCGCATGGGAAAGGGCCGCAAGCACCGGCTCCTCCAACCCGGCCTGATAAGGGGGGTCCATGAAAACGATATCCGCGTGCTTCTCCCGGATAAAGCGGACAGCGTTTACCACATCCTGCTTCAGAACGACGGCGCGCTCCGTAAATTTGGTGAAGCGCAGATTCTCCACGATGCACGATGCAGCTTCCCTGCCGTTTTCCACAAAGTAGGCTCTGCGCGCTCCCCGGCTGAGGGCTTCGATACCGATGGCGCCGCTGCCGCTGCACAGGTCGATAAACAGGCCGCAGGGAAATCTCGTCTGCAGCATATTGAACAGCGTTTCCTTGATCCGGTCCGTGGTAGGACGGGTATCGGGCCCCTGGGGCGTCTTTAGGGGCAGGCTTCTGGCCTGTCCGGCGATCACTCTCATACATTGCTCCCATCATACATATTTATGGATATACTACCGCATAATTTTCCGCCGGTCAACCTCTAACTTTCGTCCCTTTCGTATCCCGTTTCGCTGCTTTGATCTGATTCAGCACCAGATTGCGGCTCTTATAGGCAACAGAAGTTTCGTCCGTATTCTTTGTATAATAAACCGCCTCGATTTTGTCGGATCCCGAAAGCTTCATGGCGCGCACGCCGATGGCAGCTTTTTTCTTTTCGGGTATCTCGCTGATCAGAAAACGGAGGAAATAACCGTCGCAGGACTGCAGGATGATATTTTTCTGTTCCTTATAGACCGCGACGCTGACCAATTCGTCTCCTTCCGCCAGCTTCGTGGCGGCAACGGTCTTTTTCGTCACGTCAAATTCCCCACCGTCCACGATCTTGGCCATGGCCTGCCGCGTGACGAACAGCAGCCGGTACAGATTCAGGTCGCTCTGGCTGACGGCGAGCAGAAGCTGTTCTTTGGTGGAATCATAGCTGCTCACATTATCCAGTGGTACGCCCTTATCCCGGAACTTGCCAAAAGGAAGATCGGAGACTTTGACGGTATAGAGCTGGCCGGTATTTGTGAACAGACAGATCCGGCCCGTATTTTTACAGAGGAAGGCAAAACGGTTTTCCGTCAGGATGGCATCCTGGTTGCGTTCGTAGGCGGCGGTATCGATGATCCTGCTGTAGCCGAATTTGTCGATCAGGCAGTAAACCTGCGTTTCTTCCGCCTTTTTCTCCTCAAAGACCGCTTCTTCGCAGTTGTCGATCCGCGTCCGCCTTTTGACGGCAAACTGACGCTTCATCTCGTCCAGTTCGTTCATGATCACCTGCGCCATGGAGCTTTTACGCTCCAGGATATCCTCATAACGGTAAATATTGGACAAAGTTTCCTCATGTTCGTTGATCAGCGCTTCGATCTCCAGCCCGATCAGCTTATATAAACGCATATCCAGAATGGCGTTGGCCTGGTTTTCCGTAAAGCGCAGATATCCGGCCATCACGGCGGATTCCTTCGACTTGAACCGGATCCCCTCCGTGACCCCGTCCACCAGGCATGCCTTGGCCATGTTCCGGTCGCGGGAACCGCGCAGGATCTCGATGATCAGATCGATCACGTTGCAGGCCTTGATCAGCCCCTCCTGGATCTCCCGTTTCGCCTGTTCCCTGGAAAGGAGCGTTTCATATTTGCGGCGGTTGACCTCAAACTGGAAGTCCACGCTGGCCTTGAGGATCTGTTTGAGCCCCATGGTTTCCGGCCGCCCGTCCGCAATGGCCAGCATATTGACGCCGAAGGTGTCTTCCAGGCGGGTCTTTTTGTAAAGCATATTGATGAAGTTATCTACGTCCGCGTCTTTCTTCAATTCGATGACGATGCGGATTCCCTCTTTGGAAGACTGGTTGGAAATATCCACGATGTCGGCGGTTTTTTTGCCCTCAGCCAGGGCCGCCACATCCGAAAGGAATTTGGCGATGTTAGCGCCGATCATCGGATAAGGGATCTGGGTGATGACCACATTGGTACGGCCCGCCCGCCCCTTCTCCTTTTCCACCCTGCCGCGCACTTTGATCTTACCGACGCCGGTCTCATAGATCGAAAGAAGCTCGTCTTTATTGGTGACGATGCCGCCGGTAGGAAAATCCGGCCCCTGGATATAGCGCATCAGTTCTTTGGTGGAAATGTCCTCATTCAGCATATACGCCTTAACCGCGTCGATCACTTCCCCCAGGTTATGGGGCGGGATGCTGGTGGCCATGCCGACCGCGATACCTTCGGAACCGTTGACCAGCAGATTGGGGAATTTACAGGGCAGAACGGAGGGTTCCTTTTCCGTTTCGTCAAAATTCGGGAGAAAATCCACCACATCCTTGTCCAGATCGGCCAGAAACGCCTCCTGCGCGATCCGGTGCAGCCTCGCTTCCGTATAACGCATGGCGGCCGCCCCGTCGCCTTCGATGTTGCCGAAGTTGCCGTGCCCGTCGATCAGGACCTGTCCCTTTTTAAAATCCTGGGCCATCACCACAAGGGCTTCATAGATGGAAGCATCCCCGTGGGGGTGATATTTACCCATGGTATCGCCGACGATACGGGCGCTCTTGCGGTAAGGCCTGTCATAGCGGATCCCCAGTTCGTGCATATCGTACAATACTCTCCGCTGTACGGGCTTTAAGCCGTCCCGGACGTCCGGGAGCGCCCTGGAGATGATGACGCTCATGGCGTAATCGATAAAAGACTTCTGCATCACCTCGGAATACTCGGTTTTTATGATCCTGTCATCCATCCTGTTCCATCCTTCCAATCGCCGTCGGCTTTTTTAGAACACGCTGCCCTAGACGTCTAACTGCGCGTCCGTCGCGTTGCGGTAGATAAAATCCCTCCTGGGCGGGACCTCCGTCCCCATCAAAAGCGCCGTCACATCGGAGGCCATCCGGGCGTCCTCGATCTCCACCAGCTTTAACAGCCTGTTCTCGGGATCCAGCGTCGTCTCCCAAAGCTGCTGGGGATCCATTTCCCCAAGGCCCTTATAGCGCTGCAGAGTAAACGTGCCTTTGTGCCGCTTGCGGTAGCGCTCCAGCGCCTTGTCGTCGTACAGATATTCTTCCTTGCCCTTGGCAGGCATCGCCTTATAGAGCGGCGGCATGGCGATATAAACATGGCCCTCGAAGATCAGCTCCGGCATAAAGCGATAAAATAATGTCAACAACAGATTGGAAATGTGGGCACCGTCCACATCCGCATCGGCCATGATAATGATCTTGTCGTAACGCAGCTTGGAAATATCGAAATCGTTGCCGTAGCCTTCGGAAAAACCGCAGCCGAAAGCGTTGATCATGGTCTTGATCTCGGCGTTGGCCAACACCTTGTCGATACTAGCCTTTTCCACGTTCAGGATCTTGCCCCGGATGGGCAGGATCGCCTGATACATACGGTTTCGGGCCATCTTGGCGCTGCCGCCGGCGGAATCCCCTTCCACGATAAAGATCTCGCATTTGGAAGCGTCCCGGGACTCGCAGTTGGCCAGCTTTCCGTTGGAATCGAAAGAAAACTTCTGTTTGCTCAAAAGGTTGGTCTTGGCCCGTTCTTCGCTCTTTCTGATCTTGGCAGCCTTTTCCGCACAGCCGATGACGCTCTTTAGGGTTTCCAGATTGCGGTCAAAATAGCGGGGAAGCTCTTCTCCCGTCACCTTGCTTACCACCTTGGCCGCGTCCTGGTTGTCCAGCTTTGTCTTGGTCTGGCCCTCAAATCGGGGATCGGGATGCTTGATGGAGATCACGGCAGTCATGCCGTTGCGCACGTCTGCCCCTGTGAAATTGGGATCTTTTTCCTTGAGGATATTGAGTTCTCTGGCGTAATTGTTGATGATCGTGGTGAACTGGGTCTTAAAGCCCGTCAGATGGGTGCCGCCCTCGGAATTATATATGTTGTTGCAGAAACCCAGCACATTCTCATGAAATTCATTGATATACTGAAAAGCGCATTCCACCGAGATCCCGTCGCCTTCGCCCTTAAAATAGATCACGTCAGTCAGGGCCTCATCGGATCTGTCGATATCCTTGATATAGCCGATGATGCCCTCCGGCTCATGATAATCGACGATTTCCGGCTCTTCTTTGCGCCGGTCCTCGAAATGGATCGTCAGCTCCGGGTTCAGGTAGGCCGTCTCATGGAGCCGGCTCTTTACCTCATCCTCCTTAAAACGGGTCCTTTCAAAGATCGTATCGTCCGGCAGGAAATTGATAGTCGTCCCGGTTTCCTTCGTCTTACCGACCACAGGGAGCAGCCCGTCGATCAGCTCCGTCGTGGGAACGCCCTGGGCGTAGCTGTCCTGATAGATCTGTTTCCCGTCTTTGACCTGTATAGTCAATCTGGTGGAGAGGGCATTTACCACGGAGGAACCGACGCCGTGCAGGCCACCGCTGGTCTTATAGGCGCCGTTGTCAAACTTGCCGCCCGCGTGCAGCGTGGTAAAGACCAGCCGTTCCGCGCTGACGCCCTTTTCATGCATTCCCACCGGGATGCCGCGCCCGTTGTCGGTCACGGTGGCGGAACCGTCCGCTTCCAGTATGACGTTGATCAGGCTGCAAAAGCCCGCCAGATGCTCGTCCACCGCATTGTCCACGATCTCATAGATCAGATGGTTCAGGCCCTTGGTGGAGACGCTGCCGATATACATGCCCGGTCTTTTCCGGACCGCTTCCAGGCCTTCCAGTACGGTAATGCTGGAGGCGTCGTAGGTTTGATTGCCTGCCAATGTTCTTTCCTCTCCTTCTGCCGTATGTGTAGGGTATCTTATCGGAAATATTTATGTGCCGGATCGCAAAAATATTTACGTTTCCGGGGAAATGGCGCAATTTTCCAAAAAAACCACTCTTTCAGTTTAACACATACGTTCGATTTTGAAAAGATGATTTCGTGCAGAATTTTCAGGAAAAATACCAGAAATTGCGGTTTAAAGAGGCATGCACACCATATTTTGTATAAAAGCGTGGAGCAAGCCGGGACGTATCTGCCAGGAAATAGTCCTTATTTGGAGCGTATCAAATCCTAGCTTCTGACGGCGCAATACCAGCCGATCCGCCCGTCTTTCTTTACGAACTTTCCCAAAGAGGTTTCCAGGATCACGGAAAGCCGGTCCCCGGCTTTGACTGAAAGGAAGGTATCCGCGTAATCGTCGCAATGGATCTCTCCGTTTTTGTGGAAAAGAAAAGCAAGCGGGGCCAGAAATTCCTTTCCGCTTCCCAAATGGCGAAGCCTGGCCATATCCTCCGTCCGCTCCAGGATTTCCACACGATTGTCAAAGTAACGGACATACATGCCCGGCGCGCGGTATGGCTGATCCTTTGGCGCGATAAAGACAGGGAAATCGTCGTAGCTTTCAAAGAAAGCGCCCCTCATGTCCTCTGCGCCCTCCGGCAGCACCAGGGCGTTCAGTTGGGCGGCGGTCTTTAACGCGCAGCCTCCGTCAATGGCTATGATATGCTTCCTCTCGTCAAAGATGGGAGCGACGCTTGCCTCCTCCCGATACAGACAGACCGGCCAATGACCCACTACCACATATTTTTCAAACCGCACATCTTCCTGCAAAAAGGCGTCCCGCTTCATACAGGAAACGGCGTCCGCGTCCTGCAGCTTTGATAAAGAATCGCTCGAAACGCCGGCGTGGACGAACAGGAAATTGCCGCACAAAAGCACGGTGGGAAGATGCCAGAGAAAATCGAGTTCTTTTTCATACCCTTCCCTGATCCGCCGCTTCAGATCCCGGACAGCATCCTCCTGCAGCCTTTTGTCCCTCCAGTCCCGAACCAGCGCCTGGGCGTCCATGCCCATTTCAGTCAGAATGTCGGGGAAAAACCCATGCTTCCATCTTTGGACATGATAAGAAAGCATATCCATAAAATGGCGCACGCCGTCCCCGCCGTCGTCAAAAAACGCACCGAGCCGGTCATATTCCACATTTCCCATCACCGCATGGATCCGGGCACCGCTCTCCATCTGACGCAGGACATAGCGGACCGTTTCCAGGCTCCTGGGGCCTTTTTCGATCAGATCGCCGATGAGGATGAGCATGTCCGATTTATCAAAGTGCAGCTTTTTCAGAAGCCCGTCCAGATAGTCCACATAGCCGTGAACGTCGCTGACGGCGATGATCCGGCCGCCCTCCGGAGGGCAGATCCGGGCGATCCTGGCTTTCATGCGTAAAAACCCCTTTCATAAGTACGAGATCAGATCGTCCTGTAGTCGATCCCCTTTTGAAAAAGCCCCATTTCCTCTTCCGGCAGCACTACCTCTCCGGAAAGCACCCGATCCGCCAGTTCGCCGGCCAAAAGCAGTACATCGGAGTCCTGGTAAATGTCGCCGATGGCAAAATCCAGCGCGCCGCTCTGACGGATGCCGAACAGGTCGCCGGGGCCGCGCAGCTTCAGATCCTCGTTGGCGATGAAAAAGCCGTCGTTGGAACGGTTCAAAATGTCCAGACGCCGGTTGTTCGCCCCGCTGTCGTCTCCGGTCATAAAAATACAAAAGCTTTGCTGTCTGCCGCGTCCGACTCTGCCGCGGAGCTGGTGAAGCTGAGCCAGACCAAAGCGTTCGGCATTTTCCACCAGCATAACGGTGGCATTCGGCACGTCGATCCCTACCTCGATGACCGTAGTGGATACCAGTACATCCAGCCGGTGGGCGGAAAAATCTTCCATGATCTGCTGCTTTTGGGCCGCTTTCATTTTCCCATGCAGCGCGGCTATCCGGATCTTGTCCGGCATGGCCGCCTTCAGCTTCTCCGTATAATCCAGCACATTTTCGACCCCTTCCATCTCGCCCTCTTCCACCATGGGACAGATCACATAGGCCTGTCGTCCGGCGTCCACCTGGGCCTGGATAAATGCGTAGGCTTTTTTGCGGAAGGAAGTATCCACCACACAGTTTTTGATGGGAAGACGGCTTTTGGGCATTTCATCCAGCACCGAAACCTGCAGGTCTCCATACAGCACAATGGCCAGAGTACGCGGGATCGGCGTGGCGCTCATCACCAGCACATGCACCCCGTTCCCCTTATCCGCCAGCGTCTCCCTCTGGCGGACGCCGAACCGGTGCTGTTCATCCGTCACCACCAGCGCCAGATCGCGGTAGCTCACCTTCTCCTGGATCAGCGCGTGGGTACCGATCACCACATCCGCTGCGCCGGAGGCGATCAGGTTCTGGACTTCTTTTTTCTGCCTGGCGGTCATGGAACCGATCAGCAGAACAGGATGGACGGGCAGACAAAAGTCTTTAGCCATACGCTGTAGCGCATCGAAATGCTGGCGCGCCAGCACCTCCGTAGGCGCCATGAGACAGCTCTGCCTGTCGTTGGCGCTGCACATCAAAAGCGCCAGGAAGGCCAGGATCGTTTTGCCGCTTCCCACATCGCCCTGGACCAAACGGTTCATGGCCACATGCCTCTGCAGGTCTTTTTCGATCTCCTTCCAGACGCGGCGCTGGGCGCCGGTCAATTCATAGGGCAGTGACGCGATGAGCTGCTCCGTTTCCTGTACGGCCGACAGGGGGCGCTCCACGATGACGGCCTCATTCAGGATCTTCTGCCGTTTGATCTGCACTAAAAATGTGAGAAATTCATCGAAAGCAAGCCTTCGACGGGCCGCCTGCACATCCTGCGCGCCGGAAGGGAAATGGATGAGATACAACGCCTGTTCAAGCCCGATCAGACGATATTGCGAAAGCAGTCCGG
This sequence comes from uncultured Eisenbergiella sp., assembly GCA_947598825.1. GTDB lineage: Bacteria > Bacillota > Clostridia > Lachnospirales > Lachnospiraceae > Gallintestinimicrobium. Next base: position 14,364 of record CANQFM010000003.1, on the reverse strand, counting down.
GGGACAGGGGATCTTGTATCGAAAGGGATTGAAGCGCCTGCCTGACGCATTTTTGCACCATATGATTGGTGACCCCTGTGGTCAACGGATATTTGGGCTGCCAGGTGCCGGAAAGGGCCAGATACTCTTCCTCCGAAAACAGTCTGGGATGTTCCATCACCGGCTTTCCTCCGGCGCCCTTCACCATGCCGCGAAAGATATAAAACCTCCCCGGCTTTAAGACGTTCCTGATATAAGGCATACGAAACCAGGTCATCCGCATGGTTCCGGTGACGTCGCCTACATTGCAGTGGGCGATGGCCATGCCCTTCGCCCGGACGAGGGAGGGTGCGCCGATGACGCAGGCCCGGACCGCCATGATCTTTCCCGGGATGAGATCCTGCACGGCCTCTGGGGCTTCAAAGTGATCATAATCTCTTGGATAGTAGCGGATCAGTTGCCCAAGGGTTTCAACGCCCAGCTTTGAAAAAAGCGTAGCGGTTTTCCCCCCTACGCCTTTTAAACAACTCAATGGATCCTGGTTTTGCATATTCACTCCACAGAAACGATATAAGAATAGATCGGCTGTCCGCCATACTGCAGTTCCACATCGCAGGCAGGATATTTTTCTGCCACCTTATCGCGAAGGTCAAGGGCGTCCTCTTCATTGATGTCCTCGCCGTAGTAAATGCTGATCAGCTCCATATCCTCGCTCATCATATGGTCGGTCATCTCAGCCGTCACGGCCTCTACCGACTGTCCCACGGCCAGGATCCCCTCGTCTCCGATCCCCATATAATCGCCCTGGCTGATCTCATACCCTTCAATGGAGGTGTCGCGCACGGCATAAGTGACCTCTCCCGTCCGCACGGCGCCGATGGCCTCTGTCATCGCGCTCTCGTTTTCCTCCGGCGAAAGATCGGGCGCATAATTGATCACGGCGGTGATCCCCTGGGCGATGGTCTTGGTGGGGATCACGATGATATGCTTATCCTCATGCATATATTTCGCCTGGTTCGCCGCCAGAATGATATTCTTGTTATTGGGCAGGATGAAGACCGTGTCCGCGTTGACCTTATCGATCGCGTTGAGCATATCCTGGGTGCTGGGGTTCATGGTCTGTCCGCCCTCGATGATGTGGTCTACGCCCAGTTCCCGGAAAATGGCCTGCAGCCCGTCCCCGGCGGAGACGGCGATAAACCCGGTAGGCTTGCGTTCGGATGTTTCTTCCATAGCTGCCGGTTTTGGAGCGGCCATTGCAGCGTCCTCTTCCGCTTTCTGGTTCATGCGGATCACCTTTTCATGATGCTCCAGCCGCATGTTATCGATCTTCATATTGGAAAGCGCACCGTACTTTAGGCCTTTCTGGATCGCCAGGCCCGGATCATTGGTATGTACATGAACCTTCACGACATCCTCATCCGCCACCACCACGATGGAATCGCCGATGGACTCCAGATAGTCCTTGAAATCCTTCTCCTGCTTGCTGTGAAAGGGCCTGGAGAGCATAATGATAAACTCTGTGCAGTATCCGAATTTGATCTGCGTCTCGGCCTGGGCCTTCGCATTGGAGGAAGCAAAGGGAGCGCCGGCTGCAGCGGCGGGCGTCTCAATGGAGAAATCCACCTCTTTGCCCAGGAAAGCCTCATACGCGCCCTTTAAGACCTGTATCAGTCCCTGGCCGCCGGAATCCACCACGCCTGCCTGCTTTAGCACCGGCAGCATATCGGGAGTCTGGCTCAAAACGAATCCGGCATGCTCGATGATCGCGCTCAGATATTTCTCCATATCGGTCTCACCGGCATCCGCCAGTTCGCGGGCCTTTTGGGCGGCGCCCTTCGCCACGGTCAAAATCGTACCCTCTTTGGGCTTCATAACGGCCTTATAGGCAGTTTCCACCGCGCGTTCGCCGGCCTGCGCCAGCGTCGGGATATCGATGCTCTCGCAGTCGCGGATCACTTTGGTAAATCCCCTGAACAACTGCGACAATATCACGCCGGAATTGCCTCTGGCGCCCCGCAGGGAACCCGAAGAAATTGCCTTTGCCAAAGACGGCATATCCAGATCGTTGCGGGCGTCCATGGCCGCCACGTCCTTGGCTGCGGACATGATCGTCAGCGTCATATTGGTGCCGGTATCCCCATCCGGGACGGGGAATACGTTCAGCTCGTTGATCCACTCTTTTTTGCTTTCCAGGTTTTTGGCGCCTGCTAAGAACATCTTCGCGAGCATCTTAGCATCTATCTTATTTACTGCCACAGTTCGCTCCTCCTTAATCGATCACTCGTACGCCTTCCACATAGATATTGATCTTCTCTACCTCTATGCCGGTGAACTCTTCCATTTTGTATTTCACGCTGCTGATCAGATTGTCCGCTACGGCGATAATGCTCACGCCGTAAGCGACGATCACATGAAAATCCAGTGTCAGCTTATGATTGTTTATCCGGACGCCGATGCCCTTCGTCACTCTGTCTTTCTTCAGAAGCTTTACCAGTCCGCCTTTTACCGAAACGCCCATGCCAACGATACCGAAGCATTCCATCGCCACCGTTCCGGCATACTGTCCGATCACTTCATTATCAATCGTAATGTTGCCCATATGGGTCGTCATATAGGATCCCTTCATACGGCAAACCTCCTTTATCCATCAAAATTTAAAGATATTATAACCGCTTTCCCCAAAAAAGGGAATACGGAATTTAACTTTTTCAATTTTTAAAGAGATTTTGCTTGCCAAATGCGCCAAATTCTGCTATCATACAAATGTTGTCAGTCGACGGCTAATAGAGTCCGAGGAGGTGCGAACATGGCGAAATGTGATATTTGTGGCAAAGGCGCTCATTTCGGTAACAACGTAAGCCATTCCCATAGAAGATCCAACCGGATCTGGAATTCTAACGTAAGAAGCGTTAAGTGCAAAGTCAACGGTGGTGCGAAGAGAATGCACGTCTGCACGAGCTGCTTAAAGTCCGGCAGAGTCGAAAGAGCTTAATGGAACATCAAAAAAAGGGCGTCATGATGACGCCTTTTTTTGATGTTCTCTTTTCTCTATTTGTCCTCTAGGGAAAGCACGCAATAGCTTATTGCCAACAGGACGACCGCAACGATCGCGCCGAACACGCGGTAACGAAAAAGAAGCATAAGCAGCATCCCGATCGCCATACAGAAAATAGCAAATCCAATAATACGGCACATACCAATGCCCTGCCCCTTACGCTTCTCTTATTATATCTTATGCAGCTTACCGCCTTTCATGCAGGAATTTTTCATTCTTCGGGGAAAGCGGCCTTTTTGGCCTCTTCATCGCTGGGCATCTCCCCCTTGTCCTTCGATGTCGTGAACCTGTCCACCAGATCCGGGATCATGTCGAGGATCTTGGAAACGCCGTCCTGATTCTTGATATTCACCAGCTTCGCCTGTCCGTTACGGATCAGAAGGACCGCGCTGGGGGACATTTTGCCGCTCATGCCGCCGCCTCCGTTGGATTTATTCTTCTCCTTGGCGTCCCCGCTGACGGCTCCCGCGCCCAGCCCGATGGAAACGTCCACGATAGGGATGATATAGGTATCCTCGATCCTGGTCGGTTCCCCGACTACGGTTTTCGTGGTAAAGACGGTTTCCACGCCTTTCATCAAAGATTCCATCACGGAACCGATGTTGTTCTCTTTATTTGCAGCCATTTCAGTCCTCCTTCTTCCTGCGCAAACGCTTGATCAAATAGATGACATCCCTTTTTAAGATGATCCTGAGGGCACAGAACAATAATGTGACGAGCCTGATCCGGCCCTGTGCCGTAAACGTGCCTTCCATTCTCTTTTGCTCAAAATCCGGTTCGATCCATACTTTCTGATGCAGGACCGGATACAGCATCCCCTGGACTGCCATGAGCTGTCCCATGGCGGCCGGATCCGGAATCCCGATAATGGCATGGATCGCAAGCCTGTTCGGCAGGATATGGCGCAGCATGCGCAAAAGCTGTCCCGTCACCGTCTTAAGAGCCTCCTGGGTCCGTGCCTGTCCAAGCAGATCCAGATAATACTCCAGATTATCCCGGATATCGTCCAGCTTGTCCTGGACCGATTCCAGCTTTTCCTCCAGTCCTTTGATCCGTTCCCCAAAGGACTGCTTTTCTTCTGCTGTCTCCTGCTCTGACGCATCGGCGTTTTCCGAACGCTCTTTTGGCATGGCCTCCCGCGTCTCTTCGCCCCCGGCGTCTGTGTCGTCTCCGCCGGACGCCGTTTCCTCCGTCCGGGCCTTTTCCCCTGAATCTCTTTCTGCAGGAGTTTCTTCCGGCTCCTCCTCTTCCTCCACAGGAGCCGTCAGGCTGCGGGCAAAGAGCGACGCCAGTTTTTCAAAAAGCCTGTGCAGCCGATCCTTACAAAAGCGGATCGCCTTTTTGAGCCGGGACTGCCGTATCCGGCCCGGTTCAAAGGAAATCCCGGCAAGCTTCAATCCATAGGTCAGCGTGCCGTCATAGGAGGCCCTGACCGAGACAAAATGCAAAAGCCAGGTCACTCTGCCCTGCAGGGTAAGCTTTTCCTGATATGCGCCCTCCAACCGATAGCGAAAAGGCACGATGAGCAAAAGCGTAAGGACTGCCAAAAGCAGGATCAGAACGGAAAGTAACAGGATCCCTGCCCCTTTCAGTATTGCCAGCAAAACCGTCATCCTGCGCCCCTTTCCGCAGGAACGCCGTTTTGGATCAGATAGCCCTTAATGTCGCCGTTCATACCGGCAGCCATCGCGTCGCCAAGCATCTTTCCCACGAGCTGGTAGGCTTCCCCTTTGCTGCCCGCGATCCCTACCACATACAGATCCTTCCTGTCGAAATACTTCTGCTTCAACAGGCCGCTGTGAAAGATATCCAACTGATCGCTGTTTTTGGAAAGGGCGATCAGGTAAATGGAAAACTGCCCTGCCCCGGTTTTCAGTTTCATTTTCACGGTATTCAGTTTTTTGACAGATGGCCCCACATACAGCCCGCGATAAAATTTCATAGACGGCGCGCTACCCCCAACGACGGACGGCGCGTTTTGCCTCGCTGCCGCTCCGCGAATCAGATCTTTCAGTAGTACTTCCGGCTGCCCCAGAGATTGCTCTTCTTCAATTCGAGATATTCGTGATAGGCTTTCTCCAGGATCTGCTTCTCGTTGGCGAACTTCAAAAGATGGTATGCCTCATGGTATTTATAAAACCCGGAATCCACAAAATATTCTTCCCTCTGCGGTTTGCTGTAATAACTGTCCGCCATCATCAGATACCAGTGGACATCCTTCTCCACCGTATCCTCGGGAACGTTAAACGTATATTCGCTCTTCCCGATGTATTTGATAATGGAAGCACGGGAGCCGCTTTCTTCGAGGACTTCCCGCAGCGCCGTCTGCTTGTAATCCTCTCCCGCCTCCACCGTTCCCTTTGGCAATACCCATCCTTCATATTTGTTTCGGTAATTCTTATATAAAAGAAGGATCTTCCCACGGAAAATTACTACACCGCCGCAGCTCGTTGCCTCAATCACTGCAATTCCTCCTGTCCGGCGATATGACGTCCTGACAACAAGTATATCCCAAAAAAGGGGGCAGGGCAAGTCCCATCCCATAAAAAACGCAAATTAGTTGCGGCCCTGCTGCAGCCCTTCGTCCTGCCTTCATCCGTTTTTTGACTGTAAAAACCAGGCGTCAAAGATACGTTTTGCCAGCGGAACCGCATAATCGCCCCCGGAGCCGACCTGTTCCACGAGGATCGTCACCGCGATCTGCGGGTCCTCTGCCGGGGCATATCCTGTAAACCAGGCATGGGAATCGGCTTTCTCCTGATTAAATTCCGCGCTGCCGGTCTTTCCCGCGGCGGTATAGGGCTGGTCCTTTAATTTGCGCCCGGTGCCGTCACGCACGACGGCCTCCATAAAGCCGGACAGCGTTTTGGCTTCCTCTTCGGACATAAGCCTCGCGTAAGGCTCCGGTTCGTTTTCCTTAAGCACGGCGCCCTGGGCGCTTAGGACTCTGTCCACCAGATACGGCCGCATCAGTTCGCCGCCGTTGGCGATGGCGGCGGTGATCAGATTGAGCTGCATCGGGGAGATCTGCGTTTTCCCCTGCCCGATGGAGGTCTGGATCACCTCCGCGTCGGAGCTGTCGGCCCCCAGCTTTATGCTGGTTCGGTTATACGGAAGCTCCAGCGGCAGATCCCGGTTGAACAGCAGGCTGTCTATCGTCTCTGCAAAGCCTTCCCTGTCCAGCGACATGCCTACATTGGCAAAGGAACAGTTGCAGGATTTGGCAAAGGAAGAGGTCAGATCCACGCGGCCATGGACGGAACCGTGAAAGCAGGTGATCCTGTTTTCCCCGTTCTGATAGGCGCCGCTGCAGGAGTAAGAATAGCTTTCCCAGGAATCTGGAAACTGCCGCAGATACGCCAGGGCCGTCACGATCTTGAACGTGGATCCGGGCGGATAAAGCCCCTGGGTGACCCGGTTGACAAGGGCGGCGTCCTGCGTGTCGGCGTTGACCTTTTCCCATATTTCCGCGATCCGGTTGGGATCGAAATCAGGCTTGCTCACCATGGCCAGAATACGCCCGGTTTTTACTTCCGTCACTACGATGGCGCCGCGGAAGGCCCCCAGAGCCTCATAGGCCGTCTGCTGCAGATCTGTGTGCAGCGTCGTATAGACGTTGTTGCCGGGGTTTTTGACGCCGGCCTTTTCGTTTTCCAGCTTTGTACGCTCCGGGATATCCGAATTGCTGAGGGAATAATTTTCCAACGCCTCTATCCCGGTTTTCCCCTTGCCGCTGTATCCTACAACATGCGCAAACATCTCTTTATAAGGATATTCCCGCGTTTGCTTCCCGTCGTCTGAAACGACTGTCCTGGCCAGCGCCTCCCCTGTGGCCGCATAAATGCTCCCGCGCAGGTTTTCCTGCGCCAGCACCCGTTCTCTGGAATTATAGCTGTTGTTGAACAGCTCTTCATGGCTGTCCGTGACATAATCCGTTAGATAAAAAAAGAGGCCGGCGAACAGCCCCAGAAAAAGGGCGGAAAAAAGATAGATCTCCCTATTGCGCCGGCGCCGCAGCTTTCTTGTCCGCAGCCGCTCTTTTTTCGCTTTTCTTTCTTCTCTTTTCAATTTCCCTTTCCTCTGCGTAGCGCATCTCACAGATCCCCTGTATCACGAACAGCATCAGCATCGTCGCCATTACGCTGCTGCCGCCATAGCTGACCAGAGGGAGCGTGACCCCCGTCAAGGGGATAAATTTCGTATCGCCTCCGATGGTCAGAAAGATCTGAAAGATCAGCATAAACCCATAACCCATCGTGAGATTTTTATAAAAGCCGTCTTTCAGGTCGCAGGCAATGCGCATCAGGAGCAAAAAGACCATAACTCCCGTCAGGACAATGCCGATGCCAAAGACCAGCCCCAGCTCCTCCACCATGGCGGCGAAGACAAAATCCGTTTCCACATAGGGGATATCGTAGGGCGTCCCCTTTCCAATCCCCAGGCCGAACAGCCCGCCCCGGCTGATGGCAAACAACGACTGCGTGATCTGATAGCCCTGCCCGTCGATGACGCTCCAGGGATCTCTCCATGCCTGGACTCGGGTCTGGACATGCGAAAATACCCGATAGGCCCCTGCCGATGCAAACGTGCCGCCCAGCACTCCCGCCAGCGCGTAAAACAGGCGATGGGAAGCGGCAGAGATCATCAGGATATAGATCGCAAAAAAGATCAGCGCACTGCCCAAATCGCGGGACAGAACCAGGATCAGCACATGGGCCGCCGCCCCGATCCCCGCAAACAGGATCTTTGGCAGGCCAGGCTTTTCCCCCAGTACGGAAGCCAGAAAAAACACATACAGCACCTTGGCAAATTCCGAGGGCTGGAAGGTGATCCCCGCTACGGTCCAGGAGAGTTTGGAACCGTTGGTGAGCTGCCCCAATAGCAGCACGGTTCCCACAAGGACGATCCCCGCCGCGCAACAGATCCAGCCCAGATGGCGCAGGACGCGTATGTGCCGGACGATCCAGGGCACAAACAGCGAAAGGAAAAAAGAGAGCGCCATGAAGGCAAGCTGCCGCGCCGCCCGGCTTTGGTCCAGCCGCGTCAGCACGATCATGCCCGCCGTGAAAAGCATACAGATGTCGTTGAGCAGGATACGGCTTACGCCCGGATAAAGCATCACAGGCAGGATCAGCATCGCGAAAGTCAGCGTTTGAAAAAAAGCGAACAGCAGCAGGTATTCCGTGCGCTGCGTCCGGATCACGATGGTCAGCCAGGCGCTCCACTGCACCAGCAAAAGGAAAAGGCTCTGCAAAAAGGCCAGCCTCTTCTGCTTTGCAACGCTCGCATAGCGCAGGGAAAACAGCCCGCATAAAAGGAACAAAACCAGGGACAGCGCCATGCAATATTTGGAATAGATCACGATCGTATAGGCCAAATCTACGATACCCCTTTTTTATAATGTCCTGTGGTATAGCGGTAAAAGGCTGTCCCACCTTCCTGCGAAAATAACCGCAGGATCCGCGCCGTATAGTCCGCATCCTCATCTGTAAAATCCAGCCGCAGCGCACAGACGCCTCCGCTTTCCAACTGGGGAAGATACTGATGCAGCGACAGCGGGACTGAATTGTAGACCGTATTCATGCAATGGGTACAGTCTGTCAAGACGGGAAAGGAGACGCCCAACCGATCCTTTAAAAAACACTCCATGGACTTTGGTTCTTCCCTTATTTCCTTATCCTCCCGGGCGCGTTCCCGCCTGCACTCTCCCGCCGTCTTTCTGACGCAGTTTGCGCTGATCATCATAGGGATCCTTCCGTAGACCATCCGTTCCTGGCAGAAAAGGGGCAGGCTGTCCAGCTCCCGGCGGTTTAACTCAAAGGATCCGGCATAACTTACAAACCGGGCGCCTTTCATCAGCGTCTCAAGGGCCTTTCGATTAAAGACGGGAATCGTATGGTTCAGGGCAACGGCCCTGTCCTGTCCGCCCGCCCAGAGCAAGCCGGAAAGGCTGGAGGCCAGAAAGCCATCCACCAGCGCGCCCTCCTTTGTATCCGTAAGCCATCTTGCAAGCCTGTCCAGATATGGAACAGAACCAAAGCGCAGGATGACCGGCAGGGTCAAAAAAAAGGAAAAAGAGGGATCCTTCGCTTTGCGTTCCCGGATCATCCGCCAAAGCGGTTCATCGGCTTTCTTTGAGAATATGGCGTCGGCAGTAAGATACACCCGTTTCACTCGGGAACTGCGGACGCCCTCCATCGCCTGCTCTGCGGTCAGGGCAGCCATATGAAGCGCCATAGCCTGCCGCCCCGTCGTTTTCGCCCTTTCAGAATCTATCCTATCCCTCTGACGGCCTTCTGCAGCCGGCAGCGAAGTCTGATCCTGCCCGGCGCGGCCCTCCTCAGGCGCAGTCATTTCTTCAAAAAGGGCCTGAAATGCCCGACGGCGCAGATCGTTCATGGCAGAAAGTGGCAGGAAGCAGTCCTCCCCCATTTCGATCTCCAGTTGACGGATCCCAAAATGGGAGCCGCCTGCGCGGGCAAACTGCTTTTCTACATCCTCCCGACGCAGCGGTTTCTTCTGCGCTTTCAGGACGGTCATCCCTTCGCAGAAAACCTGATGGCCGCCGCAAAAAACGGTCAGAGAGATCGGCTGTCCCACAAAGACAGAAACGAAGAGATCGGCAGGCCGGGCCAGTTCCGGGTCCAGATATTCTTTTCGGATCTCCTCGAAAAGCCCAGGATCCGTCCCCAGATACCCCGGAGTTTTTTCCGTAACCATATTTTTCCCATTCCATCGTTCAAAATACCCGGTCTGCAGGCCGGAGCGCACATAAAGCCCGGACAGACGGTCCAGATCGGCCTGCTCCACCCGCCACGTCTTTGGATCAGAGGCATAAAGATCCAGATATTTGCGGTAAATGGCCGTCACGCCCGCCACATAAACAGGGCTTTTCATTCGTCCTTCTATTTTCAGGGAATCTACGCCGGCTTCCAGAATCCTGGGCAGAAGCGAAAGGGCGCACAGATCCTTTAAGCTCAGCGGATACTGTTCTTCCATACCGTCCAAAGCGCCCTTTGTCCGGCCGGGTTTGGCATTCTCCTTTCCCCTGCAGATCCGATAGGGGAGGCGGCAGGGCTGGGCGCATTTCCCGCGGTTCCCGCTGCGGCCCCCCAGCAGGCTGGAAAACAGGCATTGGCCGGAATAGGAATAACACATGGCGCCGTGTACGAATACCTCCAGTTCCATGCCGCTTTCCCGTTTCAGGCGGCTCAATTCCGTAAGGCCCAGTTCCCGGGCCGGCACGACGCGGCAGGCGCCCAGGGATTTTAAAAAAAGGGCGGCGGAAGCTTCCGTAACGGTGGCCTGGGTGCTGATGTGCAAAGCCAGACCCGGAAAAGCCTCCCGGCAGCGTTCCAGCACCCCGAGATCCTGGATGATCGCGCCGTCCAGCCCCGCCGCATAAAACGGACGCATCCATTCGATCAGCCCGTCCAGTTCGGATTCCTTGATCAGCGTATTAACGGTCAGATAGACCTTTTTTTCAAAAAAATGCGCCAGCCGGATCGCATCCAGCAGCTCTTCGTCCCCAAAATTACCGGCATAGGAACGTGCGCCGTAGAGCCGGCCGCCAAGATAAACGGCGTCTGCGCCGGCCGCCAAAGCGGCCTTTAAGCAATCCATATCCCCTGCCGGGGCCAGAAGCTCCGCAATTTTACGCAACTGTCCTTCTCCCCATCCCTTTTACCGGCAGCCCGAAGGAGGCCGCCGTTTTTAAAAGGGCCGTCTTGCGACAGCCCTTTATGTAATCAATCCTGTGTTTTATGATCGCGCAGTTGTGTCTCCAGACGGACGATCTGCTTGGAACTCTCCTGCAGATCGCTCTGGGCGCTGCGCAGCGACTTTTCCATATTCTCCAGCTTGATCTGCGCGGCGATCAGTTCGTGCTTCAGATCGTATATTTCCTTTTCCTTGGTCTGCACCTCTTCTTCATAGAGGCTGACCTGCTCTTTTGCCTTGAAATAATCATCTGCGATATTCAGCTCCAACAGAATATGCTGTTTGTCCACAGACTGTCTGCGGAAGCTTTCCACTTTGCCGTATTCTGCGATCTTGTTGTTGATATAAAAAGCTATCTTCTGCAGATACTCTTCGCTTTCGTAACCGCTCAGCGTCATCGCGTTACCGGCGATGACAACTTCCGTATCCGTCTTGCCTGCCATACCCTTATCCCTCTCCTGTAAAAAACTGCATGTGACAAAGTTTCACGCGCTACGTTCAAACGGGAACCTTCCCGAACGCTTCGCTTTTTTAGGAAGTAGCGAAAAGTTTCACGCTTCGCGTTAAAACGGGAACCTTCCCGAACGCTTCGCTTTTCGGGAAGTAGCGAAAAGTTTCACGCTTCGCGTTCAACTTTTCTTCATTATAACCACAGATATAGAGATTTGCAAGTTTTTTTCGGAAAGGTATTGACATATGCTATTGGTTTGCATATACTATCATTTGAACAGTTATTCAAATATTGAAAGGAGAACCGGATGAGAACAGAGGAACCTTTGACAGACGAAGAAAAACTCCCGGAACGGGAGGAACCGTCTACAGGATCGCTGGATCAGGTGCGGGAAGCGCTGCCCGACGACGAGATCCTCTACGATCTGGCGGAGCTGTTCAAAGTCTTTGGGGATACCACGCGGGTGAAAATCCTCTATGCGCTGTTTGAGAGCGAGCTTTGCGTCAACGATATCGCCCAATGCCTGAACATGACCCCTTCCGCCGTAAGCCACCAGCTTCGGATTTTAAAGACCAGCAAGCTGGCCAAGTTCCGCAGGGACGGCAAAACCGTCTATTACTCTCTCGACGACGATCATGTGCGCACGATGATCGCCCTCGGGCTGGAACACATTTCAGAATAAAAATAATCGAAACGAGGAGAACCCATTATGCAGAAGAAATTTAAGATCGAAGTGGACTGCGCCAACTGCGCGGCGAAAATGGAAGAAGCGGCCAAGAAGGTAGCCGGCGTCCAGAACGTTTCCGTCAGCTTCATGAGCCAGAAAATGGCCCTGGAGGCCCCGGACAGCGATTATGATTCCATATTGAAAGAAGTAATCCGTACCTGCAAAAAGGTGGAACCGGACTTTGAAATCTGCCTGTAGGAGTTGATGTGACATGACGAAGAAACAAAAAAAGGTACTGATCCGTATCCTGCTGGCCGCCGCGCTGACGGTAGCGGTCCATTTTCTTCCTGTGACCGGTCTCGCGCTGTTTTTCCTCTATCTTGTCCCCTATCTGATCATCGGATACGATGTGCTGCGCAAGGCGGCCCTGGGAGTCATCCACGGCGAAGTTTTCGATGAAAATTTCCTGATGGCCGTGGCCACGGTAGGCGCTATGGCGCTGGGACTGTTCGGGGAAAACAGCTACGCGGAAGGCGTGGAGGTCATGCTTTTTTATCAGATCGGCGAACTTTTCCAGAGCTACGCGGTAGGGAAAAGCCGTCGCAGCATTACTGGCCTGATGGATATCCGGCCGGATTATGCCAATCTGGAAAAAGACGGCCGTCTGGAAAAAGTGGATCCCGATGAGGTGGCCGTCGGAGATGTGATCGTCATCCGGCCCGGCGAACGGGTGCCCCTGGACGGCGTGATCATCGAAGGAAATTCTTCTTTAAATACCAGCGCCCTCACAGGAGAAAGCCTGCCGAGGGAAGTGACGGGCGGGGACGATATCATCAGCGGCTGTGTGAATACCTCCGGCCTGCTAAAGGTACAGGTCACCAAACCCTTTGGGGAATCCACCGTGGCCCGAATCTTGGATCTGGTGGAAAATTCCAGCTTAAAAAAGGCAAAAGCGGAGAACTTCATTACCAAATTTGCCCATTATTATACCCCGGCGGTCTGTATCGGAGCCGCTCTGCTGGCGATACTCCCTCCGATCTTTGTTGGAAACTGGCTGAATTGGCTGAGCCGTGCATTGACCTTTTTGGTCATCAGTTGTCCCTGTGCGCTGGTCATCAGCATCCCCCTCTCCTTTTTCGGAGGGATCGGCGGCGCCAGCCGCGCCGGCATTCTCGTAAAAGGCGGCAACTATCTGGAGGCCCTGGCTAATACCAGGACCATCGTTTTCGACAAGACCGGCACGCTGACCAGAGGGGTATTCTCCGTCTCTTCTCTTCTTCCCGCCGAAGGGTTTTTAAAATCCGAGCTTTTGGAAACGGCAGCGCTGGCGGAAAGCTATTCCAGCCATCCTATCAGCAAAAGCCTGCAGGAAGCTTTTGAAGATAAGCAATCCCTGAACCGGGAACGGTTATCCGATGTGGAAGAGATCGCCGGGAACGGCGTCACCGCCAAAGTGGACGGCCATGCAGTCGCCGCCGGCAACGAAAAGCTGATGCGAAGCCTGAACGTATCCAGTTTCCTGCCCTGCCAGTCGCCGGGCACGGTAGTTTATGTTTCTTACGACGGCCGGTTCATGGGGTCAATTCTCATCAGCGACCAGGAAAAACCTACAGCGAAACAGGCGATCGCCGGGCTGCAGGCCCAGCGCGTGCGCACCGTCATGCTCACCGGAGATTCCCAAAAAGCGGCCGATGCCGTGGCGGAAACTCTTGGCATAGACGAAGTCCATGCGCAACTCCTGCCCGCCGATAAGGTGGACCGGGTGGAACAGCTCCTGGCACAAAAACCTGCCCATTCTACGCTTGCCTTCGTGGGAGACGGCATCAACGACGCGCCGGTACTCTCCCGCGCCGATATCGGGATCGCCATGGGGGCCATGGGCAGCGACGCCGCTATCGAAGCCGCGGACATCGTCCTGATGGACGACGATCCGGCCAAGATCTCGCTGGCCATGCAGATCTCCCGCAAATGCCTGCGGATCGTTAAACAGAACATTGTCTTCGCCCTGGGCGTCAAGGCAGCCTGCCTGATCCTGGGAGCCATCGGCGTCACCGGCATGCAAGCCGCGATCTTTGCGGATGTGGGCGTGATGGTGCTGGCGGTTTTAAACGCGACAAGAACGCTGCGGCCAGTTGACTGACCGCAGCGCTTTTTGCATATAAAGAATTATTCGCTTAACAATTTTACTGCCCATTCCTCTGCTTCTTTATCCGGTTTTAGAATCAATTCCTGCCACTGCCCCTGATAATACAGCCCGCCGCATCTGGCGCTGTTTTTTCTGTTCCCAATAATATGATCCGGCATCAAAAAATCATATTCTCGCCAGGTTGCCGGAGTTTTTCCTTCCATCGTCAAAACCCGGTCCTCTCTGTAAGAAAGAACGCCGCAACCCGGAAGAGATGGACATAAACTTACTCAAACTTCCCATATTAAAAATGGGGTTCGCACCTTGAAAAATCAATACTTTAGCTCATAAAATAGCGTCAGGCG
>CANQFM010000002.1 GCA_947598825.1 uncultured Eisenbergiella sp. | reverse complement strand
GTCAAAGCAGGTGATGGGAATCGAACCCACGTATCCAGCTTGGAAGGCTGGTGTTCTACCATTGAACTACACCTGCATACCATATCAATCGGGGTGACAGGATTCGAACCTGCGACCTCCTGGTCCCAAACCAGGCGCTCTAGCCAAGCTGAGCCACACCCCGGCAGCTTAAGCTCACTTCCTCGTCCGTGACGCAAGAATTATTATATATAAAGTAGCTGGTCCTGTCAATCTTTTTTTTCAATTTTCCAACGGCTTTTCCCCCGTTTCCCGCGCAGCGGGGCGGTCAATGGTGCCCTTTTCAAAGATAGTTCAGATGATAGTGCGCGATCCCCTGCCGATCCAGTTCCATCAGGATATAGGAGGGCCTGTATCCTTCCTGACGCGGCGCAGAAAGACTGCCGGGATTAATCGCTGTTATCCCGTCCGCCGTCCTGGCGATCTCTAAGAACGGCTTATGCGTATGGCCGAACATCACGATCTGGCATTCCCGCCGTTTGGCTTCCTCCAGCAGCATCCTGTTATTGATGCCCACAAACTGCCGATGCCCATGGGTCAGCCACACCCGATAGCCGCCGATCATAAATTCCTCTTCCAACGGAAGCCCCGACAAAAAATCGCAGTTCCCCGCCACCATATGGACCGGGCATTCTGCGATCTGGCGGATATGATCCGGGTCGTTTTCCACATCGCCGCAGTGAATGAGCATGTCCAGCGGCTTCATCTTATCCAGCAGATAACGCAGGTTCCCCTCTTTTCTGTGCGTATCGCTGACGATCAAAATCCTCATCTCTGCCGCCCCTTTTCCTCCAGGATCTCCCTCATTTTGCGCAGCGCCCTGCCCCGATGGCTGATGGCGTTTTTTTCATCCATGGGCAGGGAGGCCGTAGAACGGTCATTTTCAAAAAGGTAAAAAATGGGATCATACCCAAACCCGTTTTCCCCGCTCTCCTGCCAGCCGATATACCCCTCTACCGTGCCTGTGGTCACCGCATGGCTTCCGTCCGGAAACACCGCCGCGATCGCGCAGGCAAACCGCGCCGTCCGCTCTACCTTTGGCACCCCTTCCAGACGGGAAATGAGATTGGCGTTTTTCTCCCGGTAAGAGGTCTCGCGGCCCATATACCGGGCGGAATAAATCCCTGGCTCTCCGCCCAGATAGTCGATCACGAGGCCGGAGTCGTCGGCCAGAACCGTCAGTTCCTTCCCGTTGCAGTCCGGCAGGCCCGGCAGCTCATGCGTCCGGCACCAACCCGCGACCTGCTGCGCCTTGAGCAGCGCATTCTCCTCAAAAGTCGTCCCGTTTTCCTCTATTTCAGCTTCTACGCCGGCCTCCTTCAGAGAATACACCCGGATCCCGGGATCGTTTAAAATCTCCCGGATCTCCCGGATCTTGCCGGCGTTGCCGGTGGCAAATAAAATCGTCGTCATCGTTATCTCCGTCCTTCGTATCTACCTTGTCCGTTTCTCCGGCCTGGGCCCCTGAAACTGATAAAAGTAGGTTTTCATCATACCGTTATAAATTTTCCGGTTCTTATCCGCTTTCCGGCCGATGTCCTTTTCAATATCCTCATAGGAAGTGATCACATACAGCGACCAGGAATCCAGCCTTTGAAACCGCTCGCCCAGCGTCCTGTAGAGGGCGGGAAGGTTCTTTTTCTCCTCCAGCCGCTCTCCGTAGGGCGGATTCGTCACCACAAAACCGTATTTCTTCGGGTGCGACAGCTCTGCCACCGGCCGCCTCTGGAAATGGATCAGCTTTTCCACGCCGGCCAGCCTGGCGTTTTCCCTGGCGATCTCCACCATTCTGTCGTCAATATCATAGCCCTGGATATCCGTATCCACGTCCGGCGTCATCATCTCCCTGGCCTCATCGATACAATCATACCACTGTTTTTTCCCGATGAGATGCCCCCAGCTTTCTGCCGTAAAGGAACGGTTCATCCCCGGCGCCATATGGGCCGCCATCATCGCCGCCTCGATGGGAAAGGTCCCGCTGCCGCAAAAGGGATCCACCAGGATCCGATCCCCCTTCCAGGGTGTCAGCAGTAAAAGCGCCGCGGCCAGGTTTTCCGCAATGGGCGCTTTGGCCGTCAGTTTCCGATAGCCTCTTTTATGCAGGGACTCCCCCGTGGTGTCCAGCCCCACCGTCACCTCGTCCTTTTTTAAAAAGACCCGGATGGGAAAAGCTTCTCCGTCCTCTGCAAACCAGTTCACATGATAAGCGTCCCGCAGGCGTTCCACCATGGCTTTTTTCATAACGGACTGAATATCCGAAGGGCTGAACAGCCTGCTTTTGACGCTGGCCGCCTTGGCCACCCAAAACCTGCCGCTCACCGGGATGTACTCCTCCCAGGGAATGGCCCTCGTCCCCTGGAACAGTTCCTCAAAGGTAGAGGCCGGGAAGCTGCCTGCCTTGATCAGAATACGCTCCGCCGTCCGCAGGAAAATATTGGCGCGGCAGACCGCCTCTTCGTCCCCCAGAAAAGTGACACGGCCGTCCTCCACGCTGCTCACGTCGTAACCCAGATCCGTGATCTCCCGTTTTAACACCGCTTCCAGACCGAAATGGCAGGGCGCGATCAATTCCATCTTCTTCATCGTTCCCTCTAAAAACACTATGTACGGACCCGGACATGGAACGCCGGGCCGTCTCCTTTTGCACTAGGAACATTTTACGGGCATATGGCCGTCCCTGTCAAGAGAAAAGCCGAAGCTTGCGCTCCGGCTTTTCCTGACCCCTGGCCGCTTCTCCCATGGAGCGCGGCCCGCAGTCCTTATGCAGTTTAGTAATTCTTGCAGTTCTCAGAATCCTTGCTGGCATTCTTGCTCTGATTCTTCTGCGCGTTCTCAGAGCTGTTCTTGGACTTGTTGTCCTGATTCTGATTGTTGTTCTGGCTGTTGTTCTGGTTGTAATCGTTTTTAGACATTTTAAATTCCTCCTGTCGTTTTCAAGTTACAGGAGTAGTATTTGAAAAAAAACAGTTTCTATACATCTTTTTTCATTTTTATTTTAATAGCGGTCCATCCCCCGCCCCTCGTCGAAGCGTTTCCGGAATTTCTCCGGATCCTTTTTCATCTCCGCCATCGTCCAGAAAGCCCGCAGGACCATATCCACCTTCCGGCATTCCACGGTATTCTTCCCCGTATCATGCAGCAGATTATAACGGTCCATCTGCCAAATGAACAGATCTGTCAAAGTATACCCCTGGCAGTTCATGCGTCCGCAGATCGCGCGGTTCTGCATAAAATAGAGCAGCTCCCCATATAACTCCGGGTCCGCCAGAAGCTCCTGCCAGAGCGCGTCGCACCATTCCTGGGACTCTCCGGCCTGGTTACACAGGGCGCCCAGATTTTCATATACCTTTATCTTGCTGGAATCGTAGATCACGCCCGTCATTTCTCTTCCTCCGTCTCTTCGGGAAACGGCAGACGGCCCGCAGTTTCCCTTTTTTCCATAGTATGTCCAACCATACGGCCCGTAACACACCCTGCGTAAAAAAAGAGCCTATAGACAAATCCTATAGGCTAAAGAGCGTGCGCGAGAAGATTCGAACTCCCGGCCTTCTGATCCGTAGTCAGACGCTCTATCCAGCTGAGCTACGCGCACATTTCCTTCCCGGTTTCCCTGAGAACGAAACTAATTGTATCCTCTTTTGGGGAAAATGTCAATAGCTTTTTTATTCAAAAAGCCGCCCGGCCTGCGGCCGGGCGGCAAATGCTCCGAATGTGCTGCTAACTCAATCTTAATATCTGAACTCCTGAGCGAAATAATATGTAGAGCCGTTCTTATAAATCGCAATGGAGCATCTGGTGAACTGAGGATACAGGATGTTCGCCGCATGTGTCGGGGAATTCATCCATGCCGTTACAACTTCCTGTGCGGAATTGTAACCATAGGCCAGATTCTCACCATGCATGATCTGAGGGTTCACGGTGTACCAGTCGCTGCCATCGGGTCTGGTATGGGAAAACAACTGTACGTTCTCCGCCGCCCTTACTGCCGCCGCCATCTCCAGATCGTTATCCCAGGTCAGGGCCGCAAGTCCTGCCGCCGCACGCTGCTGGTTAACAAGATCCAGGATCGTCCTCGCCATGTTCTGAAGCATCGCCTGCTCTTCCGCGTTGGCATTGTTCACAGAGGAACCTAACGGAACTTCTTCATCCATGATCGTAACGGTGTCAAAATCAATGCTCTCGTAATCCCGCACCACCGCGTCGTCCGAGATGGCCGCTTCGCTCTGCGCGTTCTTCCCGCACCCAGCAAATACGGATGCCAACAGGGAAAGTAATAAACCACCTACCAACACTTTCTTCTTCATCGTCTTCTCCTCATCTTTCTCATAAAATTCAGATTAGAAAAATCCTTTTTCTTCTATCTACACTCTAACAGATGGCATTCCCTTTGTCAATACGTTTTTTAAAAAAATTAACCTTTTTTTAAACCGTATAACCTTCCAATGCCTATCTGCCTATATCATATACCTTTCCTCGCACAAAAGCAATGAGATTTCTCATTTTTTCTGTTACAGCTATACCTCCGCTTCAACTGAAATCCGTCCAGGCATATTCCATGTTTTCCAGATAATCCACGATCCGGGCGATGAACGTCGCATTGGTCGGCCGTTTGGTCGGCCATGCATAGCCGAATACTTCTTTCTGCAGCCGACAGTCCCCCGCGCTCCAGGATGCGCCGATCATATGCCGGATCGCATGCTCCACCTTATCGGCGCTGGTCTTATGCCGCTTTGCCACGGAAGGATACAGGCGCTTGGTGATCCCATCCAGTTCCCCTCTGTCTTCCAGGCAGATCCGGACGGCGGTGCGTAAATACTGATACCCTTTCAGATTTGGCCGGATGCCCAGACGGATCATCAGGTTGGATATTTCCCGCTCCGTGATTTTCTCTTCCGGCCTTTCCCCCGGTTCCTTCACGTTAAAAGACAGGAGGTAGGATCCGGTCTTTTCCAATACCTCCGCAATGGCTTCCCAGTTCCCCATCCTGTCATTTTTCTCAGGAACAACATAATACCGCATCTTTAATCCCTTCTTTCCGATAATTATGCGACAATTAAATGTTATAACTATATTTTATCAGATAACTCCAAAAATGGAAGTACTTTTAAGATACGAAATTAAAATATTATGTGCCTTTTATGGCACCTCATGGAATAAATAAGTGACTGCAGGCAGCCCGTACAGCGCTCCCATCAGAGATGAAGGGGGAGATTAGGTTGAGTAAGATGAATTATTCCCGGCTGGAAAATGAAATTGTGTCTGAAATCGTCATCCGAAATATATGCAAACAACTTTCCGAGCGGAACTGGTCTCTGAAGATGCTGGCTGACAGGGCAGACCTTCCCTATGAGTCCATTAAAAAACTGGTAAATGGAAAGATCCGGCGGCCATCCTTCATTAGCATCTGGCAGATCTCCAATGCGCTGGGATGCTCCGTGGACAGTCTGGCGGGCCGCAGTACCACGTCGGATGCTGCGCTCCGTCAAATATCAGAAAATGCATCGGAAATATACCGCATTCTTTCCCAGATGAACGAATTTTCCGCGCATCCATTAAATCATTAAAAACCGTAAACTTTTGAGCGTTGTACCGCTGTCTGCAGTCTCCAGCCTTGTGAAAGCCCGGCCTTGCCCTCCCGAAGATGGGGAAATAATCTGATATTTTGTTTGAATAAAGGGATAATATATGGTAGAATGAATGAGTGAGCATAGATGCGGATGCAAAGCAAGGCCGCTTTGACCGCCACAGTGGAAAGGAACAGCATTTACATGAGAAAAGCCCTGGTGATAGGCGCCGGACCGGCCGGTCTGACTGCGGCCTACGAATTGCTGAAACAAACGGATGATATGGAAGTGATCGTTTTGGAAGAAAGCCAGCACATGGGCGGCATTTCCAAAACAGTCAATTATAAAGGCAATCGGATGGATATGGGCGGCCACCGCTTTTTCTCCAAAGTTCCAGAGGTGAACGAATGGTGGGAGCGTATGCTTCCCATGCAGGGCAGCCCGGCTTACGACGACATTAAGCTGGAACGCATGGTCCCCCTGAAAGAAGGCGGTCCCGATCCCGAGAAGGAAGACCGGGTCATGCTGAAACGCAACCGCGTCTCGCGTATCTACTATAATAAGAAGTTTTTCGATTATCCCATCTCCCTGAAATGGGAAACCTTTGCCAATATGGGGCTGATCACGGATATTCAGGCGGTATGCAGCTATCTTGCCGCCACCGTGCATAAGCGCGAAGAGAAGTCCCTGGAGGATTTCTATATCAACCGTTTTGGCCGGAAGCTGTATTCCATGTTCTTCGAGAACTACACGGAGAATCTCTGGGGACGCCATCCCAGAGAGATCGACCCGAGCTGGGGCGCGCAGCGCGCCAAAGGGCTTTCCGTACTCGCTATCATCAAAGATATGTTCGGCAAGCTCCTGCCCAACCGCGACCAGCGTCATGTGGAGACTTCCCTGATAGAGTCGTTCAGCTATCCCAAACTCGGACCCGGGGAACTCTGGGACGTCACCGCCGCCGAGATTGAAAAAATGGGAGGCAGGATCCTGCGGGAATGCCGCGTTGTTTCTTTTAAGAAAAATGCGGACAACCATATCGTCTCCCTGACATACGAGCATCACGGGCAGCGGACGGAGGAAGAGGCCGACATTTTCATCTCCTCCATGCCGCTTAAGGATCTGGTGGGCGGCATGAACGATGTGCCTGCAGCGCAGGCCGCCATCGCCGCCGGACTGCCCTACCGCGACTACCGCACGCTGGGCGTCCTGATCCCCAGGCTTAACCTGCACAACAAGACCAAACTTAAGACGATCGGCAACATCGTGCCCGATAACTGGATCTATGTCCATGACCGCACGGTGAAACTGGGACGTATGCAGATCTATAACAACTGGTCCCCGTATATGGTAGTGGATCTGGAGCATACCGTATGGATCGGCCTGGAATACTTCTGTACAGAGGGCGATGAGATCTGGAATATGTCAGAAGAAGAATTTTCCCGCTTCGGCGTATCGGAAATGGTTCAGATGGGACTGATCGACAGCGCAGAGGACGTCCTCGACACGCACTCGGAATCCGTTAAGAAAGCCTATCCCGCTTATTTTGATACCTACTCCCGGATCGACGAACTGATCTCCTGGCTCAACACCATCGACAACCTTTACTGCGTCGGCCGCAACGGCCAGCACCGTTACAACAATATCGACCATTCCATGTGTACCTCCTTTGAGGCCGTACACAACATCGTACACAATATCTCCGATCGTTCTAATGTCTGGAACGTCAATACGGAAAAGGAATATCACGAATCCAAATAACAGGCGCAGCAAAAAGCCCGGCCATGACGAAAACTGCCGTCATGGGCCGGGCCTTTATTTTTCACTTTTTATTCTGCCGAAGCACTTCTTTGGCGATATCCGTCCGCAGCTTCGTGTCGATGAAGTCGCAGTGTTCGCAGAACGGCCAGTTCTGCCGGCCATCCCTGACCTTTTCCCGAAGCTTACGGTAAAGCGGGCTGTCCCACGCTTCCTTCAGCGGGATCTTCGTCAGATCGCCGAAATCCGTCACTTCAAGATTATCGCAGCAGCAGATCCCCAATTTCCCATTGGGCGTGATCCACATATCCGTAAAAGGCATCAGGCAGGTTTCCCGGATCACCTTTTCCGTCGCCTGCTTGTTGGGCGCGCTGCCGGCCCGGTTGGTAAGCACCTCTTTGAGATACCGCATCTGGATCAGGATATCCACGTCGGCAAACTCCTGGGGATGGTCCTTCACATAGTCATAGATGACCTGAATGTTGTCGTGCAGCTTCATGTCCAGGCAATAGTTGTTGATGATGAGCTGATTGACATAGGGCACAATGGACTTCACCTTATCTACGTCCAGCAGCAATCCGTTGGTAGACATGAAGATAAAGCAGTTCGGAAGCTGCTCCCGGGCGTATTTATGAAATTCCACGATACGGGTATCCAGCCACGGCTCATTGTTGCCGTACAGGGTCAGATGCCCCTTATAGCCCCAGTCCCGAAGCTGATCGATGATACTGTAATACAGCCCGTCCTCCATCCTGGCATAAGGTCTTTTCTCCGCATTCTTATTCGCTGTACAGAATTCGCAGGTGGAATTGCAGCGGTTGATCGTCTCCAGGTTCACCACATGGGGATGCGGCACCTTAGGGCTGCTCATAAAATAATCGATATACTCTTTCTGTATCTTTCCGCGGGTAATAAACTGAAATTTCAGATAGGACTCGCTGGCCAGCTTCGGAAAATATTTTCTCGCATTCCATCCAAACCTGCCCGCAAAATTCGTGATCCTGATCGGCATTGCTCTGTCCCCCTGTTCTTCTGGCGGCCGTCCGTCTTAAACGGCCCTCCGGCTTATGAACCATGATAACATCAACCCGCCGGATTGTCAATCAGCCCCGGCTTTCCGCCAGGTTCCGCTATCCCCTGTCTCATACAGATAGATCGTATAGGGCGAAGCAGGATGCGTATAAACGTTACGCAGCGAAAATCCCATCTCTTCCATGCCCGAAAGCGCATAACGGGAAAACAGATACCTGCCTCCCATGTCCCGAAACTGCTGCGCGTCGATATAAAGCCTGTCGTCGGAAAGAGGCTGCTCCCGGTAGGGATTGTAAATGCTTTCCCCGCTTCCCGCGTACAGATAGGCCCTAGCTCCCCATTCCCCGTAATAGCTGCGCCACTCCTCCACCCGGTCATAGGCGGGCTGTATGAGCTTTGTAAAGGCTTCCTTATAGCTTTGCGGGTACAGCCCCAGATAACCGTCCAGGGTAGCCACCCCGTTATATTCCAATACGGCGGGATTCAATCCATAGCCGGCCGCATACTCCCCCTCATAGGAAATATCCGCCAGGATCTCCTCCATCAGTTCCTGACTGTAATATTCCCGAAAATTGAGCAGATTCACTTCGGTATGATATACCGCCCGATAGGCCTGATGATAGCAGGTCCAGTAAAACTCATTGTAAACCGCCGGCGTCAGCAGGATTACAGCGGCCGCCAGACAGGCCAGCAGGTTGGCCAGCCGTTTCCCCCACAGCTTTCCCCTGTCATACAACCCTTTCAGCGCGAGAAAAAACGCAGCGTACCACAAAAAAGGATTGAAAAAAACGGTTCGGTTAAACTGAAAGCCTTTTAACGGCGGTACGATCCGCTCGAACAGGCGGCGGAAATCCCCCCAGAAATACATGCCGTATATCAGACAGTTAAAGAGGATCAGCAAAAGGATCCATAAGATCCCTTCTTTTAACAAAGCCGTTATGTTCCGGCGCCGGAACCAAAATACGGCCCGCCAGATCAAAAACGCAAGGCAGACGGGCATCACCAGCGGCAAATGATCGCTGCCGGCATGAAACACCGGGGTCAATAGGGCGCCCCAGGCCTGTCCCAGCATTTCCCCGATCCCCAGATTTGCTTCCGACATGGTGGAACGGATCGTCTCAACGTCGGAAAACAGCATTTGATAAAACAGCCTGTGTTCAAAACAGATATAACCCGCCGCCAGCACAAAAAGCGCGGCAAACAGCCTGCCGCAGAAACGGCGATCCCTAACGGACAGGATCAGCACCGCGCAGGCCAGGTAGGCCAGGAGGAAAAAGCCGAAATAGGAAAAATAGGACAGCAGCGGATAGAAAAACAACGCCGCATACCAGGCCTTTCCTTCTCTGTAATAGATCCTGCGCAGCAAAAACACCGCCAGGGGGATCGTCGCAAAGCAAATGCCATAGTCCGGGAACAGCGGCAGGATCCCATAGCAAAGGCCCACCGCCCAGGCGATACCCCGGTATCCGGCAAACTTCTCCCGGTAAATGTCCTTCGCCAACAGAACAAAGGAAAACATCCCCAAAAGGATTTTTAAAAAATACCCCGTCAGGCAGGCCCAGAAAGGCGGCAAAAAAAGAAACAGCGCGTTATACAGGTTCCATTCGCTGCTAAGGCTCCCCCTGTCGATCCCTCCCAGCAGGGGTACCTGGACGCCGTGGGAAAACCACGCGTCCCAATGGTTTAATATCTGAAAATGGGCCACGAACAGATCCAGATGATCCTGCACGGTCAGGTAGCTTTCCTCCCGAAAACACAAAAATACCAGGGCCTGCAGGCCCACAACGCCAGCGATCAGAAGTTTATGCCACCAACAGTCCCACCACGTCCAAAAACGCTTCATCCCTCTGTCTTCCCCTCTGCCAAAACCACTGCGGCGGCGCCGGTCAGGATCGCAAAATCCGCCAGATTGAAAACGATCCTGTCCAACGCCTCAATTCCTGTCACAAAGCTGAAATAATCCACCACATACCTGCGGGAGAGCCTGTCCCATGTATTGGAGAGTGCCCCGCCAAGCAGCAGGGAACACCCGAATTTCGTAAGCCCCTTTTCCCGGCGGGAAAGCGCTACGGCAAAGGCGCCGACGGCCCCAGCCGCAAACAGCGCCGAAAGCGCCCGCACCAGCGCGCTGTGGTTTTCCCCCAGATTCAGAAAAGCGCCATAGTTATGGCAGCGCCGCAGCAGGACCTTTCCCTTCAGGATCGGCGTGCTTTTTTCTTCCACAGCCGTCTTTTCGATATGGTCCTTGATGCGCAGATCCCCTGCGCATATGCCGGCAGCCAGCAGCGCATACCCTATTTTTTCCATCTTTTCCTCCATGCCCTGGGCCGACACACCGATTTTTGCCCCGGCGGTTTTTCGTCCTTTATCTTCCCGCGATCTCGTCGAAGGTTTTTCTCATATCCAGGCGGCCGTACCCCCATCGTCTGCTGGGATAGTCCTCTCCGCTTTCTTCCTGCGCGCCCCTGGTCAGATAAGTGCGGATCTCCCGCCCCGAGACGAAAGGCGCTTTTCTCTCCACCACAGCCCACTGCAATAGCTGCGCCACCGCTCCTGCCGTCAGGGCCGCGGCCATAGCGCTGCCGCTGTAGGGCCCCCGCACCGTGCTGACCGATACGCCCGGCGCGGCCAGATCCGGTTTGATCATCCTTCCGGTTCTGGAAAATCCCTGCCCGGAATTATAATAAAAGCTGTTATTCGCGCTGTTGTAGGTGCTGACCGTAACGGCATCCGGCTCATAGGAGGGCATGGTCAGCGTTACCTCCGGAGAGGGCGCCAGAAAATAAACCTCCCCGCTGAGAAACTGCCTCGCATTCAGCCACAGATCGAACACCGCCTCGGGCGCCGTCCTGACGCCCCGTACCATGACGCTCCAGATCCCGGGCGTCGGGTTTTCAAACCGCATCACGACCAGTTCGTCCCCCGTATTGCGCTCATTGGCAACATAGTCCATCTGCAGCCTGGTGCGCTCATAGACGAAGGTGTAGTCTACGGAACGTCCCAGCCTGAAATCGACTTCCGAGATCATCTCGCCTCCGGGGGAACGGACGCTGACGCGAAACTCCGCAGGCTGCATTCCCCACAGCTCCGCCACAAAGCCTTTAGAGCCTTCCCCGACCCGGATCTCCGCCTGCTTCATCGTCTCCGTCAGGATCGCCCGAAAATGGCCTGCGCTGTTGCCTTCGTTGCCGCCTCCTACCACCACGGCCCTGCCGAGCCGCTGAGAAACGCTCTGCAGATATTCCGACAGGATCGAAGTCCCGTTATGGCATCCCAGCGGAGTGCCCAGCCCCAACAGGATGACCACAGGCTGTAAAAAGGAAATCGCAAAGGTCTCCGCAAATTTAACGGCGAACATCATATCATCGGTACTATAAGCGGGTACGTCCTCCCTGACGATGTAGTAATCGCGTAAATACTGTTTCGCCTGCCGCAGCTTCACCACTACAAGCTCCACATCCGGCGCGGCCCCCGTAAAAGTGACGCCGCCATCCAGGCTGCTTCCTGCCGCTACGCTGGCCAGCGCGGTACCGTGTCCAATCTCATCTTGCTGCGGGACCACCTCAAAAGGATCTTCGGCGTTTAACGCTCTGTCGATATCCTCCCGCCCGTACAGGGTTCCATAGGCAAAGCCCTCCGGCGGATCTCCGCTCTGATCGGTCTGATCCCAGATCGCGCGGATCCGGGTGCTGCCGTCGGAATAGCGAAAAGCCCTTTCCCGATAATCGATCCCCGTGTCAATGACCGCCAGGATCACTCCCCGTCCGGTCAGCGAAAGCGGAGGGCGCTGCTGCGCCAGGATCCCCGACGCTTCCAGAGGCTGCGGATTAAATCCCCTGTCCCCTGCATCCGGAAAGGCTTCCAGGCCGAAAAGCTGCGGAATATACCGGTAAAGATACTGGGACGCGGACGGCGCCGGCTGAAGACTCTTGTCTACATAATAGACTCCCAGCGTCCCCTCGATCTGCTGATAGCAGAACCCCTCCCCAAATATGGGGAGGATCTGTTCCGGAAGCCGGAAGTCTAAAATAATGCTCATATAATCCTCTGAAACGATTTTTTCCCTGCAGTCCATCATTCTCCCGCAGGACCGGCCGGCATACGGGCCAAAGCGTCCGGTCCCAAATTACGGTTTTAAACTATTATATGGATTTCTGCGGGATCTCGTTCATCTTCTCCATATCGCTCAGGGAATAATTGTTGCTCCTGATATCGATGACAGGACCTCCCGTCCCCTCGATATAAGCCCGGGTAATGGTCACGCGCCCGATGTTCTCATCTTTGGGGATCTCGTACATGATATCCAGCATGAACTCCTCAATGATGGATCGCAGGGCCCTGGCCCCCGTGTCCTTCTGCATCGCCTTTTCCGCAATGGCTTCCAGCGCGTCGTCGGAAAATTCCAGCTTCACCTCATCCAGCTCCAGCAGCTTCTGATACTGCTTCAGGATCGCGTTCTTAGGCTCCTTTAAAATGCGGACCAACATATCCTTGTCCAGCCCGGCCAGCGTACAGATCACGGGCAGCCGTCCGATGAACTCCGGGATCATACCGAAATTGCGCAGATCCTCTACCGTCACTTTTGACAGGATATTCTTCTCTTTGTCCCACTTGTCCCTAAGCTCCGCGGTAAAGCCGATAGAAGTCTGTCGGCGCAGGCGCTGCCGGATGATCTCTTCCAGGTCCGGGAAGGCGCCGCCGCAAATGAACAGGATATTCCTGGTATTCACGGTCGCCAGCGGCACCATGGCATTTTTGGAATTGGCCCCTACGGGCACTTCCACCTCCGCGCCCTCTAACAGCTTCAGCATCCCCTGCTGGACGGACTCCCCGGAAACATCCCGGGAAGTGGTGTTTTTCTTTTTTGCGATCTTGTCGATCTCGTCGATGAAAATAATGCCCTGCTCGGCCTTGTCCACATCGTTGTCCGCCGCCGCCAGAAGCTTGCTGACCACGCTTTCAATATCGTCGCCGATATAGCCCGCTTCCGTCAGCGAAGTGGCGTCCGCAATAGCCAGCGGCACATCCAGAAGCTTTGCCAGCGTCTTGACCAGATAGGTCTTGCCGCAGCCTGTAGGGCCGATCATCAGGATATTGGACTTTTCGATCTCGATCTCGTCCATGGTCCCGGTGCCTACCCGCTTATAGTGGTTATAGACCGCTACGGAAATCACCTTTTTGGCGTATTCCTGCCCGATCACATACTGATCCAGCTTTTCCTTGATCTTGTGGGGCGCTGGGATCGAACGGATATCGAAAGCGGGCTTTTCCTTTTTATCCCCGCCTTTTCTCTTGATCTTCTGTTTCCGGGGGATCCCATCGTTGGAAAGATCCGACAGATTGATAAAGCTGATGCTGGGAAAGCCTTTCTGCGGCTCCCGGGGCTGTCCGTCCTCTTCTTCCTCTTCCGATTCCCCCTGCTTCTGCCGGCTCTTGTTGTCGAACTGGTTATTGAGCATATTCAGCACGGCAGGGTTGTTCAGCATCCCCTGGTAATCGAACTGGCTGACGGCGTCCATCGTCTTATGCATACAGTCATTGCAGACGCTGATATTGTTCGGCAGATGAAACATCTTCCCCGCCTTGCTCTCCGGCCTCCTGCAGATAAAACAGACGTCCTCATATTCTTTTTTTCTCTCGTCGGCGCCGCTATCCTGCCGGTCCGGATGATCTATGTCACTCATGAAATACCTCCCGAAATATATTCCGCTCCCTCTTTTGTCAGGGCCAGAGCGAGCCGCTCTGCCATCCGTTCTGTCCGGCGTCTTCTTCCTGCCGGGACTGGGCGCTCTGGATCTGGTCGTAGGAGGACAGCGTTATCTGCACATTCTTCGCCTGGTATCCCACCGGGCTTCCCTGCATAATGGTGACCTCTACCGTCTCTCCCGCCTCATAATAACTCAACTGCCTGTTCAGGCCCTCCTTCGTCTCAACTTCAACGCCTTCCACGGCCGTAACGATATCTCCCCGGATCAGTCCCGCCTGGTCGGCTCCCGTTCCCTCGTATACCTGCGCGACAAAAACCCCCTCCGGGATATCATAATACTGGGAAATATCGCTGGTAACATTGATGCAGGAAATCCCCAGATAGCCCCGTTCTTCATCCGTGAACCGGGATCTTGTCTCATAAGTCATCAGTTCGTCGATGATAGGCTTTGCCGTGGAAATGGGAATAGCATATCCCATGCCCTCTATGGCGGAACCATAGGTCTTGCTGGAATTGATGCCGATCACTTCGCCCCGGATATTCAGCAGCGCGCCGCCGGAATTGCCGGGATTGATGGCCGCATCCGTCTGGATCATGGTGCTGCTTTCCCCCGTCTCACTGACCTCCAGCGTACGGTTCAGGGCACTGATGACGCCGGTGGTCACCGACTGGCCGTATCCCAGCGCATTCCCGATCGCAATGGCGGGTTCCCCGATGGTGAGATTCTCGGAATCCCCCATCTTCGCCACGACGATAGACCCTCTGGTAGATTCCGGGATATCCTCCAGCTTTACCGCCACCACGGCCAGATCCACCGTCGGATCCGTACCCTTGACCTGCGCCTCTACGATCTCCCCGTCGATAAACTGCACCTGCAGGGAATCCGCGCTGTCTACCACATGATTGTTGGATACGATCAGAAGCTCCGTCTCATTCTGGCCGATGATAATGCCGGAGCCGCTGCCTTGGGCATCCCGGGAATAGGTCTGCCCCCAAAAGTCCTGTACCCTCTGGGTAAAATTGTTCGTTATGGAAACGCACGCCGGCATGACGTTCTTTACCACAGCGGTCACATCCGTCACCACCGTCGCCCCGTCGGGCGTCCCTGCAGGCTGCATGGAAGGGACCGGATCGATCTGCGCCGTTTCCCCCTGGGGCTGTGTCTTTTCCGGGTCTTTCTGTTCTTCCGGGCCTTTCTGTTCTTCCTGGCTTTCCCGTTCTTCCTGGCTCTCTTGTTCTTCCCGGCGCTCCAGCGTCTCCTGCTCCTGCGGCTCCTGTTGGGGCTGTTTGGAAGCCTCCGCCAACTGCTCCTGCAGGGAGCTGACCGCCATCCAGCTTATCCCGCCGCAGAACCCGATAAACACCGCCGCCAGGATCAGGGCTATCGCGATCCTGCCGCCTTTTTTATGTTTCTTCCCGGCTGTCCGGACGGCATCCGCCTGTCTGTCCGGCTCCTGTCGCCACAGCCCGTCCTGCAGATCATCTTCCTGCGAATTGCTTTCCTGCGGGCCGCCTTCCTGCAGATTGTCCTCCTGCGGATCGCTTTCCTGCATGCCGCTTTCCGGCAGATCGCCTTCCTGCAGATTGTCCCCCTGCAGATCGCCCTCCTGCGGACCGTTTTGATATTCGTTCTGATCGTCCTGATACATGTTCTGTTTCCCCTTCCCTTCCCGCCCAGGCGGGTCAAAACTCCCGTTGCGTCGTACTACTTTTCAGTATAAAAATCATTTGTGTTCATTCTGTGACAAAAGGGAAAAATAATTCTAACGATCTCCATCAAAGATCTCCCTGTCCGCCGTCCAATGTTCTTTCTGCAGGCTGCAGCGTCTCACCAGAAAAAGCGGCAGTCTGCGATAGGCCTTTCCCAAACGGTATCCGGTCAGCTTGGCCGCGCTCTGGCAGAAAAGCTTCGGCAGCAGGAGCGGATGATCCTGCAACAGATAGCGCGCCGTCCGGCCGACCAGCCTGACCCCTTCCCCTTCCGGCGGCACATCGACAAAGATCTCCGGATATTGGGCATGAGAAACGCCCAGATCGAAATTGCGGGAAAATAACTGCCGCAGCGTATAATTATGGGAATGAACCACCATGGCGTCCGCGGCGTAGGCCACCGCATAGCCGGCTTTGACGGCCCGCGCCGCGTAGATCATATCTTCATTAAAGACCGTGGGAAAAACAAAACCTCCCAGCTTATCGAACACATCGCGCCGGTATGCGGCGCAGACATTCGAGCAGTAAAAAGTCCTAATGCCCAGAACCGGCAGGTCTTTGACAGTCCGGACCCCTGAACGGTCCGGGTAATTGTAAGCCCGGGTATAACGTTCAATGGGATTGCAGTCCGCCTCGGGAAGCTGTCTGGCATAGGCCGCTGCCACATCCCTGCGTCCGGTCAGGGCCGCGATCAGCCGTTCCACCAGGAAATCATCCTGGGGAAGCGCATCCTGCGTCATACAGATAAAATAATCCGCCTGCGATTCCTCCACTCCCTGCTGCCGCGTGGCGCCATGATCGAACTGCGCTTTTGGCACATGGGAAAGGCTCACTTTGGGATGGGCCTGCAAAAAGGCGGGTATGGATATCCGCTTTTCAAATTCTTCTATCTGCGTGTTCTTTATGATGATCCGTCCGACCGGCATCGTCTGGTGTTCCAGCCTCTCAATCAGATCCAAAAAACGCTGCTTTGGCTGAAAGGTGGGTATGATGACGTCCACGCTCATGAAGCCTCTCCTTGTATCCAAAACGGGACCGCAGAAACCCTGCCGATCCCGTTTTTTGATCCCGCCGCTGCGGCGGTCTTTTCTTTCCGTCAATGGGTTAAGTACTGCGCCGTATCGCTCCTGATCTTCTCGCTGTACTGCTTCACCTGATCCGACGGCTCATAGGCAGCGTCATCAAACAGGAACTGATGGAGCATGCGTACATTCTCCGTCAGATCCGTCGGCACGATACAGGACCCTTTCTTACCGATCTTTCCGCTTTTGCGGACTTCTTCAAACGGCATGCCGGTCTGATCCACGATCCGGTAATTGGCGGCATCGGATAGGATCGCCGCCATCTCGTCCACGTCGATATTCGTCTGTACGTTCTCCACCACGTTGGACAGAATTTCCAGCAGTCTGGCCGGGTTGGCCTGCTTGGCCTTGTCCATGCAGGCCATCAGCACCTTCCGCTGGCGCTCCGTGCGCCCGTAATCGTCG
Organism: uncultured Eisenbergiella sp.; assembly: GCA_947598825.1. Lineage (GTDB taxonomy): Bacteria > Bacillota > Clostridia > Lachnospirales > Lachnospiraceae > Gallintestinimicrobium. Next base: position 120,047 of record CANQFM010000002.1, on the reverse strand, counting down.
CCCACATAACGGATACGGCAGTAGGCCGTAGCCTGTAGCCCGTTCAGCGTCTGCAGTCCCGGCGAAGTCACCCGGACGATATTCTCATTGAGCTTGCTCTCCGGATCTCCCTCCTCCATGAACATACTCCGCTGATAGTTGTTCAGATGCTCGATCTCATTCTGCTGTACGTCGATCTCCACGCCGCCCAGCGCATCGATCGTCTCGATCAGAGCGTCGAAGCCCACCGTCATATACTCCTTGATGTTCATATCCAGATTCCAGTTGAGCATATTTAAAGCCTGTTCCGCCCCGCCGTTGGCGTAGGCGGCGTTGGCCTTATTATAGGAATCGTTGCCCAGATTCAGGTAAGTGTCGCGGTATACGCTGCACAGCTTCACGTCCCCGGTATCCAGGTTGATGGACGCGATCATAATGGTATCCGTCCGCTGGCCCTTCCCCAGCTTTCCCTTGCGGGAATCCACACCGAACAGGGCCACGTTGCGGTATCCCTTGATCGTCTCGTTCTGCTCTACTTTTTCATTGAGAATGATATCCTCCTCCGGGATATCGATCTTTTCCATCTTCTGCAGCGTACCTACCGTGGCGATCGCGCCCAGCAGGGCCAGCAGCACGATGATCTCCACCGAAAAAAGAATGATGCGCCTGCGCTGCCTGGCTTTCCTGCGCTTTGCAGACGCTTTCTTTTTTCCCGTGCCGCTTTTTTCATGTTTTGTATTCGACGCCATCGTTTTCTCTCCTGTCAATAGGCATTTTCATTGATAAAGCCCTTAAAGATCGTCAAAAAAAGGATCTTGATATCAAATCCCATGCTCCAGTTTTCAATGTAAAAAATATCGTATTCGATCCGCTTGCGGATCGAGGTGTCGCCCCTGTATCCGTTGATCTGCGCCCAGCCGGTCAGCCCGGGCCGGACCTGATGCTTGATCATATACCGGGGGATCTCCTCCCTGAACTTTTCCACAAACTGGGGCCGTTCCGGCCGCGGCCCTACGAGGCTCATGTTGCCGATGAGGATATTGAACAATTGCGGCAGTTCGTCGATGCTGGTCCGCCGCAGCACTCTCCCGACCCTGGTCACCCTGGGATCGTCTTTGGTGGTCCATCCCTTCTGCTCCTCTGTCCCCTCCTGCTGCCGCATGGTCCGAAACTTATACATCCGAAAGACCTTGTTGTGCCGTCCGACCCGCTCCTGGGCAAAAATCACAGGCCCCTTGCTGGTGGCCTTGACCAGCACCGCCACCACTAAAAGCAACGGCGAAGTGAGGATCAGCCCTGCCAGGGAACCTGCGATATCCACCGCCCGCTTCGCAACCGCGTTGACTGTATTGGTCAGCGGGACGTACCGGATGTTGATGATCGGCAGGCCGCCGAGATCCTCCGTATATGGTTTGCCCGAAACCAGGCTGTTATAGTCAGGGATAAATGTGGTATGCACGCCGGATTTTTCGCACAGGCTCACAATTTCTTCCAGACGGCTGTAGTCGGAAAGGGAAAGCGACACGGCGATCTCGTCCAGCTTGTTCTCCGGCAGGATATAGAGCAGATTGTCGATCGCGCCCAATACTTTCACGCCCTTATAAACCGCCCCTCTGGGCACCGTATCATCCAGAATGCCCCGCACCACATAGCCCCACTGGGGATTGGCCACAATGCGGTCGATATAGGCCTCCGCCGCCCTGGAATACCCTACCAGCAGGATATATCTGAGGTTGTAGCCCCGCTTGCGGAAAAAATGCAACACCCTGCGGAGCAGAGTGCGCATCAGGATCGTAAACACCGTGTTCAGGACTGCGAACAGCGCCAGCATGGAGCGGGAAAAGTCCCGCATATATTCTACCAGGGAGTTGGCCAAAAACAGCACCGCCAGGATCAGCGTGATGCCCACCACGTTCGCCCTGACAATGTTCAGGATATCGTCCTCGGCCCGCTGCACCCGCTTGGGCGTATACAGGCGGAACGTATAGTACAGGACCAGATAACCGGGTACGATAAAATACAGAGCAGAAAAATATATGCCCATGGGAAGAACGCCTATGCTCTTGTTGGCGAAGCTGCTCTCAAACATGAGCCACCAGGCCAGAATGTAGCTTCCCGCCACCACCAGCGCGTCCAGGACGACATGCAGGCGGTTCAAATATTTCTGGTTATCTTTTATCATTCCCTTGTTTCCTTTGTCCCGCGCACATTATACTATATCTGCCAGAAAAGTACAAGTTTTTTACCTGGCGCGGAAGAGATTGCGCCACAGTTCCCATTGGATCTTCCCGTAATTTCCCACATTTTTCCAGGAAAAAGGCACCTTTTTCTTTCTGCCCTCTACAGAGGCGCACAGTTTTACCCCGCTGGCCAGCCCGCGGGCATAGACGATACCGAAGCCCTTCACGGAAAAGAAAAGCAGCTTGATGAAAAACCCCGCCAGCAAAAACGGCAGATTCAGCAGGATCTGCAAAACCGGCATATTTTTATAGACCAGGTAAACGCTGTTGCGGGAGGCGTGGCTGATCTTAAAGGCGTTATAGCGGGAGCCGGAAAATCCGCTGCCCGCATGATAGACCACCGCCGCCGGTTCGGCCACATTCCGATACCCGAAAATGCGCGCCCGATATCCGATGTCCACATCCTCCAGATAGGCGAAATGGGCCTCGTCAAACAGCCCCAGCTTAAGCAGATACTTCCTGCGATAGAGGGCTGCCCCAGCGCAGTTGGAAAAGACCTCCCCCGGCTTTTGGAAACGGGAAGCCTCCTTCCCCTTGCCTGCCGCATAGGCCCAACCCAGGGCATTATAAAAATCCCCCGCATCGTCGATGCGATCCGGCCGCTGCATGGAGAGCATCCTGGCCCCGACGGAAAAGATCCTGTCGTCCTTTTCCATGGCCGCTTCCAGCTTCCCGATACAGTCCGGCCTCGTTTCAGTATCGTTGTTCAGCAGGAAAACATAGGGCGTATCCGCCGCCCGGATCCCTGCGTTTACCGCCGCGCAGAACCCGCGGTTCTCAGGGAAAGCCAACACGCGCACCTGCGGATAACGCCCGGCGATAAACTGCCTGCTTTCGTCCGATGAACCGTTGTCCACCACCAGTACAGACGCTATCGTTTCGCTTTCGGTCACGCTTTTCAGACATTTTTCCAAAAAATCCATCCCGTTGTAATTGGGAATGATCACCGTGGTCTTTACCTGTCGTTCCATGATATTCAAGCAGTCCCTTTTTGCGGATCCCACAGGATCCGGTAGCCCTCCCGGCGAAGCTTCTGGCAGAACCGGATGCTGGCGGACCGGATCGACTCCTCGCTGCCGCCCATCTCTTTGACAGCCTGTTGATACAAAGGCATCAGTTCCTTACGCACCGTAAGGCAGCGCAGATCCGCACATTCCACATCCTGCTGCAGGGCGGCCCGGTGCATGGGGCCGGAAAACCCTTTTTTCAGCCCCGCAAAACGCATGGAGCCGTCGGATTCATAAATCCCGCTTTTTAATTCCCGCCGCCCGGGCAGCGGCCCCGCCAGGGCGCCCACATCGCTGCGGGAGGAAAAAACCCCGTCCGTATAGTCTACCCTGTAAAATCCCAAATGTTTCAGATGGGATACGGTCGCGTTCCAACCGGCATCTCTGCAGAACGCCTCTACCGCCCGGCGGCCCGCTTCGTAAGCATAGGCCTTGCTTTTGGGATTCTGGGCCGTGGAAGCATCATGGCAGCGCCAGTGATAAAGCACTTTCCCGATGTGGCAAAAAGCCGCCTGCCGGGCAGCGGCGCGCAGTACCAGATCGTAGTCCTGGGCGCCTTCATAAGCCGGACGCAGCATCAGCTCCCGCATCAGCCCCCGCTCCATCACCAGAAAATGGCAGACGTAATTGTTGGAAAGCAGCAGATCCAGATTCAAACCGCCCTTAAAATGAGGTTCATAAAAGCGCCGCGCGCTTCCGTCGCATTTATCTTCATCGGAATACAGCACGAAAGGCTGTTCTCCCGCCTTTTTTCCTGTCTCAACAGCCGCCGCCATTTCATAGAGGGCATCCGGCGTCAGCAGATCGTCGTGATCCATCAGGCCCACATAATCGCCCAGGGCATGGCCGATCCCGGCGTTGGTATTGCCGGCGATCCCTTCATTTTTGTCCAGTTTCAGATAACGGATCTGCCGGTCCTGCCACAGATCCTCCCTTTCGCCTTTCACAAGAAAGGGCAGCGCGCCCTCCCGCGCCGTTGCCGCCGCCGTCTCATAGACCCCCAGGCTCTGCCCCGCGTCCGCCAAAACCAGCTCCCAGTGGGGGTAGGTCTGCCCCATCAAGCTGCGGATCGCCTCCGCCAGATAACCAGGATCGGTCTCATAGGCAGGCATCACCACCGAAATGCGCAGGTCGCTGACGGCCGTCTGCCGCTGCCGCTTTAGGATGGATTCCTCCGGCGGCATGAAAAGATAGGGCGTCTGCCTGCGTTCATAAAGGCGTTCCCGCACCGCGTTCCATGCTTCCCGTATTCCGTTTTTCTGCAGATAATACCAGGTCTTTTTCAGATCGGAAAGCCCAACTGCCGCCATGCTCTCTCTCCACGGTCTTTTGCAAGGCGGCCCCGGACGGGGGAAAGACCGCCGTCCGGGGCGCCGCAAGGATCTTTTTTCAGGAACAGGGGAAAGCCGCCGCGCGGATCTCCTGCTGTCACGGATTATAAAGCGGCTTTTACCGCCTCTGTCAGCGCCGCCACCTTTTCCTGGGCATCCTCCAGGCTTTGTCCCTTGACGCCCATGTAGAACTTGATCTTGGGCTCCGTGCCGGAAGGACGGGCGCAGCACCAGTTGTCGTCAGGCAGTTCAAAGTACAGCACGTTGGACCGGGGCAATCCGGTGGAGGTCGTTTCTCCGGTGGCCAGATCCGTGATCACATCCTGCTCGTAATCGCGCACCTTCAGCACTTTCCACTGGCCGAAGCATTTGGGCGGATTGCTGCGCAGCTTATCCATGATCTGGGCGATCTGCGCCGCCCCGTCGATCCCCTTTAAGGTAATGGTATACTGAGTCTCCTTATAGTAGCCGTATTTCTCATACAGGGCAAGCATCTGATCCCAGCAGGTTTTGCCGTGCTTCTTGCACCAGGCCGCCATCTCGCACAGGCACATCACCGCCACGATGGCGTCCTTGTCCCGGGCGTGGGTGCCCGCCAGGCAGCCGTAGGATTCCTCCAGGCCAAACACATAATGTCCCTTGCCCGCGGCTTCCATCCATTTGATCTGCTCCCCGATGTACTTAAAGCCCGTCAGCACTTCGATGAAGCGCACGTTGTAATCCGCCGCAATGGCCGCCGCCATATTGGTGGTCACGATGGTGGATACCATGGCCGGATCCTCCGGCATCGTGCCGGTGGCCGTCCTCTCCCTCAGGATATATTCCGCGATCAGCATACCGGACATATTGCCCGTAAAGGAAACGTATTCGCCGCTCTTCGTATCCTTCGCATAAATGCCCAGACGGTCGGCGTCGGGATCCGTGGCCAGCACGATATCCGCGTCCACCTTCTTCGCAAGCTGAAGCGCCAGCTTAAAGGCCTTGGGATCCTCGGGGTTGGGATAATCCAGCGTCGTAAAGGCCGGATCGGGGCGTTCCTGTTCAGGCACCACATACACATGCTTAAAGCCCAGCTCCGCCAGGATCCTTCTGACCGGCTTGTTGCCCGTGCCGTTAAACGGCGTATAGACGATCTTTAATTCCTCCGCCATTTCTTTGATGATCTCGGGATGGAGGATCTGCTTTTTCAGCTCCGCCATATAGGCCACGTCGATCTCCTCGCCGATCATCTGATACAACCCTGCCTTCATGGCGTCCGCCTTGCTCATGGTCTTTACGGTATGGTAATCCGTCACGTTCTTGACTTCCGTGATGATCTCTTTGTCCTTCGGGGCCGTGACCTGCGCGCCGTCCTCCCAGTACACCTTATAGCCGTTGTATTCCGGCGGGTTGTGGCTGGCAGTCACCACAATACCGGAAATGCAGCCCAGGGTGCGCAGCGCAAAGGAAAGCTCCGGCGTAGGGCGCAGTTCGTCGAACACATAGGCCTTGATGCCGTTTGCCGCCATGCAGCGGGCCGCCTCATCCGCAAACTCCGGGGAAAAATAACGGGAATCATAAGCGATAGCCACGCCCTTTTCCTGTCCGCCCTGCTTGAGAATGTAATTGGCAAGGCCCTGGGTGGCCTTGCGCACCGTATAAATGTTCATCCGGTTCGTACCGGCGCCGATAACGCCTCTCAGGCCGCCGGTGCCAAACTCCAGCTCCTTATAAAACCGGTCCTCGATCTGCGCCGGATCGTCCGCGATCTTGCGCAGCTCCTCCTTCGTCGCTTCGTCAAAGTAGGGATCCTCCAGCCAAAACCTGTACTCATCCATGTACCCCATGACACATTACCTCCCTTTGCTGTTATTCTGCCGCCGATCCGGCCTTTTGAACGTTCTGCCAGACGCAGCGGTCCTGCTCGTTTATAGTATACACCAAAAACTCAGACCCGTAAAGAAAAGTCCGATTTATCCAGGGAAAAATTCGGATTGAAATAGGGATCCCCGGCTTCCAGCTCCGCTTTCCATTTTTCCCTGAAACGCGCCGCTTCCTGGTCATATCGCGCCGCCCTCTCCCCTTCGTCGTCCAGCCCTCTGGAAACGGATTCAAAATGATACAGTTCCGCAAAAGGCGTAAACACGTTCAGATAACCGGCGGCCCGCAGCTTAAGACAGAAATCCACATCGTTTAGGGAGACGGCAAAGGTTTCGTCCAGCCCTCCCACCTCTTCATAGACGCTCTTTCTGACCATCAGGCAGGCGCCCGTCACCGCGGTCAGATTCTGGGCATAACAGAGCCTTCCCATATAGCCCAGATTCTCCCGTTTCTGCCGGTAGTGTACATGGCCCGCCGTCCGGTGCGCGCCCAGGCCGATGACCACGCCGGCGTGCTGGATGGTCTTGTCTTCATAGTAGAGCTTGCCTCCCACCGCCCCCACGTCGGGCCGCTGGGCGTACATCAGAAGCTCCTCCATCCAGTTCACCGTGATCACCTGGGTATCGTTGTTTAAAAGCAGCACATACTCGCCTTCGGCCTGTGAGACGCCGAAATTGTTCACCCGGGAATAGTTAAACTCCCCCTCACAGGTCAGGACGCGAATCCGCGGATTGTTTGAAATCTCCTCATAGTAAGAAAAGATCTCCCTGGAAGAGCTGTTGTTTTCCACCACCAGAATCTCATAATTGTCCCAGGTCGATTTTTCCACGATGGAGGTAATGCATCTGCGCAGATCCTCCACATGATCCTTATTGGGGATCACGATGGAGATCTTTGGCTGCCCGAGGATCTCATAGGTGATCTTAAAGATCGTGTCAAAGGCACGGGTACTGGTGATCGTAAAATGGGAAAAACCGTGCTTGCGCAGGTGATCCGCCACCGCCCCCCTGGCGGACTCGACGGCATAGGGCTTGGCGTTGATATCGGCGGCCGTGCTGCCCGCGTGGCTGCGCCAGTAATACAAAAGCTTCGGCACATGCACGATGCGCTTCGCCCGGTCCGTCAGCCGCAGGATCATGTCGTGATCCTGGCTGCCGTCAAACTGGGGGCGGAACAGCTCCGTCCCATCCAAAAGCTGCCTGGAAAACACGCTGAAATGGCAGATATAATTGTTGGCCCGCAGGGTATCCGGCGCATAATCGGGCTTAAAATGCATGGTGATCATCTGATCGATATCGCCGTTTTTAAAGGTAGCCTCGTCGCAGTACAGGTAATCCGCGCCTTTTTCGTTGATCGCCTTTACATATTCGTAGAGCGCCGACGGATGCAGGATATCGTCGTGGTCGAAGAGGCCGATATACTCTCCTGTAGCCATCTTGCAGCATTCATTCGTGTTGCCGGCGATCCCTTCGTTTTGTTCCAGCTTCCGGTAAACGATGCGCCGGTCCCTGTCCGCCTCCTCCCGGCAGATCTGCCCCACATAATTGTGCTTTTCGTCAGACCCGTCCGCGAGACAGAGTTCCCAGTTGGCATAGGTCTGCCTCTTCACCGAATCCAGCATTTCCCGCAAAAAATCCTCTGGCGTATTCCACAGAGGAACCAAAATGCTGATCTTCACCATTCTGGGAAAGGCCGTCTCTTCCTGGGCCCTGCGCTCCTCTTCGGAGGGAAAGCTGGCCGTTCCGTAATGCACCATGGCCTTTTTTTCCCGGGACTTGTACTTTAGCTTGTCGATCACGCCCCTGAGGCTGCCGCAGTTTTTCAAACGATCCTTCTGCCGGATCAGAAAATGCATACAACTGCGCGCAGGCGCCGACGCCTTCCAAAGGGGATTGTTTTTGATCCGGTTCAGTTTAAACGTCAGATCGTCCACCTGCTCTTCCAGCTCGGCCACCCGTCCGGCCAGATAAACCGCCTTATAATGTTCTTTTTCATATTCGTCCCGATAATCCATGGGCTCCCGGCCGCCCTGCGCCTCTTTTCGTTCTTCCATGCCAAAAACCTCTCCCGTTTTATCCCACCGTCAGCGTTTCCGGAGAAAACCGGTACAGCTTCTGGCGCGAGCAGGTATCCTCCCACAATACGCCGATCAGATATTCCCCCGTCGGCAGACTTTCCCGCGGGATCGTGACGCAAAAGCCGGGCAGCTTCGTGTGGATGATCCCGTTTAAATTCTCGTCGATATCCGGCCGGTACTGCCTGGTACAGGGAATCCTGTAGACGATCTTTCGGTCCTCGGGCAGCGCCCGGGTGCTGGCGCCGTCGCTCATATAGCCCTTGTCCACGGGCTTTAACAAAAGCTGGAACCTGTAATGGCTGTTGTCGACCCTCAGGGCCCAGGTCCATCCCTGGATCAGCCAGCTTCCGCCGCCGCTTTTACCGGTGTACCATTTATCCAGATCGCCGGCGAACTCTACGCCGATGCGCAGCACCTCGTTATGCCAGACCGGATCCAGGCCGTCCTGCATCCGCTGGGGGACTGCCGCCTCCACCCGCCGGTCAAAATCATAGCGGCAGGCCGTAAAGAATTCCGCATCCAGCACGTCCGAGATCAGATAGCGGTGATAATAGGGATCCCGGCCATAAAGGGAAGGATGCAGCTCATAGAGCATATTCAGTTCCTGGTGCAGCCGGCGGAGCTTTTCCGCGCTGTCGTCAGCCCCGCGGCTCAAAGATTCATGATGGACCAGCGCCACGTCGTTGCGCACTACGTTGACATAGCCCAGATCGTGCAGGTGATAACAAAACTCCACGTCGTTAAAGGCCACTCTGAGTTTCTCCTGAAACCCTCCCGCCTGTTCATACACGCTTTTTTTCACCAGCAGGCAGGCCCCCGTCACGCCCAGCACATCAAAGGGCAGGCGGTTCTTTTTGAAATAATATTCGTTGGCGTCGGAGCGGAACTGCAGCTTGTGGGCCGGCCCCAGATGGATGTTGGTGATCCCGGCGTGCTGGATGATCTCCGTCCCCGGATAGATCAGCTTTGTCCCCACCGCCCCCACATGGGGCAGCACGGCCTTCTCCATCATTTTTTCCAGCCAGTCCTCCTGGGTGATCTCGATATCGTCGTTTAAAAGTAGGATATACTCCCCGGAGGCCATCGACACGCCGATGTTGCACATCCGCGAAAAATTGAACTCCATCGGTTCATAATGATAGACAAAGCGGCAGGAGGGCTCCAGCATACTCTGCATTAAAAGGATGCGCTCCCGGTTTTTTTCACTGCTGCCGTTGTCCACGACGATGATCTCAAAATCCCGGTAGGTGCTGGCTTCCAGCACGGAATGGATACAGTTGGAAAGCACCCGGGGATTGTCCTTGCTGGGAATGATGATAGAAACCCTGCCCGAAGGCTTTGTGGGCCATCCCCGCCGTTTATAGGCTTCCCGCTTCAGATCGTCGTATCGATCCTCAAACCCCCAGGGTTCGATCTTTTTGCGGTGAAACAGCACGCTGTCGATATGGGCTGCGCCGCCCGTGATCTCCACCGCCCGAAGCACGAAATCGTAGAGGTTGCGCCTGGCGTCCTCCTCCCCCAGCCAGGGGATCCGGCAGGCCATTTCCTTCCGCACCGCGAAAAATCCGCCGAAATAAAAATAGGATATCAGCGTATCCGGCGACCAGTCGGGCTTCAACCAGGGATTTTGGCGCAGCCCGTCCTTGATCTCATCTTCGTCCGCATAGAGAAGGGCCGTTTCCGGATGCCGTTCAAAATAATCCTGTACCAGCGCGATCTCCCTCAGATCCGGCGTCCCGTCCGACGCGTGAAAGATCAGAAAATCCGCGTCCGTAAAGCGACTGGGGGAAAACCCGCTGCGGCAGGCGTCGTAAGGGATGACCTCAGCCTTTTTCCCCTTGCCCTTTAAGGACAGGCTTTCCCGTTCCGCCGTTTCCTTTTCCCGTATCCAGTCGTGATAGGAAAGGCTCTGCCTGCTCACCTGTTCTTCATACCAGGCATGCTGTTTTCTGATCAGGCTCTGTTGTACGATGTCTTTTACTTTTGAAACCAAAAACGTTTCCTCCTCGTGGTCTTCGCCCGTAAACCTGTCTGCATATCAGGCGTCAGGTGCAGGATATACGCCTCCAGCGCGAGAATACCCTCCGCCGTCTGGCCCTCCCCCCACAGCCCATCCAGCCGCACGTTGATGTTGGGATCCGCCGTATCGAAAAACACGCAGGCCATGCCCTCTTTTGGCTCCTCTTCGGTCTCCAGCGTCTCCCCGTTTGTCACCACGGCCTGTTTAAGCTGCGCCGCCGTCAGTTCATAGCCCCCCAGGGCGATCCGGCGCACCTGGACCAGACAGGGTTCCTCCGCAGGATCCAGCCGGATCCCTCTGACCCCCTTTTTGCAGAGGATCTGTGCCCGGATCAGGCTGTCCGTCACATAGGCGTTTTGGATATGATAGGAGTTCTCCGGCCTGTAACCGTCTCCATAATCTTCAAAGATCTCGATCCGCCTGTTCAGAAACCCTCCGAAAGCCTCTGTAAAAGGCAGCGCTAGGTTCCCGATCAGATGGCGTATATCCGTTACCGCGGTGCGCACCGTTCCGTCGGATTCCTGCATAATTTCCTGCTGAAATTCCAATTCCTGACGGGAAAGCTGCAAACAGACTTCTTCCCCCATCCCCATTTCCCGCATCGCCTTTTGTACGGCAGGATGATCCTTTCGCCTGCCATTCTCCAATATATAACAATACAGCGCCCGCCTGACGATCTCCTCCGGATCCATTTCTTCGCAGACCCACTCATAATCGATGACGGTCCATACCCCTTCCCTGACACAGATATTGGGAAAGGTCAGATCAAAATCCCGGATCGGTCTGCCGCCGCCTCGTCTGCCATCCCAGGAAAGCACTTCGCGGTACCGCGAAAAAAGCCGTGCAAAGCCTTCTTCGTCATTTCTCTGCAGGCAGTCGTCCAGCAGCTCCTCCAGCGTCCGGGTACCTTCCAGAAATTCCAGTTCTACAAAGGGCACGCCATCCGCCGTGCGCTTTTCCTCAAGGCGGTTGACCAAAAGGCCGCTCCCCGAAAACCATGCCGTCAGGTCCTTAAAGCTTTGGGCCATTTTCTGCACATGGGCCACGGCCTGGGGCTGAGCAGGCAGTTTTCGTACATATCTGCGGCCCTGGCTGTCCTGGCCGATCTGGGTCTGGATGCACAGATGCTTCGCCCTATCGTTGGAAAAACGGCTGTAGGCCACGGAAAGCTCCTCTCCCGTGACGATCAGATAAGAATTGCTGTAAAGCGGGAAAAGCCCTTCCCGGATCAGCATGTCGAACACCTTTTTTTCATCGAAGAGCAGGATCCGGTCCCGGTCGAAATTGCGCAGATTGTTGGAAAGCTCTCCCACCTTCGGCAGACGCCGGTCGGAATAAACCGTCGTCATGAATTTATAATCCGGATAGGGATAATAAAAATGGTACTTCGTTTCCCCGCAGGTCTGCAGGATGCGCTCCAGCCCGTCCTTGGTAAAGGTGCGGACCGCGCCTCCCCCGGGATAGTCCTCCAGGCCGGAAAAAAAAGTGCCCAGATGGTCTTCCCGGCAGCCGGCCCAGTATTTTAAGCCCATCTTATTTTCGATGGCGATGACCACCCGCCCGCCGGGCTTTGCGTGCTTTTTGACAATGCGGTAAAAATCCTCGAAGGGCGTGGGCGTCGGGATATAGCTCTGCCCGTATTCAAAAGCCCCGATCAGACAGACATAATCGTAATCCGCAGGCAGATCCGGTTCGATATCCGTAAAATTGCCCACATGGATCGTCACATTATCGCAGTCCCGATGGCGGTAGGCGTTGATCAGGCTCCGCTTTCGGGACAGATCCACGCAGGTGACGCTGCCCGCCATCCGCGCCAGGCAGCCGGTGATGGCGCCGCAGCCGGAGCCCACCTCCAGCACCTTCATCGTTTTGTCTATGGGCAACCACGCCACGACATTCTCCCGCAGATCCGAAAGGTGGTAAAGCACCTCCCAGCTCTTCTTTTCCCGAATCAGGGCCGGATACTGTTCCGCCGGCACTTCCCTGGCGATGCGCAAAAGCTCGTCCTCCACCGCGCCGTCGCAGTAAAGATCCTCCCCCGGATACCGGCTATAGTCCAGCGTCACGCCGCCGATCTTCTCCGTCCTGCTATCGTCCATCCTCAAACGTCCTTCACTTTCACATCGGATTCCATATCGAAATAACCCACCGTATCCTTATCCGAGACTACGGTAATATCCAGCACATCGTACAGCCTGTGGTATACGACAAAGGCGTCCTTCTCATAGCCCGTCACGCCCAGGGAGATCAGATAGTCGCCCCCCTGCAGCCGCATTTTCTGGGTAAAGGTGATCTCCTTTTTCTCCCCTGCCTTTACGCTGTCCAGAAACGTCTTTTCAAACATCGTGTTGGTGCCGGTGATCTCCACGCCCTTGATGTTTTTGATCGAAAAGGCAAAAATAGGGGCCGGAAGGTCCTCGTTGACCTGCACCGTCATATGCATGGTAAACTCGTCTCCCTTTAAGATCGCCGTCGTAGGGGCCCCCTGCTTATCCGTGATAAAATAATCGACGATCTGCGCCTGCTGCGTACCGTATTCCAGCTTCTCCGGATTGACGCCTGCCTGCGCCGCCCTTTTCTTTTCCAGCGCAGCGCGCACCTGTTCGTCCGCCGTCAGATCCGGCACGCCTTCTGCCGGCTGCGGCAGCTCATACTGGCCCACCAGCACCTGCTTATAGGCGTCGATCATATCCCGGGGGCTTCCTTCCCCGAGCTTAACCCCCTGGTTTAGCAAAACCGCCCTGTCGCAGTATTTGCTGATGGCGCTCAGATCGTGGCTGACAAAAAGGATCGTCTTGCCTTTCTTTTTAAATTCCTCGAATTTCCGATAGCATTTCGCCTGGAAAAAAACGTCCCCCACCGACAGGGCCTCGTCCACGATCAGGATCTCTGGATCGATATTGATGGCCACCGCAAAGGCCAGCCGCACGAACATGCCGCTGGAATAGGTTTTAACCGGCTGGTACACATAATCGCCGATGTCCGCAAAGTCCAGGATATCCTGCAGCTTTTCGTCGATTTCCTTTTCGGAAAACCCGATCATGGTGCCGTTTAAATAAATATTTTCAATGCCGTTGTACTCCATATTGAACCCCGCCCCCAGCTCCAGAAGGGCGGAGATCCGGCCGTTTACCTCTACCGTGCCCGCCGTCTGATGCAGCACGCCGGTGATGATCTTGAGGATCGTGGACTTGCCGGAGCCGTTGGTGCCGATGATCCCCACCGTCTCCCCTTTATAAATATCCAGATCCACTTCCCGCAGGGCGTAATGGGGGGTAGAGCGCGGCTTCCGGGAAAGCCCCAGAGATTCCATCAGCCGGTCCCGGTTGCGGTTATAAAGCTTATATACTTTGCTTAAGCCCTCCACATGGATGGCCAGTTCCCTGTTTTCCATCTTCCAATCCTTTACCTGACCGTTGTTTCTGCCGTCACATGATGTCCGCGAAATGGATCTTCAGCCGTTTGAAGATCAGCGCGCCGAGGATGAACAGCACCACCGTAATGACCCAGAAATAGACGGTGGAATAAAAATCCTCCCAGAACCACTGTCTGCCATAGATCGCGCTGCGGTACCCTTCCACGATATAGACCAGCGGGTTGATTTTTAAAAACATCTGCACTTTGTCCGAAAACTGCGCGATGGGCCACAGGATCGGCGTAGCCCACATGCCCACCTGCAGAAGAATATTGACGATGGACTGCAGATCCCGAAAAAAGATCACCACGGAACAGGTCGTATAACTGAGGGCCAGCACAAAAATGAACATACAGGCGCTGTAATAGACGACCTGCAGCGTATAAAGACTGGGATAATAGCCGTAGAGACAGGCGATGAGCAGCGCCACCAGCACAAAAAACGCATGGATAAAGGTGGCGGAGATGATCTTGATGATCGGAAGCACGCTGATCTTAAAGACCACCTTTTTGACCAGATAATTGTATTCCAGCAGCGCCGTCATAGCGCTGGTGAGGGCCTCCGAAAAATAGAACCAGGGCACCAACCCCGCCACCAGAAACGGCACAAAAGGAACGTCCATCACGCCGCCGGACACGATCTGCTGGCGGTTGGGCAAAAGGATCTCAAATACCACATAATAGAGCGCCACCGTCACCACGGGCTGCACCAGCGCCCAAAACGCCCCCATATAGGAGCCCGCATAGCGCTTTTTAAAATCGCTTTTGGCCAGCTTCCAGATCAGCCGCCTGTTCTGGTAAAGCTCCACCGGCAGCACGGTGATCTTGTCATACAAAAGGATAAAGGCTGCGATAGCCGCCGCGATCAGAGCGCAGGCGATGGACTTTTTGAGCAGCTCGTCCGCCGGGTCCGCCAGCGGGTTGTGATAAATCAGGATAATTGCGGCAAGAATCACCATCAGAGTGGTAAAGATGGTGATTCCTGTTTTCTTGGAGATCTTCTTCATATTTATTTTCCCATATATTCCCTGAGCGCTCCCCAGGGACGGTTCTGATCCTTTTCGGAAAGGATCGGCTCCATTCCTTCCGGGATCGGCCATTTCACGCCGATCTCAGGATCGTTCCAGGCAAGTCCCCCCTCATCGTTGGGATGGTAATAATCCGAACATTTATACGCAAATTCCGCATAGTCGGAGAGTACCAGAAATCCGTGGGCAAAATTTTTGGGAACAAAAAACTGCTTCTTATTCTCCTCGGAAAGCACCACGCCAAACCACTGTCCGAAGGTAGGGGAACCTTTCCGCATATCCACCGCTACATCGAACACTTCTCCCCGAAGCACCCGAACCAGCTTATCCTGGGGATACTGGATCTGGAAGTGCAGCCCCCGCAGTACGCCCTTTTTGGACGAGGACTGGTTGTCCTGCACAAATACCTGGTCGATCCCCACTGCGGCAAAATCCTGGTACTGATAGGTTTCCATAAAATAGCCCCTATGGTCGCCATGCACCTGGGGCGTGATCACCTTCAACCCTTCGATATGACATGTTTCTACGGTCAGTCTACCCATTTTCCCTCTCATTCTTCCTTCGCAGGATCACATCAAAGGCCATTGGCCACATCCACCAGATATTTTCCGTAATTCGTCTTCATCAGCGGCTCCGCCAGCTTCAAAAGCTGCTCCCGGTCGATAAATCCGCGGCGGAAGGCGATCTCCTCGATGCAGGAGATATACATGCCCTGCCGCTTTTGCACCGCCGCCACAAAATCGGAGGCGTCCAGCAGCGCGTCGTGATTGCCGGTATCCAGCCAGGCAAAACCGCGGCCCAAAGTCTCCACCATCAGCGTGCCGCGCCGCAGATATTCGTTGTTGATCGAAGTGATCTCGATCTCGCCCCGGGCAGAGGGCTTTACATTCCGGGCGATCTCCACCACGTCGTTGTCATAAAAATACAGCCCCGGAACCGCATAGTTGCTCTTCGGATGCTCCGGTTTTTCCTCGATGGACAGCGCCCTGCCGTTTTCATCGAACTCTACCACGCCGTATTCCCTGGGATCCCGGACAAAATAGCCGAAGATCGTCGCGCCCTTTTCCCGATTTGCGGCCTGCCGCAGCACCCTGGAAAAGCTCTGGCCATAAAAGATATTGTCCCCCAGCACCAGCGCCACGCTGTCGGAACCGATGAAATCCGCCCCGATGAGAAACGCGTCGGCCAATCCCCTGGGCACCTCCTGTACCGCATAGGACATGGACAGCCCCAGTTGTTCCCCGTCGCCGAACAGCTCTTCAAACACCGGCAGATCCCGGGGCGTGGAAATAATCAGGATCTCCCGGATCCCCGCCAGCATCAGCGTGGAAAGAGGATAATAGATCATGGGCTTGTCATAAACGGGCATGATCTGTTTGGAAACTGCTTTGGTCAGCGGATAGAGCCGGGTACCGGACCCGCCCGCCAGTATGATACCTTTCATAGAAAAATCCTGCCTATTCTTCGGTCTTATACATCTCGCTGTAATATTTCTGATAATCGCCGCTGGTCACGTTCGCCATCCAGTCCTCATGCTCGAAGTACCAGGCGATGGTCTTTTTGATCCCCTCTTTGAACATCGTCTCCGGATACCAGCCGATCTCGGCCTTGATCTTATCCGGCGCGATCGCGTACCGGCGGTCGTGGCCCTTGCGGTCCTCCACATAGCTGATCAGTTCTTCGCTCACCAGGGCCTTCCTGGGGTCGGAATCCGGCAGCATCTCCCGGAGCGTATCCAGGATGATATGGATGATCTCGATGTTCTGCTTCTCATTGTGGCCGCCCACATTATAGGTTTCAAACAGCTTCCCCTGCTCCTGCACCATATCGATGGCCTTGGCGTGATCCTCTACATACAGCCAGTCCCGGACGTTTTTGCCGTCCCCGTATACAGGCAGCTTCCTGCCGTGCAGCGCATTGTTGATGATCAGCGGGATCAGCTTCTCCGGGAACTGATAAGGGCCGTAATTGTTGGAACAGTTGGTGATATTGGCCGGGAAATGATAAGTATCCATATAGGCCTTCACCAGCATGTCCGATCCGGCCTTGCTTGCGGAATAGGGGCTGTGGGGGGCGTAAGGCGTCGTCTCATAAAAATAGCCGCCGTCTTCCTCCAGGGAACCGTAAACCTCGTCGGTGGAAACATGTAAAAACTTCTTGTCCGGCTGAAAAGTCCCGTCGGGCAGCTCCCAGGCCGCTTTCGCGCAATTGAGCATCACCGCCGTCCCCAATACGTTGGTCTGCACAAAAACTTCCGGCGTGCGGATGCTCCTGTCCACATGGCTCTCCGCCGCAAAATGCACCACCCGGTCGATCTCGTTCTCCGCAAAGATCTTTGCGATCGCTTCTTTGTCGCAGATATCCGCCCGGATAAACGTATAGTTCGGCAGATCCTCGATATCCTTCAGATTTTCCAGGTTGCCCGCATAGGTCAGGACATCCACGTTGATGATGCGGATGGCCCCTCCGTATTTGCGGAACATATAATGAATATAATTGGAACCGATAAATCCGGCCCCTCCCGTCACGAGATAAGTCCTCATTGAGTCCGCTTCCTCCTGCATGATATTATGTATTAGTGTATCACATTTTTTTCCCTTTTCCAACCACAAACAGGAAAAAGTGTGAAAGATTGGGGGAACATGATTTACCGGCGCAGGAATCTGCGCCGGCATCGATCAATAACTCATATAACTGATATTGAGATCGACCTTCTCCGGGATGCCCGATATCTGCCCTCTCCGGGAATACTGCCACATCTCGTAACGTCCGCCGTAGGAGGGCGTCGCCGCATACTGGGCCAGCCAGATCTTGTAATTGGAAAGCTCCCCGGCGTTCATCTCCTCAGCGAGCCAGGATTTGCTGGCATAAACCCCCGCCGTATAGCCGCTTGCGCGGACCGTTTCGCAAAAGGCCCGGATCACCCTGGTCCTTGCGGCCGCGTCCAGCTTGTCCGCCCGCCCGTTGGCCTCTTCCACATCCATATAGACCGGATAGGTAATGCTGTACCTGCGGATCAGGTCAATGGTCATGGACGCCTCTTCTACCGCTTCGATCTCATTCACCGCCTGGCTGAAAAAATAGATCCCTACCTTGAGGCCGGCCGCCGCCGCCCCCTGGATATTGCTCTTAAACCTCTGGTCCTCTACCAGTACGCCGGTAGCGGAACCCCGATACCCGCAGCGGATGATCACGAAATTTACCCCGGCGTTTTTGACCGCATTCCAGTCGATATTCCCGTTATGCTTGGAAACGTCGATTCCCATAATGCCGTTGACCTGCAGGCTGCCATCGGCGTTGAACACATATTTCATCCCCTGGATGACCTGCTCGCCGGTCACCGGGACGCCGTTCTTATCGAAGTAATACCGCTTCCCGTCGATATTCTGCCATCCGGTATAGCGATACTGGCCATTGCTCTTCCGACGGAAAAACTGGGCATATTTATAATAATCTGCCGCCGTCGCCGGCTTGTATTCCCCGTTCTCCCGGTAATAAAGCTGATTGCCGTCCTTATCCTTTAACGGAGCGGAACCGTCCGTTTCCGCTGCTTTGATCTCACAATACGCCTTTTTGTCCTGATCTGCCCTGCTGACAGCCGTCACGGTGGCGCTGCCGGCCTTCACCGCTTCCACGACGCAACGATCGTCCCCGGATTCTACGATCCGAAGGATCTCCCCGTCTGAAACGGACCAGTCCACGGCTTTATCCGCCTGCGTATTGACCGCCACGCTGATCGTCTGCTGGGCGCCGACCCTGACGGTGGCATTGACAGGATCCAGCCTAAACCCTTCCTCCCCGGCGGTCACGTTCAGTTCCCCGGTGGCCGAGGCAGTCTTTTGTCCGTCTTTACTCTTCACCTTGACCGTCACGACCACCTGGCCGACGGCCAGTCCCTTGACGATGCCGCTCTTTGCATCGATGGACGCGAGCAGGCCGTCGTAGGATACGCTCCACTCCAGCGAGCCCTCATCATAATTTCCCTCCGGCACGGCTTTGAGCTGTTTTTCTTCCCCGACCCGGATACTTCCCGGCGCTTCCAGAGAGATCCTAACGTCCGAATCCTCCGCCGTCTGCGTTTCCTCCGTTTTTGTCTCTACAGGCTCTGTCGTCTGGCTCTCCTGCTGCGTTTCCTCCCGCTGCGTCTCCGCCTGAGACTCAGAAGTCTGTGAAGATTCTGTCTGGGACTCGGAAGGCTGCGACGGCTCCGTCTGGGATTCCGAGGACTGCGGGGATTCCGTCTGGGACTCCGACGGCGCCTCGGAAGACTGCTGCGTTTCCGCCGGGGATTCGGATAGGGACTGGGTTTCCTGCTGCGTCTCCCCCGACACTGTCGTCTGCGAAAAATAGACGCCCGCCGGGAAAGCCGAAAAAACTGCCGCCTGAGAAGCGGTCGGGACATCCGGCTCCACAATGCCTCTCAGAAACGCCACCGTCCCGGGCTCCGGGATTTCCGACTTCGGCACTTCTTCATAAGAAACGTCGTCTCCCGCCCCTTCCACGGGGGTCGTCGTCGACGTCGTCCATTCCACGGTATCCGTATTGACGGATTCCACCTGGGCCTTGACCTCCGTGTCCTCCTTGGCGGTATTGACCTCTGCCTCGGACTTCACCTCGTCCGCCACGTCGATCTTTTTATATTCGATCTTATCCTTTACCGTCACCACGCTGGACACGCCTGCGGCGCGGCTGCCGTCGATCTGATCCGGAGCCGTGACTGTCACGGTGTATTCGCCCGGCGTAATGCTGCTTATGTAAATAATGCCGTCTTTATCCTCATCGGTCTTGTTCATGCTTTCCGGCCCTTTGATCTCCACGGAAAAAGCGTGGTTGCCGATGAGCTTGCCGGAAGATTTATTGGTGAGCTTGATCTTTAAGTCCTTCTGTACGGAAGTCAGTTTTAACCCCACATCCACCGCTACCGTCAGCTCTTTCTCCTGATACTCCTCCTGACGGCTTTCCTCCTGCGCAGGCACCTCTATCTGGGCCGCTTCCAACGCCGCGGTCCTGGCGTCCGCCACCGCGGTAAAAACGCTGTCGCCGGCAATGCCGATCGCCTCCATTTTTTCCCCGACTTCCGCCATGGCGGCCACCTGGCCTTCCACAGTCCTGGCGCTGGAATAGATGCCCACGGTGAGTACGGCGACCAGCAGCACGACCACGCCGGTCACAGCGATCACCGCGTCCATGGCGTTAAATTCCTTCAGCCATGAGGAATGCTGCTTCGTTTTGCCGCCGGATCCGCCCTTTCGGGCGGGCGCCGCTTTTTCCGCCTCTGCTTTCGGCTTTTTGCCTGTGACGGCAGGCTCTGCCTTGGGCTTCTTTTCGGGGACGGCGGGCTGCGCCTTGGGCTTCTTTTCGGGGGCAGCAGGCTGCGCCTTGGGTTTCTTTTCGGGAACAGCGGGCTGCGCCTTGGGTTTCTTTTCAGAAACGACGGGTTCTGCCTTGGGCTTCTTTTCAGAAACGACAGGCCGCCCCTTGGGCTTCTTTTCGAGCGCGGCCGCCTCCGCCTTCGCTTTTTTGGCGGGAGCTACAGCCGTTTTCGTCATCTTCCGGGGCACGAAATCCAGGAAGCTTTCCTCCTGATCCGCCTTTTTCCCCTTCTTCTGCCTATCCTTTTCGCGCGCCGCCTTTTTTTCCGAAGAGATCTTCTTCGCAGAGCGGTCGGGCTGCTGTGGAGCGTCTTTGGGCAGCCATTCTTCCAGATCCAGCATTTCCAGCGTTTCCGATCCGACGGTTACGGGTTTGGAAGGCATCTGCCCGCCATATTCTTCGGACGCGGATTTCGACCCCTTTTGCGGGGCCTTGTCGTCCCTGCGGTCAAAATCCTCCACCACAAGCCGGTCCTTTTTTTGCTTTCCCGAAACGCCCTTTTGCGCGTTTTTGGCGGAGATTTCCTTTTTTTTCACCGCTTTTGGGGATTTTCCCTGCTCTTTTTTCAACGCTTTTCCTCCAAACTTCTCTGTCTGCCCTATCAAACAGGCGCGGATTTTGTCGAACGCTTTTTCTTGCAGGATTCATGGTTTCATGACACAATTATCTCACAACGAACACAAGTCGGCACCGGCAAACAAAAAATCCTGACGCCGGAAAACCTCCGGGGTTGTGTAAGAAAGGAGCGCATTCCCATGATGTACATACACTATTGCAAATACTGTCAACGCATCCATATCCTAAACGGGCATAAAAACTACTGTCCCCGCTGCAAGGGTCATCTGACGGAACTGAAGATCTCTTATATGAAATATGTCAATCTGGATAAAGAGGAGCGCAAAACGCTGCGGGAACACTGCGCGAACCCCAAAGAACTCCTTCTGCTTTCCGCCTCCTCCAAAAAGACGTATGAACACGCCAAATGGTTGCAGATCCCTGCATCAAATATAGAAAACTATCATTCCGGCCACTATGCAGCCTATTCCCAATAATTTGCGCCGCGTCAGCTTTTCGCCGAATACGGCGGCGCAAAGCAGGGGCACCAGCACATATCCCAAAGATTCCACGACCGGCGCGTTCAGATAATCCAGCCCCTTAAGCCCCTGTATCGTCAGGAACACGGAGCCAAACAGCAGCAGGTAACCGCAGATCACCCAGCCGTTTAGGTACTCCTTCCAAAAGGAATCGTACCGGCCCATGGCGCCCTTTTTTAAAAGGAGCTGGGAACAGGAGGCCACCAGCACGGAAGCGATCAGAAAGAGGTAATGCAGATCAGGCATCGGACGCGCCCTCCTTCCCGCCGTTGATCACAAAAGTCCCGGCGATAACGAGGGCGACGCCAAACAGTTTTTGGAACGTTACCCGTTCGCCGAAAATGAATACGGCCCAGATCAGAGACCACAGCAGCGCTGCCGCCCGGTTGGCGTAGGCCACGGACAGCTCAAACCGCTTGATCATCTGCTGCCAGAAAATGGCGTACAGCCCCAGGACGCCGATCTCTGCTCCATAAAGGAGGAAAAAGGCTGTTCCCGTCTGTTGGGCGGCGAACTTGCCGATGACGGCGGCAAACGTATAGAGGACGACTACGGCCTGCAGCCGGAAGATATCCCGCATTTTCACATTTCTCATGGCGGAGGCCTCTCCTGCAAAACTATGCTGCATGCGCCCGGTCCGCTTCGGAATCCTTTCCCGTTTTCACCAGACCGCGAACCGGCGCGGCAGAATACCTAACGGTATTATACCACCTGCGCCAACAATTGGAAACCGGAAAATTCTGTAGATTTTCTTAATTCCCGGCGTTTTTCTGGACACTGCCCCGGCGGAATGATAAGATAGGAAAAAAGGCAGCCTCCCCAAGGGGGCCGGATAGGAGCAGTATGAAACCGACTGAGGAAGAATGGTTCGATCCAAATCAGGAAGAGACCGATGAATATAACGGGCGGACAAAGAAAACGGGCCAAACCCATTCCGCCAAAAAATCCCGCTCCGGGAAAAGGAAAAAGAGCGCCCATAAGGCCTCTTCCCGCAGGCGCAGGAAGAAGACCGTCAGCAAACACACGATCTTCTTTGCTGTGGCAGCCCTGCTTTTTATCCTGACCGTGATCCGCCTGCTGGTCTGGAACATCGGCAAGGAATCCGACTATGACCCCAACGAACACAACGCCGAATTCGATACGGAACTGCTGGACTATGTGCAGCCCCTGGATCCGGAGGTACTCAAAGGGCGGACGGACGACGGCGTGACGACCATACTGGCTCTTGGCAACGATCCTCTCAGCGACGAGCGCGGCGAAGACGGTCTCTGTGCCCTGATGGAAAAGGCCACCGGCGCCACCATTTTAAACGCGGCCTTCCCCGGCAGCACCATCTCCATGAAAAACCCGGAATTTGAAAACCAGTACCCTCTGGACGGCGTAAGCCTTTACTGGATCGTCGCCGCCCTGTGCAATCAGAATTTCGAACTGATGGACGTCATCGTTCCCATGATGGGTTCCGAAGCGGCGTCGGCCGCTCTGCAGACCTTAAAGGAAACGGACATGGACAAAGTGGACGCCATGGTGCTGTTTTACGACCTGCAAGACTACAAAGACGACCGCATCGTCTATGACGAAAATAACCTGAAAAACCTGAACACCTGCTTCGGCGCTCTCAGCGCCTCCATCCAACTGATGCAGGATACCTATCCGTATATCCGGCTCTATCTGCTCTGCCCCACATACGGGACTTATACGGATGAAAACGGCGCTCTCATAGATGCCGATCTGGACGACCTGGGCAACGGCACCCTGGCGGACTATATCAACTGGTATCTGGAGGCCTGCCGCAGCAACGGCATTACCTTCATCGACAACTACTACGGCGCGGTCAGCATGGAGGATACGGATTGCCTGACGGACGGTTTTCATCTGAACCAAAAAGGCCGCCAGAAGGTGGCGGCCCGCTTCGCGGATATTTTCAAACGTTAGTCAGCCTGCTTTTTGAAGATCGGCACCGACTCATTGCGGTAAACATCATAGGCTTCGATCTGGGCGATCTTTACCAGTCCGTTTTCCTCGGGACTGCCTGTTGTGGGCACGGCCCGGTTTAAAACCAGATAATGGCAGTTATATTCCGTCAGCAGCGGCGTCAGCGCGTCCAGATCCACCGGCTGTTCCCGCATAATCCGGTAAATGGGGTGAGTGTCCCAGTTCCATCCCCACTCCGGCACCAGCATCTCGCGCCCATAGGGCATCTGGATCTTAGAGGAGTATTGGCGCACATAGTGGATCAGTTCGTCCGGAAAGACGGCCCATACCCGCTCCTCGTCCTCTGCCGGCATCATCTCGTTGCAGATGGCGATCACCGCATTCGGGATATGGTAACGGTTCTGCGCCCTGGAAATATTCACGTTCCCATAGACATACTGCCCCGTCAGCATAAGAAGGAGCGCCAGCGCGGCAAACCCGAGGCGGATATGCCTGCCGATCAGCTTCACCCCCGCATATACCGTTACCACCGTCATGGGCAGCAGCCACAACACCCGGTAATAAGTCCCCTCATCCAGAAAATCCATCAGCATTTTAAAGGGCGGCAGGAAAAACAGAACGGCAATAACAGCCGAAGTCTCCAACAGCACGATGCGCACCTTCCTGTCTTTCTCCGTGACCAGCAAATAAACCAGCGCGATCAAAAACAGTACCGGATACCATCCGCTTCCGCAATATTCTCTGAAAATCCTCAAAATTTCCAACATCACCGGCCGCGCCTCCTACGCCAACAGCAAAAGCAGCACCAGATAGACCAGGTTCGGCAGACAACACAGGCCGAAGCAAAACAGCAGTTTTATACTGCGTTGTCGGCAGGCGGCCACGATCCCGGCGATCCCGGTAAACATCGCCGCTAGAAACGTGCCCATGCTGGTCATCATAGCGGATACGATGTTGACCACAACAAGGAGCGCCCAGAAGCCGTCGGCAGTCCCTTTGTTTTTTTCATCCAGGATCTCCAAAAGCAGCCACAGGATCACCAGAAGCACCAGATTGGCCAGGATGGACTTGCCCTGCCAGGTGCGCATCAAAAAGAACGTCGCATTGGTATAGATGGAAATGTTGCCGAAGATCTGGGCGATCCCTGCCAGGGCCAGAAAGACCGGCAGTCTGACGTCCCCGGGCGCAAACAGCTTCCCGCCGATCTCAAGATAACCGGCGTAAGTCAGCGGGATCAGCACAAGCGGCAGCAGCGTATGCGCTACGATCGCAGCATGAATGCCGGTCATACGCGACACATAGGCGATCCACAGCGGCAGGGCCGCCAGGGCATGGCGAAGATCCAGATCCGTGGAAAGCCCCGTATACGGACGGATCCGGTCGAGGACGCCGGTCTGATCCGCCAGGACCGACTGCACCACATAATAGGCATCGTCGCCGTCAAAGGAAGCGTAAAGATAGGACATGACGACCTGAAAACCGATGACGGCCAGGGCGATCAGCCAAAAAAGGCGGCATTCCCAGGTCAGCCCCCTGATCCGCCCGGCGCAGGTTTTAACGGATAGCGCTGCGGCAGCTTTTGTGCCCCTCTTTTTTATGCGGACAAAGGCGGTAAATCCGCCCGCCGCCATCAGCAGCGCCAGGGCCAGGGTCACTACGATCACCAGCGCGTCCATACCGAAGGGTTCCCGGACCATAATGGGAACCGCAATGAGCTGAAAAACGGCCAGTTCCGTCAAAAACCCCGACAGATACAATCTGACCGGACTGCGCCCCCGCTCTCCCATGGCTGCCGTAAACAGAAGGCCGGTACCGCAGGGCGCCAACACGAATACAAAGAAAAGGCCCAGCACCTTTTGGATCATAGCTCCTCACCCCTTCCCTTTGTAAAAGCGCGGCCCGGCGTCATACCAGTCGTCCCAGATGGCTTCATAATCGTACTCCGCCGCCATTTTTTTCAACGCGGCGAAATAGTCTTCCAGATCCTCCCGCTCCAGTTCACAGGTGCCGGAGGCAAAACAGTCCGTAATATAACGGCAGATATCTTTATGATAATGGATATAATCCGCATAATTGTTCAGGTTGCAGACGATTTGTTCCTCTTCCATAAAGCTGAACAGGCGTACATTCTCATATTCCGTCAGCCGCTGCGCCATACAGAGCATCCTGCGCGTCACGGCGTCCAGTTCCCGGGCGCGGGTCACATCGTTCCAATACAGAATGCTGTAGGGCGGGAAAAAAATATAAAATTCCGTTTCCGGATGGGCCTCGATATACGGGCAGATATTTACGTCCATATTTTTCTCCACCGCCTCCACGAAATACTGTTCGGGCAGAGGCTCCTGTTTTTGAGGAGCAGGTTCATAATACATCAGCACGCTGGCCTTGGAATAATTTTCCTCTTCCCACATGGGCCGATAGAGCTGGGACCAGTCCGATTTGTCCTTGGGATCCGCCAGGGGCCGCAGGATGTAATCCAGGATCACATCCTTATTGAACAGATATTGCACATCGTTATACAGCTTGTGGTCATACAGATAGGGCGTGACCGGATATTTGGTTTCCTCCGGGTCTGCGGAAAAGGTTCTCTCGTCCACCGCCATAAAGACCGCCTTTACCCTGTCCTGCTTCGCCTCAAAGACCAGCTCCATGATGTTGGCCAGATCCTTGGGGTAGGAACCGTTATAGGACAGCTTCTGCGTTTTGAAACCCAGTACCTCTTCAAACCAGTCCGTATTAAAACTGGTCGTCATGGAAGAGCCCAAAAGCACGGCGTCATATTCCATGTTCTTTGCCAGTCCCGGGTTCTGGTTGACCTGATTGTCCACCAGATATGGAAACCAGGGCAGCGGCTTATGATATTGAAAAAACGGATCCACCCAGATCACCAGGGCGCCAGCCAGGGCCAAAACGCCCAGCATAAGAGCCAGAAATCCGGCAAACCACTTCTGACAGCGATTCATAAAACTCCTTTTCATGCGGCCTGCGGGCCAACCCCCATCGATCAGAAATTAAAATAAAGGAACGTACTCACCCCGGACAGGGACAGGATGCACCAGACATACAACAACGCCAGCGCCACCATATTGAGGACGCGGGGGCGAAAGCGCTGCGCCAGTTGTCCGGCGTTTGGAAGCAAAAACACGATCCCCAGAGAAACCAGCGTGAAAACAGCGCACAGATAAGAGGTACTGCCGGGCAGAAGATCCAGATGCAGCAGCTTGATCACATACCAGAATTCTTTCAGGTTAAAAACGCTGCATAACGAAGCGGAAGGCAGCCCGATCCCTCCCGATACCAGCCTTTCAAAGAGGGAAAACGCCTCGCCCAGCCGCTCTGCCCTGAAAAAGACCCAGGCGCAGCAGACGAATAAAAACGTGGCCGCCGTACCGGCGGCGCGCATCGCCCGCCCTGTCCTGGACAAACTGTTTTCCCCAGCCGCGATGCCGGCTCCCCTCCGGCGCTGCCACAGCTTGGTGAGCGCGTAGAGGGCGCCGTGCAGCAGTCCCCAGACGATGAAATTCCAACCCGCGCCATGCCACAGGCCGCTGATCAAAAACACCAGAAGCAGGTTGAGATACATCCGCCCTTCCCCTCTGCGGCTGCCCCCCAGAGGGATATAAACGTACCTGGTCAGGAAACGGTTCAGCGTCATATGCCAGCGTTTCCAGAACTCCACGAGATTGGCGGACCGATAGGGAGATTCAAAATTGATTGGAAGTTCAAACCCAAGCATCTTCCCAACCCCCCGGGCCATATCACAGTAGCCGGAAAAATCGAAATACAACTGCAGGGCGTAAAACAGGATCACCAGCGCTGCGTCCGTCCCGTTCAAAGAGGGGATATTCCCATAGCCATAGTCCACCGCCTGTCCGAAGGTATCCGCCAGCAGCACTTTCTTGCCCAGTCCCAGGCCAAACAGCACGATACCGCTAAGAAACGTCTCCCAGGAAAACGTCCGTCTGCCGATCCTGCGAAACTGCGGCGCCATCTCCCGGAAGCTGACGATAGGGCCGGCGACCAACTGCGGGAAAAAAGAAACAAACAGCATATATTCCAAAAGCCCCGGCGCTCTGCCGCCCTCCGTCAGATCCGCTTCCCCCCGGTACACGTCCACCAGAAACCCGATCTGCTGAAAGGTGAAAAAGCTGATGCCCAGCGGCAGCAAAACGTGCCGCAGCGCCAGATGGGAGCCAAACAGCGCGTTGACATTCTCGACAAAGAAATCGTAATATTTAAAATAAAACAGCAGGGCCAGATTGCCCGTCACGCCGACGCCAACCAGCGGGCGGCAGGAAAAAACCCGCTCCCCTTCCCCGGCAGAACGCAGGTCGCGGGCCCGGTACAGAAGACGGCAGATCAGATAATTAAAACCGATACTGCATAGCATGATCGCCAGATAACCCAGGTCGAAATAGCCGTAAAACCAGAGGGAAAAGGCCACCAGCCAAAGCTTCGCCCTCCCGGCCCGGTACGGCAGATCCCGTTCATGCCGCCAGTCGCGTTCCAACGTATAAAAACCGTCCACGCACAGAGGCAGGAAGAGCAAAATGAAAATATAGGAATTAAAGAGCATCCTGCCCCTCCACTTCAATCACATGGTTCTTCTTCTCATAAGGGGCCGGGATCTCATATTTCCAGACCGCGTTCCCCTCTGCATCCTCAGAAACCTTTTCAAATCCCTGCAGGGAGTAAAAATCCCGCACCATCCCATTCTTGGCCGTGGGATAATAATAGCCGAAAACCGTCGTAACGCCTGCCGCCCGGCAGCGCTGGACAAAAGCGTCCATCATGGCAAACTCCATGTCCCTTTTCAGCACGCGGCAGCTCATCAGCCACAGCTCGATATGCGCGCAGCGCCCCTCCACGCGCCCTATGGCCACAGACACCACGCCGTTGTCGCCAAATTTATCTTCCAGCTTCCCATACAGGGTAATACGGCCTGCATCCGCCGCCATCTCTTCGATCTGGGCCTGGGTAAAACGTCTGGTGGTCAAATTGAACTGGTTGCTCTTATTGGTCAGTTGGGCGATCCGGGCCATATAGACCGGTTCAAAGGGACGGATCTGTGCCTTCATCTGCAGGGAGAGAAGATACTCCCCATAATCCGCAAAAGAAGCCTGCTGCCGGCTGCGTTCCAGATTGGCCTGATACATCTGGCTGCGCCTGCGGTCATCCTCCGAAAGGGCAGTCACCTCAAAATACCCGCCCCGGTCCAGTACGCGGATATAATCCTCGGGCCTGCCGATCTCGGGGGCCGTCACCTCCGGCGCCTGACAGCGCACGATCTCCCGTTCCGCCGGATTGTCGTCTGCAAACACCAGGCTGTCCGGCAAAATGTTCATCTGAGCCGCGATATTTAAAAGATTGCTGCTTTTGGGTTCCCAGTTGGCGCAGATCAGCAGAAAATCCTCCGGCCGCAGGATCCCCGCCGGATGATTGAGCCCCGCCAGCGCGTTTTGTTCCTCGTTTTTGGAAGCCACGTTCAGGATCACGCCGCAGTCCTTCAACAGCTTTACATAGGACTGAAACTCTGCATATACCTGCCCCATGTTCGTCTCCTGGCCGATCTCCAGATTCTCCGGCCCGTCGTCGCCCACGACCCCTCCCCAGAGCGTATTGTCCAGATCCAGCACCAGCGATTTTTTATTTTTCCCGAAGATCGATTTGATGATATTGGCCAGATTATGGGCCATCCAGGGGATCGCCTTTAAACAGAGGGCATATTTATACATGTGCCAGTAAAAGGGCGCAGACCATTCGTCCAGTCCGTAGACCGCCGACTGGTAATTGATATCGTTGATGAAAAAGCTGTCGTGTTCCCTGGCATAGCAGGCGAACCTCCGGTTTAACTCGCTGACAAAATACGTCCTGCCGCTGATCTGTGCCCCGTCCTGATTACCCAGAAGCCGAAAATAGGGGTATTCAAAATTGTTCTGGATGATGGGGCAATGCCAGGTCTGCGCCAGCTTTTCCCACATCGTCTCAAACCTGCCGTATTCTGCCTCCAGAAGCTGTTCCACCCGCTCTCCGGAATCGCCGGGGGCCGGGAAGGTACGGATATTGCGCAGGCTGGTATGCACGAAGATCACATCCGGCCCGAAAGCGTCCAGCTCCTTATTGCCGAACATGGCGTCTTCCCAGTACTGCCCGTATTCCGATTCATAAAAAACGGGGGCGATGCCCCGGTCCAGCAAAAACAGCTCCAGGATGCGCACGATGTCGTGGGTGGTGGAACCGCCCAGCACCGCGATCTTTTTGGGCGTCCGGGCAGCCGTATCCGCCAGCAGCCGCTGTTTGATGCTCTTTGATTTTTTTAGGATATATTCGCTGTCAAAGGGATATTCCAGTTCCTTTTGCATACCTTTCCCTCTCTCCCGCTTACAGTTTTTCCTCCGATGGGCGTTCATCCGGCCGCCTGCAGGCGGCTTCCACGATCTGCAGACGGAATTCGAAATCCCGCCGGTCCTTCATGCCAAGGTTGTGCAGGATCAGCCCGGCAAACAGGGACTGAATCGCCGCCAACGCCGCAAATCCGCAGACGATCAGCGTGGGAAACTTGGGGACAAGCCCCGTCTCGAGATACTCTATCCCGATCGGGATGAAAAACCCCACCGCCATCAGCATAAGCAAAAGGGCCAGGATGCCGAAAAAGGCAAAGGGCCGGTACTGGCGGAACATCCGAAAGATCATCCGCAACACCTTCAAGCCATCGGAATAGGTGTTGAGCTTTGACTGGCTTCCTTCCGGGCGGTCCCGGTAGGCGATCACCACATTCTCCACCTGCAGATTATTATAGACCGCATGGATGGTCATTTCCGTTTCGATCTCAAATCCCTTGGACAGCACCGGAAAGGTTTTGGCAAAGCGATAGGAAAAGGCCCTGAAACCGGTCATGATATCCCGGATATCCGATCCGAAAAGCCGGTTGATGGATGCGCGCACCATGCTGTTGCCCAGGTTATGGAAAGGGCGCTTGTTCTCCTCAAAATAGGTGGAAGAAAGCCTGTCCCCCACCACCATATCCGCATTGTGGCGCAGCACCAGCTCTGCCATTTCCGGTGCGCTTTCCATCGGATAGGTATCGTCCCCGTCCACCATGATATAGCAGGCGGCGTCGATCTGCTGAAACATCCGGCGTATGACGTTTCCCTTGCCCTGCTGATATTCCCTGCGCACGACGGCCCCCGCCTGACGGGCGATCCGGGCGGTGTCGTCTGTGGAATTATTGTCATACACATAGACCACGGCCTCCGGCAGCGCCCTTTTGGCATCCTCCACCACCTTGCGGATGGTTTTTTCCTCGTTATAACAGGGTATCAACACCGCTATTTTATCCATAGGCCCCCCGATCTCCTCCGATCCCAAAAACGATAAACGATTTGCCTCATAGCCCCATCACGGACGCTTTCTCCGTCCTGCGATCCTCAGAGACGTGAAAGGCGATGGCCTCTTTCTGGCTGAATTCCGGCGTGATCTCCTCTTTCTGAACCTGCCCCGGATGAAACAGGATCTCCAGATCCCGCCCACGGCGCTGTGCGTACCGCTCCATTTCCGGCAACAGGATGCGCACCCGCCGTTCGTCCATACGGCCGCTCATCAAAAGGCCCCATAAATACATGGGCGCCATCTTCTCCCGCCGAAGCTGCTTTTGCATCCGCAGGGAGCAATAATTTAAGATCCCGTTTTTCACCAGGTTTACCGGCCGGTAGGTTCCATAAAGGGCCGGTTTTTTCAAAAAAGGAAGCAGCGGCTCCGCTGCGTCCCGGACATACTCTGCCTCCCATCCCTCTTCCCGAAGCACCTCCCAGACCGCCCGGTTTACGATGGGGATCATATGCGTATGCTGATGGCTGTCGATCCGCAGACGCCTGATCTCCGGAAACGCCCTGCGCACGGCGCCGATCTGGGCCCGGATCTCCCGCTTAAGCTGCTCTTTTAATCCGCTGCTGCCCGGCAAGTGGGATCTTGCAAAAAGCTTTCCCCAGGAAATCGCAAAATGCCCTTGGCTGTCGGTCAGATCCGGCAGCTTTTTCGCATCGGAAAGGCTGCTGCCCTCCATGAGATTGAGATGCACCGAAAGCTTTACCGGCCTGGGAAAATCCGCCTGCGCCTCCCGATACAGCTCTACGCATTTTTCAAAACAGCTCATATTGGACAACACGCTGATGCTGTCCAGCTTCCCCGCCCGGATGCAGTCCAGGATATCCCTTGACGCATGTATGGATTCCCCGAAATCGTCCGCGTGAATCTCAACCCTGCCCATCGCTGTCCTCCCGGCCGGTTTGGGATTCTCCGGCTCCTACTGCCTCCTCCGGCTCTTTTGTCCCATCCGTCCGCGCAGCGCCATGCAGGATCATGGCATCCACAATGTAACGGGGCCTTCCCTTCGTCTCCAGATACATCTTGCCCAGATATGCGCCGATGATGCCCTGGGAGATCATCATCATCCCGCCGATCAGACAGATCAGGGCCACGATCGTCGTCCAGCCCGCCACCACTCTGCCGCGTGCCCAATCCACAATGCTGGAAATAAAAATCCCTAAGCTGATGAAGAAAGTAAAGAAACCGACTCCCGTAATGATCTGCAGCGGCCTCGTACTCATGGAGGTAATGCCGTCCACCGCCAGCGCCACCATTTTGCGCAGCGTATATTTGGACTGCCCGGCCTCCCGTTCCTTCACATCGAAATAAACGACGTCGGAGGAAAAGCCCATGGTCGGGATCAGCCCCCGCAAAAACAGGTTGACCTCCTTAAACTGAGCCAGCGCGTCCAGCGCCTTTTTGGAAAGCAGCCGGTAGTCCGCATGGTTGGTGATCGTCCTGCAGCCCAGCAGATGCATCAGCTTATAAAAGATCCCCGCCGTCGTCTTTTTAAAAAACCCATCCGTATCCCTGTCATTCCGGATCCCGTAAACGATATCGCATCCGTTGTCATAGCATTCTATAAACTTGTCCAGCGCCTCAATATCCTGCTGCAGATCCGCATCGACGGTGACCACCGCGTCGGCCCGTTCCCGGGACGCCAGCATTCCCGCCAGGATAGCGCTCTGATGTCCGAAATTGCGGGAAAAGCTCAGCCCCGCAAAAAGCTCGTCCTGCTGCGTCAGATCGTAGATGAGCTTCCAGGTCCGGTCACGGCTGCCGTCGTTGACAAACATCACACGGCTCTCCTGCGATATCTTTTCCGCCTGCATCAGGCGCAGCATTTTATCTTTGAGCCTGGCCGCGGAGGTCATTAGCACCTCCTCCTCGTTGTAACAGGGCACGACCAGATATAATACCGTGGTTTTCATGAACCTCTCCTCCATCGTAGGCGCGGCGCCTTCTCCCGCGCCCTTCCTTATGGTCTATTCTATCCGATGCGGCCGACAGATTCAAGAGTGAAACGCATATGGGTTTCCCCGTCATCCAGATTTCTTCCCCACCTTTACTCTGTGATCACCACAACCCTGTCCTTTTGATAGAAATCCCTTACGACGCGATTGGTAAACGCCTCTTCATCGGAAGTCACCGGCATATGCATCAAAGGCCCCTGCTCATTATTGATCGGCACCAGATACGCCTCCTTAATCGAATCATCCAGAAGAATCTCCATCTGGGAAGCGATCTGTTCCCTGAAATCCTCCGCCTGGCCGCTGACCACATATTCTATTGCCCTTCTGTCCACGCTTTTCCCTATCCAGCCGGGATTCAGGCACGTCAGCACAAGGCAGATCCCAAGAACAGGGAATAAAAAGCACATCCGATATTTTCCGCCAGCGCCAACCGCTTTTCCTTTTTCCCTCAGCTTGTCGATAGCCCAGCCTTCCACATAGACGACAGAGGCGGCTGCCGTAAGCAAAAAAGTAAGGTACTCCATCGTCGCAGGCCCAAGGGAGACGTCTACGGCCGCGTAGATGGCGGGCGAAAACTGCGCGCTGTAACAACCGTACATCAGCGCCAGAAACAACAGCGGAAAGCGGAAATGAAATGCTCTCTGCACGCCCAGCAGCGCATCCCAGGAAAACGCGCCAAAAAGCAGCAGCAGGATAAAGACCATCGTCTTTTCACGCATCCAGACCCCGACCGTGACTACGCTCTGTCTTAACGACTCTAAAATTGTCTGCAAGGCCCAGTCCATATGAAAGCCAAAGCTTTCTCCGCCCCGCGCCACATTCCCCGGCGACTTGCACTGGATCACGAATCCTGCCAGACAGATCAGAAACGGAAGAAACAGCCAAAGCGCCTTTTTATTCCTGGGAGTACCGAGCGCGATCAGGACAAGGAGCAGCATAAAAAGCAGCAGGGAAGAAAAATAACTGCTTCCCCCTACCACAAAGGCCCCAAGAGAGGCGGCCAAAAGATAGCGCCAGCGTTTGCCCTTAAAGAAACGCCAGGAAAATACCAGTGTCAGCAGCGCCGCCATGTGGGGAATGATATAATGCGTCGCCCCCACATACCAGTACATACCGATCGCCGTACTCGGGATATATTGAAAGCTGGCCGTCAGGATCAGACAGGACAGAATCACAAAATCTTCCTTTTTCATCCCTGCAATAGAAACGCACATTTCATACAGCAAAACGCCGGTCCCCAGGATCAGCGCGCCCGTCATGATAAACGGGACGATCCAGAAGGTCCACGGCCGAAACACTTCCGGCATCAAGGAAAACAAAAAGGTGGTGAACCAGTCTCCGTTCCAGTAAGTATAATATTGTTTCACCGTCTGTATCCCAGCGCGAAAGACCGCGATAAGAGAGTGCGTTTCCAGCCAGGCTGCATGCGTATAGACGCTATATCCGTAATCATCGCCGCTGGGCCGCGCGTACCGGGCCAGATACCAGATGGGCAGCATGCTCAACAGGAACAAACAGGCTGCGCCCACCGCGATTTTACGGTTATCCATCTTTTGAATCGCTTTTTTTATCCTCATTTCATCTCCCTGCGCGCTTTGGTTTCCTATACCCGACGCCTGCCTTCTTTCCTCTTTTCATCCGCGCAAGCAGCACCACCGCTGCCAGTACAGCCCCTCCGCAAAACGTTATCAGGTATGCCGCCGTCTGGAGCCGCGTCCCTTCATACCAGATCGTGACCGTTTCCCCTCCGGAACCGCCCTGGGGCATCAGCACCCGTACAAGGCCGGTCCGCTCATTTTTTTGTATTGTCAGATCCACTCCGCCTGCCCTGGCCGCAAAACCCTTATACCAGACAAGGGGGACATCGTAATAGGTTGCATTACCGTCCGCCGGGAAAATATATTTTCCATTCTCATGAACGCCCTCTACGGGATTCCCCTTATCGTCATGCGCAAGATTCGGATCCACCAGAAGCTCTCTCGTCGTCTGCAGGGGCAGCCATTCTTCCCCGGAACCCAGCCCGGCGATCTCTTCGTGTAAGGTACGGTTCCGAAAATCCTCCAGATTGTTTACCTTACCGCTCATAAAATCCGTCGCAAAATACAGATTCACGATCAGTATGACGCTGACGATCAACTGCCACTTTTCCAGGCTAAAATGAAACTGGGCCAGCCAGGCCGCAATGGCAAGGATCAGCACGACCGTCGCAATCACAAACAGCCTTTGCGGGAACTGCAGAAACTTCAACGAATTCCGCATCAGATGCCAAAACGGGAATATCGTCGTAAGGGCCAGATAACCGACCCCTGAGAAAAAGAATACCTTCACCGTTTTTGTCTGTGGATGTCCGATCATCCAAAGTCCCAGAAAAAGGGCGAGGCAAAGTAAAGGGATCCCTATGCCGGAGGCGCTGAAAAGGTCGAAAACCCGCATGACATTTTCATCCACATAGGTCCAGGGCTGGGAAGCCCTGTAAGTCTGCGCTGTCCACTGCTCGAACAGGGGGATCCAGAACGCCGCCGTCAAAATCAGCACGACGGCTACTGACCGCAACAGTTTTGTCCATTTTTCCCGGCTTTTGACCCAATCGCCAAGATAGATCAATGCGATCAGGGCGCATATCGTCACCGCCAGTACGGACGTCAGCACATGGGAGTAAACCAGTCCTGTAAAACCCAGGATCAGCATCCCCTCGCTCTTATTTTCATGTACGATCCTGTAAATCCCCACAATGGCTAACGGAAGAAAAACCATGGCGGTCGATCTGCCCAGGGTAAAATGCGTATAAAAGCTTTCCAATACCGCAATCGAACACTGATATAAAACGCCTGCGATAACAGCGGCATATTTATTCCGCGTCAGCTTCCAGACGGCAAAAAACATCCCAAGATAGATACACACCTGGATCAGCCCTGCAAACAGCTTGTACGCGATTTCCAGTGACAGCCCCAAATTGATTAAGACAGCGGGAATATACAAAAAACAATTGGAATAAAAAAAACCCACGCCGTACCCGAAACCGTAACAAAGCTCCTCATGCAGCTTGACAGGGAACTCTCCGCGGCTCAGGGAAAGGGCCAGCGTTTCGATCCGCGCAAGATGAAAGGGGGAATCAGACCCGATCACGATATCTTTCTGTATATTGGGCGAAAAGACCACGAGAACGGATACTACACTCACCAGAACAAGAAACAGATTTTCCCGTGAAAAACGACTTATCAGGCGTTTGCATGCTGCAACCATTACCATTCTCTCCTTACAAATTTTGAGGATACCCTGATCGTACCCATGGCGGCTGCGCCGTTTACATGCCGTAAAATGCCGCATACCATTCCGCGAACCGCCTCAGCCCTTCCTTCAGCGGAGTCTGCGGCCTGAACCCGAAATCCCTTTCCAGATCGGATACATCCGCATAGGTCTGGTAGACGTCCCCCGGCTGCATAGGCAGAAATTCCTTCTGCGCAGGCGAATGAATCACGCCCGCTTCCATCAGGCACGCCTCCAGCGTTTCCACAAAGTATAAAAGGCTTTCCGGCTTGCTGTTTCCGATATTATAAAGCTTATAGCGCACGCCGTCCTCGTCAGGCCCGGGCGCTTTTGCCATCACATTGACAATGCCGGTCACGATATCGTCCACATAGGTAAAATCCCGGAACATATCCCCGTAATTAAACAGAGAAATCTTCTCCCCTTTTACCATTTTGTCGGTGAAACCAAAATACGCCATATCGGGACGGCCCAACGGCCCATAGACTGTGAAAAAGCGAAGCCCGGTCACCGGGATCCCATACAGCTTACTGTAGGCGTAGGCCATCAGTTCATTGGATTTTTTGGTGGCCGCATACAGCGATACCGGGTGATCCACCTGATCCTCTGTGCTGTAGGGCACCTTTTTGTTCGATCCGTAAACGGAAGAGCTGGACGCGTACAACAGATGGGAAACGCCTTTTTCGCCGCCGTCAGCAGAGTGCCGGCAGGCTTCCAGGACATTATAGAAACCCACGATATTACTGGAGATATAAGCATCCGGATTGGTAATAGAATACCGCACGCCTGCCTGCGCCGCCAGATTGACGACAAGATCCGGTTTCGCTGCCTGAAAGATCCTTTTGAGCGCGGCTGCATCGGAAATATCCGCTTTTTCAAAAGAAAACTGCGGGAAGGCGGCAAGCTGGCGCAGCCGTTCTTCTTTCAGCCTTACGTCGTAATATTCGTTCATATTGTCCAGGCCCGTCACCGTCACCCCGCGTTCCAACAGCCGTTTTGCGAGATAAAAACCGATGAATCCTCCGGCGCCTGTGATCAGGACCGTCCCTTCCTTTTCTTCCAGCCCATTTCCCTTTAGCATCTTTTCTCCATTCCGCCTGCAGCGCAAATTTTCAATCTTTCCTTATTGTGTTTCTGCCTCGTCCTCATAGCGAACCTTTTGCTTCCCAAAATAAGCGGCGGCGCCGTAACGCCATTCCTCAATTTCATTACTGCAGAAAATATCCGGTTCCCTCGGGGGCCGTTTAATGATAACCTCTTTTGCCGGCTGTTCCAAAAGGTCTATATTTTCCCGGATCACAGCGGCATATGCCTCCGCTTTCCCGCTTCCGACAGCGTCTATTACGGCCGTCGTCGTCAGTTCACGGGGAGCGGCAAAGGCCGTAAGCACATAAATAAGGGCCGCCACGGCCGACCAGACAGCAAAGTATCGCCCGAAAAGGGCAAAACTTTCCTTCGCCATCCCCTGCTTTTGGAGCCATCCTAGGAGATAAAATTCATCCAATACGCAAAGGATCAGAAAAGCAATATACATGATGTTCTGGATTCTGCCTATTTCCGCCGTCCCTAAGGCGAACAGCGACGGCGTATACATCGACGCCAGCAGGCAGAAGCTGAAAAAACATACAAAGCCGGGATAAGGAAAGGAGAACGCGAGCCGGCATACGATCCGCCACCAAACCGGCAGCAGGATCACCAACAACAGGACGACTCCCCAATCCGTCCATTCCCCAAACATCTGCTCCACACAGACCTGAAAGGATCTGAGAATGGCGGCCAATGCGCCCAATCCTTCCGCTTCTCCGGAGCGTTGGGCCCTGAGAAGATTTCCGGGGGCAAGCACGTTCATCAGAAAAGAAAATACCATCGCTATCCCCGGGACACATATCCTTTTTACCATATCCCGTCTGTGCAGGTAAAAGAGGACAGCGGTCAGGGAAACGAATATCATACATCCATTCAGCGCGGTTACCAGATTCCCTCCTCCGACAAATACCCCCAGGACGCCTGCGGCCCCCAGACATAACTTAGCCCTTTTGGTCCCCAAACAGGATAGGATCACAAAAGAGCAGAAAAACAGCAGGAAACTGAACGCCCCCAGATAATGGATCGCGCCATTATACCAGTAAAAGGCCGAAACAACAGCGCGCGGACACTGAACCGCCAGCAGGCAGACACAGCCTCCCGCCAAAAGGGCCTCCCGCTTGCATTTACACAATCTCCCTATCACGGTATAGAAAAAAAACATTATGCTCCCGCACAGCAGCGCGAGCATAAGCAACGGGACAAAATGATAATATTCGATCTTCCAGACCCCGGGCTGTAACGCCATCAGGAAAATGGAGGTAAATGTTCCCTGCCAGGAAAAATAGCTTTCGGCCACCATCCGCAGCGCTCCGCCTATCGCGCCCCCAAAACCGCCCCCATTTCGGTACGCCTGATAGCTGTAAGCCCCATATTCCCAGTCATCCCCCTGGGGAAAAACATAACGTCCCGAATAAACGATGGGAATACTGGTCAGCAAGAGCAAAACGATCACTCCTGCAACATAATATTTATACCACTTCGGATCCTCCCGGCCGTCTGCAGCCATCCTTCTGCCGGACATCCCGGTATTCCACCACCCGGCCAGTTCGAAAAGGACAAAGACCCACCACACCCAAAAGAGAGAAAATAAAAACCGCTGCGCCGTATCCGCTGCATCCATGTTCCCGGCATGGAAAACCACGATCCAAAAACAGCAGACAAAGGACACGGTCGCAAGCAGACAACCTCCAAGGACATTTTGAAAATATGCCGCCCGCTTTCTGCTCGCTTTCAACGCCGCCCAGACAGTAAAACCCGAAACCACCCATATTTTCCAGTCAAACCACGATCCGGTATATAAAAAGAAGTAATAAATGGCTACTATAAGGGATTTCGGCAGACTGTACGAAATCACCGGGACGGCCCCGCGCACCGCCCATCGTGTAACAGCGACAGATATCACCGAAAAAACAAGCGCAATATAGAAACTGATCCGTTTTTCCTTCCTCATCGGTTCCGCCATATCCCTATCTTCCGATGCTGTAATATTCTACGCCCGCATCCCGCATCGCCTTAGTATCATAAAGGTTCCTGCCGTCATAGACCAGCGGGGTGCGCATCAGGGAAGAGAAGCGCTCCGGAGGGATCGCTTTCAACTCCTGCCATTCCGTAAATATAAAGCAGAGATTGGCCCCTTCCAACGCGGCGTCATAGTCTGAAACATAGGTAACAGACCCTTTTTCATGCTGTCCCTCCGGGAAGAGCCTGCCAAAATTTTGCTCCGCCGCAGGATCATACGCATAAATATCCGCCCCTTCTTTCAGCAAAAGCCGGATATTATCCACAGAAGGCGCCTCCCGCAGATCATCCGTTCCCGGCTTGAACGCCAACCCCAGGACAGCCACCTTCAGATGCGAAAAGCTGATCATCCGATTGCTGGCCTTGGCAAAGAGCCTGGTCTTTTGTTCTGTGTTCACCTCGACGGCGGCCGTCACCGTCCGCAAATGGTATCCGACCTTCTGCGCCTGGAATTTCAGGGCCTTTGTATCCTTGGGGAAGCAACTGCCGCCATAGCCGATCCCGGCTTTCAGAAAGTTGGCCCCGATCCTCGCATCATAGCTCATCCCTCTTGCGACATCGTCAATATTTGCGCCAATAAGTTCGCAAAGGTTTGCGATATCGTTCATATAGGAAATTTTCAGCGCCAAAAAATTATTGCATGCATACTTTGTCATTTCGGCGGATCTTCGGCTCATCACAACCACCGGCAGTCCGAAAGGGGCATATATCTCGCGCAATATCTTCTCCGCCAACGCGCTGTGCGTACCGATAATGATCCTGGCCGCATGAAAGGTATCATGCACCGCGGAGCCCTGGGCCAGAAATTCCGGGTTGGACGCGACTTCGATATGCAGATTTTTCCTTACCAGAAAATCCTTTATAAATTGCTCCACACGGTCGTTCGTCCCCACAGGCACCGTAGATTTTACCACCACAAGGCAGTCTTTCTCCACATTTTCTGCGATCTGCCGGCACACTGCGGCGATATAATTCAGATTTGCCGATCCATCCGGCTGTTCCGGCGTACCGACGCCGATAAAAATCGCATCCGGTTTCCTGTATGCCTCCTTATAATCCGTCGTAAAATGCAGACGGCCGGCGGCATAGTTTTTTTGCATCAGTTCTTCCAGGCCGTCCTCAAAGATCGGGGAGATCCCGCTCTCCATCAGCTTTACTTTTTTTTCATCAACGTCCACGCAGGTCACGTCATGTCCCTTTTCCGCAAAACACACGCCGGATACAAGACCGACATAACCGGTTCCCGCAACCACCAGCTTCATTTTTTCTTCATTCTCCTTATCCTGCGATCCGCAAATTTTACCAACGTCAGCCCAAAAAGATCACTCCCGCCACATGCAGAGCGACCGGAATCAGCGCGAGACCAAATCCCGCCAGTATGCGCAGGCCAATCAGCCACCAGGCAGGTTTTTTATCCGTCTCGATAAACGGCAGCGTTTTTTTCCAAAACGGGAAATTGATCAGCGCAAAAAGCAGTATTCCCGCCACAAAAAGAGAACAGCCCGCACGGATCAGATAGCCCTGAGAGCTTTCCGACCCCGTCAGCTTCGTATATACCGTCATAGGCGTCACAGCCGCAAATGCCTTTTGCGCGCCCAGTATCCTGGGCAAGAACATCCCTGCGGCGAGTCCGTTCCCAAAGCACCAGGGAAACTTAAAGATCTGCGCAACGATCATTCCCCAGGTAAGAAGCGTCTCCAATACCAGGTTCACATACAGATACCGCCGGTTCTGTCCCATGATCAGCACGAGAAAAGGAACCAGGATCAGGATCCAGTACGGATGCTGCATACAGGTCACAAACAGGATCGCATATGCCAGAAAACAGACATATATCCCCATCTTTCTCTGCATTTCCTCCGTATCGAGCTTAAGAAAATAGCAGGCGAGATACAGAACCAGCCAGCAGATAAAGGATGGATAGACCGCGCTTAAAACCAGCGGCCGCTCATAAGCGACGGTATACAGGATTGCGAGGCCGCTTAAGTCGGTAGACCGGAACATATCCAGCAGGCTGAAAGGCGCGCCCTGTAAGTCTCCGGGAACCGCCTGACAGGGGATCAGCAGCCGAAAAATGAGGATCGGCAATACGCTCACGACAACGTTCCCCACAATATGGGGGATCCTCTTCTCCCGCAGCAAAACCAGCGCGACAAAAAGCAGCAGCGCAAAAAATTTAAGCGGGATTGCACACATAAAACATCCGACGAATTTCCTGTCCTCTCCTTTGAAGTAGAAATTGATCCCCTCCAACACAAAAAACAGGGGGATCATATCATATGCGCTCATGATAATGACCGAGGTCATAAAGAAATTTGAAGTCAAAAACAGGACGCAGACGAGCTGCGCCGTCTCTTTCTCCATATCCAGCGTCAGGCACAGCCTGTAAAGGGAGCTAGTGATCAGAACGGAAAAAACTAAAAGAAGCGTCTTGCCCCACATCAGGCAAAGCACGGAGTTAAAAACATCCACCTTTCCAAAGGTCTCCAGCAGCCAGAGCGGAAAATTCCAGACGGCAAAGACGAGATAGATCGGGAAATCATAGACGGCCTGCACTTCTTTCGTATAGGCAAACGGCGTCATCTCCCATCTTCCCGCATAGAAGTACCTAAGATTTCCTGAGAACAATTCCGTCCAAAAGCTGATTCCCACCCGCATGGTTTCCAGGATATCATTATAGATAAAACTGTAGAAAAAGAGCAGACTGATCCCGGCAACCGCTGTCGCCAGCAACAGCTTTCCCCGTTCCTTCTTCTCCTTCCACATCGCCGATAAAGCCATCGCCTTCTTCCTCCGCCCTTACCTTGTATTGCCCAGCAACCCATGCTTCACATTTACCATACTATTATACAACATTTGTAAAGCCACTTTCATCTTGAACCGGATTTTTCTATGAAGGGGCAATGTTAGATCTTCTTTATATCCTTTCTCAATGACGTCCAATATGCATTGTGCCAAATACTTATGACTGAACAATTCGCTCTTTTCACTTTTTAAGAATTGATCTATTTCCTTTAAATAATTCAAATACTCATGCTCAGGCATATTGGCCAAATAGTTATAAAGCTTCTCGGGATTGGAAAATCTGCTATAATCTATATAGCAGGAGGATGGCACAAACTCATCTGCGTTTACCGGCCCCCAATATACAGGGACGATTCCGGCGCACAGGCAATCCGGCAGTTTTTCTGATAAATATCCGCTTACTCCATGTGTGTTTTCCAGTGCCAGGGCAAATTTAAAATTATGATAAACTTCAAATTTGTCTTTGGCGCACCCTTTCCAGGACGGGTGTTTTTTTAAATCCCACCCGGGACCATATAATTCTATTTGATCCAAATGGTTTTTTTCAAACCAGCTAACAATTTCTTCCCTGGTACTGTATAATTCCAACGGATGTTCAGAATGTTTATTTCCCGACATATTTACAAGAAGCTTTTTTGGCCCCTTCGGATCCCCATATCTTTCAATAAAGGAGTAAGGTATGTTTCTGTGAAAAATCCTGACATTATCGACCAGGTTTTTATCCCATGTCATAATGTTGGCAAAATATTTTTTCAGAACTTCATAACCCTCGCGGGAATTGAGCGGTTCAACGACAGGCGGCTCTCCCGAAAAATATATCGTTTTAGAAAGTAGTCCTTTTTCCCCCAACAGAAGTAAGTATCCATAATCAATCACCGAAAAAAGGAATGCATCCACCTCGTTCAGATCTTCATACATATCGATTGTGTGAATCTCTATTCCTGTTTTTTTGCATTCGCCTGCAATCTTTACATGGTAGTCGTTTTCATCGCCTCTGAAAATACTGTCATCGACCAGGGACTTTGACCAGGGGATCCACGCGACTTTATACTTACATTCCATTTTTTCTCTCCAGATAATCCTGTTTTCTTAAATATTCCAATATGGCGTCATAAACTCCCCCAAACGAGAAATGCGCGGCGAGTACATTATCGCAGCATACGATAACTCTTGCATTCTTCATACAATTCAGATTTATCGTAACTTCATCTTCGCCATCATTGTAATGATGCGCATATGTTTCCAAAAACCCCTCCATTTCTTCCCACATGCCTCTCGTGAACATTATAGCGCCTATACTGAATCTTACCGGACATATTGTATAGCCTATCTGGTTTTTCTGGATCTTTTGGGCCATATCATCAAAATTCCCGGTAACGTCCCAGATATATTTTTGCGCGTCCGCAGTCCATAGGACGCCGCTATACTTTCCTTTTGAATCTCCAATAACCGCTTTATGTCCTCCCAGGAAAACATTTTCATATTCTTCCAATTTATCAATCTCTTTTAAAAACTTAACAAACCCATAGCTATTTATCGGAATCAGCGGTGCGGTAAAACATATTCGATAATTGAGTTCGTCATTTGCTTTTTGATAGGTCAGGAACATATCCTTGAAATAATCCCGATAAATATACATATCTTCATCAAATTTCCAAATATATTGGGCGTTTGGATGAATTTCTATAACAAGATTCTGTATATACGGCACATTATTGGCAACTGTCGCCAGATAAGACCAACCGTTATTCTTTGCGATTTCCGAAAGTTCCTTAACGTATTTTCCAGCCGAGATAATACAAAAGTCATATTCCTCCGGCGCGGCTTCACGCAATCTTCCAAATACATTAGGCCATAATTCGGCCTTATACCCTGACAAAACATATATCAAATGCGCGCTGTTTTTTCTCCGATCCTCAAATGTATATTTGCGGCTTCTTTTTTTAATAATTTTAGGATAATTACAAATCTTATCCCTTGCTTTCACCAGCATACTAATAACCGACATTT
This sequence comes from uncultured Eisenbergiella sp., assembly GCA_947598825.1. GTDB lineage: Bacteria > Bacillota > Clostridia > Lachnospirales > Lachnospiraceae > Gallintestinimicrobium. Next base: position 76,167 of record CANQFM010000002.1, on the reverse strand, counting down.
TTATTCTTTCCCTTTATCTGTGCAGAAATTGATTCTCTCTTCTTCTACTACCATCGGATGCTGCATGATACGGATATTCATATTGACGATGTATTCTCCGATAAACCCGATGAAAAACAACTGCATGGAACCCAGGAAGAAAATTCCCACCTGAACAGCCGCGCCTCCCATTTCATACAAATCCCAAAACAAAAGTTTCTTAATCAATACATAGATTGCCACAAGCATGGAACAACCGGAAACAACTGCACCTAACAAAGTACATATATGCATCAGAACTTTCGAATAACTGGTGATCCCCAGCATGGAAAGGTCATATAACGACAGGAAATGAAGTTCTTTACTTTTTCCATCCCTGCGCCGATCCTGCATATACAGGATCTCTTTCCGTTCAAATCCCAGTTCTGAAACGATCCCCCGCAGATAGGGCAGCGGATCGCGCATATTCTTCAAAACATTGATAAACGCTTTATCATACAGGCCAAAACCGTCAAACTGATTGATATGATCAATATTGGCGATCTTGCGGATCAGTTTATAATAAAATCCCCGCGCGTGATAAATAAGCGGATTCTCCCGGCTCTTATTTTTAATCCCCACCACGATCTTATAACCGTTTTCCCATTCTTTCACAAACTGCGGGATCACTTCCGGCGGGTCCTGCATATCGGCGCAGAGCATTACGGCGCAATCTCCCTCGGCCTGAGAAAGGCCATAAAACTGAGAACGCACAAAGCCAAAATTTGTGGCATTGAAAATCGCCGTAACGGTTTCATCCTTCCTGCAAAGTTCCCGGATCAATGCCCTCGTCCCATCTTTGGAGGCGTTATCAATAAACTGAATATTGCAAATATAACCAGGCAACTGCTCGGCAAACACCTTTTTCGTCCGCTGATACAGTTTCATGATATTCGCTTCTTCGTTATAAGTCGGCACTACCACCGTGATCGTCTTCATATCTGATATCCTTCCCGGTTCTTAAAACCCGCCATATGCCTCCATAAATTCTCTGTAGGTCTGTAATGACCGGTCTTTTGGCGCGAGTATGATCTTATCGCGTCCGCCGATTCGCTCTAACGGCCACTCCACCCCGATATCCGGGTCATCCCACAGAATGCCGTCATCGTACTCTCCAAAAAACAGTTCCGAACATTTATAGGAAACAACAGAATCCTCCAGGACCAGATACCCGTGAGCGCAGCCTGCCGGGATAAGGATCTCTTTGGTTCCCTCCCCGTATAACTCAAAGGCGACCCAACTTTTATGGGTCGGGCTGTCCTTACGCAGATCCACCACTACATCCCACACATGACCCGAAACGCACCGCACCAGCTTAGGCTGTTGTTTGACGCGCTGAAAATGCAGGGCCCGTATAACTCCTTTATGGCTGATCGTATAAAATACTTCCTTTAGATCATGCCGGATCCCGTTATTCTCAAAAATTTCTTTGGAATAGTCCTTGACAAAAGAACCTCTCACATCGTCAGACCGGAAAAAATCAATTTCATAAAGCCCTGCGATCTGTGTCTCCTGAAATTTCCACCGACTTGTCATTTCTTTTTTTCCTCCAACAGCCTCAGCCAATCTATCGTCTGCCGGCATCCTTCCGCGAATCCGATCGTGGCTTTAAAGCCCGTATCCTCTTCGGTCCGGGATGTATCAAATATGTGCAGCGGCAGGTTGATCCCTGTAAACGGAACGCTTCCAAAGGAAAATTCCAGATCAGGCGCAACAGCCTCTTTCATTTCCATCAGGAAATCCCGCAGGGGACGGGCCGCGCCGCTTCCGATCAGATAGGAATGGAACGGTTTCCCTTTTTCGGCGATCAGTAAAAAGGCGCGGGCCACATCATCAATATAGACAAAATCATAATTCTGGGTGCCTGCTGTGAAAGTCGGCACCTCTTTATGGATGCACTTTTTCAGGGTTGTATTCACCAGGCGCGGACTATTCTCCCCGATCCCATAAGCATTGGTGATCTGAGGCCAGACAAGTTCAATTCCGATCTGAGCCGCCACAGACATACACATCATATGAGCGATCAGTTTACCACCGCCATAGATATAACCCGGGCCCGGCCGGGAACCCGGCGCCCAGGCCGCCGCCAGGGACTCCTGTTCCATAATGCTGCCGGCACATAAAAACCTCCTGCAGCCCAGTTCCTTCGCTGCACGAAGGGCGTCCACCGTCCACTGAGCGTTCTGAAGTTGGATCGCAGTATCGGCCCTTTGGGGACCCACGCTCCCTATCCAGGCAAAATGGAAAAAGAATTCATACTGAAATTCCGGCAGCTTTTTCTTCAGCAGCACCATTTCAGAAAGATCACAGGGGACAAAAATAACCCGTTCATCATCCGGCAGATTCCCGGAGCATCCGGCCTGATCCAATGCCACTACCCGATAATCATTCTTCAGAAGTTCATGTACCAGCGCGCTTCCCACAAAGCCATTTGCGCCGGAAACAATGACCGCTTTCATCCTTTTCCCTCCCGATACACAGAGATCTGGCGATCCATTTCGGCAGCGACGTCCCCGCCTGCCCTCTTTATCTTCTCCCACTCCACTGTTTTTCTTACGGCCTCCTCAATATGCCATCTGGGATTCCAACCAAAAACAGATTTTAAACGGGAACAGTCCAGCTTAAGGAAATTTGCCTCATGGGGCGCATCTGCCTGCGCCTGGTCGCGCCGGGATGCCCCTTCCCCCCAAAACCTGCAAAACAGATCCACCAGCTCTCCTGTTGTAATGCAGTCGCAGGCATCTGGCCCCACATTATACCAACCGGCAAGAGATGGGGTTTCATATTGCCGCTGTGCAATCAGCAGATACGCAAACAGAGGTTCCAAAACGTGCTGATAAGGCCTGACAGAATTGGGATTGCGCACTTCAACGGGCCGCCCTGCTTTTACTGCCCGGATACAATCCGGCAAAATACGGTCATGGGCGAAATCCCCGCCACCGATCACATTACCCGCCCGGGCAGTGGAAACGGCAGGCATCCCAACCGGGAAAAAGCTTTTCCTATAACTGTGCGTAACCAGTTCCGAACAGGATTTGGAATTGGAATAAGGGTCATAACCATCCAGCGGATCCTCCTCACGATAACCGCTATCCCGCTCATCGTTCTGATATACCTTATCCGTAGTTACATTGAGGAAACTTCGCACACACGGATTACGCCTCACACACTCCAGGACATTTACCGTCCCCATAACATTGACTTCATAGGTATAGGCAGGATCCCGATAACTATCCCTGACGATAGGCTGCGCCGCAAGATGAAAAACGATCTGCGGCCCACATTCATCAAAAGCTTTTTTCAAAAAGGCAAAATCACGGATATCCCCGATCACAGAATGTATCCTGCCTTCCAGCCCGGCCAGGGAAAACAGGTTGTCCGCTCCCTGGGGAGCAAGGCCGTATCCCGTGACGTCCGCCCCAGCATTGGCCAGGATGCGGCACAGCCAGGAACCCTTAAATCCGGTATGGCCAGTTATAAATATCCGTTTCCCTCTAAAAAAAAACAGATCTTCCATCTTCATCAATCCTCCCATACCTTTCTGAAGCCTTATCCCCTTCCATTAAAAATTTCTGTTCTGTCCCTTTTCACCAAAGTCCCGTTTGCAACCTCATAAAAAAGATCCGCTTTCTTTATTGTAGTCAATCTGTGCGCAATAATGATCATCGTCTTCATCCCATGTAATTTTTCTATAGATTCCATCACCGCAGTTTCCGTTTCATTATCCAAGGCTGAGGTTGCCTCGTCCAAAACGATCACCTCCGGATCATGATACAAAGCCCTAGCTATTCCGATCCTCTGACGCTGACCCCCCGATAACCGTACTCCCCGATCCCCCACATAGGTATCCAGACCGTTTTCCAGTTCTTCCACAAATTTTTTAAGCTGGGCTTTCTCCAAAGCGTTCCAGATCGCCCGATCGTCAATCTCCTCCTCGCGGACTCCAAAAGCTATATTGTTTCTGATCGTGTCATCGGATAAATAAATATTCTGGGGAATATACCCCAATTTTTTTCTCCACGTCTCCAGATCATCATAAATATTTTTATCATCCATCAAAATCCTGCCCTCTACAGGCGGAAGCAGGCCAAGGATGATATCCGCCAATGTGGTTTTTCCGGCGCCTGACGCCCCGATCAGCGCTACCGCTTTTCCTTTTGGAATGAATAAATTAATATGTTGTAATACCTCAGTTTCCGTATCAGGATAGTGATAGGAGACATTTTCCAAATAAATTCCTTTGCAAAATTGCCACTCCTGCGATCCCGTATCATCTGTTTTTTTGCCCATTGGCTGGTTTCCTTCTATCTCCTTCAGATCATCGTAAATCATATCTAAGGATGCCCGGCTGTACATAATGTTGTTGATATACGCATTGATCTTTCCCACAGAAGGCAGCAGGCGGATCGCCGAGATCGCAAAAGCCGTAAGCTGCGGAATAAACGTTGACAACTCCCCATGTCCAAACAAAAGCTTTATGACAATTGCAACCAAAAGCCCGATCATACATACGGATTCAATAATATATTTGGGTATCGCAGCCAGCAATTCGTTGAGTTTTGCCCCTTTGATCAATTTTTTATAATTGGAGCTATATGCATCGATAAAATAATTCTCTCTCTGCAATATTTTAACTTCCTTGATACCGCTCAGCGACTGGTTAATCCATTGAAAAAGCTTGGCGTTATAGGCCTCATTCTGCTGTCCGATACGATAGGATACCTTTTTGGATACCATGCCGAATATCCCCACACAGAATAATAAAAGGCCAACAACGATCAAAGTGATCGAATGGCTTGTATGGAACAAATACAGGCCAAGTACGATACAAACCGCCACTTCAACCATCATCTGAAGAATGGAATTCACGAACATCATGAACTGGGTTGTGTCCGTCTGCAGGCTTCTTTGCATTTCCGCTATATTTTTAGAAAGATGAAACGTATACGGTTCATTCATATACGTTACGAGCAATTTCACAGCAAGATCCATCCTCATCTTATAAGAGAAGGAAAGAATAGCGTTCTGCAGTACCCCCAGGTATACATTCTTAATCAGATAAACGACACCGATGACCGCTGCGAAAAAAATCAAATACCCTTCTATGCCCGAAAAATGAAAATAATCAAATATAAAAAGCAGAAGATGGTCATCAGGGTTGATGGGCGTCTGCATCAATACCTTTACAAAAGGCTCAAATACGGCAACTGCTAGCAATTCCAATGCGCTTCCGATCAGCATCATCGCCGTCAACGCCACTAATTTGATCTTCTCCTTTTTTTTGAGAACATAGTTGAATTTGTATAGCATCACATTCTCCATGATATACGCAAGATATCGATTTCCTTTTTGGACAGGATTTCACTTATAATCATCTGCATCAAATATTATAAAATGCGATCCACCGTTTCGCAACATTTTTCTAGCCAGCTATCCGTATCCAGGTATCGCATATCGCATCGGAGACGGGCAGATGCGCAAACCACCTTTCAGGAGCCAATACGCATTTCTCCGGGTTTTGCCCCAACCAAGCGCCCCACCAACTGAAACTGCTGTTCGCAACGATATGATGGGCACAGCGGGTCATCAGGTACATATCCTCATAGTCCCTGCGTTCCTCCCGCTGCGAGATGACCCTGATATCCGGGCCAAAAAAATTTGACTCGCACCAGGGACCGTCGTTTGTAAAAATATAAAAGACCGGCGCGTCAAACTTTTGACGGCACCATTTCATCGCTTTCCTGTAGTATGCAGGCGTACAGATCCCCCCGTAGACCCTGGTGTTGCCGGGGGTAAGATAATCTCCCCTTCGCACATGGACGCTGATTGCAAGTTCGCCGTCTATCCGCTTTTCCCACTCTTTCGCCGCTGTGCTGACCGCGCCCGGGAAAGAAAAATCCCTCAAGATCTCATCCCTGATATCCAGAAAATATTTTTCGCATTGCCAATAACCGTCCAGATACACGTTTTCCATCGACAGGATCTCTGGCTGATACCCTTTTGGTATGTCTTCCGTATAATAGCTCTTTTTGGCTCCGAACAGCCTGCGCCGAATCTTATCGGCAGGACGAAAGGAGCGTTCCGACAATCTGTAAACGTCTTTCTTCCCGGCGGCGCGATAGGATATCCCAAACGGATCCAGTGCAAATTCACAGGGGCTCCATCCTGTTTCAAACGCACTGCGGTCCAGATACGCATCCCTTCCCAAATGTCTCAATTTCTCATAAAGCGCAAATTGGAACATCTGGTTCCCCAGACCTCCCGACATCCCGACAATTACCATAGCAGCCTCTCATTTCCGCTTTCGCTCCGGCAGTTCTATCATATCCCCCAGTTTCCTTGCGAAATCGTCATGCTCAAAATGGGCGAACCCGGCCTCCTGGTAGAATGTGATCTCGCCGAAATAGATCCTGCCGTTGACGGAATAAAAATCCGTGCGCAGGCTCGCGATCCCCTTTGCAAGTTTTCCTGCACAATCCAGCATTTCCTCCAGACGTTCGGGCCTGGGAATGTTCACGGACGGATCTTTGGGATACTCGATCGTTTCGTCGATATAGGCCCAATCCGTCGTATAAAGATTCCGCCTGTGATTGCAAAAGCGGTCAAAATCCACCTGGATCAAACGGGGTTTCCCGCCGAACGTATAGACTTTATAATCCTTCAGTTCTGTTCCCGACTCATCCACCATATAGGCTTCCGCCAGGACCCTCGGCCTGATATCCCGATAGGGGAACTCCCGGCTGGCATAAAAATAGTTCGTTTCCAGTGCGCGCTGCAGCTTTTCTATGGCCGCCTGCCGGTCGAAATGCGACTTATCCTTACAGATACAGACGCTGGCAGAATCATGGGTACATTTCAATACGAACTGGTCCGGCAGCTTCTCAAAATCGATCTGCTTCGGGCTGTCCCATACGCCCAGCAGGGGGATCAGGTATTCTTCCCCCAGCCTTTTTGCGACCAGATCCCTGACCGCGTACTTATCCGCCATCTTCGTATATTCCGGGTTGCGGTCATACAGCTTCAACCACTGCATTTTTTCGTTGAAATCCATCGGAGGATCCAGATGGAGCCGCTTTCCCATACGCGCTTCATATAACAATTTCAAATAAAGCCGATCCGGAAGCTGTCTGCTAAAAAGGACGCAGGACTTCCGGTATATCCTTCTTTTGAGCGATAATCGTTCTGTGTTTTCCATTGTCCTGTCTGCCCCCCTCTTTTTCGCCCGATCCTGCGGCGCCTATCGTTCCTTTCTCAGTTTGTGGGTTACGATCTCAAGCATCTTCTGAAACAATAAATACAGATTCTCTGCCGAGACGCCGCAAACCGTCACGGCTCTTAGCCATACTGCGGCTGACCGGCTTCGCAGCATCCACTGGAACAGAAGTTTTTTCAACTCCTTTTCCAGCACGGCAGGCTCATAGAGTCCTGCCTGCGCATTGGCCTTTCGGATCGTTTCGATCAGCTCCGCCGCCGTCCGATAGGTATCCGTCGGACAGTCCCTTTGCTCCCTGGCCCATGCCAGATAGGCCTGCCGCTGTCCTTCCGATAACCGAATCCCCAGACGTTCCATCTGCATCTGCCTGACCCTGTCCGCATTGGAAAACTGTTCCGTCCCGTTCTTATGCGATACCTGTTTTTTGTGTACCCGGTAATCCAACAGGATCTCCGGCGTCACGCCGATCGCATGCTTCTGCGCGACGCGCACCGCAAAGTCATAATCCTGTGCGCTGCGAAAGGACTCGTCGTAACGAAACCCTTCCTCTATCAGTTCTCTGCGCATCATAAAGCCGGGATGGGCCAACACAGGCCGGATCAGCATCATTGCCTTTAATTTTTCCCCTGTTCCGGAAATATCCGAAACCAGATCTTCCTCCCCGAACATATGCGTCCTGCAACTTACCAGCATCAGAGAAGGATCCGAACGCAAAAAAGCAAGCTGCTTTTCAAAGCGCTGCGGCCTGCATATATCGTCTCCGTCCATACGGGCGATAAACTTGCCCCGGGCGAGCTGCAGCGCGCTGTTTAAATTTCTGGTCAGTCCCCGGTTTTCCTCATTCAGATAAAGCCGGATCCTGGCATCCCTATACTGCCGGATGATTGAAACCGTATCGTCCCCGGAATGATCGTCCAGGATCACGATCTCAAAATCCCGCTCCGTCTGGGCAAGCAGGCTGTCCAAAGACTGCCTGATATACTCCCGGTCATTATAGACCGACATGATCACACTGATCAACGGCGTTTTCTCCATGGCCGACCCTTTCTACAACCCCTGACGGTTCCGAATCCCGGCGAGAAATAAAACTGCATACAGCATCCGATACCGGAGCAGGAGTAAAAAGACCTTTTGCTTCATCGGAAGATCCGACAGGGACAGGCCCCGCAGCGCATCCTCCGTCAGCGGATCGTCCCGAAATTCCTTCACGCTTTGCCGGACAGTTTTAAGCGGAACCTGCCCGAGCCTTCTGGTTTCCTGTTTGATACATTCCATCAGGCTGACCCACAGCACCATGCGGATCCGTTTTTTTGTTTCTTCCTCGATCCCATAGCGCCCGGCATATTCCTTCAGCGCCATGCAAAGTACCTTGGTCAGCGCAAAGCGATCCGGCCGGTACGCGTGGGAAAAGGAATCTGCATTCTGGCAATAGTGATAAAACCAGGCCGGCAGGACCAGCGCCCTTTTCGCATACAGGCAAAAATCCAGGTTAAAAAGCGTGTCCTCGCTCAAAAACTCCCTTTCTGAGCGGAAACGGATATGATGCTCGGTAATGAGGCTGCGGCGGAACATCGTCATACAGGCCGATACGCCCCGCAGCTTGTCATCCTGCGGGTCGTCCCCGAAAAAATGCAGCGCAAACTGCTTTCGTACCTTTTCTCCCTCATAACATTGTTCTGTCAGAAGCGCCTGGTAAAACAACTTTCCCTCCGGCGTCTCGATCCGATACCCAAAGCAGCAAAGATCGGCGTCCCGCTCTTTCATCACATCGGAAAGCCGCTGGCAGGTATCCGGCTCGATGTAATCGTCCGAATCGATGAACAGCACGAAAGTTCCCCTGGCGATATCCAGGCCATCGTTCCTGGCAAGCCCCTGTCCTTCGTTTTCCTTGTGCAGTACACGGATCCTGGCATCCTCCTTTGCGAAGGCGTCGCAGAGCCTTCCGCTGCCGTCCTTTGAGCCGTCGTCGATCAGAAGGATCTCGATTGCTTCCAATGTCTGCCCCTGCAGGGAACGTATACATCTTTCCAGATATTTTTCCACATTATAGACCGGCACGATCACGCTTACGATCGGTTCTTCCATATTGTCCTCCTGCCCCGGCGTCATCAGTATTTACGGCAACCGTGAGATGGCTGTCAGATATTCCTGTATTTCCTCTGCCATATGCCGTTCGTTCCATTTCGTCTGAACTGTCTGCGCCGCCCTGCGCCCGATCTGTTCCCGCAGGCTCATTTCCAGAAGGAGACGTTCCATCTGCCCTGCCAGCATATCCGCGTTTTCTGGCTCATACAGCAGGGCGTCCTGTCCATCCTGTATATAATCCCGCAGGGAAGGCACGTTTGCCGCGATCACCGCTTTTCCCAGCGCCATCTGCTGCAAAAGCGTCATCTGTCCAAACGAATAACGGAAAGATTGCAGGGGGAGGACACAGAAAAGGGCGCCCTCGACCTCCTCTTTCATTCGGCGTACCGGTACTGCCGGCAGCGCTGTTACGCCGGCAACGCCGTCTGCGATCCCCTCTTTTCCGATCAGCCTCAGCTCCGGCAGCCTTTCCGTCCGCCCCCAACGTTCCCGCAGAAGGCCGTATGCTTTCAGCAACGTCTCCCAGTCCCGTTTATGATAGCCCAGGCAGAGGATATAGGAGGGAGCGTCCTGCGGATCATGGTCCGTCGCCCTGAAAAAATCCGTATCCGCCCCAAAGGGGATGTATCTGCTCTTTTCCAAAAGCCACGGATGACAGTTTTCATAATATTCCCGCTGTTCCCTCGTATGGTAAATCACCCCGTCCAAGGACCGGCCCGCATACTGCATAAGGCGCAGCGACCGGCCGGATTCCCGGGCGCTGTTAAAGGCGCCGATATCAAAAACGATATGCCTGTACTTCCCTTTCCCAAACAGCCTCCGCCACAGGCATAGCACGATGCCGCTCTGCATCCCGTGGGAGAGGATCAGATCATACCGGTTCAGCCGCGGAAGGCATTTTAAGGTCTGCCAGACATAAAAGCGGATCACATTCTTTTCAAAACGTTCCAGGAGCTGAAAGGAATGGCAGTCCACCACGTCCACTTCCCAGTCCTTGCAATCCTTAAAATAACGGAAAAACCAGTAGGGAACGCCTTTCACATAGTAATCCGGCGGCTGTTTATCCTCCGGGACGGTATTTCCATATTCAATTTTCCAGTTTACCAGCATCAAGACCTTCATGCATTTACCTGTTTCAGTTCTTCCTGCAACGAATACTTTCCGCCCTTGAAAAACTTGTGCTTGATCACCCACCAGCCGGGCACCCAGATATATTTGTGCATGGCCGGGGACGCGCTCCCGATCATCCAGCAGTTCCTGTCGCAGTGCTTCGTACATTCCCGCACCTGCTGCGCCTGCTCGGAGTTCCAGAGTTCCTCCCAGCTTTGCCTGCGCAAATTGCCCATAACGGCTTTCTTCTCCATCCCGTTACAGGGGATCACGTCGCAAAACGGATCGATAAAGAAGGCGTTCTTCGACATATCGCAGGGGAGCAGGCGTTTATTGCCGTAAATATAATTGATCAGGCCGTGGTTGAAGTAAGCGCGGAACCACTTTTTCGGCGATTTACTCGCAAGGAGTTCATTGATCAGCTTTTCAAAATTCTGCGCCACCTTCTCCTTATCATAAATCTTATTGTCCGTTTTTCTGAAATAAAAGGAATTGTGCAGCGTCGCCGTGGCGAACTCCATCCCCATCTCATTGGCGATATGGTACAGCGGCACCAGATCCTCGCAGTTCATGTCCTGAACCGTCATTCCGAAACCAACGTCCGGATGCCCCATCTCCACCAGCGTTTTCAGCGTCCGGTAGCCCCGATTGTACCCATCCGGAATGCCCCGTATCTTATCGTTGGTTTCCTGAAGCCCTTCTATACTGATCCGGACGCCCACTTTGGGAAACTCCTTACACAGCTCAATGATCCGGTCCGTGAAATATCCGTTGGTGGAAATCACGATCCGGTCGGATTTTTTGGAAAGCTCCCTTACGATGTCCGGCATATCCCGACGGATAAAGGGTTCTCCTCCCGTAATATTGGTAAAGGCCATCTCCGGCAGTTTTCTGATCTCCTCCAGCGTGATCTCTTCTTCCGGCCTGGACGGATCCCTGAAACAGTCGCACATATTACAGTGCGCATTACAGCGATAGGTAACGATCACCGTTCCGTATAACGTTCTTCTTGCCATCTTCATGCCTCCTGATAAATGTCTACCAGCTTTTCACAGTATTCCTGCGGGTCGGTGAAAGAAACCGAGCCGCAGTTCTTTGTATAGCGCGCCAGCAATTCCCTGTCTTCCCAGAGCCGCGCGATACATTCTGTCAATTGCCCTATATCTCCCGCTTCAAAAAACAGTCCCGTTTCCCCCTCCATCAACAGTTCCGGGATACCGCCCAGCCGGGAGGCGATCATCGGCGTTTTGCAAAGCTGGGCTTCCATGACCGCATACGGGCAGTTTTCGTACCACTCCGAGGGGAATATGGCAAAGCGGGCCCGGCCGATAAGCTCATACAGCGCCCGGCCGCTCATAAAGCCCTTATTTTCCACGTTTGCAACCGCGTTTACCTCCTCTTCCAGCGGCCCCTTCCCCGCAAAGACAAACGGGATCTTTGGCAGCCGCCTGCAGGCTTCCAGCAGCGTCCGGATCCCCTTTTCCTGGGAATACCGCCCAAAATACAGGACATAATCCCGCTTTTCTTGTTCAAAGGCCGGGATCTGTCCCATAAAATTGTGCATGACCACCGTGCGTCCCCGCAGCGTACTGTTCTGCTGCAGGATCTTTTCCATAAAATAGCTGGGGCAAATGACCGCATCCAGATACCGGTATGTTTTTAGGCGCTGATACAATCTCCCTTCCAGACTGCCAAGGAGGCTTTTCGCCCGGGAATCATGGATACAGCGGTTCTTCATGCAGTTCCACTGTTTTCCCCCCAGGCACTGCGTACACACGGCGCCCGTTTTGGGGATCCGCAGCAAATGGTTCGGACAGACCAGTTGATAGTCGTGGGCCGTATAAATGAGCCGGATCCTTTTTTTCTTCTGCCGCGCGTATTTTCGCACCGCATAGATCACAGAGGGCGTCAGTTGAAAATTGAAATTATTCAGATGCACCACATCCGGGTCAAAGTCTGCAAGCACTTTTCTGATCTTTCGGGATGCCTCCGCAGAATACAGGATCCGGAACGGATACAGCAGCTTTTCGGCCTTATTTGAATGGAAATCCATATCGTCCGTATAACAGCCGATCCGGTTTCCCACCATGCGCCCTTCGTGTTCCATCCCGAAATATTCCACGGAATGTCCCATTGCCTGCAGTTGTTTTCCGATATCAAAAACATAGGTTTCCGAACCGCCGTTTGGGTGCAGGAATTTATTGACGATCAATATTTTCATTTGGTTTTTTCTTCCTTCCTGCAAGAACCAGCCCGCAGGCGGCGCCCGCCGCGACACCCAGAATGCCGGACAAGAAGGCGTATCCGGCCACCTTGCGGATCTGCTCCAGCCTGATCAGGTTTCCTTCAAACCGGTACATGGGCGTCTCTTCATCCACATAAACTGGTATGATCGCCCCCTGTTCTTCATATTCCTGTTTCTGTTTTTCTGTAAGGAAAAAAGGAGGCTGCTCCGAAAAGTCGCAGATATCCAATGGGACAATATACATCTGCGGTGTCTCCATCCTCCAGGCGCATAAAACGCCGCCCCCGAGTCCAAAGGCCAGCCCCAGGACCGCCAACAGTGGCTTATACCCCGACAGCTTCCTGCAGGCCGCCGACAACGACAGCAAAACGCTGTCATACGCCTGCGCTATCCTTCCAGGGATCCGCAGATAACGTTTCCCCCAGTCTGCGACCCCGATCCTGCCGTCGCCGACGCTCCTGCAGAACAGGTCGATATGCCCGTAAAGGTAGCTGCCGATAAAGAGCAGGCTGAGGTTTTTAAACGAAGTGTTGAACAAAAACGGTTCCGAAATGCCCGCGATCAAAAAACCCAGAGTGATCGCCAGTTCCCTGCGGCGTCCCTCCTTCAGCGCGGAACGGATCATCAAAAAATAGGCCGCCATCAACAGCACAAAGGGCGCCGCCCCATATGTCATCAACGCAAAAACATAGGAATTGTCCATCGTCAGATTCGAATCTTCCACAAGGATCCTCTGCCCGAACAGCGAAACCGGATGATTCAGCAGAAAATACCGCGACAGATTCAGCCGCGTATTCATCATTTTATTCAGGATATCGAAAACAGGGCCCTGCGGCAGCAGAGGGGCCGCCAGGGAAAAGAGCAGGCAGAGGGGCAAAATACAGACGACGGCTGCTTTTTCCCATTTGGAAAACCGCCGGCGCGTTTCAAAATAGACGACGCCAAAAAGATAGATGACAGTCAGCAGAAATCCCGTCATGCTCACGGAATAAAGGAAGACGAAACAGTTTCCCAGAAATGCGAGAAAAACCGCCCGCTTCATCCCCCTGCGGTCCGGCCTGCGCAGATAAAACACAAAGGCCAGCAGGATCACATAAGAAATATGAAAGACATTCGGATGCGGGTAGCCCATGCTCCACCGGAAAATATGCCCCAGCCCCAGCTTGTCATGCACGAGCAGTATCCCTTTTTCTATCCCCGTCAGAAAAAGAAATACGCGGTAGGCAAAAATGCCGCCCCATACCACGGCGCCCAACTGGAAGGCCCTGCGTACCGGAATATCTTTCATACCGATCACGAGCATCATACAGATGAACATCCCTTTTTCACGGGAAAGCAGATAACTCAGCAGGCCCAGTCCGCCCAATACGGCCGTCATGACAAACTGCGGCAGCGTATAGCGGGACAGGGTCAGCTTGGCCAGCAAAAAACTCGCCCCCAGCACCAGGCATAACCGGTACTGCGGCATTCCGTCGTACCATCCCATCCCCTTTGCGAACAGCATAATGGAAAAAAAGAGATAAAACAGGATCTCATTCCTGCTGCATATAAACTTCCTCACCTCAGACAGTCGTCCCATAGCGATATCCTTTCGCACGACGGCGCAGCCCCTGTCCCATCGCCGCGCTTATGCGTGTTTTCTGTATAACTCCAGCGTTTTTTCCACCACGTTATCCCAATCGTATTTCTGACAGATATAAGAACTGCTGTCTTTTTTCAGCCGCGTCACCTCATCCGGATGCGCCAGCAGATACTCCAGTTTCTCCTTCAGATCCGAAACGCTGCCCTTTGCAAACGTAAAGGCATGCTCCCGGATCACTTCCACATTTTCCGGGATATCGCTCACAAGACAGCAATTCCCGTAACTCATCGCCTCCAGAAGACCCATGGCCATGCCTTCCACATCGCTGGGCAATACATATAACCAGGCGTTGCTGTAGAGTTCCTCCAGGATCCCGTCCTGAACGAATCCCGTCATGACGACTCTGGGATCCAGGGCGGCGCTTTTTTCGATCCGCTCCTGATATTCGGGACTCTGGCTGGCGCCTCCCGCAATGACGAGTTTCTTCTCCGTCTTTATCTGCCGGAAGGCGTCGAGCAGATAATGCACTCCCTTTTCCGGCACGAGCCTGGCCAAAAATAAAATATAACCGTCTTGTTCCAGGCCGAATTTCTCCGTGATCCGTTTGGCCTCCCGACGGGCCGGAGAGGTGATCCCGTTTGGGATAAACACCGTCTTTCTTCCATATTCCTTGGCAAAATAATCCTGTACGCTCTTAGAAAGGACGATAATATCATCCGCACAGCGTACGGCTGTCTTTTCTCCGCGCTTGAGTACGCGGGACGCAAAATTGCCCCATTTGGAACGCTGCCAGTCCAGGCCGTGGATCGTAGCCACCGTATGCACCCCGAACAGCTTCGGCAGCCAAAGCATGATACAGGGGCCTTCCGCATGGAAATGCAGCACATCGTATTTCCCTGCGACCGCTTTTCCCGTCGCCACGATGGCCGCCAGAAACGCGTATACGATCGCGTTGAGCTGGCTGCAGGAAAAAGTAGGGATCGTGAACAGGCGTGCCCCCTTATAGGCCTGTCCCCGTTTTCTGTCAAATTCTTTTCCCGACACATGATAGCCGGAACGGTTATAAAGATCTACCTGATGCCCCAGCGCCACCATGCGGGTCGCCAGCTCGCCCACAACGATCTCAATACCGCCTTCCCTGGAGGGAACCCGTTTATGCCCGATCATGGCGATCTTGAGGCCCCGCGCAGGTTTCGCCTTCCGCCTGCGGCGTCTTTTGCGGCGCTCCTTTATCAGATAATATAAAAAGGAAATATTGGTATCCAGATATCTCGGCAGCAGCCGCCGGGGATCCTGCATCATGCGCCAGACCCATTCCATGCAGATCTCCTGCATCCACATGGGGGCGCGCTTGACAGTCCCCGCGTGGAAATCAAAGCCCGCGCCCACTCCCAGCATGACGCCGCACAGCTTGTCCTCGTGATCCGCCATCCAGATCTCCTGCTTGGGCGCGCCCAGCCCGACCCAGATAAAGTCCGGCCTGGTTTCATTGATCATCGCAATGACCCGCTCATCCTCTTCGGGCGTCAGCGGCCGAAAAGGCGGCGAATACATCCCTGCGATCTTCATCCCGGGGAAATTCTTCCGAAGCTGTCTGCCCAGAGCCTCGATCGTTTCCGGCGTACTTCCGTAAAAATAATGCCGGTACCCTTTCGTTTCCGACATTTTAAAGATCTCCGGCATCAGATCCGGTCCCGGCACCCTGCCTACGCCGGCCAGTCCGCGCCATCTCTGTACCAGAGACAGCGGTTTCCCATCCGGCAAATTCAAGGCGCTGCGATTCTGGACCCGCCGATACGCCTCGTCGCGATATGCCATTACCGTTGTATGGACATTGGAAATGCAGACATATTTGCCCCGCAGCGTTTCCAGGTTTTCGTCCAGGAAAGCGACTGCGTCCTGCATCGTGATGACGTTGATTTTCGTTTTTAAGATATCCGTATATGTCAATTCAACCATTCGCGCAAAAACTCTCTCTTCTGTTCAGTCGACTGATTTTCCTTTTTCATTATATCCAATTTTTATCAATATCTCAATCCCTCTGATCATGCAAATGGGAAAAAGCGCCCACTTTCCGGCGATTCCTCCAGACAGTGTCCCACAGTCAGCGGTAATGATAGGTAACCGCCAGATTAAATTCCGACAACTCTGTTCCAAGATACATATCCCCTGTCTCCCTTAAATTTTGCTCTTTATGCGAAATCAGGGCGCTCGGCGATCCCTCCGCTGTACCGTCAAAGCTTAAATGCAGCCTATGCACCTTTCCCTTGCAAAGCGGCGCATTCAGCGAAAACAGGTTAAATTCCCCGGCGATGATATCGGAAGGCCGAAATTCTTTGTCACAGACGATCTTCCCATCGGGATCCTCTATCTGGATACGGATATTCCCCTCCGTTATAGAATCCAGCAGGATCAGGACCAGTTCGACCGCCTCCAGATCATCATATTCCGGGACAAATTCCTGTATGATCCCAGTCTCCCCCAATTCCTGGAATACATAATTCTTATCCGTACTGCTCATCACATATTCATGTACCGTCTCAACCCGCCGTGTAAAGAAAACGGGCAGGAGAGCCGCCAGCGCTAATAGGATCACGATAATGAAACACTGTACAACCGCTTTCTTCCTTTCCATCCCCTATTCCTCTCCCGACGGCCGGTCACACACGATAAATTTGACTTCGCCGCAAAAAGGTATCTTCACAACGCCTTTATAACGGATCGTATATTGATAGTCTGCCAGAAATTTTTCCTCATATTGCTCAGCAAGCCTATATTGTCCGGGAGAAATATAGACCGCCTCCTGTCCCAGCCCCGTTGGAGAAAACGATCCGTCTCTCAGCCAATTCTGCAGGACACCCCTTATTTCTATCGTATTTTCATTCGGGAGCAATACCCTTTTTCCCTCTGCCGTATCCCAATAATAATTGCCCGACTGGATGACGCCATAATGAACGTCTATGTCATAGGTAAGGACATCCATCCCTTCATGATAACCGACATCCCTTAATATCAGGTCGATCGCCTTGTTAAGGTAATTAAACTGATGATTGTAAATGCATTCATCTGTAGGATATGCGATATAATGATATTTTCCTTCCCCTTTTCGGGAACAAACGGCTATGGAAACGGGATCGACAGGGATATAGGCCTCCGTCAGCAGAACGATCCCCACAGTCAGGAAGAACAGATCCCTGACTGCGTTATATCGGATGCTTCCTTTTTGCACCATGGCCCCCCAGCATATCGCCAGGATCATGACATTTAGGAAATCGATCAAAACATGGTATCGGGGAATGATATAGGTCAGATAAACGGAGTAAAAAAACATCAGCGACGCCGACGTCGCCGACAAAATGAATAAAAGGCGCTTCGCCGCCACGTTTACCGGTTTCCCTTTTACAACAATGCCCCTGACCCAGAGCAGCCCTATACCGGCAAGATTCCCCCCCAGGATCAGCCAGTTAAAATTTAAAACGAAAAATTGCCGGCAGTTTTTCAAAATGAAATCGGGATCATACCCAAATCCCGAATACCAGGTTTCCTGACCAACACTCCAGATCTCCCCGCCGCCGGCGAGAAAAACCAGCAAAAAAATCCCCAGGGCCACGAAGGTCAATAGGCCGCAGATCACCACCGGATTTCTGAAAAGGGCGGCAAACCTTTCCCATCTGCGCCTTTTTTGTCCCACCAGGACCTGGCCGAAAAACAGCCCGATACAGAATCCCGCCAGCGCCACGCTTCCTATCTCTTTTGACAGGATCAGTAAAAGCATGGAAAACAGCATCAGGATATTCTTTTTATAGAGATAGCAGTACAGGACAAACACAAAAAAACAAACGATACCCGCGTCGGGGCTATAGTAGGAAAAAGTGCCCAATACCAGAGGCGTACTCATCACCATACAGGTCGATATCGTATAATATCTCCAGGAACGATGCGGCACCGCCTTTTCCATGATCCGGTACAGGCATCCCGCCGTCATCACGGTAACGATCATCCAGACCAGGATAACCCCGATATATTTCCCCGGAAATAAAAATTCCCCGATCGCGGTGATCCCCGCATAGCCGACAGAGGGATGATCAGCCAACGCGAACCGCATCATCCCCGCCACCGTAAAATCGAAGTTCTGACACGCCTCCATTAACTGCTTATAATAGACCAGGGAATCCCAAAGGGGCATATCGGTCAATTGGGTAAGCCTTGATAAGAAAGTGAACAGCATCGCAATAAGGATTCCCTTATTTTCAGGAATCCTTAAAATGCCCCCATTTCTCATCCAACGAAAAAAAACGCCGATCCAATATCCCACCAGAAAAAGATCCGCCAGGGCGACTGCCACAAAAACAAACGCATGTCCGGCGGCGATCTCATATCTTCCGATGCAGGCCGCGGACAGAAAAAGAGCGCATACTGTCAGTACCGTCAGAATCTCTTTTATCACAGCTTTTTGTCCTGGCACAGCTTTCACTCTCAAGTTTCCTTTCGCAACATGTTCCGCCGGTTCATCCCTCCGGCAGCGGCGGAATGAACATATTCTTCTGCAGTTCTTCCCGCGGCAGAAAAGGCGCCAGATCCTCCAGGGGAGGGCTGACCAGAGAACCGTCCTTCAGCCTTTTTGCGCTGCTCTTCGGTTCCCAGACCTGCTCTGTATCTGTAAAGATCTCGCAAAATACGAACCCCGGACAGGCAACCGCCTCCCGGATTACCCGTTTCATTTCTTCATTGGAATGGGCCGCATAATACGGAAAGCCAAACGCATCCGCGATCCTGTGATAATCCGGGAACCCCAGATCCCCCGATTCCGGCCCGACCCCCACCTTGCTGTGTCCCGCAAACAGATTATTCTGGGTGATCCGGATAGAATGATACCCGCTGTTGTTGATCAAAAATACCTTAATCGGCAGCCGGTTGCTCACGATCGTCTGGAGTTCCTGCAGATTCATCATAATAGAACCGTCGCCCTCCAGGCAGATCGTATCCCGTCTGCCCCCTGCCAGGCACAGGCCGATCGACGCCGGCAGCCCGTAACCCATACTGGCGACCGCGCTGTTGATGATAAAACGGGCGCCCGTTTTGATTACATAATTCTGATGCCCCACCACGCAGCAGGCGCCGTTGGAAACCGCCGTCAGACTCTTTGGGGGGAGTTGTTCGCTCAGATAACGGATAAAAGCGTACACATTCACATGATCTGTTCCCGTTTCCCAGTGTTTGGGCAGGGTGACGGGATACCGGGCTTTCCAATCCCGGCAGGCTTCCAGCCATATTTCATCGGAGAACAGCCTGCGCCCTTGAGGTAAATCGGTATCCAGCTTCTCCAGAAAGTCCTTCGCATCCGCCCAGACCGGCATATCCACATGGATCGTAGGCTTTTTCATTTCCGCCCGGTCTATGTCGACCATGATCACCCGGGCGGCCCGCGCCCAGGTGTCAAAGCTATAGCCCGTCTGACGAATCGAAATGCGGGTTCCGATCGCCAGGATCAGATCCGCATTCTGGACTGCAAAATTGCCGGCGCGGTCCCCCATATTCCCCCCGCGCCCCACATACAGCGGATGCTCATTTTCTATCAGATCTATGGAATTCCAATAGGTGACGACCGGAACGTTCAGCTTTTCGATCACCCTGCGAAAAACAGGAAAGCCTCCCGATAAACGGATGCCCCCTCCCGCGTAGATGACCGGCCTTTTGGCCCTGGAGATCTCCCCCAGGACAGCACGGGCCACAGCGTCATCCAGAGGAGGCGGGAGCTGCGCATCCCTGCAATCCGGCACATATCCGGCCAGATCCTGCGTTTCGATCTCGCTTCCCTGAAAATTGACTGGCACATCGATCCAGACCGGCCCCGGCCGTCCGGTGGTCGCCATATACCAGCCCTTTTCCAATGCGTAACGGATCTGTTCCGGCGCTTCTATCATGACCGCATATTTGGTCATCGGCTCCACGGATTTTACGATATCGTATTCCTGATCCCCTACCGCGCGCAGCGGCAGCCCGTCCGTAAACCGCATGGCATACCGGGCGGTCGTGTCGTAGCGCACCTGCCCGGAGATCACGAACATCGGAATGGAATCCAGCCATCCGCCCAATACGCCCGTTATGGCGTTGGTTCCTCCGGGGCCCGTGGTCACGCATACCGCCGCGATCCGGTTATCGAGCCTGGCATAGGCCTCCGCCGCCATCGCGCAGGCCTGCTCATGGTGATTATAAGTGACCTTCAGGCCCGGATGATGGCCAAAGGCGTCGTTTAAATGCATGGCGCCGCCGCCTACCACGGAAAAAACATCCGTCACCCCATGGCCCACAAGAAAATCCGCAATGTAATCCGCAAGTCGCTGACGCATATATCCCCCTTTGGCCATCCCGGCCAATACGGATCTTTATTTCGTCCCATCGTCCTCTTCAAAGTTGATCCGTTCTTCCTCGATCACCAACGGCCTGTTCATCACGCGCTGGTTGATGCTGAGGATATATTCCCCGATAAACCCGATAAAAAAAAGCTGCAGCGCGCCCAGGAAAAACATACCGATCAGCACCGGCGCCATACCTGCCGCAAACTGGTCCCACCTGATCAGTTTCAGGATCAGGTACGCGCTGCCGATCAGGGCGCTGAACGTACCGCAGATGAGTCCCAGAAAAGTACACAGCCTCAGCCCGATCTTCGTATAGGAGGTGATGCTCAGCATGGCGGCATCATACAGGGAATAAAAATTGTTATGGGTTTTCCCGGCCCTGCGCTTTGGCTGGTCATAGGGGATCTCTTTTCTCTTAAATCCCAGTTCCGCCACGATCCCCCGCAAAAAAGGCGTCGGATCCTTAAGATCCCGCAGCACTTCGAGAAACGTCCTGTCATACAGTCCGAAACCTGTGAAATGCTCGATCTGATCCACGTCGGAAAATTTCCTGACAAATTTATAATACAACCCACGCAGATGGTACATCAGCGGATTTTCCCGGCTGCTGGTCTTAATCCCGATTACGATCTTGTATCCGTTCTCCCATTCCCGGATATACTGGGGGATCAGTTCGATCGGATCCTGGAAATCGCAGGCCAGACAGATCGCGCAGTCCCCGCTGGTCTGGAGCAGGCCATAAAACGGGGAATTGAACTGTCCGAAATTTTTGGCGTTGAAAATTGCTTTGATCCTGGGATTCTTAGCGCAGATCTCCCGCAGCAGAGGCCTTGTCCCATCTCTGGAATCATTATCGATGAAAATCAGTTCATAGTCATACTCCGGCAGTTGGGACGCAAAAAGGGATACGATCGCCTCGCTGATCGGCTTCACATTCTTTTCTTCATTATAACACGGTATCAAAATACTGATCTTTGCCATCTATCGATTCTCCCTGCACCACGCCACAGTCCTTTTGATCCCTTCCTCGAACGGGACCCTGGGGCTAAAGCCGGTATCTTCCTTCAATTCCGAAATATCGGCGCACAGATACATGACCTGTTTTGACGCATACGGCAGCGCGCCGATCCCGATATCCAGATCTGCGGAAACGGCGTCCCGCATACATTTGATATAATCCGCCAACGCTCTTGTCCTGCCGCTCCCGATACAGTATACCTTCCCATTTTTCCCTTTTTCTCCCAGCAAAAGCAATGCCCTGGCGGCATCGTCGCAATACAGAAAATCCCACTGCTGCTCCGCTTTGGTAAATTGAGGCGTCTCTCCCCGCAGCAGTTTTCTGATAGAGGAAATGAGCATCGTAGCTTCCCCGTCGCAGGGGCCGTATACGCTTAATATCCTCGCCCAAATGTGCTTCATTCCCAGGCTTTGGCATAAAAGCCCCGTCATCTGCCCGGCGCACAGCTTGGCCATGCCATATCCGTTTTCCGGAACCGTTTCCGTCCGTGCCGACAGTTTCCCTTCTACCCGTCCGTACTCCGCCTGAGAGCCTGCGCCTATGAAAGTATGACACCCAAACCTGTCGGCCAACCGCACGGCGTCCAGGGCGTACCGGATATTCCGTTCCTGCATCCGGACGTCGTTTCGCGCCTCCTTATCCGTCCCTTCCCAGGCGAAATGATAGAAAACGTCATAACCGCCCTCCGATCCCTCCGGGACGTACCTGGCGTATTCCTCCAGATTCAGTTCCAGGATCTTTACCAGGGCAGACTGGGGGATCCTGTGGCTGCGCGCACAATTCCGACGGCATATGGCAAGGACCTCTATCCTGTTTTTAATACATTGCCTGATCAGCGCAGTTCCGATCACGCCGGTAGGCCCGGTAAGAATTATCCTCACGGATCACCTCACGAATACGTTCAGTCCTCCCACTTGATCCAGGGGGCCCTTTTTTGGATCACCATTTCCTCCAGCTTGTCCATATCGTGCTTATTGTCCATGCACTGCCAGAAACCCTTATGCAGATAGGACATCACCTGGCCCTCCTGCACCAGCCTGGCCATGGGCTGTCTTTCAAAAATGGTATCGTCCCCTTCCAGATAATCGAAGATCTCCGGGTTTAAAACCATATATCCCGCGTTGATCAGAACGCTGTCCCGCATGCTCTTCTCCCGGAAGGATCTGACCGCATAATCCGGCCCCACCTCGATGATCCCTTTTTGCGATTCCCTTTTCACGGTCGTCATCGTCGCGATCTTCCCATGGCTCTTATGAAACTCCAACAGCTTGGAAATATCCACATCGCATACGCCGTCTCCATAGGTCATAAAAAACGGTTCCTCGCCCACATATTTTCGTATGCGCCTGATCCTGCCCCCCGTCATCGTATGAAGCCCGGTATCGACCACCGTTACCTCCCAGGGCTCGCAGTGCTGGTCATGAACGGTCATCTCGTTTTTCCCATTTTTAAAATTGAACGTAATATCGGAATTGTGCAAAAAATAATCCGCGAACCATTCCTTGATCATATACTGCTTATAGCCGGCGCAGATCACGAAATCACGGAATCCGTAATAACTGTATTCCTTCATAATATGCCACAGGATCGGTTTCCCGTCGATCTCGATCATCGGCTTCGGTCGAAACTCCGATTCCTCCGACAGCCGGGTGCCAAAGCCCCCCGCAAGCAATACCACTTTCATCACGACACCTCCAATGCTGCGCCTATCGTCTCCGCCATGTAATCGATCCTATCGTCCGTCATCCCAGGGTATACGCCCACCCAGAAAGAATCCCGCATGATCCTGTCCGTATTATCCAGCTTCCCGACAATTCGAAATCCTTCGCCGCTTCGCCGCATTTCGTCAAAACACGGATGTTTGGTCAGATTCCCTGAAAACAAAAGCCTCGTCTGCACACCGCAGTTTTCCACATACCGGACAAGCTTATTCCTGTCCACGTTTTCCCGGCAGGTAATCAAAAACCCAAACCAGCTCGGATCCGCGTTCGTACACGGCTCTGGCAAAATAAGCCGATCCTGCGTCCCCTGAAGCGCTGCTTTTAACCTCTTGAAATTGTGTTTCCGTTTTTTTGTAAATTCCGGCAGTTTTTCCAACTGCGCGCAGCCGATGGCCGCCTGCAGGTCTGTGGCTTTCAGATTATAGCCGAAGTGCGAATAGACGTATTTATGGTCATAGCCTACCGGCAGTTCCCCGTATTGGCCGTCGAACCGGTGTCCGCACAGCCCGTCCTGTCCGGGAGGACACGCACAGTCCCTGCCCCAGTCCCGAAAAGAGCGAATGCACTTGTTTAAAAGCGGATGATCCGTATACACAGCGCCCCCCTCGCCCATCGTCATATGATGGGGAGGATAAAAGCTCGACGTCCCGATATCCCCTATTGTCCCCGTATAACGCATTTTTCCCTGATAGGCGTACCGGGATCCCAGCGCATCGCAATTATCCTCTATCAGCCACAATCCGTACCGGTCGCAAAACGCCCGGACAGCCGCCAGGTCAAAGGGGTTACCCAGCGTATGCGCCAGCATCACGGCCTTTGTTTTTTCCGATCTTGCCGCCTCCAGCATGGCAACGTCAATATTGTACTGCGGGATCGTCACATCCACAAATACCGGCACCGCGCCGAACTGGATGATCGGCGTTACCGTCGTCGGAAAACCCGCCGCCACCGTGATCACCTCGTCGCCCCGTTGGATCCTGCGTTCCTTTAACAGCGGAGAGGTCAGGGCCATGAACGCCAGAAGATTCGCCGAAGAACCGGAATTGACCAGAGCGCAGAATTTTACGCCGAGATATTCCGCCAGTTCCTTTTCAAACTGTTGGGTATACCGGCCCGCCGTCAGCCAGAAATCCAGCGCGCTGTCCACCAGATTCACCATTTCCCTGCTGTCATATACCCGGGAGGCATAGGGAATCTGCTGCCCGGGGGCAAAGGCTTCCTCCCCCTTATGGAAGCGCTCCCAATACGCTGCGACCAAATCCAGGATTTCCTGCCGCGCCCTCGCCTCATCGTCATTTCCTGCCATATTCTATCAGCCTTTCCTTAGAAAAATATCTGACCTGCCGTCATGTTCAAAAAAAGATTTCACACATGAAAAAAACCGTATACATTCAAAACCATCATACATTTTAGGACAGGCTAAAATCCCATATATAATATACACAATATTCCCCGGAAAAGCAACACAAACTCCTTTTCCATTAGAATATCCCTTATTTGCTTTCGTTCAATCCACTTTGCCCCTCTCATCCACGATCGTCCAGCCCTCCCACAGCCTGTGCATCTGCTCTATACTGGCCTGCTGACTGTTTTTATGCTTTGCCGGCCGGATCATGATCTTATCGGGATTTGAGTTCAGCCTCGCTCCCCAGAAGCTGAACGTGGAATTGGCGCAAATATTATGCCTACAGCAGCTCATGAGCCGGATATCCCAAAAGCTGTTTTCGCCCGTATTCCAGTCCACCACCGTATAATCGCTGCCCCGGTATTTTTCCTTCACATAACCGCTGTCATCCGAGAACACATAAAAATGGGCGTCCGGGCACCGCTTTCGGATATATCGGACTGCGGCCTCATAATAGGCTTCCGTACAGATCCCGCCGAACAGGGCCGCATTCTCCGGGTCGAGATAATCCCCTCTGCGAACGTGCAAACTGACAGACATTTCTCTCTTAATCTTTTGTATTATCTGATTATTTATTTCATTATCGTCATTTGGAAATACAATTTCCTTTCTCAGTTCCGGCAGAATATCCGCATAATATTTTTCACAGGCCCAGAATCCCTCCAAATACCTATCAGAGAATCCGAAAATCTCCGGATGATACATGCCGCTTTCCCGGAAAATGCGCACGCTTTGTGGCATCAGCTTCCGTCTCAATTTCCCCCGGATATCCTCTCCGCCCAACAGGCTGTCCCTCTCCTTTTTTGTGCATACCTCCATGGGAAGCTCCTTAAAATAGCGCAGTTCCAGTTTTCTCTGCGCCAACACCTGATCCTGATTCCTCTCTTCAAACCAGGAAAGATCCAGCTTCGCGTCTTTACCCAGCATCTGCATTTTCCGATACAGCGCATACTGCTGGAGCTGATTCCCCAACCCGCCCATGACTTTTATGACGATCAACTCTTCCACCTCTTTATCCGGTCATACACCATATGATACAAATACTTAAATTCTTCCGTCCGTCCAAAGGCCAGCAGAAAGATCCCGTTGAATACCGCCGTGATCACTGCGATCATCATGACAAATTTCAGCAGCGTCACCTGCGGCATCAGCATATCCTGCAGCGGGATCAAAAGTAGCAGCGCTGCCCCGATGACCGCCAGATATTTGACGAAATCCCGGAAATAAGACCATGCGGGCCGGTCGAAACAGACCCTGTAGATGATAATGGGCTTTGTGATGTTGGCGATCAGCCCCGAAACTACAGTACCGATATAGACGCCCGCCAGCCCCAGGGGACGGACTAAGGCGATCGAGATCACCAGATTCACCGCACCCTGGAAAAGGGTCAGATACTTGTCCTGTTCAAAAACGCCCGCCGCCGTTTTAAAATTGGAAAGCACGATCCGTTCCCCTTTCAGGAAGTAGTCGAGAAGGAACCAGGAAATGACAGAAGACGGCAGAACCCAGCTTTTTCCAAGAACCATTTCGATCAGCGGGGACAGCAGCAAGAAAAAGCCCACCGCCGAAAACCCGTAGATCCACACCGCAAAAAAACGATACACCTTAAACAGCGAAAACTGCTTGTCCCGCCCTTCCGTGGCGATCAGGTTGCCGAAGCTTGAGATCACGGAATTGAAGATCACGTTCACATAATTGGAAACGGAATTGACGATCAGCTTATAGTTGCCGATAAAGCCCACCGCCGCCACGTTCTGGAAGGTAGAGATAATGACTGCGTCCGTCTGCAGCCGGGCCATGTCGCCTACCCGGTGCAAAAGCAGGGCTTTCGTCTTTTTTACGACTTCCCTGCGCTCTTTTGTTTCCAGGGGCCGGACGTCCTTTTCCGTCAGAAGGGGATATCTGCGGTTTAAATACCGGCTGACCACGATCTTCTGCGCCAGCTCCACCGCAGCCTGGGTCAAAAGATAGAGCATATAATCCGGCAGCAAAAACAGTCCCAAAAGCTGCAGCGATACGGAGATCATTTTGGTGACGGTGATCGCATTGGTCTGAATATAATTTTTCTGTTCCGCATTGGCAAGGCTGTACTTATACGCCACAAAATAGGAGCTGACCGTATTGAACAGAAAAACGAGATAATAGGTCCGTAGCTGCGCCAGGGTCAGGCTGCCCGGATCCTTGATGATATACTGTAAAAAAGGAACCAGCGCGATACCCACCGCCGCGATCACGATGGCGATGACGCGGTACGCCTGTTTATAGAGGAGCATGTAGGATTTTACTTTTTCCCGTTCCCCCCTGGCCACGGGGCCGTAAAGGCTGAAATTCAGGGCGGTCCCGACGCCCAGTTCCGCCAGCGATAACAGCGTCAGCACCTCTGTATACAGATCCTCCACGCCGTTTAGCGTCTCACCCAGCTTAGCGATGAAAACGGTGCGCAGCGCAAAGCGCAGCAGCATGGTAACCACGTTGCCGCCCATTCCGAATATAATGTTCTTCGCCGCATGCCGCACCCGGCCTGTCTGCTGTTCCATCTACTCCACCGTTTCTTCCCATAACTGCATTTCTGAAAAAAACCGCAGCGCGCTGCCCATACCCCAGGGATAAACGCCGTAGTTCTGCGGATACTGCGCAAAATCGGCGCATTCCCCAAGGCTGTCCCCGATACGGCCTCCCTCCACCAAACTCTGCATGGCCTTATATAAACGTCTCAGCCCGCCGGCGACTCGATCCTCTTCCCTTTGCAGGTTATCCGGCTCCTCCTGATAGATCCGAAGGGCCATACGGCCGCCCAGCACGCCGCCCTCCCGATAATATCCCATCCGCAGGCCAAAGGCTAGCGCTGCGCCGATCATCCCCTCGGCCGAAGTATCCCGATGCCCTTCCCGCGCCGGCAACTGCCAGGAAAAACCGCCGTCAGGGCGTTGAAAATGCAAAACAGCGGCAGTCAGCTTCCGGTAGCCGAGCAAAAGCTGAGCAAACTCCTTTTTCTGGCCGGTTATCCAGGGCAGGCTGTCCGCCAGCCCCATCAGCAGCCAGCCGCAGGCCCTTCCCCACCCGACGACGCTGTATTTCATGCCGGTTTTTTCATCGTAGCCATGATAGGGCAGGCCGGTGTCCGCATCCATTCCCCGTTCCAGGAAAAGCTGTATCTGCCGGATCCCGAGACGCAGAAGCTGCAGATCCCCCTTTTGCGCGCCGTAACGGCACAGAAAAGGACAGACCATGCCGACGGTATCGACAAAGGCCCAATCCGGAAGCTGGGGCCTGTAGGGCAGGATCCCTTCGCCGGTCTTTTGCGCGCTCCGTACCCATTCCGCGCAGCTTTCCCGGATCCGGGCGCAGGTCCTTTGCAGGCCTGCGTTGCCAAAAGGCGCCCCGCTCCCTTTGTCCCCCCGCTCTTCTTGCTCCCCGTTTCCTTCCAGGATCTGCGGGTCTTCCAGCAGCCCCTCGACCCACAGGGCCAGGGCCGCGTTCATGATATTATCCACATAGTAAATGCGGCACTCCTTTTTCTCCCACCGGTCCAGATAGGTCGCGCAGTCCAACAGGGCCTGTCGGTTTCCCGTGGCCGCAAAAGCCGTTAAAAGCCCGTCCCCCAGCATGGCGTTGGGCCAGGAAAAGGCATCCAGAGGGGCCATTTTTTGATGGAACAGCGTCTTTTTCACCAGACGTTTCGCCCTGTCGGCCGCCGAAAATGACGGATACGAAAAAAGCATTTCTCCCGATGCGTTTATCATTTTCTCAAGCCCGTTCATGATTTCTCCCATACCTTTTCGATCAGTTTCCTGCCGGACGCCGCCCGCGCCTGGTAATCCGGCATTTTCTCTTCCAGATGCGCCCGTATCCGATCCTCCCTTTGTAACAGCCAGTCAAAGGCGGCGGATAATTCGTCCCTCCTGCCCAACCCCTGCACAGGGATCACATAATCTTTGTCCGTTCCGAACAGGTCTGCCGCGATCCCTCTGGCCTTCACCGAATATCCCACGGTCAGCGTGGGGACACAGGAAGAATAGGCGGCGATGGTGGCGTGCGTCCTGGCCCCGATAAACATCCGGCACCGGCTGATATAGCCCTTTAGCTGGGGGGCCGAAGCATCCGGGAGCACGATCACCCGGCCGGTATGCGCGAACTCCTGATACAGCCTTTGAATGGGCTTTCTGTCATCGCTGCTTTCCCATACCACATGGGGGATCAGCGCCACCCGCAGGTCCGTATCGGCAAGCACATGCCCGATCAGCGCCCGATAGTTTTCCATCGTAACGCCTGCCTTTCTCTCATTGTCCAGAATCATGGGACTGACATTCAACCCCAGCATGTTTCCTTCTGCCCACCCTTCCGGCAAAGGCAGTTCTTCCCTTTGCATGAGGAATGCCGGATCCGGACACAGGTATACCTTTTCTTTCACACCGGCATCCAGAAGCGCCTGCCAGGTAACGCTTTCCCGCGCCACGATCAGGTCATAGCGCCCCATATCCTCCAGGATCTCCGGGCGCTCCAAAAGCTCCGGTTCAATGGAACAGCCGTAGAGCGCCGTCCTGCCACCCTGGGCGTGGAAGATCCGGTTGGCCGAAAACAGCCTGTCCAGCATATTGTCATAGCAGTAATTGTCGCCGCCGATGGAAATGTTCAGGGGGCTTTTGTTTTCGCCGCACACTGCACGGTAGCGATAGCGCATGAAACAGTCCGGATCCCGGAAAAACCTTTTTTTCGCATAATAAAAAACGTGAACGGGCAGGTTTTGTTCCACGCTTCTTTCCTGCTCGATCCTGCCGCCAAACAGCGGCCCCAGAGAATAACGTCTGTCTTCCTCCGCCCGGGTACTCATAAGCAATGCCGGCGCAGGCAGCAGGCCGCACAGGCCGTTGACGATCGCTTCGCAGCCATGGTTGCCGCTTCCCGCGTGCATATATAAAACAATCTGATCCGTTTTCATATTCCTTATCCCGCTCTATCAGTCAAACTCGTTGTTCACACTTCTTTTCCCTTCCAGCCGTGATACAGGTTCAGATACAGGGCCGGCCAAGTCAAAAACAGCGCTGCCTTGATCCCATATCCGTCCGGCAGCTCCCTTTTGGCCCCCGCTGTCCTCAGCGCCTGCCGTACCGTTTCCCGACAGATCTTGACGCAATCCCGGTATTTTTTTCGTTCCTCTGCAGAAAGCATTGCCAGCTTGCCCGCTACCAGGATCGCGGAAACCGCCAGGATACCGTTCGCCCGGCTGCGCTGCGCGGGATAATCCCGTTCGATCATCTCTGCCGCCATCCGCCAGCTTTTGATCTCGTCCATATAGGAGGGAAGGAACGGCCGGAGCATAGCGCCTTTCCTATTAATCCGGTAATAATAGCCTTCGTAATCCAGAATGCTGATCCGCTTCAGATTGGGCAAAAGATCCATCAAAAACATCATGTCCTCTCCAATGGTCAGATCCTCCCTGAAACTGACGCCGCCTATCGCGCTGCGCCGGTACAGGATGCCCCAGCAATGAGAGTTTCCTCTTAGGATATAATCCGACAAAAATCTCTCTATTTTTATGTTTTTTACATAATTATCAGAATAATTTTTGCATTCAATTTTATTTGCTGAATATTCAGAATTTACTGACTTTTCTTCCGTGGAACGTTCCTCTGCGCCGTCCCACGTCCGATAACCGCACAGCGCCAGATCGCTTTCCCCTCCGGCCAAAACGGCGGCCCACATTTCAAAGATCCGGCTGTCCAGTTTATCATCCGCATCCACAAAAGTGAGAAATTCGCCGTCCGCTTCCCGCATTCCCTCATTGCGGGCCGAAGATACCCCTCTCTGATCCCTCTGGATCAGGCGGATACGGGGATCCTTTCTTTGAAAAGCCCGCACAATATCTACAGTACCATCGACGGAATGATCGTCCAGGATCAGCACTTCAAAGTTTTGATAGGTCTGGGCCAGAAGGCTCTCCAGACAGACTCCGATCCACTGTGCGCCGTTATAGACCGGTACGATCGCGCTGATCTTTCCCTTTTCCATGCCAATCCTCCTTTCTCTTCGCAATCCTCACCGCCGTCTTTTATCATAAACCCAAAACAGGGCAAAAAGCCATACAAACAGGATCCGGTTCGGATGTTTCAGCGTAAAATACAGGATCCGGTTCTCCATGGCTTCAATGGACAGGGGATACGTTTCAACCGCCTCTCTCACACGGGCGTCCTTACAGATCCCGGCCAGCCGTTCCCGCCAGCCCGGACGTTTGCCGCGCACTTCATTCTTCATCGCAAGAAATGTCAGCCAGATCCGCTCCCGCCCGGCCTGCGCTTCCCAATCCGGCGCCTCCTTTTCCCGCAGGATCTTTTCCGCAGCCCTGCACAGGGCGTCGATATTCTCCATGAGCTTCGGATCGTAACGGTGCGCCATGGAATCCCGCAGGAACAGATAATGATAATGGCAGGCTTCGGGCAGAAGGACGATCCTCTCGGCGCTCAATATGGCCGGCAGCGAGATATTCACATCCTCCCCCATGACGATCCTCGGATCGCAGAAACGCATATTTTCCTCGATCAGTTCCCGGGAGAACAGCTTCATGCAGCGCGAAAGGGTAACGGGACGCCGCTCCTGTCCCAACAGCTTTCCAAAGAGCTGCCCTCTAAGCTCCTCTTTCCCGTAGACGCCGGGCGCCATCGGCTGGATCACGCAAAAACTCCTGTTTTTTTCCTCCTGGACATAGTTGCCGCAGATGATCTCCCTGCCGCTACCGGAGGCTGCAGCCACCATCTCCTCTATCATACAGGGATCGATCCAGTCGTCGCTGTCCACAAAACAAAGATACGCGCCGCTGCTTATGCCAACGCCGTCCATCCAGGCCGCCATCAGGCCGCCGTTTTTTTTATGCAGCACCCGGACCCGGGCATCCCTGCCCGCCCAGGCGTCGCAGAGCGCAGGACACTCGTCCGGAGAGCCGTCGTCCACCAGCACGATCTCCAAATCGCGATAGCTTTGCTTTACTATGCTGTCCACGCAACGGTCCAGCCACTGCTGGGTCCGATATACCGTTACGATCACGCTCACTTTTTTCACACTAGAACTCCTTTATAAAGCGCTAACAGGCGTTCGAGATAGGAACCGATCTCATAGCGTTCCCGGATCCGCTGTCTCGCACAGCGCCCCATCTTCTCCCGCAGGGCGGCATCCTTTAGCAGACAGACGAGGGCGTCCGCCAACGCCTGCCCGTCTTTTTCCTTCAGCAAATATCCCGTCTCTGCCGGGCCGTAAAAAACTTCCCCCGCTTCCCTCTGCGTCCCAAGGATCTGCGGGATCCCTCCCACAGCGCTGGCAGCGACGCACATGCCGGCAGCCATGGTTTCCAGCAAAGAAACCGGCTGCCCCTCAAACCAGGTGGGAAGCACAAAAACGCTGCACTCTCTCAGCAGCCGTTCCTTCTGTTCGCCTTTCACCCATCCGGGACAGCGGACATACGCGGAAAGTTCTTCGGCCTTTTTTTCAAGTTCCCCGTTCCCTGCTTCCCAAAAGCCGCCCAGGATCAGTTCAAAATCCGGAATCCGGGCGCGCACCCCGGGGGCCGCTTCCAACAGTTCCCCGATCCCCTTCTCCCGGCACAATCTTCCCAGGAACAGAACCCGATGACCGCTGTAATCCGTCTTTCCCGACTCCGGCACCGGAACCGCATTTTCCAGCACTTCTATCCTGACATGATCCAGTATGGTTTCAAAAAAAGCTTTCCACTCCTCGGAGAGAACCAAAAACAGCGCGGCCCGGTCCAACACCCTGCGGATCTTTTGCTGCTGCCCCGGACTGCAGCGCCGAAAGTAAAACCCCTGAAAATCACCGCCATGCTCATGGATCACAACCTTTTTGCCAAACAGGTACGCCAGGCGCATAAAGAGCATTTTCCTCCGGCAGCTTGCATCCGCCGCCATATTCACATGGACCAGGTCCGTCCCCGGCATACAGAAGCAAAACCGTACCAGGGCCGTCATCCCTTTCCACAGCTTTTTGAGCTTCGGGCCATCCGTTACGGTGCCGATATAAGTAAGATCGACCCTTTTATCCAGGCCGGCCCGATACAGGTTGTTCACCACGGTGGAAACGCCGCCCATAACGCTGCGGTCCGCGCCGATCATGACTACCTTCATCCCGTCTCCTTTTTTCCCAATTCCACAAATCGCTTCTCCACGCCATACCAGGACACATGCGCCATCAGGAGAAACGCGCAGAGGTATCCCAAAAGCAGCAGGACGTGATTCCACTTTTCCCAAAGCCCAAGGAAAAAGATCAGATTGATAAACGGCCAATGGTATAAAAAGATCCCGTAAGAAAGATCCTTTTTCCACCTGTGCCGCCCAAACCAATATGCCCAGCCAATGGAAAGGCACGGCAGAAGCAGGCTCGTGACCAGGTCCGTATAATACCCCGGCACCGGCAGGTCAAAGCGCTGCCAAATACCCTTATAAACCAAATAGCACGCTGTCAGTACAGGCAGGCACCGAAGCAAAAGCGGCAGCGCTTTCTCCCGGAAATGGTATAGAAACATTCCCGTTACAAACCAGACCAGATACGGCAGAAACGTCCTGTCCAGCACAGCGCTGGCCCAATCCGGCAGTATTCCCTGCCCGGTCATCATAAAACAGGCCAGGTTTGCCAGGATCGAAAAGGCCAAAAGCAATTTCCATCCCCGCGCAGACAGATTCCTGCAGCGATCCCACAAAAGCAGGAGCAGCAGATAAAACTGCATTTCCACCATGATCGTCCACAGCGTCCCGTTTATGCTGCCGGTCCCGAACCCGGCCAGAAAATCCGGCGTGTACGCCACCCCCGTAAACTGCACCCCTATCCAGGCGATCAGCTCCCTGATCTGTAAAGCATCCGGCCTGAATAAAATACATACCAGGGCAGCCGTAAAAACAATGTTTCCCCATAGGCCGGGATAAATCCGGAAAAAACGTCTGCGAAAAAAAACGCTTCTCCGGCGAATCCTGTCCAGGGACGCCCCCATCAAAAAACCGCTGATCCCGA
Organism: uncultured Eisenbergiella sp.; assembly: GCA_947598825.1. Lineage (GTDB taxonomy): Bacteria > Bacillota > Clostridia > Lachnospirales > Lachnospiraceae > Gallintestinimicrobium. The sequence continues at coordinate 42,402 of CANQFM010000002.1, read as the reverse complement.
ATAAAATGACCAGGCCCGGAAACAGGGTGAGCAGCCGTTTCCCCATCAAAAGCAGCCGATCCGTCCATCCATTTGCCGGATGATAGAAAAATTCCAGATTCAGATAATGCGTCACCGCAATCTGCAGTGCGGCAAACAATCGGATCGGATCCAGACTATTGTTTTCAAACGCGATACTTGTCCTGTTACCCATTTCCCTTTTTTCCGTTCCGAAACAATCCCGCCGCTTTCCACCAAAAGCTCTCCGCCGCATCGTTTTCTTTCCGTATTAAAAAATACGGCCAGTATGCCCCCATCAGCAAAAGCACATAGTTCCTTGCCAGGTAAACGGAAACCGCATGGGCCTCGATCACGGTATAAATCCCAAAGGACATCACCAGCACAAAGCCCATATAATCCCTCTGCCTCCTGCACTGCCAGATCAGCAGGCAGACTGCAAGGATACAACAACAGCCGGGCAGGATCCCATACCAGAAAAACAGGCGCACATATCCCATATCAAAATATTCCACATAATCGGGATCCCCGAAAAGCTTCCAGTTGCGCAGAACGCCGCCGCCGTTTTCAAAGGCGTAAATGCTGGTGATCCGGCCCGTCAGCATCCGGTCCAGCTTCACCTGCCAGTCCTCTAAGAACTCATACCAGTTGGAAATGTGCGCCGCGTATACGGAAAAAAGCACGCTCAGCAATAACGACATGATCCCTGTAAGATACACCCCTCTGGCCATCCGCAACGAGGGCACATACCGCATCAGGGCCGCCAGGGCCACCGTGGCCAGCATGACAAAAAGGGCCGTCCTGGTCACTGTCGCCAGATAAACCGCGATACTCAACACTGTCAGCAGGACAAAATGCTGCCAGCGCATCCTCTCATGATACAGATAGATCCCCAGCGTCATCAGCGCCCAGATCATGCAGGCCAGGGCATTGGAATTGCCCACACCCAGGCAGAGCCTTGGAAGCCCGGCCTTAAACCCGTATCCTGCGCCGGCGTCCACCACTTCCCCAAGCACGCCGGCAAAGGCCAGACCCGCCAGGGCCAGCATACCGGCGATGGTGCCAAAGAATACCAGCTTCATGGCCTTTCTATGATCGATGCCCTTCATCGATACGACAAAAACCACGGCCCGCACCGCCTCGTCCCGGGTGGAACTCAGATAGCATACCGCCGCGATCAGCCCGGCAAAAAGGATGGCCCCCCATTCCCGGACAGAATACTTCGTCAGACATACCTTCAGCGCAAAAAACAAAAAGGTCACGCGGAACATCTGCCCCTCCAGCGGGTTGATCCAGGAGCTTTTGTCCAGGATCACGATCAGAACCTCCAGCGCAAGGCCGATATAAAAACAGGCCGTCCCGGCTTTCTCTATGCGGTTTTCCCTCTCCTGGGCCAAAACCATCTTTTTCCCCCTGCGGCGTTACCCGAACACTTTTTTCTTTGCTACTCCCGCCAAAAAGCGAAGATCCTTTGCCCGCTTTTTCCACATCGTCCTGCAATAGATCTCCTTCACAGCGCCGTAAGGCCTGACATCCTTCCAGGTCTTATGATAAGCCAGCGCCACCTCCGCCAGCTTTGTCTCATACGCCAGCGTTCCCTGCAGGCCAAATTCCCGAAAAAGATACCCGTACTCCCGCAGGTTCAGATCCCCGTCCTGCTCGCACTTCCGGGTCAACTGTCCGGCGCTTACGCCGATACAGACCAGCGGCTCTGTCGTACAGGAAAAATGAAAGTTTTCCCGCAGCAGGCGCATATAGTATTCCACGTCCACCAGCCAGGTCAGCTCCTTCGCGTATTCCAGCCGGTTTTTCCGATAGAGGACCGCGCTGGGAGCGCCGATATAATTGCCCAGAAACAGGTTGCGCCAGTCCTTTTTTAACAGATCCAGATGCTCCTGGCTGATACAGCGGGAAAAACGGTCTGCCGACGGTTTTTGTCCGGCGCTCTCAAAGGGATCCTGTCCTGCGGCCTCTTCGGCAAGGGACACCTGCCAGGTACCGCAAAAAGCCAGCGCAGCAGAGGGATTTTCTTCCAATAACCCTACCAGCCGTTCCAGACTGTCCGGCGCAGCAAACCAGTCGTCATGGTGCATCATCTTGATAAGATCGCCGCAGGAACGCCGCACCGCCTCATTCCAGTTGCCGGACGCGCCCAGCCGTGTCTCATTCTTGTAATAGCGCAGGTTTTTGACGCCCGCCAAAAGCGCAGCATCCCGGACGCTTTCGTCCGGCGAATCGTCCGTCACGACGACCTCGTAGTCCGTATAGGTCTGCCCCTTTACAGAGGCCAGCAGCCGGGCGATCCCGGCGGGATTCCGATAGGCTGGTATACAGATGGAAACCTTTGGCATCTCTTCGTTGGCCGCTTTAAGGCGGCTTTTTCCTCTCTGCAAGATCTCACCCTTTCTCCGGCGGTCTTACTGTTTCCCGAGCAGCTTATCCCAGAAGGGAACTTTTTTGGGATACATCAGATACCGGTATTCCTCCAGATGCTCCCGTAGGTAAACCGGATAGCTCTCGTCTATGGGCACGATCTCAAACCGGCTTTCCCGTCCCAGGATATCCTGATGGTTGCGGATATTCTTTTTTACCCTGGAAAGGGTCGAACGATTGTTGTATTCCTGATGCGCCGCGCTTTTGATCTTGTACTTTACCCGGTCCTCCACGGATTCCTCCCGTCCGCCGCCCATATAGGAAAAATGCCAGCCCCCGTCGGGCACGCGCACCATCAGCGGCTTCTGGGCCTTATCCCGAAGCTGCTCCGTGGTATAGGAAGAAAGCATCCTGTAGCTGCAGATCTTGGTGCCCAGCCACTTTCTGTCCGATCCCGTGATCCCCTCAAACTCCCCTGTGATGGACAAAAGGTTCCCGGAGGTTTCCTCCATATCCAGATAGCAGTAGAAATTCCGCTGGGCCAGCGCGTAGATTTTGCTGTCGTCAAAATCGGCCAGCACCCGCTTCACCGCCTCGGGATTGGGGATCTCGTCCACATCGGAGAAAATGACGATATCCTCCGGCCTGGCGCCCGCCAGCCCCCTGGCTACCGCGCACTTTTGATGGCTGTCCCGCATAAATGCGCTGACGTCCATGGGCGTATCGTCCACCACCTTATGAATGATCTTATCCGCAAAGGGAGCGAACATTTCCCGGTTTTCCTGAAAATACAGCGGCTTTTTCTCCCCGGAAAAGGTGACGGTGGATTCGCTGATCACAAACCTGTCCGCCACGTCGTTTAAAACGTGCATCCGCAGTTTCAGAATATCCAGTTCGTTGAAAAACTGAAAGCAATCGTAAACCATAGCTAATTCCCCTTTTTCATCCGCGCCAGTTTTTTCTCGATCCGCAGAAGGAGCGCAGGCTTCCCTTTGAACTTCGGATACCCGGCGTTGGTCCCTGCCCATTTATGAAACGCGAAGGGCGTAATGCCTTCGATCTCCGGGATCATCGTCTCATGGGAAAAATATTTCGCCACCTCCAGCGGCGCGATCCGCATGCCCGCGGCCTCCACCAGATGCCGGTTCTTACAGCATAAAAAACCGTCCTCATGAAAGTACCCGTGATCCGCCTCAAAAGGGATCTGGGCCTTTTTGGGAAACTCCAGCAGCCTTTTGCTGCGGATCCCTACGCTGTTTCCCACCCGGCAGAGATTGCCGTCTTTGTCCCGATAGGTAAAATCGTCGTCCGGCACCGGCCAGGGCGCGCCGATATAATCGTAATCCAGAAATTCATCCCGCCACATCTCTGGATGCACCACAAAACCGTCATAGTGTACCAGCATCACAAAATCCGTGCGGACATATTTCCCCATCTCATAGAGCATCTGATAATTGAAACAATCGATATTATCCAGCTTTTCGGTCCTGGCATACCGGATCGTTTTCGGCAAAAACAACGGCTTTTTATGGGTCACCAGCACGCAGTCCCCGAAATCGATCCCCCTCATGCTGTACTGCATGGCCTTGATCGTCTCCCGGATCCTGACGCTGGTCACGGCCAGCAGCGTCACATTGGGAAGCTGCAGCTTTCCGTCCTTCCATTCCATCTTAACTTCCTCCCCCGACGGCGATCCGCACCTTTCGCAGCAGCCCCCGGTACAACCGCAGCACACGGTGGCGCTGATAGAAAAGCGCGCTTTCGGCTGCCCAAAGGCGCCTGCGCAAACCGGCAGGCGGCTGATTTAAGCGGCGGTAATTGGGCGACCGGCGCTTATAGGCGGCCAGTTCCTCCCTGCACTCCCGGGCCGTAAACACCCTTCCCTTTCTGTCCATATAATGCCAGCCCTCGTAGATGTTCTGCTCGGAAGCCCAGTAACCGTCGGAAACGTTATGCCTGGCCCAATATTTCGGGGCCAGGATATACTCCGCCGTTTCCGAACACAGGGCCGGAAAATAGGGGAAGGAAGAATTGGAAAGCAGCAGATACCTGGCGTTTTTCAAAATGGAATAGTCCTTTGCCAGATCGAAATTGCAGGCGGGAATGCCCGGCAGGATCCGGCCCGCCTCCTTCACATCGTTGGTCACGATGAGAAATTCCATTTCCGGGTCGATCCGCTTCATCTGCTTCATGCCGTCTTTCCAGTATTTTTTCCGCAGATACATTTCCGGGAAATCCAGATAATCGGAGCAACGCAGGTGCAGGATGCAAAGATGGTCCCGGCAATACTCATAGCAGTCGTACTCCGGCTTCACCCGCAGCCAATTGCGGATCTCGTCCCGGTATTCCAGAAAGTAATCCTCCGCCTGCAGATTGCCCAGAATGAGCGTATTGTCCGGCACCTCAAACAATTTCTCATCCGTGCCCGCGACATAACAGCCGTGTTCCATATCGTGCCGGGAACCGCCCAGAAAGAGCCTGTCCTCCTTTTCCCGGTATACCTGGGTAAAATCCGTTTCCGCAGCCTCTTTTCCAAGATCCAGCTCCATGAAATACAGGCCGCATCGGCTGTGGATATTATTGGCCAGCGTCTCCCCGCCCAGGATAGAAAAATCCAGCCCTCTTCTTTTGGCGATACAGCGGCAGGTCACATAGCAAAAGAGCTGGTTGCCGAGGCCCTGCCCCTCCGACAGCTTCGTTCCGATCATTTTTTCTCATTCCTCCGCCTGAACTGTCTCTGTCACGGTCACGCTGTTTTTCTGATAATAATCGACAATGGAAATGTTGATCCAGTAATCCGGGCTGCCTTCATTGCCCACGTCCTCTTTGAAGAGCAGATACGGCCTGGCCGTCAGCGGTTCGATGGTTACGTCCGGCATGGACCGGTCCCGATAAAGCGCTATCCGCCGCTCGTTTTCCTCATAGTACCGGGCGGCCTCCCCATTGGCCAGGGAGCGCAGCGCGGAAATCGAGGTATAGCGGTTTTTATCCGCCGGCAGCAAAAAGAGCAGCCCTACCGCAAGGCTGGCACACAGAAGCCATACGGCGTAACCCTCCTGCGCCATGTCCAGCAGCCGGCAAGGCAAGCCTTTCTCCCGATTGCTTTTCAGCCAGCCAAGGGTGTTGACCAGATTCAGAAACACCAGCAAATACAGTACGATGCGCATGACGTTCTTGCACCGGTCCGGCCCCTCGCTAGAAGTGGCAAAGAGCGTGGGCGTGAACATCGCGGCAAAGACGCAATAGCTTACAAGCAGCGCAGCGGGCGGCCAGAAAAACCTGGCCCCGGATCCCGATACCAGTTTCCAGACCACAGGAAGGAGTAAAAGAAACCCTGCCAGCACGATGGGCGTCATCCATTCCGTCACAAAAACGGCCGCCCAGTAAAAGGAAAGCACGATGGCTCGAAACGCGCCCATCCCTTCCGCCGTGGTTTCCCGCACCGCGTTTCCGGGCGCCAGCACGTTTAAGGCAAAACCGGCCAGATTGACGCACAGCACAAGCAGGAGGAAAAACCGCCTGGATCCTTTTTTTTTCCACAGGACATACGCGGCCAGAAAAGCCGTCAGGATGCAGGACTGCAGCCCGGTCAGCAGATTCGCGCCGCCCAGGACCGCCGCCAGCAGGACGGAAAGCCCGAACCAGACGGCCCGCCCCCTGCCCTGGCTGCGGCAAAATTGCAGCAGCACGGCGGCCTGAAAAAACAACACCGATTCCATGAACACATAATGGAGCGCGCCGTTATACCAGTACAGCCCGTCTGAAGGCGCCACCATCGTCTGCAGGGCCAAAAACAAAAGCACCAGGGTACACAGCGCGATCCGGCGGGACTGATCCTTTGCCTCTTTCCCCGGCTGCACCCCTCCTGCCGCAGCGTCTGCGCCGCATACATACCCCTTTAACACGACCCGCAAAAGGACGCCGATGCTTACGCACAGCATCCCTACCATAAGAAAGGTCGTCAAAAAATACCACCGCTCATCCAGGATCCCCGGCGAAAGGGTCATGAGAAAAATGGACGCATACGTTCCCTGCCAGCGATGCCAGTACTCCACCGTCGTCGCAAACGCCGCCTTGAGCACCGACAGAAGGGAATGGTCCGCTATCCACGCGCCGTGGGTGGCAATCCCATAGGTGTAATCGTCACAGCCCGGCACCGCATAGCGGGCCAGATACAGAAGCGGAACCAGACTGGCGCCAAAGGCGGCCAGCCACAGATACAGCGTCCATTTATCCGGTTCTTTCCTGAGCTTCTCCCATAACCTGCGCATAGATCCTTTTTAATGCTCCTCCGCTTTCAACGTTGTCTGTACGATCTTTCCCTTATCCACTTTATATATGATATCACAGTTTTCAATGGTGCGCAGCCGGTGCGCAATGATAATCAGCGTTTTGCGGCCATGGAAGCTGTCGATGGCCTCCATGATGGCGCTCTCCGTATCCGTATCCAGCGCGCTGGTGGCCTCGTCGAATACCAGAATCTCCGGGTTATGGTACAGCGCCCTGGCGATCCCCAGCCGCTGCCGCTGCCCGCCGGAAATACGCACTCCCCGGTCGCCGATGGTCGTGTGGATGCCATCCGGCAGTTCTTCCACAAATTCCTTCAACTGCGCCTCCTGCAAAACCTCCCAGACCCGCTTGTCGTCGATGTCGTCCCGGGCCACACCGAAAGCGATGTTTTCCCGGATGGAATCGTCGGTCAGGTAAATGGTCTGCGGAATATAGCCGATATGGGAAAGCCAGGAATCGTAATTTTCAAAAATATCCCTGCCGTCGCACAGGATCTTGCCGCTTTTGACCTTTAAAAGCCCCAGCAGCACGTCCACCGCCGTGGATTTGCCCGCGCCGGAGGGCCCCATGACGCCCACCGACTTTCCCATGGGCACCGCCATCTGCGCGTGATCCAGGATCAGCTTGTCCGTCCCGGGATACAGATAGCTTACGTCCTCCATGCGGATCTCATGCTGCAGCAGCATCGGCGGCGTCTTCGGCGCTTCCTCCCGCTGGTATTTCCCGTGGAGCCGGTAAGAAGTGAAGTCCACGTTATCATAGACATAATTGACGCTTGGCTCATAAAAAGCGATATTGCTCATATGGGTGTTGATGCGGTTGACCGAGGGCATCAGCCGCATGGCCGCCACCGCAAAGGCGGAAATATGGGGCACCAGTTCGGACAGATCCGCGCCGCTTAAGATACACCAGGCCAGATAGCCCAGGATGCCGCAGATACTGAACGTCTCGATCAGAAGCCTGGGGGCGTTGTTCAACACCATATACCTGGTCTGGAGCCTGGCGTTTCGGGCCGAATACTTGCCGAAGCTGGAGGCGAAATAATGCTCCTTGTTTAAGATCTTCACATCCTTGATCCCGTAGATGGACTGGAGCCGCCATTTCCCCATCTGGCTCTGCAGCCTTTGGGAAGTGCTGCCAAGCCGGTTCAAAGTAGGCTTTAGTACCGTAATGACCAGCACCGTCAGCCCCACCATGATCACCATGATCATGACGGTCATGGCCGGGTCCACCACCAGCAGCGTGATGCCCAGCACCGCCGAAACCATCAGCTCCGTAGCCAGTTGGATGAACTCCATCAGCACGGTAAAAACCTTGGGCACATCGCCGTCGATGGTACGAAAGATCGTCGGGATATCCGCATTCAAATAGTATTCATAGGGCCGATTTAAATACTCTTCCAGCATGTAGCTGATCGTTTCCGACTGGTTGTGATTGACAAATTTGCTCTGCACATAGGTCTGCAGCAGCAGATAGGCGTTTTTCGCAAAAAAGACCGCGATAATGGCGGCGATCAGAAATAAAAGCCATTGTCCCGGCTCGGTAAAGGGAAGAAAGCGCCCCAGGAACCGGATATACTTTTTCTCCAGCAGGCGGTCCGCTTCCATCACGCCCTCTACCACAGGGATGATCAGCCCCACGCCCAGCATTTCCAGCATGGCGCCGATAAAGATCATGACGCCAAGCCCCGCCACCTTTCGCTTCTGCTCCTTATTCAGGATCCCCATCAGCTTTTGAAATATCGCAAACATCCGCTTTCTCCCGTCCGCGCTGCGCACCCCAAAACGGCCTCACAGCAAAATCATTTCCCTGGTATAAATGTCGGTGCATGCCTCCCGCACGCCGCCGGTTCCCGCAGGATCCACATTCAGCCACCGTTTCGGCGCGATCACCCTTTTTTGCAGGTTATCGTTCAGCCAGGCGCCCCACCAGGAAAAGGAGCTGTTGGCGATGATCTGATGCTTGCAGGCCCGCAGCAGATACAGATCCGCGTATCCGGCCTCTTCCCCGTGGCCCTCCACGACCACGCAGCCGGGGCCATCAAAATGCGCCTTCACCCATGCCGGGTCGTTGGAAAAAAAGAAAAACACCGCGTCGGGAAATTCCTCCTTCATGCGCCGGATCGCCCTTTCGTAATAGGCGTCGTCGCAGATCCCCCGATAGAGGGCGCTGAATCTGGGATCCAGATAATCCCCCCTGCGGATATGCACTCCTACCGACAGGCAGCCTGCAATCCTCTGCTCATATTCCGCCGTCTTTTCATCCGGTATAAAGTTGCGGAACTGATAGGCGCTTCTTACCTGGCCGCGGATATCCGCAAAATATTTTTCCGTCTGAAAACAGCCCAGAAGCAGCGCCGGTTCCCGCGTAAGGACCTCGGGATCGAAATTGACGCTCCTTTCCCGATAAGACAGATCCCTGCGCCCGAGAAGCCTGCGCCGGACCCTGCTGGACAGCTTTAAGCAGGAATCCGTCAGCGCGATATATTCTTCCTGCGAAAGCCGGTCGTAGGAAACGCCGAACACATCCAGCATTTTCGGCCTGGTTCCCGGCCCGTAACAGGTGAAATCGTCGATCTTAACCTCTTTTCCCAGGGCTTTCAGTTTCAAATACAGCGCGTATTCAAACATCTGATTGCCCAGCCCTCCGGACAACTGTACTGCGATCATTTCCCGTCCTTTTTCCTCTCTGACAGCCTGACTTTCAGCGGGATGAGCAAAGCGTCGTTCCATCGCATCGCGATCAGGTACAGACGCGGGGAACGCAGGAAAAGCTTCATCTTCCGATACTCATTGGGATTGGCCTGCGCAATGCCAAAGACCGCCGGATAGGCTTTTCGGCCCTCTTTGAGCTTTTTCTCCAGATCAGCCAGATGCTCTGCCTTTTTCGGGTCGCCGCTGCGCGATACCATCGTATAAAAGAGCAGCAGACGCTTATACAGGAAATAATCCTGCAAAAGGGCCAGATCCTCTCTGCCGATGCCGCGCAAATAGACGCTGCGGTCATAGAGGTTCGGGATCAGGTCCGTAAAGATCCGCTCGTTGACCCCCCGGTTCATAATGCTGCTGCTGCGGTCGCAGACGTAGTTATGATAGGCCCGGTCCAGATAGACGCTCCTCTTTGTCCGATTCAAAAGCTGTATGGTATACAGCATGTCCTCATACCAGCGCGCCGGAAACCGCAGATCCCCCAGGATGGAGCGCCGGTAGAGCTTATTCCAGGCGGCGTTCTGGATCTGAAAGGCGTCGTCCTCCTCCAGGTATTTTTCCAGCATCTCCTGGCCTTCCATGACGGCGGCCCGGTCGGTGGAAACGTCCACCGTGCCGTCCTGATACACCCATTTATACCGGCAGACCGCCAGATCCGCTTCCTGCTCTTTTAACGCCGAAAGCAGGCTTTCATACATATCCGGATCCGCCCAGTCATCCCCGTCCATAAAGGCAAGATAATCGCCCGTAGCCTGCTCGATCCCGACGTTGCGGCTGGTATACAGGCCGCCGTTTGTTTTATGGATCACCTTCACCCTGGGATCGGCTTTCTCATAGCGGTCGCAGATCGCAGGGCAGCCGTCCGTAGAACCGTCGTCCACCAGGATCAGCTCCAGGTTGCGGTAGGTCTGATCCAAAACGGAACGGATGGCCCGATCCAGATAGGCGTCGCTGTTATAGACCGCCATCGCCACGGAGATCTTTTCCGTCTGCCTGTCAGGCGGGATCGGTTTGGGATGGTACTGCTCCAGGATCTTCAAAAAAACGCCCCCTCGCTCATTCGCTGCGCCGATAAAAGGCGGTCAGCCTCCGAATGCCTTCTTTTAAGGGCATCGGCGCAAAAGCGCCGAAATCCTTCTGAAACCGGCTGATATCCAGCACGTTGACCGGCACGTCCACAGGCCGTCCCGGCAGGAAAGTCACCTGAGGCTCCCGCTTTAGCACCTCCGCAATGGCCGCGATCACATCCTTCACCGAACAGCCTTCCCCCCGCCCCAGATTATAAAGCTTATGGTTTCCCATAGGGCCGGCGATCCTGAGGATGCCGTCCACAGCGTCGTCGATATAGATATAATCCCGCACCACGGAGCCGTCCCCATAGACTTCGATGGGCAGCCCGTTCAGCGCCCGCCAGGTAAAGGTGGTCACCACACCCTGCACGCCGTCCGGCCGCTGATAGGGGCCATACGGGTTGGAAAGCCGCACGATCCGATAGTCCAGGCCGTGCATCTCGTGATACAGATAAAGCATTTTTTCAATGGTAAGCTTCTGCACGCCGTAAGAGGTGATGGGAAATGCCTCCTCTTCCTCCCGGCAGATCCCCGTATGGTTTTTTCCGTATACGGTGCCGCCGGAGGATAAAAACACCACCTTTTTCACGCCCGCCTCCACGCAGGCGTCCAGAAAGCGGATGGTGGCAATCAGGTTTTCCTCCATCTCTGCGGCCACATCCCGATTGGAGTTCGTCGGACAGGTGGTGCTGATCAGATGAAAGACCGTTTCCACCTCTGTAAGCGACAGTCCCAAAAAGGGCGGCGCGAAAGACCCGTATACCAGGCTGACCTGCCCCTCCCTCTGGGCCTGCTCCACCGCCGCAGGATAACGGCTGCCGAGACGGTCAAAAAGCACCAGCCGCTTTTTTTTTGCCAACAGGCGCAGCGTGAGATTGGTGCCGATAAAACCGGCCGCCCCCAGGATCAGTATGCGGTTTTTTGCATTCGTTCTCTCCATCATGCCCCCACTCTGCAGGCTTCCCCGGCAAGCCACTCTTCAAACTGGAGCAGATGCCAGATCTGCTTGCGCCAGATCCCCCGCTCCACGAAATCCTCCCACAGCCGCCGGACGGCGCCCGGATCGAAATACCCTTCCCGGTCGATCTTCTTTTCTTCCAGAAGGGAGCTGGCCCATTCATACAGCTCCGGTTCTTTCAGCCATTTCTGGATTGGGATGGAAAACCCCTTCTTGGGCCTGTCCATCATTTCTTTTGGCACATAACGGTACAGCACGTCCCGCAGCACCAGCTTTCCGGTCCCTTTCGCATATTTCATGGAAAACGGCAGAGTCCAGGCAAATTCCACCACGTCCCGATCCAGCATGGGCACCCGGCTCTCCAGGCTGACCGCCATGGCGGTGCGGTCCACCTTGACCAGAATATCGTCGGGATGGTACATGAGAAGATCCATCAACATCAGATTATCGCCCTCTTCCGGCAAAAATCCGCTCTCATAGTCGGTAAACACACAGGAGGCCCGCCCTGCTTCCCGGGTCAGCTTCCCGAGAAAAGGCTCCGACAGATCGGACAGGCGGTACAGATCCTCGATGGACTTTGCCGAAAGCAGCATCCCCCGGATCGCATTGCGTTCCTTTTTGGCCAGAGGGCCTGCCGTCATGGCCCGGCCCAGCCGGCAGCGCAGCCCCTGCGGGATCCTGCGCATCCGCTCCCAGGCCCGCAGCAGGGACGCATATGTGCCGTAACCGCCGAACAACTCGTCCCCGCCGTCTCCGCTCAGGGAAACCGTCACATGCTCCCGGGTCAGACGGCTTACCAGGAAAGTGGGGATCTGAGAGGAATCCGCAAAGGGCTCCCCAAACATATGCGTAATCTTTGGCAGCACTTCCTTCGCTTCCTTTTCCGAAATATACCATTCGGTATGTTCGGTCCCCAGATGCGCGGCGATCTGCTTCGCCAGTGCCGCCTCGTCGTATTCCCTCTCCTGCATGCCAATGGTGAAGGTCTTTACCCGCCGCGAAGAAAGAGACTGCATCAGGGAGACCACCGTAGTGCTGTCGATCCCCGCCGACAAAAAGGCGCCCAACGGCACATCCGCTTCCATCTGGTCCCTGACGGCATTTTTCAGAAGGCGCTCCAGTTCTTCCGACGCCTCCTGCCGGCTCCCCATAAAAGGATGGGACTGTCCTTCCTTTGCGGCCGCTGCCATAGACCACCAGGTTTCTTCCGTAAATTCCCTGAAAGGGGCCTTTGTACGCAGCAGCTTCCCCGGCTCCAGCTTGAAAATGCCCTCGTAAATGGAATGGGGCGCCGGAATATAGCCGTGGATCATATAAAGATCCAGCACATCCCGGTTGACGGGATTGCGAAATCCCGGCAGGGCCGCGATACAGCCGATCTCCGAGGCGAAGACAAAGCTATTTCCCACAAACCCGTAATACAGCGGCTTCTCCCCGACCCGGTCCCGCAAGAGCCAGAGTTCCCTTTCCTTTTTGTCGTAAAGGGCGATGGCGAACATCCCTTTGCACAGAGAGATTCCCTGCCGCACGCCATAGGCTTCCAGAGCCTCCAGCAGCACCTCCGTGTCGCTGGTGCCGTTCTGCCAGGGAAGGAATCCCTCCCTTTGCAGCTTCTGCCGGATCTGTCTGTAGTTGTAAATCTCCCCGTTATAAACGATCACATACCTGCCGCTGTGGGAATGCATCGGCTGTGCGCCGGTGTCAGATAGATCCAGGATGGACAGGCGGCGGTGGCCCAGCACCACATCCTCCTCCCCGCTCACCCAGGTGCCTTCCGCATCCGGCCCGCGGTGCGCCATGCGCGCTTTCATGATCTCAATATCGCTCCTCCAGCTTTCCTGCCGGTTGCAAAATCCCGCGATCCCGCACATGGCCGTCCTCCTTTCTCCTCATGATCCCCTGCAGCGGTTCCGGCGGCTGTACGCCGTCCTATTCGATGACCTCCGGCGCCCAGTTCTGGTTGGCAATGTCCGAAAGACAGCTTTCTTCCGCCTTTTTCTGCTCCGTCAGATATAATTCATAGGCCCGGTCCCAGCTCTCATAGCCGTCCTGCCCTCTTCTGTCCGGCAGTTCATAATGTTCTTTCAGGTATTGCCCCAGAAAGGCCGTGCATTTGGCCTCCCCCAACGCATTGACATGATCCCCGTAATCATAGAAGTCGGTGGAAAAATCCAGTCCCATCTGATCTGTATACTCATTGAGATCCAGCACAGCATATCCCTGCTCCCCGATGAGGGGGGCCATATAATTATACTGCATTTTCTCCGATTCTTCCATGGTATAAGGGGAAATGAGAAACAGCGCCTCTTTTCCCGTGGATCTCAGATACGACAGCAGATCCTTCAACACCTCTTCCTGCTCTGCCGCCGGCCTTTTCTGCCTTGTCACGCTGCTGACATCCTGCCGGACGGCCGGGCCCACCCCGAGCTTGATCTCCAACCCCTTTAAGGGATGGGGCTTTTCGTAGTGCCAACAGGCAAGCTGGCTGGGCAGGATCATGGTCTTCCAGTTGGAATGATACTTGAATATATCAAAATAATAGGTATAACGCTCCTTTTTATCGCTGACCAGGGCCCGGATGGCATCGATCCGGTTGAGGGAATACTTCATGTTATCGGTGACGCCGCGGGTAAAGGCCATGGTATCCTCCCACTCCTCATCGGGCATGGTGAACATCCTCATTTCGATGACAAACAGCGACGGATCCTGGGTCTTTTGCGCTTCCTTTAAAAGATACTTGATCGCCTTCGGCCGCTGGTTGTTGGAGGAAAGGGGATAGGAAGCGATCCCCTGCTCCCCGTACAGCTTTGGCGCGCTGTAAGCCGGATAGACCGGGCTGGAGCCCACGAGGATCACATCCAGGGTATTTTCCTTTTCCGCATAAAACCCTACAAAACGGTCTTTCACCCCGCCGTTGGTGCGAACGATATAGGTCACCGCCGTCAATATGAAAATGAACAGAGCCAGGAAAATGAAAGCCCTTGCCGCCTGCTTTTTCGTCATAATCGTTCCTTACTTATACCCGAAAGTTCTGATAGATAAATTCCGAAGCGCTGTACCCCGGCCCGTACTGCCCCAGCAGGATCACATAAAACAGCAGCGCGTACAGCACGGCCCAGCGCAGCAGGATCCCACGTTTTTCCAGTCTTTCCCGGACCGGCTCCGTCTGCTGCAGCCGACTGACCCAGCCAAGGATCGCCAGGGAAACGACGGCGATCACAGCCTCGATCCAGTCAAGCCCCAGGGAAAACAGGGTGCCGTTGAAGAAGATCTGCGGGTTAAACGCCAGAAATCCCCGGCCGATCATTCTGACCGCGTCCAAAACTTCCGCGTTCCTGAAAAAGACCAGCCCCAGCGTCACCAGGAAAAAGGTGCGCAGCCGCGCAAACCACACAAACCACCGCTGTTCTTTCTCAATGTGCAAAAAGGCCCGCCATCTGGCAAATACCGGTTCCATCAGTTCCCCTGATACGATATAAAACCAGTGCAGAAGGCCGGAACCGATGATATAGTTCCAGGTGCCGCCATGCCAGTAGCCAATGGCAAACCAGAGAAGGAACATGGCCGAAAACGTAGTAGCCTGCTTGGCCCCCTTCTTTCCCAGCCGGGCCTTCAGCTTTTTGGGCAGTTCCATAAAAAAGCGGGTCCGCAGCAGGGGATAAAACAGATACTCCCGCAGCCAATTGCCCAGGGAAATATGCCACCTGCGCCAGTATTCCGAAATATTGCGGGCCAGAAACGGGGCGTTGAAGTTTTCGGGCAGTTTGATCCCAAAACACTCCGAAATCCCCAGCACGATATCCATACATCCGCCGAAATCCGTATAGAGCTGAAAGGTAAAGGCAACAGCGCCGACCCAGATCTCAAAGCCCGCGTATTTTCCATAGTTGTCAAAGACCTCATTGGCCACCAGGGCCATTCGCTCCGAGATCACCAGCTTCTTGAAAAACCCCCAGAGCATACGCTGCATCCCGAAAGTCACCCGGCGATAGTCAAAGCGGCGCCCCTGATACAGTTGCCCCTCCATTTCCTTATACTTCATGATCGGGCCGGAAACGAGAGTCGGAAAATAACACCCGAACAGCAGCAGTTTCCCATAGTTGTTCTGCACCGTCCCGATTTCATAATAGACGTCGAACAGATAGCCCAGAAGCGTCAGCGTATAAAAGGAAATCCCCATGGGGGCGATCAGCCCCAGGTGAAAAAACTTCAGCGCGCACAAAAGGCCGATACAGAAAAGGACAGCACAAATAAGAGCAGCCTTTTTTTTCTTCTGCTCTTTTGTCCTGTCGATCAAACGCGCCGCAACGTAAACGGCTGCCACCGAGGCCAGCGGACAGAAAACCACATACCATCCGCCGTCCGCCGCCCGGACAGAAAACAGGAAAAACACACAACTGACCAGCAGCAGGAACCCCCACTGCGCCTTTTTGGGGATCAGATAATACAAAAGCAGCACCGCCGCAAAAAAACACAGGAAGGAAAAGGAAGTAATACTCATCCTTTCATTTCTCCCAACCGGTTCAAAGCTTCTGCAGAATGATATCGGCCATTTCCCCTACGTTTTTCATGGTTACAACCTGCCCCATGGAAAATTTGATGCCGAACTCAGATTCCACTGCGGCGATCAGATTGATATGCTCCAGGGAATCCCAGTCCTCGATATCGTCCGCTGTCGTGCTGTCGTTTACAGTAATGGATGGATCGTCAAATACGTCCTGAAAGACCGCGTTAAGCCTCTCAAATACTTCTTCTCTGGACATGCCGTTGCCTCCTGCATCGCTATCCTTCTCAGGCCCGTGCGCTCAATACTCTTTCGCCGCCTCTTCGCCGTTCATGACCCGAAGCGCGCCCTGGGCCAGCGCCAGCAGCTCGTCCTCGCCCGGATATACCGTGATCGGTGCGATCCACGCCAGCCTCTCTGCCAGCTTTTGCTTCGTCAGCGGAGAATATGCAATGCCGCCGGTCAGGATGATCTGGTCCACCTTCCCCTTTAACACGGCCGCCATCGCGCCCGCATCCTTGGCGATCTGATAATAAAAGGCTTCCAGGACCACCTGGGCCTTCTTGTCGCCCTCCTTTGCCAACTTCTCCACATCCCTGGCGTCGTTGGTGCCCAGATAGGCGTTATAGCCGCCCTTGCCGCAGATCTTCTGATACAGCTCCTTCTGCGTATATTTGCCGGAAAAGCACAGCTTGATCAGATCCCCGACAGGCACCGTGCCGGCGCGCTCCGGCGAAAAAGCTCCCTCGCCGTCCAGAATGTTGTTCACATCCACGACGCGCCCCTTTTCATGGGCGCCTACGGAAACGCCGCCGCCCATGTGGATCACCAGCAGGTTCAGATCCTCGTACTTTTTGCCCTGTTCCTTCGCATATCTTCTGGCCACGGCTTTCTGGTTCAGCGCGTGGAAAATGCTGCGGCGGGGCAATTCCGGCATACCGGAGATGCGCGCCACATCGGTCAGCTCGTCCACCACCACAGGATCCACGATATAGGAAGGGACGCCGATCTCATCTCCGATCTCCCTGGCCAGGATCCCGCCCAGGTTGGAAGCGTGCTGTCCCTGCACGCCGGCTTTTAAGTCCGCCAGCAGCGCGTCCGATACCGCATAGGTGCCGCCCGCCACAGGCTTGAGCATGCCGCCGCGGCCCACGATCACGTCAAAGGAATGGATGTCGCAATCCTTTTCCTTCAAAAAGGATACGATGATCTCCTTGCGGAAATCCTTCTGATCGATGATGGAAGCGTATTTTGCGATCTCTTCCGTCGGGTGGCGCAGCGTTTCCTCAAACAGAAGCGTCTCATCCTCGAATACCCCGATTTTGGTGGAAGTAGAACCGGGATTGATGATCAAACTCTTGATTGCCATTGTCTCATTCTCCTTTTTTCGCCGGCAAAAGGCCCTCCGCCGGCGCAAGATATCTCATTTTTTCAGGCCTTCCGCCACCACCGCGGCCAGCGCGATGGAATTGACCTTGGTCTGGAAGCTGTCGGAACGGCTGGTCAGGATCGCCGGGACTTTCGTACCGGTCAGGATACAGCCGTTTTCCACCTTTGCCGTATGCACCAGGGTCTTATAGACCAGATTTCCCGAATGGATATCGGGGAACAGCAGGATATCCGCATCCCCCGCCACCTTCCGGCCGGAAGCGCCCTTGTGGGCCGCCGCTTCGGGATCGATGGCGATATCCATGGAAAGAGGGCCGTCCACGATGCATCCGGTGATCTTCCCCTCTTCGTTCATCTTGGTCAGCTCCGCCGCATCCAGCGTCTCCGGCATCTTGGGGTTGACCACCTCCACCGCCGCCAGAGGGGCCACCTTCGGGCACTCCAGGCCGCAGGCATGGGCCACCTCAACGGTATTCTCAATGATATGCACTTTATCTTCCAGGGTAGGATATGTCATGAAGGCCACGTCCGTCAGGAATAAAAGCTGCCGGATCCCTTCGACCTCAAATACCGCCACATGGGACAGCGCCCTTCCGGTCCGCAGGCCCACTTCCTTGTCCAGAATGCTCTTTAAAAAGGACTTGGTATCGATCAGTCCCTTCATATACATATCCGCCACACCGTCATGGGCCAGCTTCACCGCGGTCAGCGCCGCTTCCCAGTGATCCGGCCGGTCTATGATCTCATAGGCGCCCATATCCATCTTAAGCTGTGCGCCCAACTCGCGGATCTTCGCCTCATCGCCTACCAGGATCGCATCCGCGATCCCCTGCTCCCCGGCCGCCTGCACAGCCTCCAGCACGGCCAGATCTTCCGCCACGGCTACGGCTACTTTCTTCTTGCTGCACTCCTTTACCCTGGAGATCAGCCCTTCAAAATCTGTGATCATCTGTTCTTACCTCATTCTCTGTCGTTTTCACAAGCCTCTGCCTGATCAGGGGCTCTCAGTCCTTATCGCCGGAAAGATACCGATAGACCAGAGCCGCCAGCACGCCGCCCACCAGAGGGGCCACGATGAACACCCATACGCTGGAAAGCGCTTCACCGCCTACGAACAGCGCAGGGCCAAAGCTCCTGGCAGGGTTAACGGAAGTCCCGGTAAAGGAAATGCCAAGGATATGCACCAGCGTCAGGGAAAGGCCGATCACCAGACCCGCTACAGAACTGTATTCCGGCTTGGACGTCACTCCCAAAATCGCCAGCACAAAGACAAAGGTCAGCACGATCTCGATGACCAGAGAAGCCAGAATATTGCCGTTGTAAAGCGCATTGGCACCCAGTCCGCTCTCCTTTCCTACTGCCGCCATCAGCGCGGCAGCGCCCAGGATCGCACCGACAAACTGCGCTACCACATAGCCGACAAAATCCTTCCCATCCATCCGCTTGCTCACCAGCATGGCGATCGAAACCGCAGGATTGATATGGCAGCCGGAAATGTTGCCGATGGAGTAGGCCATCGCCACGATCACCAGGCCAAAGGCCAGCGCGGTCAGCAGATAACCGGTCCCGTTCTCGGAAGAGCAGCCCACCACGGCGGCCGTCCCGCAGGCGAAGAACACCAGCACAAAGGTTCCGATGCACTCCGCTACATACTTTTTCATAGAATCCATAACAAAATCCCCTTTCTGTCGTTTTGTCCATTCTACATCAAAATGGAGAAGATTGCAACCTGCCGCCCAAAAACGCTGTCTTTGCATTCTTTGGTCTTACAGGGCATTTCCTGTCCGGCCTGCGGCCTTTTTTTCAAAGATCTTTTGAAACGCCTGGTCATAAGGCGGCCGGGCCACGCCGTATTCCGTTACGATACCGGTGATCAGACTGTGGTCGGTCACGTCGAAGGCCGGATTGAACACCTTCACCCCTTCCGGCGCCATCGGCTCGCGGTACCACATCTGCGTTACCTCCCGGGCCGGACGCTGCTCAATGCAGATCTGCTCCCCTGAGGGCGCAGACATATCAATGGTAGCGGTAGGGGCGCAGACATAGAAGGGGACATGGTAGTGCTTTGCCAGCGTGGCCACCACCATGGTACCGATCTTATTGGCCACATCGCCGTTTTGCGCCACCCGATCGCAGCCCACAAAGACCGCGTTCACCCAGCCGTTTTTCATGACTGTCCCCGACATATTATCGCAGATCAGCGTCACATCCACGCCCGCCTGATGCAGTTCATACGCCGTCAGCCTGGCCCCCTGCAGAAGCGGCCGCGTTTCATCCGCAAAGACGCGGAAATGATAACCACGCTCCTGTCCCAGATAAATGGGCGCCGTGGCGGTACCGTAGCGGACGGCGGCCAGACGTCCCGCGTTGCAGTGGGTCAGGATCCCGTCTCCGGGCTTTACCAGGGAAAGCCCGTATTCCCCGATGGCCCTGCACACCCGGATATCCTCCTCCCGGATGGCAAGGGCCTCCTGTTTTAAAAATTCCCTGATCTTAGCAGGAGACTGGCCGGCATGATCCAATACGACCTGTTCCATCCGTTTTAACGCCCAGGACAGATTCACCGCCGTAGGCCTGGCCGAATCCAGATAGGCCTTCTGCTCCTGAAATTCTTTTAAAAACAACGCATACTCTTCGGCTTTACTCTGCGCAGCCAGCACATACATTCCCAGGGCCGCCGCCACCCCGATGGCCGGGGCACCGCGCACCTTTAACAGATAAATGGCCTCCCAGATCTCCCTGGCCTGCGTCAGATACAGCAGTTCTGCCCTGCCGGGAAGCTGCGTCTGGTCAAGGATGACCACTGCAGGCCTCTTTTCATCCAGGGCCACTGTCTCATAATCCATGATCGTCCCGTTCAAGATCGTTTCCCCTCTTTCTTCTCCCGTATCATCTGGGATACCGCCGCCGTCAGAAATGCCAGGAAGCAGGAAAGGATCAGGCACAGATCCAGTCCGTTATTGATCTTTTTCCAGCGCTTCCTGCGCTGTTTTTCCTTTTTCTTCTGCATCTTCTTCTCTATCCTGGCCCCGGCCTTCTCCTGTTTCTCCATTCCTGCCTCCTGCAACAGACAGGGCGGAAAGTTCTGCTCTCCGCCCGTCATTTTTTCCCAATCGATTTATCTGGCTGTCCGCCAGCAGCCTTATTGTTTGACAAAAACAGATTTGGGCTGCTTACAGATGGGACATACGAAGTCCTCCGGCAGCTCTTCAAAAGGCGTCTCCCCTTCATAGACGTAGCCGCAGACGCTGCAGACCCATTTTTCTTTTGCAGGCGCCTCTTCCTCCGGAAGATAAGTGGGCGCGTTTTTAGGGCTCTTGCCTTTGACGACTTTGTGATAATACGCATACGTCATGGGTTCCTGGTTCCCCAGCACATCTGCGTCCACCACACTGCCCAGAAAGACCGTGTGGGTCTGCGTTTCCATCTTATCGATGACCTGACAGACGATATAAGCGCAGGCATCGCTGATCACCGGCAGATTGCCCCTGATCGCATGGGACACGCCCTCGAACTTATCCACGTCCCCGCCGGACTGAAACCCGAAGGTGCCGATGATGGAAGGATCCGTCTCTTCGGACAGGACGGAAATGGCGAAAAATCCGCAGTCCGCAATACAATGGTTGGTATAATTGTCGTGATTGATGCTCACCGCCACGGTAGCGGGGCTGGACGTGATCTGCATGGCGGAATTGGCGACACAGCCCGTCGCTCTTCCGTTATCCCAGGTGGAGACCACATAGACTCCGTAGGAAAGCTTCCTGAAAGCGTTGGTATTCATGCCCTGATTTCCTTTCTGAATGGAATCGTAAAACAGTAATTATTCCTGTTTTCATCTTATCTTATTCTTTCCGGAAAATCAATCCTTAATTCCATAAAATGGACATCTTTTCTCTAAAAACGCCGCCGGCCAGATCGGCCGGCGGCGCATACAAAACTGCTTATTTCTGGGCTCTCGCCTCTTTGATCTTCTCGGTCAGCATCGGGACGATCTTGTTCAGATCTCCCACAACGCCATAGTCGGCTACGTCAAAGATTGGAGCCGTCTCGTCCTTGTTGATCGCGATGATGATATCGGACTCTTCCATGCCGGCAAGATGCTGGATGGCTCCGGAAATCCCGATGGCAAAGTAGACATGGGGCCGCACGGTCTTACCGGTCTGGCCCACCTGCAGCGCCTTGGGTTTCCAACCCGCATCCACCACAGCGCGGGAGCAGCTTACGGTGCCGCCGATGGCGTCCGCCAGATCCTCCAGCAGTTTGAAGTTCTCGGGGCTGCCTACGCCGCGGCCGCCGGATACCAGGATCTTGGCGTCCATGATATCCTCGATATCGGAAACCGCCTTTACGATCTTGAGGATCTCCACATACTTGTTGTCAGGCGTAAAGCCGGGATTGAACTCCTCGATCACCGCCTGCGCGCCTGCCACGCGAGGCGCCTTCTGCATAACGCCGGGACGGACGGTGGCCATCTGCGGACGGAAATCCGGGCAGGCGATAGTCGCAATGGTATTGCCGCCGAAAGCCGGGCGGGTCATCAACAACTGGTTGTGCTTCTGCTCCTTGCCGGGAACCGGATTGATCGGGAAATCCCCGATATCCAACTGGGTGCAGTCCGCGGTCAGGCCGGTATGGATCCTGGCGGAAACGCGGGGGCCCAGGTCACGGCCGATAGCTGTTGCGCCGATCAGCATGATCTCGGGTTTGTATTTTTTGATCACCTCAGCCAGCGCATGGGCATAGGGCTCGGTGCGGTATTCTTTCAGCTCGGGATCGTCCACCACGATGATCCTGTCCGCGCCGTACTCCGCCAGTTCGGTGCAAAGCCCTTTTACGTCGCTGCCGATCAGGACTGCGGTCACTTCCGCGCCCAGATCCTTCGCCAGATCCTTTCCTTTGCCCACCAGTTCCAGAGCGATGCTGCTCAGTTCGTTATCCACCTGCTGCGCAAAGACAAATACGCCTTTATATTCTTCTAAGTTCATCTCATTCACCACACTTTTCCTTATATTTGTTAAATCACATGTTTGGTCAGCAGCTTATCCATGATATAGTCCACGGATTCGGAAGGGTCGAGGACGACCTTCTCGCCGGCGCCCTTACGCACCTTGTCGGAAGCCTTCGCGATCTGGGTCGGAGAACCTTTCAGGCCCAGGTTGGAATCCAGGGTGTCCACCAGATTGGCCCTTCCCCATACGGTGATCTCCGCATCGTAGGCATCGAAAATGCCGCCGGGCGTCATGTAACGGGGCTCATTCAGCTCTGCCAGCGCGGTGATCAGGCAGGGCATTTTCGCCTTGAGGACATGATATCTGTCATCGAACTGCCGCTCTACGATCACATAATCGCCGTCGATCTTGATGTCCTGCGCATAGCTGATGACCGGAATGTTCAAATGCTCGGAAAGCTGGGGGCCAACCTGTGCGGTATCGCCGTCGATAGCCTGCCGGCCTGTGATGATCAGGTCATAGTCCAGATTGCGGATCGCACCCGCCAGCGTCTGGCTGGTGGCCCAGGTATCCGCGCCGCCCAGCACTCTGTCGGTTACCAGGATGCCTTTGTCGGCTCCCATGGCAATGGCTTCGCGCAGCACTTCCTCCGCTTTGGGCAGGCCCATGGTGATCACGGTCACCTCTGCCCCATACTGATCCTTTAATCTCAATGCCGCTTCCAGGCCCGCCTTATCATCGGGGTTCATAATGGCCAGCATCGCGCTTCTGTCCAGCGTACCGTCGGGATTGAACTTCACGCCGCCCTTGGTATCGGGAACCTGTTTTACACAAACAACGATTTTCATTGTATGAATCTCTCCTCACTTTCGTTTTTGCTTTGCAGATGTATGGAAACCTTATTTCAGCAGCGCGCTGGAGATGACCATTCTCTGCACTTCGCTGGTCCCCTCGTAGATCTCGGTGATCTTCGCGTCGCGCATCATGCGCTCTACATCGTACTCTCTCGTGTATCCATATCCGCCGTGGAGCTGGACCGCCTTGGTGGTCACTTCCATCGCTACTTCCGCCGCGTACAGCTTTGCCATGGCCGCTTCTACAGAATAGGTCTTCTGCGTGGCCTTCGCCACAGCCGCCTTATAGACCAGAAGCTGCGCCGCCTGCACCTTGGTCGCCATGTCGGCCAACTGGAACTGGGTATTCTGGAAAGCAGCGATCGCTCTGCCGAACTGTTTCCTTTCCTTTACATAGGCGATGGTGGATTCCAGAGCGCCCTCCGCAATGCCCAACGCCTGGGAAGCGATCCCGATACGGCCGCCGTCCAGCGTATGCATGGCGATATTGAAGCCCTTCCCCTGCTGCCCCAGCAGATTTTCCTTCGGGATACGGCAATCCTGGAAGATCAGCTCATAGGTGGAGGATCCGCGGATACCCATCTTCTTTTCCTTCGTGCCGAAGGTAAAGCCGGGGGTTCCCTTTTCCACAATGAAAGCGGAAATTTCCTTCTGCATCCTGCCGCGCTTCTCCACCATGCCGGTCACGGCGAAGATCACATAGACGTCCGCTTCTTTTCCGTTGGTGATAAAGCACTTGGAGCCGTTTAACACCCACTGTTCCCCGTCCAGGACCGCCTTGGTCTGCTGCCCCTGGGCATCGGTGCCGGCGCCGGGCTCGGTCAGGCCGAAAGCGCCCAGCTTCTCGCCCTTTGCCAGCGGCACCAGGTATTTCTGTTTCTGCTCCTCGGTGCCGAAAGTCATGATGGGATCGCAGCACAGGGAGGTATGGGCGGAAACGATAACGCCGGTCGTGCCGCAGACCTTGGAAAGCTCCTCCACGCACATCGTATAGGTCAGCGGATCGCAGCCCTGGCCGCCATACTCCTTCGGCACAGGGATGCCCATGAATCCTGCCTTGACCATCTTTTCCACGGTCACTCTGGGAAATTCTTCCGTCTCGTCCACTTCCTGGGCCAGCGGCTTTACTTCCTTTTCCGCAAACTCTTTAAAGAGCTGCCTTGCCATTTCATGTTTCTTATCCAACACAAAATCCATGTCTTTCTATCCTCCAAATTTTTCCCGCTTATTTCGCGTAGTTGTAAAACCCGATACCGGTCTTTTTGCCCAGCTTGCCGGCGCGCACCATCTTGCGCAGAAGGGGATGCGGGCGGTACTTGGGATCGCCTGTCTCGGCCTGCAGCACTTCCATGATTGCCAGCACGATATCCAGGCCCACCAGGTCTCCCAGCGCCAGAGGTCCCATGGGATGGGATGCGCCCAGCTTCATGGCGGTGTCGATATCCTCTACGGAAGCGATGCCGTCCGCGTAGATGCCGATCGCCTCGTTGATCATCGGGATCAGGATCTTATTGACCACAAATCCGGGGGCCTCTTTGACCTCTACCGGGGTTTTGCCGATCTCCACGGCGATATCCTTGATCTTCTGCACCAGCTCGGCAGGGGTATTCTCGCCGGCGATCACCTCTACCAGCTTCATCCTGTCGGCGGGATTGAAGAAATGCATCCCGATCAGCGGCCTGTCAAGGCCAGCGCCCATTTCGGTCAGAGACAGGGAAGAGGTATTGGAAGCGAAGATGCACTCCGGCTTCACAATGTCCATCAGTTCCTTAAAGGTGGTCTTTTTGATCTCCATTTTCTCCGGGGCCACTTCGATGACCAGATCGCAGTCCGTACAGATATCCTTTAACCCGCATACGATCTTGCCCATGATCTCCTCGCCTTTTTCGGCGGTGATCTTCTCCTTGCCCACCAGGAAATTGATGTTCTTCTGGATCCTGGCCTTGCCGCCCTCGGCAAATTCCATGGAGATATCGCAAAGGCAGACATCATACCCATCCGTCATTGCAAAAGCCTGTGCGATCCCGGCACCCATGGTGCCCGCACCGATAACGCCAACTTTCATTGTATTGTCCTCCTGTATTTGATTGATTGCCGCCGCCCGCCGTCCTCTGACGCCGTTCGGACGATATCTTTGCCGGCGCGGCTTTTCGTCCGCCGGTTTGTTACCCGTCTTACCCTGCAGGCGCCGTCAGCAGTTTTTGAAAGGCGCCTTGACCTTTTCCTTATTTTTATCCAGGAAAAAGGCCATGCCGTATTTCTGATCCTCGGTTTCAAAACAGTCGCCGAACAGCTTCTCTTCGATGACGATCGCCTGGTCCATATCCACAGCCAGCCCCTCGTTGATGGCTTTCTTGCAGTTGCGCACGGCGATGGGGGCGTTTTTGGCGATGCCTGCGGCCATCTTCTCCGCCGCCGCCATCAGCTCTTCCTGGGGATAGACCGCGTTCACCAGACCGATCCGGAAGGCTTCCTCCGCCTTGATGTTGCGCGCCGTATAGATCATCTGCTTGGCCATGCCTGCGCCCACCAGGCGGGCCAGCCTTTGGGTGCCGCCAAACCCGGGGGTGATGCCCAGGCCCACCTCAGGCTGCCCGAACACCGCGTTGTCGGAACAGATACGGATATCGCAGCTCATGGCAAGCTCGCAGCCGCCGCCCAGCGCAAAGCCGTTTACCGCGGCGATGACCGGGATCGGGAAAGTTTCCAGCCTGCGGAACACATCGTTGCCCTTTTTGCCAAAGGCCTCGCCCTCTGCCTTGGTCAGCGTACTCATCTCCCCGATGTCCGCGCCGGCCACAAAGGATTTCTGTCCAGCGCCGGTCAGGATCAGGCAACGTACCGCAGAGAGATCCATGCTATCCAGCGTCTGGTCCAATTCCTCCAGCACGGTAGAGTTCAGCGCGTTTAACGCTCTCTCCCGATTGATGGTGATTATGGCGTATCCGCCCTTTTGTTCATATAAAATATATTCCATTTTTCCCTCCATGCCGCAAACGTAAGCGGGCCGGCACGCGCGCCAAATCTCAGAACCGCCGCTGCCGGGTTATGCTTCTACACATAGGCAGGAGAATGTCCCATCTTCTGAGGCATTCTCCGTCCTTATTTCCTTATATGGCGCTCTGCGGGCCGCTGCCCGCAGAGCGGTTAATCAGATCATTCTCTCTCTACGATGGTGGCGCATCCCATGCCGCCGCCGATGCACAGCGTAGCCAGCCCTTTCTTTGCGCCCTTTGCCTCCATCTCATGCAGCAGGGTCACCAGGATACGGCAGCCGGAAGCGCCTACCGGATGTCCCAGGGCGATGGCGCCGCCGTTGGGGTTGAGCTGCTCATCAGAAAAGCCCAGTTCCCTCTGCACCGCCACGGACTGTGCCGCAAACGCCTCGTTCGCCTCGATGATATCGAAGTCTTCGATCTTCATGCCGGTCTTGGCCATCACCTTCTTCGTAGCCGCCACAGGGCCGATGCCCATGATAGAAGGGTCTACGCCCGCCAGCGCGCCCGCTACCCAGGTAGCCATGGGTTTCACGCCCAGCTCTTTGGCCTTTTCTTCGCTCATCACCACAATGGCGGCCGCGCCGTCGTTGATGCCGGAGGCATTGCCGGCGGTCACAAGCCCGTCCTTCTTAAACGCAGGGCGCAGCCTTGCAATGCTTTCCGCCGTGGTGCCGGGACGGGGGCCTTCGTCTTTATTGAAAATAACGGTGGTCTTCTTCTGCTTGACCTCTACCGGGACGATCTCCTTGTCAAAGGCGCCGGATTCCTGCGCCGCTACCGCTTTCTGCTGAGAGGCCGCCGCGAATTTGTCCAGTTCTTCCCGGGTGATGCCCCATTTCTCACAGATATTCTCCGCGGTAATTCCCATATGATAATCGTTAAAGGCGTCCCACAGGGCATCATGCACCATGGTGTCCACCAGCTTGCCGTCGTTCATCCTGTAACCGTAACGGCCCTGCATCACAGCGTAGGGGGCCATGGACATATTCTCCATACCGCCGGCCACTACGATATCCGCATCCCCGACAGCGATCATCTGGGCCGCCAGGTTGACGCAGTTCAATCCGGAACCGCACACGACGTTAACGGTAACCGCAGGGGTCTCAACGGGAACGCCCGCCTTGACGGATGCCTGACGCGCCACGTTCTGGCCCTGTCCGGCCTGGATCACGCATCCCATATACACATGATCCACCTGGTCTGCGGGAACGCCGGCCCTGCTTAACGCCTCTTTGATCACGATCGCTCCCAGATCGACCGCCGGAACCGTGCTCAGTGTGCCGCCCATCACGCCGATAGCCGTGCGGCAGGCGCCTGCCAATACGATTTTCTTAGCCATGATTGTACCTCCATAAGGGTGAAATGAATTGTGTCCGAGTTTGTTAATTTTTTGTCATTCGCTCGCTGAACATATTATAACATACTCCTACAGGCAGGGCAAGCAAAACTTTCACTTCTTCCCTGCCGGGTTTTCACTCCCTCCTTGCTGTGCCGCCATCCAGGCCTCCACCGCCGGATCGCGGATCTGCAGGATACGCGACCACTCCTTTGTTCCCTCCACCTTTGCGACGCTGCTGCGGTGCCTGCGGAGGAATTTGCTCAGTTGGTAACAGTCGATCCAGATCTCGTTGTCGGACTCCTTCTGGGATTCGTCGAAAATCAATTCCAACCCCCAGTGCAGATGGACTGTCTCGATATTGTTCACGTTCTCCCGGGTACTGTATCCGGTATGCCCCATATAGCCGATGACCTGCCCTGCCGTCACGACGCTGCCCTCCTTAAGATCCGACTGATAGGGATAATTCTGCCGCAAGTGGGCGTAATAATAATACCGTTTCCCGTCAAAGCTGCGAATGCCGATGCGCCAGCCGCCATACTGGTTCCAACCCAGTATCTCGACATAGCCCGATTCCACGGCCACGATCGGCGTGCCGATCTGCCCCATCATGTCATGTCCCAGATGAGGCCTGCTGTACCCGTAAGACCGCTTCGCCCCGAAGTCGTCATAATCCGTATAGGCAAAGCCTCCTGCGATGGGGGAATAGGCTTTCAGGCCATAGACCCGGTGCCAGCCCACGCTTCCGTCCTCTTCTTCAAGCTGGGCCTCATAGGATCCCACCATACCGGCAAGCACCGCCGAGTAAGCTTCCTTATAATAGGGATAATACTTTAGCTGTGCCCCCGCCTCCTCGATTCGGTCGGTGGCAGTGTGGGTTTCATCCGCCGTTTTCATCGCCTTTCCGGCCGCCTCTTTCATGGTCTGCATGGCTTTTTCATCAAACTGTCCGCCCCATCTGGCCGAGGTATAGGCCAACAGACAGATCCAGTCCAGGGCCGTCCCCGCCTCATGGGCTTTTACATCCTGCTCGTAGGCATAGTCCAGGGCCTCGCAGGACACGGTAAAATCTACCCACTTGATATAGTCCTTTTTCCCTTCCGCCGTATCCGTTGCCCCGATTTGAATATGATCGGATACAACAGCCTCTTTTCGCCGTTCCTGCACCCTGACGTTGAAAAGGATCAAAATGAGCAGCACTTCAATAAGGATCGCCGCCTGATATTTCCGCATCCGCATGGAAAGTCCGCCAGACCGTGCCCCGTCCGCCGCCGTCCGGGGCGCCGCGTTTTATTGATTCCATTTTATGAACACGCGGCCTTTCGCAGAACCCAAAACCGGCCCGCCACAGGGTGACCCTGCCGGCATGCCACAGAGCGATCCTGTCGGGACGCCAGACAGGCCGTCCGGGACGCCTTTTCCGGCGTCCTGCGAACGGCCTGTCCACCTGTCTTATTCCTATACTCTTCTTTTCCCTGTCCGGCGCGCCGCGTTTTTGCCGCGCCATCGCTTTTTTAGTCTTCCGGCTCGATCAACCCATAGGTGCCGCCTTTGCGCTTATACACCACGTTGACCTGATCCGTCTCCGCATTACAAAAAACATAGAAGCTATGCCCCAGAAGTTCCATCTGCACGCAGGCGTCCTCCGGATACATGGGCTTGATATCGAATTTCTTGGTCCTGACGATCCTGACCTCTTCCTCTTCCTCGTAATCGTTCTCCAGATAAGAGGGCTGGAAACTGCTGTCCGCCTGCTGCTGTGCGATCAGCTTGTTCTTATACTTTTTGAGCTGCCTCTCAATGATCTCTTCCACAAGGTCAATGGAAACGTACATATCGCTGCTGGTCTGTTCGGAGCGGATGATATTCCCCTTTACCGGGATCGTTACCTCGATCTTCTGCCTGTCCTTCTCCACACTCAATGTCACATACACTTCCGTATTGGACGAAAAATACCGATCCAGCTTGCCGAGCTTGTGTTCCACCGCATTGCGCAGCGTCTCTGTCACATCGATGTTTTTTCCGCTGATAATAATCCTCATAACCCATCATCCCTTCTGTCCAAAGTTAAGCGGTCCCATCGCGCCGTATGCGCCCTTCCCGCTTACGGGAATATTATATCATACCGCTGCCTTAAGGGCAATGTTTTCTGATTCTGGCCAATAATAATCAGAATTTTCTGATAATTATTTTTTGACGATTTTACGATTCTCTTTTTTC
This sequence comes from uncultured Eisenbergiella sp., assembly GCA_947598825.1. Taxonomy (GTDB): domain Bacteria; phylum Bacillota; class Clostridia; order Lachnospirales; family Lachnospiraceae; genus Gallintestinimicrobium. Next base: position 12,755 of record CANQFM010000002.1, on the reverse strand, counting down.
CGTTTGGTATTTCCTCACAAAACAGGCGTTTGTTATAGTCTAAATCCGGTCAAAAAAAAGTTTCGATTTCGTCTGTGGAAAATGTGTATAAATCAGTGTATAAGTTATAAGTCCTGTAAATTCAGGTTTTTTTATGTGGATATCTTTCAACGGGAAACGGCGGGGTTTTTCTCCCGCCGTTCCAAAATTTTGTGCAATTTTACAAAATTCATACTTTTTCTACGCCTGCCGCCATTTTTTATAAGGGCATCGGTTTTTCCTGACCGCGGCCCGCAGTTCCACATAGCAGCCGCAGGCCTGGCATGTGCCCTCCTCCAGATAATCGCAGGTCTTGCAGACGGCCAGCCTGTCTTCATAAAGCCCTTTGGGCGCTTTCACATCTACATCCAGCAATTCGATATAGCGGTGGAGTTTTTCCATATAAGCGCGTTCATCCAGTTCCCTGAGCAGGCACTTAAGACACGGCTTTCTGCCCTCCCGTTTTTCTTCCATCGCAAACGCTCAGCGGATACGCAGGCTCACTACGCTGCAGGCCGGAACCGTCAGGGACAGGCCCTTTTGGGTCAGCCTCACACCCTCAAACTCTTCTTCCTTCACTACATCCGGCTCGTCGAAGGTATTGTGCGCCTGCATCGTCCCGGTCAGGATGGCCGCCTGCACCGTTTCCGCTTTTTTGTCCGCAAATACGATATCCACGTCGGCGCTGTCCGTTGTAGAAAGATTCGCCAGGGTGACGCAGATCGTGCCGTCCGTCTGCTGGGAAACCGACTCCTGGAGGTTTGGCACGCTGTTTTCCCCGCCGATCTGCGCAGCGCCCGTCAGCACGCTGTCCAAAAGGGTCGCGCCCTGATGATGCTTATACATATGGAACACATAGTAGGTGGGCGTCAGGACCATCCGATCCCCTTCCGTCAGGATCACCGACTGGAGGACGTTGACCAGTTGGGCAATGCACGCCATCCGTACCCGGTCGCAGTGTTTGTTGAAAATGTTCAGGCTGACCGCCGCCACCAGCGCGTCCCGCATGGTATTCTGCTGATACAGAAAGCCGGGGTTCGTGCCGGGTTCCACGTCGAACCAGTTGCCCCATTCATCTACCATCAGCCCGATCTTCTTTTCGGGATCGTACTGATCCATCACAGCGGAATGCATCCGGATCAGCTCGTCCATGCGAAGCGCCTTATGCAGCGTCAGATACCATTCGTTCTCGTCGAACTCGGTGGCGCTGCCTTTCTTCTGCCAGTCCCCCGGCACCGTATAATAGTGCAGGGAAAGGCCGTCCATAAAACCGTGGGCCTCCGGGGACGACGGATGGGCGTAACAGGTCTTTAAAACCTCCTGGGTCCAGCGCGCATCTCCGGCGTTGGGACCGCAGCAGATCTTCTGAATGGGCGCCGCATGGTTATAATGGCGGATAAAAGTCTGATAACGGCGATACAGATTGCCATAGTACTCCGGCGTCATGTTGCCGCCGCAGCCCCAGTTTTCATTGCCGACGCCGAAATAATCCACCTTCCAGGGCTTCTCATGCCCGTTCTTCTTACGCTGGTCCGCCAAGGGGGATACGCCGTCGAAGGTCATATACTCGATCCACTCCGACATCTCCTGTACGGTGCCGCTGCCTACGTTGCCGTTTATGTAAGTCTTGCAGCCCAGTTGTTCACAGAGTTCAAAATATTCGTGGGTACCGAAGCTGTTGTCTTCCACCACGCCGCCCCAGTTGGTATTCACCATCTTTTTGCGGCTCTCTTTCGGGCCGATCCCGTCCTTCCAGTGGTATTCGTCGGCAAAACAACCGCCGGGCCAGCGCAGCACCGGGATCTTCATCTCCTTTAAGGCTTCTACCACGTCCGTGCGCATGCCGTTTTTATTGGGGATGCCGGAATCCTCCCGCACATAGATCCCCTCGTAAATACATCTGCCCAGATGCTCGGAAAAATGCCCGTAGATCTCAGGGCTGATCGTTCCCTTTTTCTTCTCCTCGTTGATATAAAGTGTCGCCATACTCCCTCCTTGCCCGATCCTTCGGTCTGTCTTTTTTTGCTTCTTTTTTACTGCAAAAACGCCTTGATCTGGCGGTATACGCCTTCGCCGTCCAGTTCGTATTTCACCAGCAGCGCCGCTGCGGAACCGGATTCGCCGAACACATCCCGGATGCCGATGCGGTATACAGGAACCGGCGCGCTTTCGCAGAGGGCTTCGCACACCGCGCCGCCCAGTCCGCCGATGATGGAATGTTCTTCCGCCGTCACGACCCTGCCGGTCTTTTTCGCGCTCTTTACGATCATTTCCTTATCCAGCGGCTTGATGGTGCAGATATTGATGACCTCGGCCGAAATCCCCTCTGCCTCCAGCTTTGCGGCCGCCTCCAGAGCGGAATTGACCAAAATCCCCGTGGCCACAATGGTCACGTCCGTCCCCTCTTTCAAAAGCTGGCCTTTGCCGATCTCAAAATGATACTCGGGACGGTCGTTGATCACCGGCACCGCAGCCCGCCCAAAGCGCATATAAACCGGGCCCACATAATCCAGCGCCGCTTTCACACAGGCCCTGGCTTCCACAGCGTCGGAGGGATTTAAAATCGTCATGCCGGGGATCGTGCGCATCAGCGCAATGTCCTCGTTACACTGGTGGGAGGCGCCGTCCTCGCCCACGGTGATGCCCGCGTGGGTGGCGCCGATCTTGACATTCAGATGCGGATAACCGATGGAATTGCGCACCTGCTCAAAGGCGCGCCCCGCCGCGAACATGGCGAACGTGCTGGCCACCGGGATCTTGCCGGTCAGGGAAAGCCCCGCCGCGATCCCCATCATATTGGCCTCCGCGATGCCGCAGTCGATATGGCGCTCCGGGAATTTCTTCCGGAACACGCCGGTCTTGGTAGCCGCCGCCAAATCCGCGTCCAGCACTACCATATCTGGATAGCTATCTCCGAACTCCGCCAGAGCGTTCCCGTAGGCTTCCCTGGTCGCAACTTTTTTCACTTCTGACATAATGCTTCACCGATCCTTTCCAGATCCGCCATGGCGATCTCAAATTCCGCGTCGTTGGGCGCTTTGCCGTGCCAGTCCACGCTGCCCTCCATGTAGGAAACGCCCTTGCCCTTTAAGGTATGGGCGATGATGGCCGTCGGCATTCCCTTGGTCGCGCGGGCCTCGGCAAAGGCAGCGCGGATCTGCTCCATATCGTTGCCATCCTTTAGGTTGACCACATGGAAATTGAAGGCTTCAAACTTCTTATCGATGGGATTGGGCGAACACACCTTGTCGATGGGCCCGTCGATCTGCAGCCCGTTGTTGTCCACGATGACCACCAGATTGTCCAGTTTCCGGTGCCCCGCGAACATGGCCGCTTCCCAGACCTGTCCTTCCTCGATCTCCCCGTCTCCCAGCAGCGTATAGACGCGGAAATCCTTCCCGCCCATGCGGGCGCCCAGCGCCATACCCACTGCCGCGGAAATGCCCTGCCCCAGGGAACCGGAAGACATATCCACGCCCGGCACATGCTGGATACAGGGATGGCCCTGCAGATAGGAGCCCAAATGGCGCAGCGTGGGAAGATCCTCCACCGGGAAATATCCCCGGTTGGCCAGCGTCGAATACAGCCCCGGGGCCGTATGCCCCTTGGAAAGCACGAAACGGTCCCGGTTTTCCATTTTCGGGTTTTTCGGATCGATGTTCATTTCTTCAAAGTAAAGAAATGTAAAAATGTCCGCGGCGGACAAAGAACCGCCGGGATGGCCGGCCTTGGCGCCGTGTACCGCCGCGACGATGCCCTTGCGGACGTCGTTGGCATGCTTCATGAGTTGTAAATTGTCCATCTTGCCTCTCCTTATTTATTTTTCCTGGCCGGACTGGCCATAATATGCGTTCGCCCCGTGTTTGCGGTAATAATGCTTATCCTGCAGCTTTTGCGGCGCGGGCTGGATCCTGGGATTGATGGTTTCCGCCCGGTACGCCATCTTCGCCACTTCCTCCAGCACCACGGCATTATGCACCGCCTCATGGGCGTCCTTCCCCCAGGCAAAGGGGCCGTGGTTCTTGCACAGCACTGCCGGCACCGCCATGGGGTCTTTACCCATCCGCCTGAACTCGTTCACGATCAGATGCCCCGTATTCTCCTCATAGGCGTCCTCGATCTCCTGCGCGTTTAAGCAGCGCAGGCAGGGCACTTCCCCGTAAATGTAATCCGCGTGGGTCGTCCCGTAGCAGGGAATGCTGCGTCCTGCCTGGGCCCAGCTTGTGGCATAGGAGGAATGGGTATGCACGATGCCCCCTACCTCTTTAAAAGCCTTATAAATCTCAATATGCGTTGCGGTATCGGAGGAGGGCTTATAGTTTCCCTCTACCCGGTGTCCTTCCAGATCCATGACGACCATATCCTGCGGCGTCAGACGGTCATAGGCCACGCCGCTGGGTTTGATGACGAACAGGCCGCTGGCCCTGTCGATGCCGCTGACATTCCCCCAGGTAAAGGTCACCAGGCCGTAAGCCGGCAGTGCCATATTGGCTTCATAGACCGCTTGTTTAAGTTCTTCCAGCATTGTCCTCGTTCCTTTCTTTTCTGTTGCGGCCGCCTCTTACAGGGTGTCCACCGCGGCCCTTTCCACGGGCATGCATGCCTGATACCGGGCGATAAATGCGTCGAACCCTGCCACATCCGCAGGATCGGGTTCCATGGTCCTGGCCTGCATCCCTGCGAACACCTTTTGATCCAGATATTCGCCGAGACTCTGACCTTCCTCCCGGTAAAGCATATAGGCCGCCAGCAGCGCGATGCCCCAGGCGCCGCCCTCTCCCGCCGTCTCCATGACGGAGATCGGCGCGTTCATGGCCGCCGCCAGAATGCTCTGGCCCACGCCCTCCGTTTTAAACAGGCCGCCGTGGCCGGTGACGGAATCGATCTGCACAGCTTCCTCTTTCAGCAGGATATCCAGGCCGATCTTCAGGGCCGCCAGCGAAGAGTAAAGATGGGAGCGCATGAAGTTCGCCAGGGTGAAACGGCTGTCGGGCCGGCGGACGAACAGCGGCCGCCCTTCTTCAAAGCCTGTGACCGGTTCCCCGGAAAAATAATTAAAAGCGATCAGTCCGCCGCAGTCCTTGTCCCCTTCCATCGCTTTGCGGTAGAGATCCCCGTAGAGCGCATTCTTATCCAAAGTCCCGTACATCCCCAGAAATTCCCCGAAGAGATTTACCCAGGCGTTCAGATCGGAAGTGCAGTTATTGCAGTGTACCATGGCCACCGGATCGCCGGAGGGCGTGGTCACCATATCGATCTGGGGGTACATCCGGGAAAGGGCCTTTTCCAGCACGATCATGGCGAATACGCTGGTTCCTGCGGAAACGTTGCCCGTGCGTCTGTCCACGCTGCGGGTGGCCGCCATGCCGGTGCCCGCGTCCCCTTCCGGAGGACAGACCGGGATGCCCGCCTGCAGCCTGCCGGAGGGATCCAAAAGCCGCGCGCCTTCCTCCGTCAGCCAGCCGCCTTCCTGTCCTGCCACCAGCACTTTGGGCAGGATGTCGCGAAGCTTCCAGGGAAAGCGCCGGTCGGCTACCAGCGCGTCGAATTTACGCACCATATCCTCGTCATAGTCCAGCGTATCGGAATCGATGGGGAACATGCCGGAAGCCTCTCCGATACCGGCTACCTTCTGCCCCGTCATTTTCCAATGGATATAGCAGGCCAGCGTACTCAGATAAGAGATCCGGCTCACATGCTCCTCTTTCTTTAAGATCGCCTGGTAGAGATGGGCAATGCTCCACCTCTGGGGGATATTGAACCCAAACTCTGCGGACAGCTCCCGCGCCGCCTCCTCCGTAATGGTGTTGCGCCAGGTGCGGAAAGGCACCATCAGTTCCCCCTGTTCGTCGAAAACCATATACCCGTGCATCATGGCCGAAAAACCGATGGCCCCGATAGCGGTCAGTTCTTCCCCATACTGCCTTTTCACATCCGCCGCCAGATCCCGGTAGCAGTCCTGGAGCCCTGTCCAGATATCCTCCAGGCTGTACGTCCAGATCCCGTTTTCCAGCCGGTTCTCCCACTCGTGGCTGCCGGAAGCGATGGGCGTGTGCGCGCTGTCCACCAGCACCGCCTTGATCCTGGTGGAACCGAACTCGATCCCCAGCACCGTCCTTTTCTCCCGGATAGCGGCAATTCTCTCCTCCATACCCATACAGACCCTCTCCTTTTCCGATTTGATATGTATCTGTCAGACGTCCATCCGTCTGCCGTAAACAATGCCCGTCCAATAATAATACTATTCCATAGCCCCTCTTTTGTCAAACATCTTATGAGAAACGAAGAAAAAGAAACAACAAAAAAAGCAACCCAAGTCAGGCTGCTTTTTGTAAACCGGTCAGGACAAGACGACGGGATCCGGTCATGCCGCCGTTTCCCCCGGCGCATCTGCATATTGCGAGTTTTCATATGTATTGTAAACGAACCATCTCCGATCCCCCCACGTTTTCGCAAAGGACTTATAGGTATAGAACCGGATGGAATATCGATCTTTGGATGGACGGAAGACCCATTGGTTCGTCTGCTTGTCAATTACGCATCCGCCGCTGTAATCAGCCGCATAAAACCCCCGCTGATTCCCCATCTTCCCCGTACACAGAAAAACCATGGAATGTTCCAGCCGGCGGTGATTGCTGTAGGAATATGCCCGAAGGTGTTCTCCGGGCTGCGCCTGGCTCTCGATCAGGATTTCAAAGTCCTGCCAGGTCCTGGGGTCCTTCCGGTCCACATAGACCTTCTCGGACTCATCTCTCGACTGATCATCTCCATAAACCGAGTATGCGAAAAAGAAAGCGTACGCCATACATCCAAGGCTGCCCCGGCCCCAGTCCACCGTCTCTCCCCGGTCGATGACCGAATGTCCCGTCCTGTCTGCATTGGAAATCGGCCAGGACTGCCGACCGCCGACGCTTTTATAGCTGCGGAAAGTCGTCCGATCCGAGACAAAAACCGAATAATCCGAATCATAAAACAGATCAGCGACCGCGTCGCTGAGCGCCTGTGAATACTGTCGGGAAATCGTACTCAGTATCGCCTGCGATTCCTCTAAAGGCATGGAGCCGCCCTGGGAGCCCGCTAGGTGATCCACCAGGGTGAGAAACAGGCTGAAAATAACCACGGTTAAAATTACGGCGCACCCTTTTTTCCACAGCATACGCATTTCTCTACCCTTTCTCCCGCCTGTCGAAATGCAGAGCCTTTTATTAGGAACCGGGAAATTTATCCATCGTCTGCTATGGGATCGGGCCTTTCCGATCAGAAAATCCGCCTGATCGCCAGGATCTTTCTGTATGTAGCATCCGAAACCTTAATGCCGGTCTGCTCCGTGCTGGCATGCACGATCTGTCCGTTGCCCATGTAAATGCCCACATGGCCGGAATAGCAGAGGATATCCCCGGGCTGCGCTTCTGCAAGGCTGCCGACCTTATAGCCTACGCTCCGGTCCGCCGAAGAAGAATGGGGCAGGGATACGCCGAAATTCTGATAGACGCTCATGACAAACCCGGAACAATCCGTCCCTTTCGTCAGGCTGCTGCCGCCGTATACATAAGGGTTGCCCACAAACTGCAGCGCGAAATCCACAACAGCCTGTCCCAGTCCGGAGGGCGCTGCGCTCACATTCGCCGCCTGCACAGTTTCCTGAACCTCCTGCTGCGCTGCCTCCTGGCTCTTTTCTGCATCTTCCTGCTCCCTGTGCAGCTTCTCTTCCGCCGCCTGCGCGGCTTTCTGCGCTTCCGCCTTCGCTTCGGCGTCTTTCTCCAGCCGTTCTTTCTCTTCCTTAAGCGACTCTGCAGTCACATATTCCGTATCCAGATCCACATAGTCCATGGAGACCCAGCCGTCCCCTTCTTCAATGCTGACCTTCACAAAACCGTTTTCTTCCGCCAGAACCGTCAGTTCTTCGCCCCCCGGCACCAGTCCCAGTACCGGCGCGTCCAGGCTGGGTTCCGTCCTGACCCGCAGGGTTTCGGTATTGACCGTAGCGATCCGGTCCCCCACCTGATCGGCGATCCTCTCCGCCTCGTCCCCTGTCTCAAAAAATTCCGCCTTTACATAACCTTCCACGCTGCCGGACTTCATCAGGAACCATTCGCCTTCCTCACGGATCAGATATCCCACGGAATTGTTGTAAAGCTTGCCTACGATCTCCGCGTCCGTACTTGGCTCCTTCCGGATATTCACATAATCCGTAACCTGCGCGATGATCAGCGTCCCCTCTGCAAGTCCGGAACGATTCTCCTGCGTCTCTTCTGCGGGTTCTTCGGTCTCCGTCTCTTCCGCAGATCCTTCGGTCTGTGTCTCTCCTGCGGACTCTTCCGTCTGCGACTCTTCTGTGGTCCCTTCTGTCTGCGTCTCTTCGGAAACCGTTTCCGTCTCCTGCTGCTCTGTCTCCCCCTCAGAAGCGGCAGCCGTTTCCTGTGTCCCGTTTTCCGTTTCCTCCGTCTGCGTCTCACCTGAAACCGTTTCCGTCTCCTGCTCCGTTTCCAGAAGATCGGACACCACTGAACCGTCTCCCAGGCCGATCCCAAATCCCGCCGCAGGCAGGGAAGCTGCAATGTTGCCCGCCGCCTTGGCCTGTATGGGGCTGGCCGCCATAAAGACCGCCGCCGCCAGAGTACATGCTGTTACTTTCACCGATGTATATTTCATAAATCCCCCAGGTTTATTATCTTTTGTAAACGTTTTTTAAAACTTGTTTTCATTTGTTACGAATTTGTTACACCCAAGGAATAATATAACATCGGAATATTCTTTTGTCAATCTGCTAAATACAAGTTTTTTCTACATATTTTCATTACATTTATGACGATTTTATGTCATTTTTCGTCCGCCAAATGCTGTTTTTCTCCCGCCAACAGGCCCCTGCGCATCAGATACCCTTCCGCGGCTACCGCCGCATTGGCGCCGTCCGCCGCCGCCGTAATGATCTGGCGCAGCTTTTTTTTGCGGATGTCGCCGGCGGCAAAAATACCCGGCACATCGGTCGCGCAGTCCTCCCCGGCTATGAGGTAGCCGTCCTCGTCCATGGACGCCAGCCCTTTGAAAGCCGCCGTTTCCGGTACGATCCCAACCGCAATGAAGATACCGTCCGCTTTCAAGACTCTCTCCTGTCCGCCCTTGTCCCGCACCAGTACGCCTGTCACCTTTTCCTGACCTTCAATCCGCTCTACCGTACTGTTCCAGACCATTTCCACGTTTTGCAGGGCAAACAGCCGCTCCTGCAGGATCCGGGCCGCCCTCAACTGTTCCCTGCGGTGTACCACATACACCTTCTCGCATCCCCTGGCCAGGAAAATGGCGTCCTCTGCCGCCACATCGCCGCCGCCGACCACAACCGTTACCTTGCCGCGATAGAAAGCGCCGTCACAGGTGGCGCAATAGGAAACGCCCCTGCCGGCCAGCTCTGCCTCCCCCGGCACTTCCAGCCTGCGGTGAACAGCGCCGGACGCCAGGATCACGGCCCTAGCCTCATAATCCCCGCCCTTCGTATGCACCGTCTTTTTCCCATCCCCATCCGTCACGCCAACAACCTGCGCCTGCACGAACCGGGCGCCCATCCGTTCCGCATGCTCCCGAAAGCGCATCCCCAGGTCAAACCCGTTGACGCCCGGAATCCCCAGATAGTTATCCACCTCATAGGTATTCAACACCTGGCCGCCGCTCATGGGCATTTTTTCCAGTACCAGAACCGAGAGCGCGGCCCGTCTGGCATATACCGCAGCGCTAAGCCCCGCCGGGCCGGAGCCGATAATGATCAAATCGTACATTGCCATCCTCCTGTCGCAAATGCTATAATATTTTTGTTCCTGTTGTCATTTTTCCCTTTTTTGAAAAAGGAATCCCCATGAAAAAGAAAAAATCCCTGATCACAGGCGCTTCCCGGGGAATCGGGCGCGCCATTGCAAACACCTACGCCGCGGCCGGATATGATCTCTTTCTCACCTGTTTTAGGTCCGAAGCCGAACTCTCCGCCCTCTGCTGTCGTCTGTCGGAACAGTATGGCGTCCGCGCCCTGGCCTTCTGCGGGGATATGGGGGACTGGGATTTTGTCCAAAAGCTCTTTTCCCAAATAGACGATCTGGACGTGCTGGTCAACAACGCCGGCATCTCCCATATCGGCCTGCTGTCGGATATGGAACCGGCCCAGTGGCGCCGTCTTATGGCCACCAACCTGGATGCCTGTTTCTATACCTGCAAGCTGGCGGTGCCGCTGATGCTGGCTAAAAAAAAGGGTCGTATTATCAACATTTCCTCCGTCTGGGGCATTGCCGGCGCTTCCATGGAGACTGCCTACTCCGCCTCCAAAGGCGCCGTGAACAGCCTGACCAAAGCTCTGGCAAAGGAACTGGCGCCCAGCAATATCCAAGTCAACGCCATCGCCTGCGGCGTCATTGACACACAGATGAATCGCTGCTTTTCAGAGGAGGAACGCCGCGCCCTGATCGACGCCATTCCCGCGGACCGTTTCGGCACCCCGCAGGAGGTGGCCGATCTGGCGCTGCAACTGGCCGAAGCGCCGGACTATCTGACCGGCCAGATCCTGACCCTGGACGGCGGTTTCCTGTAAACGGTCCCAAACGCTCTGCGCCTTTTCCCCCCCGTTTTGTTTGAAAAAGGGGACCCCATCCTGCAGGATCCCCTTTTCTTTTTTTGCGCTATTTCTTCCGGATCCCTTTGGGAAACGGCTTGTTCTGCTGCATCTGCTGCTGTTTCTGTGCCCGGCCGATGAACTTCTTTAAAAAATAACAGATATATCCGGTCTGCAGGTAATTCAGCTCCATCCCCCATCCGATCTGTCCGTAAAAAACCAGTTCCGACACCGCGTAGAGTACGATAAAGGCCAGCGGTATATAGACGCTGTATTTGGATGGGAAATGATTGGCCTGCCAGCCCACCACGCCGATAAAGATCTGGTTGATGATCATCATCAAAAGCAAAAGGCCGTTGGCGCGTATCTCCGCAGACATCCGGTTCAACAGCGCCGGCAGCAGGAAAAACAGGATAACTGCCACTGCGCAAAAGATTGCCAGACGCTTTCCGTTGGCCGGGGTGAGCGCCAGAGGCTGCGATTGTTCCGCTTTCTTTTCCTTTTCCATATCGGTTCTCCTTTTTCTCCCGTTTACCGGGTCTGTCTCTCTGTTGTCAGTATACCCCTATCCCGCTCTTTTTTCAAGCCAAACCGTCTTGTCCGCTTCCCGGATCCATGATAAAATCTGGAGTATGGATGCGATGTGTAAGAAAAAATATGAAGTGCTGAAAACTTTTTACGGATACGACAGCTTCCGGGAAGGCCAGGAAAGGCTCATCGACAGCCTCCTGGCCGGGCGGGACGTGTGTGGGATCATGCCCACCGGCGCGGGCAAATCCCTGTGCTATCAGATCCCGGCCCTGCTGCTGCCCGGCATATCCCTGGTCGTTTCCCCCCTGATCTCCCTGATGAAGGATCAGGTCCGGGCCCTGAACCAGATGGGCGTGCACGCCGCCTATCTGAACAGTTCCCTTACCTATCCCCAGTACAGAAAGGCGCTGGGGCTGGCAAAAGAGGGCCGCTACCGGATCATCTATGTGGCCCCTGAGCGCCTGATGACGCCGGATTTTTTGGATTTTGCCGTCTCTGCCAGTCTGTCCTTAGTGGCTGTGGACGAGGCCCATTGCGTCTCCCAATGGGGACAGGATTTCAGGCCCAGCTACCTGAAGATCCCGGATTTCATCGATTCGCTTCCGGCCCGGCCCGTAGTGGGAGCTTTCACCGCTACGGCCACCAAAGAGGTCCGGGAGGATCTGATCCGCATGCTCAGGCTGAAGGACCCCTATACCGCCGCCACCGGTTTTGACCGGAAAAACCTCTATTTTGAAGTGCGCCACGACAAGGACAAATACCGGCAGATCCGGGCCTATCTGCAGGCCCATCCGGATTCCTCCGGCATCATCTACTGCGCTACCCGCAAGGGCGTGGAAGAGCTTTGCCAGCGGCTCCTTGCGGACGGCTTTCCGGCCACCCGCTACCATGCCGGCCTTTCCGATGAAGAACGCTACGCCAACCAGGAAGCCTTTACCTACGACGAGCGGCCCGTTATGGTAGCGACCAACGCCTTCGGCATGGGCATCGACAAATCCAACGTGCGCTTTGTCCTGCACTATAACATGCCCAAAAACATGGAGAGCTATTATCAGGAGGCGGGCCGCGCGGGGCGGGACGGGGCCAGGGCTGACTGCATCCTTTTTTACAGCGGCCAGGATGTGATCACCAACCAGTTTTTTATCGAGGGGGACCGGGAAAATGAAGAGCTGTCGGAAGAAGAGCTTGCGCTGGTCAGGGAGCGGGACCGGGAACGCCTCAAAAAAATGACCTTCTACTGTCACACCACGGAATGCCTGCGGGACTATATGCTGCGCTATTTCGGCGAATACGGTTCCCACTACTGCGGTATGTGTTCCAACTGTCTGACCGCTTTTGAGACCGTCGACATCACGGCCATCGCCAACGATATGATCGGCTGCATCCTGACCCTGGATATGCGCTATGGGGTCAATACGATCCTGGACGTGCTGCGGGGGAGCCGGAACGAAAAGACGCTGCGTCACGGCCTTTCCCAAAACTTCTATTACGCCTCCCAGTCCGGTCAATCCATCCATTTCCTGCGTCAGGTCCTCAACCAGCTTATGGCTAAGTAGATGTAATCAAGAGAAGAAAGGAAAAGCACAATCCAGACGGAACCGGCGGTTGTATCAAG
>CANQFM010000001.1 GCA_947598825.1 uncultured Eisenbergiella sp. | reverse complement strand
AGTGAAGAAAAAGACAGCGATCATGATGGCAATTTTCCTGGGTCTCGGGACGGCTTTCCTTGGCGGCTGCGCAAAAACGGATACAAAAGACGCGGTAGAGGGGCCGGAGGCAGAGACAGAGGAAATGGACGAAATGGACGAAACGGACGAAACGCAGACGCAAAATCTGCAGGCAGAGGACGAAGACCGGGAGGAGACGACAGAAGATACCGGCGTCAACGCTTTTGCGTTTCGGCTGACCAGGGCCTGCCTGGAACAAAAGGGGGAGAAGGAGAATCTGCTGCTTTCCCCGTTTTCGGTCTGGCTGCCGCTGGCGGCGCTGACCAATGCCGCTGACGAAGCAGCGCAGGAAGAACTGACGGATGTGCTGGGCATGACGGGAAAGACGGCCGGCGAAATCAATGAGTGGGTTCTGGACGCCAAAAGTGTTATGGAACGGGAGGAAGACGCAAAACAGGCCGCAGAGAGCGGCGTGTCTTTTGAAAATCCGCTGAAAATTGCCGATGCCATTTTCGTGGATGCCGGCGCCGTTCTGGACGAAGAGTTTGAACAGATTTTTGATAGGTACTACCGGGGCAAGGTGTTTCAGGTGGATTTTGCCGGCAGGACGCCGGATGGAGCGGATGCCGTAGGAAAGATCAATGACTGGGCGGAGGAACAGACCGGCGGGAAAGTGCAGGAACTGGTTACCGAGTTCGACCCGCTCACCAGAGCGGCCATCGCGGACGCCATCTGTTTTTCGGATAGCTGGACGACGGAATTTTGGGAGGAAAATACGTACAGCGATATTTTTTACGGCGCGGCGGGCCAGGAGGAGGTGCCGTTTCTGTATCGGCAGTTCGACCGGCAGATCTATTATGAGGGAGAACACTATCAGGCCTGTGTGCTATTTACCAGAAACGGTGGCGCAATGATTCTTCTGCTGCCGCAAGAAGGCACGGCAGCGGAACAGGTGCTGGCGGATATGGATACGGCGGCCCTGCAGGACATTCTGGGAGCGGATCGGGCGACCGTACAGCTCTCCCTGCCTAAGTTTCGTCTGGAAAGCGGCCCTGTGTCTTTGTTGGAGACGCTTTCGCAGATCGGCGTACCGCTGACGGATCCCAATCATCCGCATATCACAGGACTGGTACGGACAGACGCGCTTTTCCTTTCCCAGGTGGTTCAGAAGTCCATGCTGGAAGTGGATGAAAAGGGCCTGACTGCGGCCGCGGCCACCGTGGCGGGAATGGAACTGATGTCCGCTCCGGTGGAAATCGATCCGGTGGAAATGAAATGCGATCGGCCTTTCGCGTTTTTGCTGACGGCAGACAGCGGCGAGACAGACCCTGTCGTGCTGTTTTCCGGTGTGGTCAACCACATAGAAGAATAACCGGAAAAGACGGCGTGCTGCAGGGGCTTGACCGGAGGGCAATCGGCACGGCGGCCCGGCTCCTGTGGGGGAAGACGTCGCCGGTTTGGAGCCGGTGGAGCAGATTCTGACGCAGGATTATTGCGTCCTGTCTGCGCGTGACGGCCATCAGGCGTTGGGGATGCTGGAGGAATATTCCTTCCGGCTTATTTTTAAAGAAGATCATTGAACACATGATGGAGGATTTCGGTCAGGGTCTGGCCGGTATTGGTTCCCGGGAGATGACGCATCTTTCGGTCGGCGTGGCGCAGGGCCCGCAGGACGGTAGTCACTTCCTCCAGCTCTATGCCAATGCGGACAAAGCGCTTTACCATGTGAAGAAAAGCGGGAAAAACTCGTACAGCTTTTACCGGGAGAAACAGGCGCAGGGGACTGTCAGGAAACCGGATACGGATCTGGATCATATCCGCGATCTTCTGGAAGGCAGGATAAACCGGGATACCGGCGCTTTCAAGGTCCCTTATGAGGAGTTTGAAACCTGTACGCCTATCTGTCAAGGTGTGTAAAACGGAAAGGACAGCAGGTACAGACGCTTTTGTTTACGCTGGGAGACGGGGAAGGCTATCCGCAAGGCGGCGGGAACGAAGACGCCATGGCGGCGCTGGAGGTGTCGGTGGCCTATTCTCTGCGTATGGTGGATGTGGGAAGCCGCTACAGCAGCCTGCAGTACATCGTGATACTGGTGGACACCAACCTGGAAAACGGCAGGATGGTGGCGGAACGGGTGGTGAACCAGTTCTACAAGATTTATGGGGGGAGGACAGACCCAGTTGTCCTATGATATTCAGACTATGGTAGTAAACGGGGAAGCGTGATTGGCTTTTGCATGGGCAAGGCATCGTTTCCCAGAAAGAAAACCGGCAAAAGGGACGGTCATATTCGGGGGAGCAAAACCGGATATGGCCGTTTTCGTTGACTTCTTTCCGGAAAGAGAATATAATAAACCGTGTTATTTCAAAGTAGCCAGAAAGGCTGCCCTTTGTTGAAAAAGAGGTATAAACGGATGAAGAAATTGGAAGAATATGTAAGGAGTATCCCGGATTTCCCGCAGAAAGGGATCATTTTCCGGGATGTGACCAGCGTGCTGGAGGATCCGGACGGCCTCCATCTCGCTATCGACACCATGAAAGGACTGGTATCCGATCTGGAATATGACGTGGTAGCGGGAGCGGAATCCAGAGGATTTATTTTCGGCGCGCCCATCGCGTATACCGAGCGCAAGCCTTTCGTCCTGATCCGTAAAAAAGGCAAGCTGCCCTGTGAGACGATCGCGCAGGAATACGATCTGGAGTACGGCACGGCTGTGATCGAGATGCATAAGGATTCCGTGAAGCCGGGGCAGAAGGTGCTGATCGTAGACGACCTGATCGCCACGGGCGGCACGACGGAGGCGATGATCCGTCTGGTGGAGCAGCTTGGCGGAGAAGTCGTGGGCGTTGTGGTGCTGATCGAGCTGGCCGGACTGGAAGGGCGGAAACGCATTGAGGGCTATCGGTTGGACGCCGCTATTACATATCCGGGGAAGTGACCGGGGAACAGGCCGCAATCCAATGTATTGACTGGCAATGACTGGCGGAAGGTACAGGTATGGAAAAGACGGAAGACAAGACAATTGAATCGAAGGCGACCGAACTTGTGCTGGACGACGGACGGATCGAGGATATCCGGGAATACACGAGCCCGGAGGAGCTGTACGCTGACCTGATCGCCCGGGTGCGCAAGTACCACCCGTCCGATGATATTTCCATGATCGAAAAGGCGTACCGCATTGCCCGGGAGGCCCACAGGGATCAGGTGCGCAAATCCGGGGAGCCCTATATCATCCATCCCCTTTGCGTGGCCATCATCCTGGCGGATCTGGAGCTGGATAAGGAAACCATTGTGGCCGGGCTTTTGCATGACGTGGTGGAGGATACCATCATGACGCAGGAGCAGATCGCCGAGGAATTTGGCGCGGATGTGGCGCTTCTGGTGGACGGCGTGACCAAGCTGCAGCATTTGCACATGGCGGACAATTCGGGAAATAAGACCGAAGTGCAGTTGGAGATGCAGGCGGAAAACCTGCGCAAGATGTTCATGGCCATGGCGAAGGATATCCGGGTCATCATGATCAAGCTGGCGGACCGGCTGCACAATATGCGGACCCTAAAGCACATGCCCCACGACCGGCAGATCCGCATCGCCCGGGAGACGATGGATATTTATGCGCCCATCGCCCAGCGGCTCGGTATTTCCAAGATCAAGGTGGAACTGGACGACCTTTCCCTGAAATATCTGGAACCGGACGTGTATTACGATCTGGCGGAAAAGATCGCCATGCGCAAGAGCGAACGGGAAAAATATATTGAAAGCATCGTGGTGGAAGTGTCTGCCCACATCGAAAAGGCGGGGATCAAGGCCCATATCGACGGCCGGGTGAAGCATTTTTTCAGTATTTACAAAAAAATGAAGAACCAGCAGAAGACCATCGACCAGATCTATGACCTGTTCGCGGTCCGCATCATCGTGGATACGGTCAAGGACTGCTACGCGGCGCTGGGTGTGATCCATGAAATGTATAAGCCCATACCGGGCCGGTTCAAGGATTATATCGCGATGCCCAAACCCAACATGTACCAGTCGTTGCACACCACGCTGATCGGCAGCACCGGACAGCCCTTTGAGATCCAGATCCGCACCTATGAGATGCACCGGGTGGCCGAATACGGCATCGCGGCCCACTGGAAATATAAAGAGGTCTCCGACGGGAAAAAGGTGGAGGAACAGGAGGCTGAAAAGCTGACCTGGCTGCGCCAGATACTGGAATGGCAGCGGGAGATGTCTGACAACAAAGAGTTCATGAATATGCTCAAAAGCGATCTGGACCTCTTTTCGGACAGCGTATACTGTTTCACGCCCACCGGAGATGTCAAGACGCTTCCGGCCGGTTCCACCACGATAGACTTCGCCTACAGCGTGCATACGGCGGTGGGCAATAAGATGATCGGCGCCCGGGTCAACGGCAAGCTGGTGACCATCAACTATGAGATCCAGAACGGCGACCAGGTGGAGATTCTCACTTCCCAAAATTCCAGGGGGCCCAGCCGGGACTGGCTTTCCGTGGTCAAGAGCAGCCAGGCGAAGAATAAGATCAACCAGTGGTTCAAGCACGAACTGAAGGAAGAAAATATCGTCAAGGGCAAGGAACTGCTCTATACCTACTGTAAAAACAGGGGCTTTAACTTAGGAGAGATCCTGACGCCGGAATATCAGGCCGTGGTGCAGAAAAAGTACGGGTTCATGGACTGGAACTCCCTGCTTGCGGCCATCGGGCACGGGGCCTTAAAGGAAGGCCAGATCGTCAACCGGATGCAGGAGCTGTACGAAAGGGATCATCCCAGGATCGCCACCAACGAAGAGGTACTGGCCCAGGTGGCGGAAAGCGGCGCCGGACAGGAGCGCCGGATGCAGCCCCGCAACAGGAGCGGGATCGTGGTGAAGGGCATTCACGATGTGGCGGTCCGTTTTTCCCGCTGCTGCTCGCCCGTACCGGGAGATGAGATCGTGGGCTTTGTCACCAGAGGCCGGGGCGTGTCCATCCACCGCACGGACTGCATCAACATCATCAATCTGCCGGAGATAGAGCGGCCAAGGCTCATCGAGGCGGAGTGGGAACAGCCGGAAAAAGGCGGCGAGGGCGAGAAGTACGCCGCCGGGCTCAATATTTTTGCCCATGACAGGAGCGGCCTTCTGGCGGATATCACAAAGGCGCTGACGGAACGGAACGTGAGCATCATTGCCTTAAACACCCGGACCAATAAACAGGGGATCGCGACGATCTCCATTTCCTTTGAAATCGTAAGCCGGGAGGAACTGGCGGAGATCGCCAGCAAGCTGTCTAGCATTACGAGCGTTGTGGATATCGAGCGGACGACCGGGTGAGCGAAAAACAGGGGCAGATTTTATCGGCAGCAGAGAGAAAGCCGGGAGCGGAGATTGCTATGGCAGGAGTTAAGATCGGGCGCATGACGCTGGGCGCCTGCGCGACCAATTGTTATTTTTTGTATCGGGAAGAAAGCCAGCGAATCGTGTTCATCGATCCGGCGGATCGGGGAGCGGATATTTACGCGGCGCTCTCCCAAAAGGGCTTTACGGTGGAGGCCATCCTGCTGACCCACGGCCATTTTGATCACATCTGGGGCGCGGCGAAGCTGCGGGAGCTGACCGGCGCGAAGATCTATGCGCTGGAGGCGGAAAAGGTGGTCTGTCAGGATCCTTATGTGAACGTTTCCGCCCAGATGGGAAGAAAGGCCGTGATCGATCCGGATGTATGGCTGACGGACGGTCAGGAATTGCAGATGGCGGATCTTGCGATAAAGGTGATCGCCACGCCGGGGCATACCATCGGAAGCGCCTGCTATTATGTGCAGGAGGCCGGGATCCTGGTGGCCGGGGACACGCTGTTTGCAGGATCCGTAGGCAGAACGGATTTTCCTACCGGCAGCATGAGCAAGCTGGTGCGATCCGTAAAGGAAAAGCTTTTCGTCCTGCCGGAGGATACCAGGGTGTATCCCGGACATGGAGATTCTACTACGATCGGAGAAGAAAAACGGTATAATCCGTATTGCCAGTAAACGACGGGCGGCCCGGACTGCGGGACGCCCTTTTGCAAACAGGGACGACAGATGATCATAGTTGTTTTAAATGAAGATAAGTACGCATACGATATCCATTCCCTGGTCAAGGCCTTCTACCCGCAACAGGAGGTAAAGGTCTTTGTGGAAGGGACAAAGGAGCTGCGAAGCGATCCCGGGCTTCCTGCTTTTTTTGTGTTATTTGAAAAAGAAGCGATCCGGGTAAAGGCGTGGCAGGAGGCAGAGAGCCAGGAAAAAACGGAGCCGGAGGCGGATAGGGAGCAGAAGGATGGCCGTCAGCTTTTGTGGGAGGAACAGATTTTCCTGTCCTGTCCGCAGGATCGGATTGCGGTGAAGAACGAATTGAAACGGCTTTTGTATAAGATGCTCTCGGAGCTGACCCAAAAGGAGCTGCCCTGGGGGGCGCTGACCGGCATTCGGCCGGTGAAAATGGCCATGCAGCTTCTGGAACAGGGTCAGACGGAGGAACAGATCCGGCGTTTCATGCGGGAAAACTATCTGGTCAGCGAGCAGAAAGCGGCCCTTTCAACAGAGATCGCCCGGCGGGAGCGCAGGATCCTTTCCGACATTCACTATGAGAACGGCTACAGCCTGTATGTGGGGATCCCCTTTTGCCCCACCACCTGTCTGTACTGTTCTTTTACCTCCTTTCCCATCAGCGCGTGGAAAAAACGGGTTTCGGAATACCTGGACGCGCTGGAAACGGAACTGGATTTTGTGCGGGAGACTTTTTCCCATAAGATCCTGGACAGCGTTTATATCGGCGGTGGTACGCCCACCACGCTGGAACCGGAGGAACTGGACAGGCTGCTGTCGGCGATCTGTGGGAAACTGAACCTTACGGATACGCTGGAGTTTACGGTGGAGGCGGGACGGGCGGACAGCATTACCCGGGAGAAGCTTAAGGTGCTGAAAAAACACGGCGTGAGCCGGATCTCCGTCAACCCTCAGACCATGAACCAGCGGACGCTGGACCTGATCGGCAGGCGGCATACGGTGGAACAGGTACGGGAAGCGTTTCTGCTGGCACGGGAGGAAGGCTTTGACAACATCAATATGGATCTGATCCTGGGACTGCCGGGGGAAGGGATCGAAGAGGTGTCTCATACCATGGAGCAGGTACGGGCGCTGGGGCCGGACAACCTGACGGTACATTCCCTGGCGATCAAGCGGGCTTCGCGCTTAAGCCAGTGGATCCTGGAAAACGGCCAGGCCGACCTGAACAATACCGACGCCACCATGGCGCTGGCGGAAAAAACGGCCCGGGGGATGGGAATGTCGCCCTATTATCTCTACCGGCAGAAAAATATGTCCGGCAATTTTGAAAACGTGGGTTACGCGGCGCCGGGCAAGGCCGGCATTTACAATATCCTGATCATGGAGGAAAAAGAAGACATCGTGGCGCTGGGGGCCGGCGTGATCTCCAAAAGAGTCTGTCCGGACGGCCGTATCGAGCGCTGCGACAGCGTGAAGGAGGTCGCCCAATATATCGAAAGAATCGGGGAAATGATCGAGAGAAAGCGGGTACTATTCAGGGATTGAGATTCGGAATTTTAATGGAAAAGAGATCAGCGCGCACACGAGCTGTTTGCAATGGGAGGTCACCATGAAATATATCGATACGGTGGAAAAATGGGGCGTTTTTGAACTGTCCTGCCCGGGCAGGACGGAAGGGAATCCTTTTACGGACAATCGGATCACGGCGTCCTCAAGGGCGTGAGCCCGGCAAGGATCGCGTTTCTGCGCAGGATCCTCGAGAAAGGAGACGAAAGGATATGTGGATGGTTTTTGCGTTATTGTCGGCGGTTTTTGCGGCGCTGACCTCGATCCTGGCCAAGATCGGCATTGAAGGCGTGAACTCAAATCTGGCGACGGCCATCAGAACCGTGGTGGTCGTGTTCCTGGCGTGGGGAATGGTGTTTTTGACGGACGCGCAGGGCGGGATCGTAGCGATCAGCAGAAAAAGCTGGATTTTTTTGATCCTGTCCGGCCTGGGCACCGGCGCCTCCTGGCTGTGCTATTATAAGGCGCTGCAGATAGGCGAAGCGTCAAAGGTCGTTCCGGTGGATAAACTGAGCGTTGTCATCACGCTGGTGCTGGCCTTTGTCTTTCTGCATGAAAAGATCACCGTAAAATCCGCGCTGGGCTGTGTTTTCATCGGAGTGGGGACGCTGCTCATGGTTTTGTGATCTCAGAGCGGCGATACAGGGAGAGGAAAGCTAATGGAACAGGAGCGATACCGGTACAGGAATCTGCCGATACCGGGCGGCGGCTATGTGACGGGCTTTGTTTTTCATACAAAAGCGCGGGGTGTGCTTTATATCAGGACGGATATCGGAGGCGTATATCGCTTTGACCCGAAAGCGCAGCGCTGGGTGAGCCTGATCGATCATGTGTCCATGGACGACATCAGCGAGACGTTTCCGATCGCGGTGGCGCTGGACGACGCGCATCCAGAGAGGCTTTATATCGCCTGCGGGGTGAACCGGCCGGGTGCCGGTAAGATCGTTGCGTCCGACGATTACGGGGCGCATTTTGTTATGTATGATCTCCCGATTCTGATCCATGGCAATTTAAACGGCAGAGGGACGGCGGACCGGCTGGTGGTGGACAAAAAGGACAGCGACAGGCTGTACTATGCCAGCCAGCAGGAGGGACTGTGGATCAGCGTGGACAGAGGCGCCCATTGGGAAAAATGTGCCGCCTGCCCGGAAGGGTTTCTGACCTTTGCCGGGATGAGCAAAGACGGTACCGCCCTGCTGCTGGGCAGCGCGGGCGTGACCGGAAAGCGTGGGGAACGTTTGAGAGGACACAGCCTGTACGCATCCTATGACGGCGGGCAGACCTTTGAACGGCTCTGGCAGCCTGAGGACGGCGAGATAGAGGGCGTCAGGCTGGCGGGACTGGTAGCGCAGCGCTACGCCATGGATGAAAAATATCTCTACGTCACCTTTTCCGTGATGGGAAGAAACGCCTATGTGCTGGAAAACGGCTATAGCTGCGACGGCGGCAGCGTGATCGGCGGACGGGTGGCGCGTTATCCCATTCTGGACGAGGGCGGGATCCGTTTCGGGAAGGGAGAGGATATCACGCCGTCCGTCGGCCATAGGGCGCCGGAGGATGGGAACGCAGTGTTGGAATACGGGTTTGGCGGGATCGACGCGGCTGCGGCCGCGCCGGGGCTTTTGGTCTGTTCCACGCTCTGTAAGGAAGGCGGAGACAGCGTATACCGCTCCTTTGACTATGGGCGGACCTGGGTGGAGATCCTTCATGATCTCGATGCAGGGGAGCTGCGATCCCGCGCGCCCTATATGAAGCCCTGCTACAACGGGGGCCATTCCATCATCCACTGGCTCAGCGATATGAAGATCAATCCCTTTGACGTAAATGAGGCGTGGTTTAACACAGGGACAGGCGTTTTCAGGACAGAAAATCTGACGGAGGAAAAAGTGGTGTTCTGCGATTGGTGCGACGGGCTGGAGGAGACCGTGCATTTAAACGTATACAGCCCACCGGCAGGGGAGGTACAGTTGATCGACATTCTGGGGGATCTGGGGGGATTTGCCTTTCGGGATCTGGATACGCCCTGTGAAAACTCCTTTGCCGATGAAAACGGGAACCGCTATATCACCTGTATCAACGCGGATTATTCCGACAGCGATCCGGACTGGGTGGTGGCCACGCCCCGGGGGAACTGGACGGGAAAGACCAAAGGCGGCCTGATCCTTTCGAAAGATCAGTGCAGGACCTTTGAGCGGCTGCCTATGCCTTTCGGGCTTACTCCCAGGCTCGACAGGGCGCTGCACGCCATCGAACAGCCCAATGTCAATAGCGGTTGGGTAGCGTTATCGCCGGATAAAAGCACCATAGTCTGGTCAGTGGCGCAGGGAATCCGGCTTTTGGCGGACCTGGCGGTGGTGAGCCAGGACAGCGGACATTCCTTTCAAACGGTCCGGATTTTAAACAGCGCAGGGAAACCGGTAACGGACGTCGGAATGAAGGCGTTTTCCGACCGGATGGACAGTTCCCTTTTTTTTGGGTTCGGAGAACACGCCGAATTTTATGTGAGCAGGGACGGCGGCCTGACTTTTCGGCAGAGGCTTCTTCCCGCAGGGTTTCCCGACGTCAATCTGGCCCTCATCGACTGTGCGAACAGGACGGAGATCCGCGGAGAATGCGGCAGGCAGGGCGTATTTTATATGGCTCTGGGAGAGGGAGGCCTGTGGAAGCTTCACTATGATAAGAAAGAGGACGAGGTGAGCGCGGTCAGGCTGAGCGCGCCGGGGGATATTTTTTACCGCGTGGGGCTGGGCGTCGGGCGGCCCGGCGGCGATTATGCGGCAGAGCCAAAAGCGGTCTATACGGCCGCGGTCATAAGCGGCGCGTACGGTTTCTATCGCTCCGTGGACGACGGCAGAACTTTCGTCCGCCTGAATACGGATAGCCAGATGTACGGCGAGATCAACAGCATAGACGGGGACAGCCGGGTGTACGGCCGTTTCTATCTCGGCACAGGCAGCCGGGGGGTGCTGTACGGGGAGCCGGAGGTGAAAAAGGGGAGCCGGACGCTGTAAAAGTTCCAGTTGAAAAAACAAAAGAAACATTGTAAAATTGGTTCAGCCATGTGACAAGAAGAAAAGGGAAACTGCGAAGAAGGAGAAAGAGAGGAAAGATGGCACTGAGCAAAAAGCCGGTGACGGGCATGAAGGATATTCTGCCTGCGGAAATGCAGATTCGGGATTACTGCATCGGCGTGATCAAGGAAACCTATGGGAAATTCGGCTTTACGTCGATCGAGACCCCCTGCGTGGAGAATATCGCAAACCTGAGCAGCAAACAGGGGGGCGAAAACGAAAAGCTGATCTTTAAGATCCTAAAGAGAGGCGAAAAGCTGAATCTGGAGACGGCGAGGGAAGAGGCAGACCTGGTGGACGGCGGCCTGCGTTACGATCTGACCGTTCCGCTGGCGCGGTTTTACGCCAATCACGCCAACGAACTGCCGTCGCCTTTTAAAGCGCTGCAGATCGGGAATGTGTGGCGGGCCGAGCGGCCCCAGAAGGGTCGTTACCGCCAGTTCATGCAGTGCGATATCGATATTTTTGGAGAACCTTCCAATCTGGCGGAGATCGAACTGATCCTGGCCACCACTACGACGCTGGGCAGACTGGGCTTTCAGGGCTTTCAGGTCCGAATCAACGAGCGGCGCATTTTAAAGGCCATGGCGGCCTACAGCGGGTTTCCGGAAGAGTCCCACGACACCGTGTTCATCATTCTGGACAAGATGGATAAGATCGGGCCGGAGGGCGTGGCGGCAGAGCTTTTGGAAAACGGTTTCGCAAAGGACAGCGTGGAAAAATATACGGCGCTGTTTGAAGAGCTTGCGGGGGAGCAGGACGGATTGGCCTGGATGGCGGAAAAGCTCCAGGGATTCCTGGATCCGCAGGTCGTGCAGAATCTCCAGGAGATCGTGGAAAGCGTCCGGTCGACGAAGGCGTCCGAATTTACGATCGTTTTTGATCCTGCGCTGGTGCGCGGCATGTCCTATTATACCGGGACCATTTTTGAGATCGCAATGCCCCAGCTTGGCATAAGCTGCGCGGGCGGCGGCCGCTACGATAAAATGGTGGGCAGGTTTACGGGAAACGATGTGCCGGCCTGCGGGTTTTCCATCGGCTTTGAACGCATCATCCTGATCCTGATGGAAAGCGGCTTTCAGGTTCCCGGGCAGCCTAAAAAGACGGCCTATCTGATCGAGAAGGGCGTGTCCGGCCAGGCGCTTTGCGAGGTGATCGCCAAAGCCCAGCAGACGCGCCGGGACGGCGGGCAGGTGCTGGTGGCGCGCATGAACAAGAACAAAAAATTCCAGAAGGAACAGCTTTCCAAAGAGGGTTATGAGGAATTTGTGGAATTTTACAAAGACCCCTTGAAATAAAAAGATCACAACAGGGCGTCCCGGAGGGCGGGGCGCGCGGAAAGAGGAGAAGAATGGCTGAGACAATGAAAGGACTGAAGCGTACCTGTCGGTGCGGGGAACTGTCCGTTGCCAACGTAGGGCAGACGGTCACCGTCATGGGCTGGGTCGCAAAACAGAGAAATAAAGGCGGCATTATTTTTGTGGATCTGCGCGACAGGGCCGGGCTTTTGCAGATCATTTTTGAAGAGGCAGACTGCGGGAGCGAGAACTTCGCCAAGGCGGAACGGCTTCGCAGCGAGTTCGTGATCGCTGTGACTGGCCGTGTGGAAAGGCGTTCCGGCGCGGTCAATGAGAACCTGGCGACAGGCCAGATCGAGGTGCGCGCGCAGCAGTTGCGGGTGCTGTCCGAAGCGCTGACGCCGCCCTTTCCTATCGAAGCCAATTCCAAGACAAAAGAGGAAATCCGGTTAAAATACCGCTATCTGGATCTAAGAAGGCCCGATCTGCAGGAGAAGATCATTCTGCGCAGCAAGATCTGCGCGGCAGTGCGCCGTTTTTTGACGGAGGAAGGTTTTCTGGAGATCGAAACGCCGATCCTGTGCAAGTCCACGCCGGAGGGCGCCCGGGATTATCTGGTGCCCAGCCGCGTGCATCCGGGCAGCTTCTATGCGCTGCCCCAGTCGCCCCAGCTCTTCAAACAGCTTCTGATGTGTTCCGGCTATGACCGTTATTTCCAGATCGCCAGATGTTTCCGGGACGAGGATCTGCGGGCAAACCGGCAGCCGGAGTTCACCCAGATCGATATGGAGCTTTCTTTCGTGGATGTGGACGATGTGATCGATGTGAACGAACGGCTGATCCAATATCTGTGCCGGGAGGCCATTGGCCTGGAGGTAACGGCCCCTTTCCCGCGGATGAAGTGGATCGACGCCATGAACCGATACGGCTCCGATAAGCCCGATACCCGGTTTGGCATGGAGCTTGTGGATGTGTCCGACGTCGTAAAGGACTGCGGTTTTTCCGTCTTTACGGGAGCGCTGGCAAACGGCGGTTCTGTCCGGGGCATTAACGCCAGAGGGCAGGCGGGCATGCCCAGGAAAAAGATCGACGCCCTGGTGGATTTTGCCAAAGGGTACGGAGCCAGGGGGCTTGCGTATCTGGCAGTACAGGAGGACGGCAGTTACAAATCCTCCTTTGCCAAATTCCTGACAGAAGAACAGCTTATTGCGCTGACGCAGGCCATGGACGCCAAACCCGGCGATCTGCTTTTGTTTGCGGCGGATAAGACGGATATCGTCTGGAGCGTGCTGGGGGCGCTGCGCCTGGAGCTGGGCGAGCAGATGGGGCTCATCGACCATAGCCAGTTCCATTTCCTCTGGGTGGTGGAGTTCCCGCAGTTTGAATATTCCGAGGAAGAGGGGCGCTATGTGGCCATGCATCATCCTTTCACCATGCCCATGGAAGAGGATCTGGAGCGGCTGGAGAGCGATCCGGGCAGCGTGCGCGCTAAGGCCTATGATATCGTCTTAAACGGCGTGGAGATCGGGGGCGGCAGCGTCCGTATTTTCCAGGACGATGTGCAGGAACGGATGTTTGAGGCGCTGGGCTTTACGAAGGAGAAGGCCCATGAGCAGTTCGGATTTTTGCTGGATGCGTTCAAATACGGCGTGCCTCCTCACGCGGGACTGGCCTACGGCCTGGACCGGCTGTGCATGGAGCTGACCGGGGCGGAGAGCATCCGCGATGTCATCGCCTTCCCGAAGGTCAAGGACGCCTCCTGTCTGATGACGGAGTGCCCGAATACGGTGGACGAAAAGCAGCTCGCTGAACTGGGCATCGGCCTTGTAGAGGCGAAGGAAGAGCAGTCAATTTAAGAAAAATTTACGTTTTGTTTAAAAACTAAAACCGTTCCCTGTGATAAAATAGCTCCATCGGATGTCGCGGCAAAGGCGCGGACGACGGTGGATGACGGGGGGCGGTTTTTTTCATGGGTACGGAGGATAAGGATCGGGATCTGTCCCTGATCGTAGATACGCAGAAAGATTCCGGCAGCAAAGGGCAGCGGCCGGACGGCGGCCCGGAAGCGGGGGCCATCCGCAGACGGGAGAGGACGGCTGTCGGGGAAGAGGACAGGCGGCAGCGGGAGGAACGGCTGCGCAGCCAGCGCCAGCAGAGAAGCAAGCGGCGCAGAAGGCAGGTATTGTTTGCCCGGCTGGCGGTGGGGACGCTGGCGCTTTTTGTGGGCGCAGCGGCGGTGGCGCTCGGCTGGGGTCTGATGGAGCTGTTTGGGCCAAAGGAAACGGACGGGGAGCCGGCGGCGGTCATGCAGCAGGAGACGGCCGCCGCTGCGGTCGATAACCGGGCCCAAAAACCGCAGATCCAGGAGGATTTTCTGACCCCCAATCCCTATTCCAGGCCCGGCGAGCCGCTTACAGAGGTGACCGAGCTGTTCGTTCACTATACGGCCAACGCCGGTACCAGCGCGGCCCAGAACCGCCATTATTTTGAAAATCTGGGAACGACGGGAGAGACTTCCGCGTCCGCCCATTTTATCATCGGCTACGAGGGGGAGATCATCCAGTGCCTTCCCTTAAATGAGATCGGCTATGCGGTCAAGCAGCACAATTACAATTCCATTTCCATCGAATGCTGTTATCTGGAGAAGGACGGCCGGTTTACAGACGCCACCTATGAGTCCCTGATCGCGCTGCTGGCGTGGCTGATGAAAGAATACGATCTGGACACCTCCGCCCTCCTGCGCCATTATGACTGCGGCGGGAAGCTCTGCCCGCTGTATTATGTCGAGCATGAGGACGCCTGGGAAAAGCTGAAAAAGGACGTGGCAGATTATATTGCGGCTTCTTCCTCTTTGTGATAAAATACGAGAGAATTCCGGCACTTTATCATGATAAAGGAGAAAAGAAAATATGAGTATCAGAATCGGTATTTTAGGTTACGGCAATCTGGGCAAAGGTGTGGAAGCGGCCATCGGACAGAACCCGGATCTTGAACTGGCGGCGGTGTTTACCCGCAGGGATCCGGCCATGCTGCAGGTCAGGACGCCGGGAGTTGAGGCGCTGCCTGCGGATGCGCTCTTAAAGATGCAGGAGCAGATCGACGTACTGATCCTCTGCGGCGGCAGCGCCACCGATCTGCCCGGACAGACTCCCTACTATGCCTCCCTTTATAACGTGGTGGACAGCTTTGACACCCACGCCAATATCCCGCAGCATTTTGCGGCGGTGGATC
Source organism: uncultured Eisenbergiella sp. (assembly GCA_947598825.1). Taxonomy (GTDB): domain Bacteria; phylum Bacillota; class Clostridia; order Lachnospirales; family Lachnospiraceae; genus Gallintestinimicrobium. The sequence continues at coordinate 132,799 of CANQFM010000001.1, read as the reverse complement.
AGGCGGCGAAGGCGTCCGGCAGGACGGCGCTCATTTCCTGCGGCTGGGATCCGGGGATGTTTTCGCTGAACCGTCTGTACGCCAACTGCATCCTGCCCCAGGGAAAGGATTATACGTTTTGGGGGAAAGGCGTTTCCCAGGGACATTCCGACGCGGTGCGCCGCATTCCGGGCGTAAAGGACTGCAGACAGTATACGATCCCGGTGCCCGAGGCCCAGGCAGCGGTCAGAAGCGGCGCCGATCCGGAGCTGACCACCCGGCAGAAGCATACCAGGGAATGTTTTGTGGTGGCGCAGGAGGGCGCGGATCTTGCGCAGATCGAAAGGCAGATCGTGACCATGCCCAACTATTTTTCGGACTACGACACCACCGTACATTTCATCACCCAGGAGGAACTGGATCAGAACCATGCCGGACTGCCCCATGGCGGCAGCGTGATCCGCACGGGAAAGACCGGCGCAAAGGGAGAACATACCCATGTGATCGAATACAGCTTGAAGCTGGATTCCAACCCGGAATTTACGGGATCCGTCCTGGCCGCTTACGCCAGGGCAGTATACCGCCTGAACCGGGAGGGAAACGTCGGATGCAAGACGGTCTTTGATATCGCGCCGGCGTACTTAAGCGACAAGAGCCCGGAGGAACTGCGGGCGCACCTGCTGTAAAGCGCTGCGTCATGGAGAAGAACGGACAGATCCTTTATGCGGCAGCCAGTTATCTGACGGTGGTAAAATGAACGAAAAGAAAGGGCCTCGGATCAAAAGGAAAAGAGCGGTACAGGCGCAGCCCGGCAAGCTGGCCGGCGCATTGGCGGCGGTCAGCCTGGGCCAGTTTCTGGTGGGCCTGTTTTTGCTTTTCCATATGCGCGACCGGCTGCTGGGAGAGGCAGGGCCTGTGTTTTTGCTCTGTATCGGCCTGATCCTGCTGGCCAGCCTGATCTTCGCCGCAGGCTTTCTGGCCCTGGGCCGGTGGCAGGACCGTGGCGGCGCGCAGGTTGTGAAGGATCTGGAGCAGGCCAACGAATCCCTTCGAGAACAGAAACACGATATGATGAACCATTTCCAGATCGTTTACGGCCTGATGGAGTTGGGAGAGTATGAAGAAGCGCGCGCTTATATCAGCCCGGTCTGCAAGCAGATCCAAAAGTCCAGCCGGGCGATGCGGACGTCTCAGCCGGCGGTAAACGCCCTTTTACAGGCAAAGATGGAAACGGCGGAACAGATGGGGATCGATTTCTATCCGGAAGTGGGGAGCGCTCTGGAGAGGCTTCCCATGAAAGCCTGGGATTTTTGCAGGATCCTGGCCAATCTTCTGGATAACGCCACGGCGGCCCTGCAGGGGCAGGAGGGAGAGCGGCGGATCACGGTCCGCATTTGGGAGGACCGGGAGGACTATCTGCTGGAGGTGGAGAACAACGGCCCTCCGATACCGGAAGAGATCCTTCCCGCTGTCTTTTGTCCGGGCGTCACGACAAAAAAGGAGGAAGGGCACGGCCTTGGCCTTGCCATCGTTGCCCGGCTTGCCGGGGAGTGCGGCGGCCAGGTCACGGCAGAGTCTGTAGAGGGGATGACCTCTTTTCTGGTACGCCTCCCGAAAGCAAAAAATTGACATTTGGAAGGGAAAACTGTATTTTTTGCAGGATATCCCTTCCTTTTTTTCATAGATAGGGTATGATGGGAACACACGAAAAGGAAAGGAGGGGTTTAGATGGATTGGGTTTTGGCGCTGGGGATCGCAGCGCTTTTGCTGGGATTCGTCCTGGCCGCGGTGGAAATGGTGGTTCCCGGCTTTGGCGTTCCGGGGATCAGTTCGATAGTCTGCCTGGTCATCGGCGTGTTCCTGGTGTCGGATTCGCCGCTGGAAGGGGCGCTGACAACGCTTTTTGTGCTGGTTGTCCTCGGGGTGATGCTGGTAGTGGTTTTGTGCCTGCTTTCCAGAGGGAAGCTGCCGTCCCTTGTTTTAAAGGAGAAGCAGAGCCGGACGGAGGGCTATCTCAGCTCCGCCGATCTGGAATATCTGCTGGGAAAGCAGGGGACCGCGTTGACGGATCTGCGTCCTTCCGGTACGGGGGTCTTTGACGATATCAAATTTGATGTGGTCTCCGAGGGCAGCTATATCGAAAAAGGCGCATCTCTTCGGATCGTCCGGGTGGACGGCCTGCGGCTGGTGGTGCGCGAATATCGGGAATAAAACAGTGTAGAATAAGCGGAAAGGGGTATGGATATGGGCAATGGAACTTTAATCGGAGTATTGGTTTTGATCGGCATTTTGCTCCTGCTGATCGTTTTGTTTTTCTGCTTTGTGCCGGTGGGGCTGTGGATCTCCAGCCTGGCGGCCAATGTGCGGGTGAGCCTTTTTAATATGATCGGCATGCGCCTGCGCAGGGTCGTGCCGTCCGCCATCGTGCTGCCGCTGATCAAGGCGCGCAAGGCGGGGCTGGAACTGTCGGTCAATCAGTTGGAAGCGCATTATCTGGCGGGCGGACATGTGGATAACGTGGTCAACGCGCTGATCGCTTCCGAACGGGCGGGCATCAGCCTGCCCTTTGAAAAGGCGGCGGCCATCGACCTGGCGGGCCGCGACGTACTGGATGCGGTGCGCATGAGCGTCAACCCCAAGGTCATCGAAACGACGGATATTTCCGCCGTAGCAAAGGACGGCATCGAGCTTTTGGTAAAAGCCAGGGTGACGGTGCGGGCCAATCTGGAACGTCTGGTAGGAGGCGCGGGAGAGGCTACGGTACTGGCCAGGATCGGGGAAGGCATCGTGACGACCGTAGGTTCCGCCGATTCCCATAAGGAAGTATTGGAAAATCCGGACAAAATATCGAAGCTGGTGCTTACGAAGGGGCTGGATTCCGGCACGGCTTTTGAAATACTGTCCATCGATATTGCGGACATCGACGTGGGCAGGAACATCGGGGCCCAACTGCAGACCCTGCAGGCGGAGGCGGACAAAAACATCGCGCAGGCCAAGGCGGAGGAGCGCAGGGCCATGGCGGTGGCAAGAGAGCAGGAAATGCGGGCCTATGTGGTGGAGGCCGAGGCCGAAGTCCCCAAAGCCATGGCGGAAGCGCTGCGAAGCGGCAATCTTGGCGTTATGGATTATTACCGTATGCAGAACGTCAAGGCCGATACCAGGCTCAGGGAGGCGTTGGGTGAAAACAGCAGCATCAGCGTGGATCTGAGATCCGGGGAAAGCGATGGGAAAGAATGAATAAGGTGATGCTGGTGGAGGATGAAAAAGGAATCCGCCTGCTTTTGCGAAAGATCATAGAGAAACACGGCGGTTTTGAGATCGTCGGAGAGTGCGGTTCCTTTTCCGAAGCAGTGGTACAGTTTGGCCGGCTGAAACCGGATGTGGTGTTTATGGACATCGGTATCCAGGGGGAGAACGGGATCGAATGCGCCCGGATCATGACGGATCTGGCGCCCAAGACCAGGATCGTCTTTGCAACGGCCCACGCAGAGTTCATGCCGGAGGCTTTTGAACTGTACGCCTTTGATTATCTGGTCAAGCCCTTCGACGTGGCGCGGGTGGAAAAGACGCTGGACCGCATTTTATCCCAGAGGCAGGCCGCCCCTGCGGCGGAAGCGGATCGGGTTTCCCGTTCTGAAAAGGGGCGCTCCCGGCTTTTGGTCAAGGGACGCGAAAATATGTGCTTTGTGGATATCGCGGATATTCGTTTGATCCAGCGGGAAAACAACGCGACGGTCATCTATACCGTCCAGGACAGCTTTGTGACGTCCGCCAGCATGGGGGATATCGAGGCGAAGCTGGACCCGGAGCTGTTCATGCGCAGCCACAAATCCTATATCATCAACCTGCAAAAGATCAGGACCATCGAGCCCTACGGGCGCTGGACCTATCTGGTGACCTTCCAGGATATCCGGCAGGACGCGCTGATGACGCAGGAAAAATACGAAGAAGTAAAGCGCAGGTTTTTGTGAAATAAGACCGGACGCGACAGGGCGGACAGCCATGGCTGTCCGCCCTGTTGCGTTATTTACGCCGTTTTTCGTTATTCCTGCGCCCTGGGGGCATTTTCCTTTTCTTCCTCCTGTGCTTCAGGATCCTCTGGCTTTTCTTCCGGCAGCAGCATACGAACCTTGGTGACCCTGTTTTGCTTTACGTCTTCAACGGTGAGCTGGATGCCGTCCCGGGTGGTGACCTGATCGCCCCGCACGGGCATACGGTCCAGAATCTCGATGATGATGCCGCCGATGGAATCGTAATCTTCGCTGTCCAGGCGGGTGCCGATGGCATCGTTGATGTCGGAAAGCTTCATGCTGCCTTCCACCAGATACTCCCGTTCTCCCACTTCCTGAATGAAGTCGTCCTCGTCCGCGTCGTATTCGTCGCGGATCTCGCCCACGATCTCCTCCAGCAGATCCTCCAGCGTGATCATCCCTACGCAGGAGCCGTATTCATCCAGCACGAAGGCTACGTTGAAGGGGGATTTGCGCATTTCCATCATCAGATCGGCGGTTTTCTTATATTCGTAAGTATAATAGGCTTCCCGCAGGATATCCCGGATCTGAAAGCTTGCCGGGCGGGCGTCGAACATGAAATCCTTTATGTTGACCAGACCGATCATATTGTCGTTGTCCCCCTCATACACGGGGATCCGGGTATACATATTTTCCTTAAAGACGGAGAACAGTTCCTCGTAGCCTGCGTCCACGCTGACCGTACTCATGTCGATACGGGGGATCATAATGTCCTTGGCCACGGTGTCGGAAAATTCGAACACGTTGTAGATCATTTCCCGTTCTTCCGTTTCGATGATGCCGTCCTCATGGCTGACGTCCACATAGGTCTTGAGTTCCGTCTCCGTCATCTGGTTCTGTCTCTGGCTGGGGTCGATGCGCAAAAGGAACATGATAAAACCGGACAGCTTATCCACCAGAAAGATCACAGGGGTCAGCGCCTGCATCAGAAAGTAGATGATCCGGGCATCCGACAGGGCCAGCTTCTCAGCCTTGATCATGGCGGTACTCTTGGGGACGATCTCCCCGAAGAGCAGGACCACCAGCGTCAGGACGCCGGTGCCGACGCCGACGGCGAGGCTGCCGAAATGCTTCGTGACCCACACCGTCGTGAGGGAGGAAGCGGAGATGTTGACAATATTGTTCCCGATCAGAATGGCCGAAATCATCTTGGAATTTCTGTCCAGCACCTTCTGCAGGACAAGGGCCCGACGGTCCCCTTCTTCTGCCAGGGAGCGCACCTTAACCCGGTTGACCGTGGTCAGGGCCGTTTCGGCGGAGGAAAAGAACGCGGAGAGCGCGACCAGGACTGCGACGCAGACGAGTTGTATGACGCCGGGGGAATCCAAAAAAATCACTCCTTTTTTACAGTATGTTTTATCTGCAATCATACAAAAAAATATACAGGTTGTCAAGTTTGGCGGACAAAGGGAATATACATGAAAAAGAAAACAGGCTCTGCGCTACAGAGCGGGACGGAGGGACAGGAAAAGGATGGAAAATATGCAGAGAACAAAACAGGCGGAACGGCCGGAGGGAAGGGCTTTGGTGGTGCTGGTAAAATGCCTTTTGGCCGCCTATCTTCTGACGGGAGGGGCGCTGCTTTTGCTGGCCCTTTTACTGTACCGGCTGCAGCTTTCCGAACAGATCGTGAATATCGGCATTATCGTCATCTATGCGCTGGCCTGTCTGGCGGCCGGCTTTCTTTGCGGAAAGCGGATGCGGTCAAGACGGTTTTTCTGGGGACTGCTGTCGGGCCTTTTCTATTTTGTGATCCTGTCCCTGGTGACATTGGCGGTAAACCGCTCCTTCCAGGATCTGGGGAACCAGTTTTTTACGACACTGATGATCTGCGTAGGAAGCGGGATGCTGGGCGGCATGATCAGTTGACCGCAGGAGAGAAAGGCCGGATGGAGAGGATCCCCGGGCATCAAACTTTTTGAAAAAAGTGCTTTTCCTCGGGGGAAATATGTGATATACTGTGTAGAGTTATGAGGAAAGACGGTCCGTAGGCTGTTTTTGGCATGAAGGAGGAACATTGAGATGAAGCACATCAAGACTTTGGTCACCAGGGACCTCAAGGAGTCCATGAAGAAGGGCGGCTGCGGCGAATGCCAGACTTCCTGCCAGTCTGCATGCAAGACATCCTGCACAGTGGGCAATCAGAGCTGCGAGAAAGCGAAATAAGCAGACAGAGGACAAAGACATAAGCAGCGATGCAGCGTCGCTGCTTATTATATGTAAAGGGCAGGTGGGATGCGTTTTTCGCATGCCGCCTTTGTGTCGGCAGAAAGGGTGTTTGTGTGATCCATCAGTACAGGAACAACGGTTATAATATTGTGATGGATGTCAACAGCGGCAGCATCCACGTCGTGGACGACGTGGTATACGACGTGCTTCCGCTGGCAGAGCAGCTTATCATAGAAGGGATCCGGGATCTGGATACGATCGCTGCGGCCGTGCAGGTCTGCCGGCTGCTCCCCTATCCGGATGAAGAGATCCGGGAGGCAGTGGAGGAAATTTTGTCCCTGGAAAAAGCGGGCACGCTGTTTTCAGAGGATGTTTATGAGAATTATATCGATGCGTTTGCCCAGCGGCAGACGGTGGTAAAGGCGCTTTGTCTGCATATCGCCCACGACTGCAATCTGGCCTGCCGGTATTGCTTCGCGGGAGAGGGAGAATACCACGGACGGCGCGCCCTGATGAGTTTTGAAGTGGGCAAAAAGGCGCTGGATTTTCTGGTATCCCATTCCGGCGGCAGGGTGAATCTGGAGGTGGATTTTTTCGGCGGGGAACCGCTGATGAACTGGCAGGTGGTCAAGGATCTGGTGGCCTATGGCCGGAGCCTGGAAGAACCTTTCCATAAGAAATTCCGTTTTACGCTGACCACCAACGGCGTCCTACTGGACGATGAGGTGCTGGAGTTTGTCAACCGCGAGATGAGCAACGTGGTCTTAAGCATCGACGGACGCAGGGAGGTACATGACCGGATGCGTCCTTTCAGGGGCGGCCAGGGCAGCTATGACCTGGTAGTGCCGAAGTTCAGGAAGGTGGCGCAGAGCCGGAACCAGATGAACTATTATGTGCGGGGTACATTCACGCATTACAACCTGGATTTTTCCAGGGATGTGCTGCATCTGGCGGATCTGGGCTTTGAACAGATCTCCGTGGAGCCTGTGGTGGCGGATCCGAAAGAACCCTACGCCTTAAAGCAGGAGGATCTTCCCCGCCTGATGGAAGAGTACGATACGCTGGCAAAAGAACTGCTGCGCCGGAAGAAGGAGGGCCATGGCGTGAACTTCTTCCATTTTATGATCGATCTGAGCGGCGGCCCCTGCGTGGCCAAACGGCTTTCCGGCTGCGGGTCGGGGACGGAGTATCTGGCGGTAACGCCCTGGGGCGATCTGTATCCCTGCCATCAGTTCGTGGGCAATGAGGATTTTTTGCTGGGCAATGTGGACGAGGGCGTCCTGCGGCAGGATCTGGTGGAGGAGTTTAAAAAGTGCAACGTCTATTCCCGGGAAAAGTGCCGGGGGTGTTTCGCCAGGTTTTACTGCAGCGGCGGCTGCGCGGCCAACGCCTATCACAGCCACGGCAATATCAACGATACCTACGACTTGGGATGCGAACTTCAGAAGAAGCGCGTGGAATGCGCGATCATGATAAAAGCGGCTCTGGCCGATGAAGAAGGATAAGGAGAGCAGAGAAATGAGCAAGAAGAAAGGAATCATCACGCTGGTCGTATCCGTTCTGGCGCTGATCGGGTTCACCTTTGTGACGGTGTTCGGCCTGGATTCCGGCAAGACCGGATCCGCTTCCAACATCAAGCTGGGCCTGGATCTGGCAGGCGGCGTGAGCATCACCTACGAGGTGGTGGGGGAAGAGAATCCCAGCGCCGAGGATATGAGCGATACGATCTTTAAGCTGCAGCAGCGTGCGGACAATTATTCCACGGAGGCGCAGGTTTACCAGGAGGGCAGCAACCGGATCAATATTGAGATCCCCGGCGTGTCCGACGCCAACGCGATTTTGGAGGAGCTGGGCAGCCCCGGTTCCCTGGTCTTTCTGGACAAGGACGGCAACGAGGTGCTGTCCGGGACCGATGTGGCGGACGCCCAGGCCGTCTATGAGACGAACAGCATGGGCAACCAGGATCCGGTGGTGGCGCTGACGCTGACGGAGGAAGGCACGAAGAAATTTGCCGAGGCCACCAAAGCGGCGCTTCCCAACCACGATATCATTTATATCATCTATGACAATATGATCGTCAGTTATCCCAGCGTGCAGGCGGAGATCACGGACGGCCATGCGGTGATCAACGGGATGGAATCCTATGAGGCCGCCAGCAACCTGGCGTCCACCATCCGTATCGGCGGCCTTTCCCTGGAGCTTCAGGAGCTGCGTTCCAACGTGGTAGGCGCCCAGTTGGGCAGCGACGCGATCCGGACGAGCCTGATCGCAGGCGCCATCGGCCTTGCGATCATCGTGATCTTCATGATCGCCGTATACTGGATCCCCGGCGTGGCCAGCGCCCTGGCGCTGTGTGTGTATACGGCCATGCTGGTGCTTTTGTTAAACGGCTTTGACATGACCCTGACGCTGCCTGGCATCGCGGGCATCATCCTTTCCATCGGTATGGCGGTGGATGCCAATGTGATCATTTTCGCCCGTATCCGGGAGGAGATCGCCGCCGGCAAGACGGTGCGCTCCGCCATCAGGATCGGGTTCCAGAAGGCGTTTTCCGCCATCTTTGACGGCAACGTGACGACCCTCATCGCGGCCGCGGTGCTGGGATGGATGGGGACCGGCACGATCAAGGGCTTCGCCCAGACGTTGGCTCTCGGTATCGTTTTATCCATGTTCACGGCATTGGTGGTGACGCGGCTGATCTTAAACGCGCTGTATGCGGTGGGCTTTCAGAAGGAAAAATTTTATGGCCGCGTCAAGGAACGGGAACCCATCAATTTCCTGGGCAAGAAAAAGGTGTTCTTTGCGATCTCCGGCGTTATGATCGTGGCCGGCTTCGTGTTTATGGGGATCAACCGTTCCTCTACGGGCAACATCCTGAATTACAGCCTGGAGTTTGTCGGCGGCACCTCTACCAGCGTGACGTTCCCGGAGGACAGGAGCATTGAGGATCTGGACGCCAACGTGGTGCCTGTGATCGAAGAGATCAGCGCCGACCCTAACGTGCAGACCCAGAAGGTGCAGGGGACCAATGAGGTGATCTTCAAGACCCGCACGCTGACTGTGGATCAGAGGAAGGAGCTTGACGCTGCCCTGGTGGATCAGTTTGGCGTGGCAGAGGACAGTATTACGGCGGAGACGATCAGTTCCACCATCAGTTCCGAGATGCGTTCCAGCGCGGTACTGGCGGTCCTGGTTGCCACGGTGCTGATGCTTTTGTATATCTGGTTCCGTTTCAAGGATATCCGCTTCGGCGCCAGCAGCGTGCTGGCCCTGGTCCATGACGTACTGGTGGTGCTGGCCTTTTACGCCATCGCCAGGGTGTCGGTGGGCAATACCTTTATCGCCTGTATGCTGACCATCGTCGGTTATTCCATCAACGCTACCATCGTGATCTTCGACCGTGTGCGGGAGAATCTGCAGCTTAGCGCAAACAGGGCGGATCTGCAGAGGCTGGTGAACCAGAGCGTGACCCAGACGCTGTCCAGAAGCATTTTTACGTCCCTGACGACCTTTATCATGGTGGCGGTGCTGTATATCCTGGGCGTGTCCAGCATCCGGGAATTTGCCCTTCCCCTGATGGTCGGCATTGTCTGCGGCGCGTACTCGTCCGTCTGTCTGACCGGCGCCATGTGGTATCTCATGCGCACGAAGATCGTGAAAAAAGAGGCAGTGGACAAGTCAAAGAGAAAGGCTTCGGCAAAATAACAAAGGATTGTAGGCCGGGGAACGCGCGCAGGCGCTTCCTCGGCCTTTTTTGCGGGCAGCGGCCGCGGATCTGCCGACAGGCATAGCTGTCTGTTTATCTGTATCGGCGGCTGCAAAAAGGACAAAAGGATTTGGAACACATGGCCAAGTGGTTTGTAGCGGCTAAAAGGGCCGACTTTAACGGGATCGCGGAACAGTTTCATATCAGTCCGGTGTTGGCCCGTCTCATCCGCAACCGGGATGTGACGGATCAGGAGGCGATCCGAAAATACCTGTATGGAACCGTTGAGGATCTGTATGATCCCGGCCTGCTGAAAGGGATGCGGGAGGCGGTTTCGATCCTGCAGGGGAAGATCCGGGAGAAAAAAAAGATCCGCGTGATCGGCGACTATGACGTGGACGGCGTATGCTCCGCCTATATTCTCAAAAAAGGGCTGCGGCTGTGCGGCGCGGCGGTGGATACGGCCATTCCCCACAGGATGAAGGACGGCTACGGTCTCAATGCGCATCTTGTGGAGGCAGCACGGGAGGACGGGATCGATACGATCGTGACCTGTGACAACGGGATCGCGGCGGCGGATCAGATCCGGTTGGCCCGGTCCTATGGCATGACCGTGGTGGTGACGGACCATCATGAGGTGCCCTATCAGGAAACCGAGGCAGGGCGGCAGTACCTTCTGCCGCCGGCGAACGTCGTCATCGATCCCAAGCAGCCGGGCTGCTCTTATCCCTGGCAGGAGATCTGCGGAGCGGTGGTTGCCTTTAAACTGGTGCAGTCGATGTTTCCCTCTTACGGCCTGCCGGGATTAAGCCCTTCGGGAAGCGACCCCAAAATGCGCACCGCGCTGGATGAACTGCTGGAGCTGGCAGCCTTTGCCACCGTCTGCGATGTGATGCCCCTGCAGGACGAGAACCGGATCCTGGTCAGGCGGGGGCTGGAGCTGATGCAGCACAGCGCCAATCCGGGCCTGCGGGCTCTGATGGAAGTAAACGGTATCCTTCCGGACCAAAATGCCAGGGTCTTGAGCGCCTTTCATATTGGGTTCGTGCTGGGCCCCTGTCTGAACGCTTCCGGTCGGCTGGATACGGCGGTCAGGGCGCTTTCGTTGCTGGAAAGCCCGGATAGGGAGACGGCGGTCCCTGCAGCGGCTTTCTTAAAGCAGCTCAACGACAGCCGCAAGGAAATGACGGAAAACTATGTGAAGCAGGCCGCCGCGCTCATCGAGCAAAGCAGCTTAAAAGACGATCGGGTCCTGGTGGTATTTCTGCCAAAATGTCATGAAAGCATCGCCGGTATCATCGCCGGCCGGCTGCGGGAACGCTATTATAAACCCGTTTTTGTGCTGACGAGAGGCGAGGAGGAAGTCAAGGGCAGCGCCCGTTCCATCGAGACGTACCATATTTATGAGGAAATGACGCGCTGCAGCCATTTTTTCACCCGTTACGGCGGCCATAAGATGGCGGCGGGCCTTTCCATGGCTGAGGCAGATATCGATGCCTTCCGGCAAACGATCAACGAAAACTGCCGTCTGACGCCGGAGGATATGCAGGAGCGCATCCATATCGACATACCCATGCCAGTGTCCTATGTCAGCGAGGAGCTTGTAGAGGAATTAAAAAAGCTGGAGCCTTATGGCAACGGGAACCAGAAGCCGGTTTTCGCCCAGAAAGAGCTGCGCTTTTTATCCGCCCGGCTGTTGGGGAAGAACCGGAATGTGCTTCGCTTTCGGGTGCAGGATGAGCGGGGCAGTTGTTGGGAGATGGTATATTTCGGAGACTGCAGCGCTTTTGAAGCACATGTGACGGCCCGGTATGGGAACCGGTGTATGATAGATCTGTACGAAGGACGGGGACCGGGATATTTGCTGGATGTCGTTTATTATCCGGAGATCCACACCTACCAGGGAAATTCCGGATTGCAGCTCGTCCTGCAGGATTATATGTGAGGAGGAAACAAAAATGATCTTAACGGTGACGCTGAATCCTGCGGTGGATAAAACCTATCGGACCGGACAGCTTCTGAGCGGGCATATAAACCGGGTGAGCAGCATGATGAGCCTTCCCGGGGGAAAAGGGATCAACGTGAGCAGGATCCTGCGCCAGTATGGGCAGCCTGTGCGTGCGACCGGCTTTCTGGGTGGATATACGGGAAAGTGGATCGAAGAAAAAATAGGGGCCATGGGGGTCGAGTGCGCTTTTGTGAAAACGCAGGGCGATACCCGCTGCAGCATGAACATAGTGGCGGATAACGGCTATGTTACCGAAATCCTGGAGCCGGGGCCGCAGATCTTTCCGGAGGAAAAGGCGCGGTTTTTGGAAGGTTTTGAGGCGCTGCTGCAGGACTGTGAACTGGTAGTGATCTCCGGGAGCGCCGCGCCGGGGCTGGGCAGCGAGATCTATCCGGAGCTGATCGGGATCGCTGCCGCCCAAGGAAAAAGGGTGATCCTGGATGCCAGTGGGGAGGGGCTGCGCGCCGGTGTGGCGGCCGTGCCCTATCTGGTAAAGCCGAACCGCAGGGAACTGGAATATATCGCCGGCCATAGCTGCCGCGGACAGGATCAGATCCTGGAGGCGGCGCAGCGGCTGCTGGAAGCGGGCGTGGCTTATGTGGCCGTTTCCGCAGGGGATAAGGGGATTTACCTGCTGGGAAAACAGCGCCGCCTGTTCGCCCGGGCGCCCAGGATAAAAGTGGTCAACACCGTTGGCTGCGGGGACAGCGCCTGCGCCTCGCTTGCCATGTCCCTTTTGCGGGGAGAACCCATGGAGGAGATGCTGCGCCGGGCGGTAGCGGTCTCTGCCGCCCACGCCACCACGCTGGAGAGCGGAAGTATCCCCATCGAACTGGCAGAACAGCTTTACCAGCAGATCCAGGCGGAAGTGCTGTGACAGGATGCTTTTGATTTCAGTTAGAATTTATTCATTTTGATTTTACTACTTTTTATAAGCTTTTTATAAATTGTACATAGTTTCATCACAAATCGGGGATATTATAAAATCAAATAGTTGAATAATTCACTATCTCCCCCCTCATAAGAATGAAAGGTCCCGCAGAGATGCGGGGCTTTTCATTTTGCGGCTTTGTGAGGCATGGCCGTCCACGTTTGGCTTGCATTGTCTGTGGGTTTGGGATACAATAAAACCCAGGATCGGAGAGCCGTACAGGAAGGCTTTCCGCGCTATCGGCGATGGGAGGCAGGCTGTATGGGGCTGGGGAAGATAAAGAAGGCGGCAGTGATCCTGGCGGCGGCGCTGCTGCTGGAGACGGGGCTCTGCAACTGGTCTTTCTGGAGTACGCTCACGGCGCAGGAACAGGATGTGACCGGACGGATGGAGATGATCGGCGCGGTCGCGCAGGAAGAGGTGGCGGAGGCTGGCGTCGGCATTGAAAGCGCTTATGAGCAGGACGGTTATCTGCGGATACCGGAGGGCGCCTGCTGGCTGAGGCTGAAGGATTTAAACCAGGACGTGCGCCGTCTATGGCTGGATCTTGACATCCCTCATGGATATCTGGTTCGGGCGTCGATCTACGTCCAGGACGAGGGAAACCACTATCTTTACCAGTTGGGCGAGGGACGGATCCTGCTGCGGGAGGCGGCGGAAAACGCCCGGATGAAGCTCTACCCCTACGGGAAAGTAAAAAATCTCTATGTGCGTCTGGAAACGGCGGACAGCGCAGGACATGCGGCGCCCGGAGCCCTTGGGGATCTGGTCTGTAATGTCAGGGCGATCTCGCTGAACGGAAGAATCCCTTTTGCTTTCCGCCCGGTCCGTTTCCTGATCTGGCTGGGCCTGCTGACGGTTTTGTCCCTGCTTTCTGCCCGGAATCTGGCCTGCCATGAGACGTTTGACTCGCCCGGGCAGGACCGGCGCAGGCGCAGACGGCGCAATGCCGGTATCGTTCTGTTCACGGCGGCCCTGTTGGGGCTGGCTGTGTTTTTTGTCAGGATCAATCCGGCCTGTCAGAAGAATCTGGCGCTCCATCATGCCCAATATCAGGAATTGGCCCGCAGCCTTTCCCAGGGCAGGATGGACGTGGGAGAGGAAGACGCCCGGCTTTTCGAGGTGGAGAATCCTTACGATACGATTTTTTTACAGGCGCAGCAGATCCCGTATCAGGCGGATTACGCCTGGTATAACGGGCGCTATTATGTTTACTTCGGTATCGTGCCGGAGCTTTTGCTGTATCTGCCCTGGTATCTGCTGACCGGGCAGGATCTGCAGAATTATCAGGCTGTTCTGATCTTTATGGGCGGTTTTATCCTGGCCTGCGCAGGACTGGTCTATGAGCTGATGCGGCGCTGGTTTGACAGGCTGTGGTATGGCTTTTTCTTCCTCGGCCTTCTGATGCTGACCGGCAGCTATTCCCTCTTTTATCTGCTGATCCGGCCGGATCTCTATGACGTGCCCATCGCGGCCGCCCATATGTTTACGGCGGCGGGGCTGTGGGGCTATCTGGCGGGGCTGCGCGCGCGCCGAAACCGGTGGATGTTTTACGGCTTCGGTTCTTTGTGCCTGGCGCTGACGGCGGGCTGCCGCCCTCAGTTTTTGCTCTTCGCTTTTCTGGCGGTCCCGTTGTTCTGGAAGGAGGTCTTTCATGAACGGAGCCTCTTTTCCCGCAGGACGGTCCGGGAAGGCGCAGCGCTTTTGCTGCCCTTTGCGGTCGTGGGCGGCGCCCTCATGTATTACAACGCAGTACGTTTCGGCTCGCCCTTTGACTTCGGTGCGGCCTATAGCATGACCAGCAACGACATGACCCACAGGGGGTTCAATCTGGAAAGGGTGTTGTATGGCTTCTGGTATTTTCTGTTTCAGCCCTGGCATGTGGAAGGGGTTTTCCCCTGGCTGCAAAGCGCGGCGATCGAAACGGATTACCTGGGCAGGATGGTCAGCGAGAGCTGTTTTGGCGGCATATTCGCCTGCAGTATGCTGACGTGGCCATTGTTTACCCTCTGGGGGCAGAGAAAACGGCTGGCAGGCAAAGGGGCGTTTTGTTTTACGGCTACATCGGCGGCGGTGGCTGTGGCGATCTGCGCGGTGGACGCCACGGGAGCGGGGATCCTGCAGCGCTACAGCGCCGATATTTCCTTCGGCCTGTTTTTGGCCTCGCTGCTCTGTCTGTTTTCATTGGCGGAATGGGCGATAGACAAGGGCGTTCTCCGGCCTTTTTCGGCCTGGCTCAAGGTGGCGGTGCTGCTTCATCTGGCGTTTTTGTTCCTCGTCCTGCTCAATACGGATGGAAGCGTGAATCTGCTGCGGGGCGATCCGGCCCTTTATTTCAGGATCCAGGCGGCTATGCGGTGGTGACGATTCGATGGAGAGAAGCTGTTTTTTGACAAAGGAACAATCGAAAGCTTTGCGGGGCATTGCAGCGCTGATGGTGATTGCGTTCCATTACATTCCGGGGCATGCGGATCTGATCGGCAGCGGGACCTCCCGGCTGGGGGTGTATGGTGTGAACCTTTTTTTCTTGGTTTCCGGCTACGGGCTGGCAAAGAGCGCCTCTTGCCATAAACCCGGACGCGCCTTTTGGAAAAGCCGTCTGTGCCAGTTGTATCTGCCCTATCTGCTGATCGTCGGAGCCATAGAGCTGTATGCCGGAGGACTTCGTTCCCTGAAAAGCTGGTATATTTATCTGACCGGCTATGATTACTGGTATGTTCGAAACGCGCTGCTGTTTTACCTGCTCTTTTTTGGGGTCTGCCGGCTTTCGGAGAATCGCCATCTGCGCGCTGTGCAGCTTGCCGTCGGCGTCTTTGGATATTCCTGGTGGCTGGTGCGGGCAGGCCGTGCGGATTTTTGGTATGTTTCCAATATCGCCTTTGTGTTGGGTTTCCTGGCGGGAACCTATGAAAAGGAACTGCTTTTGCCGGCAAAAAAGGGATATGCGGTCCAGATCGCAATCCTTCTGGCCGGCGTCCTGTGGACGGCGGAATGCGTATCCCAAAACAGGCTTGCTATTTCGCCGGATTCTGTTAAAATAGTGACTGGTGTGGCGGCAAGCGCGGTGTGGGCGTTGTTTGCGCTGCAGGCGGGCTGCCTTTTGGGCGCGTATACCAGGGCGCTGCAGTTTGTGGGAAGCTTGTCCCTGGAACTGTATCTGTCCCATATGTTCCTTTATTTCAGGGTCATAAACGATACGCCGATTCATAACCGGCTGCTGCAGGTGACGGTGTCCCTGCTGCTGACCCTGATCTTCTCCTGGCTCTTTCATTGGGCCATGGGCCAACTGATTTCAAAAGCGGGATCCTGGATGCACGAAAGGACTATTACATGAGGTATCAGAAGAAAAAAGTGGGAAAAAAGCTGGCGGGGCTGTCCGTCAGGGCGGCGTTGATTTTGCTGCTGGCAGGGTTTTGGGCCGTCCCTGTCCGGGCGGCAGAGCCGGAATATCTAAGCGAGGTCATACAGATGCCGGGTTTTAAGCTGGAGCAGTGGGACCGGACGCGTCCGATGGCCGTTACGCTGGCCAACGAGGTCCGTATCCTGCCGGATCCGGGAGCGCAGTCGCTGGGAACCGTGACTGCAGGGCAATTTATCGATTCCTGGGGACAGACCGATACCGGCTGGTATTTTATCGCATATAATGGAATGGTGGGCTATGTGCGCTATGAGGCAGCGGCATTTCTGACCGCAGCGCAGCAGGAGGCCCTGGCTCTGCAGGAGGCCATAGCGACGGAGCATCTTTTGGGCGGCAAACAGCCTTCGCAGACGGCAGAACAGCCACAGCCCGTTGTGGAAGCGCAGCAGGCGGGAGTCGTGTTTATCGGCGATTCCCGGATGGTGACCCTGCAGGAGTCGGTGGAGCGCAAATTGGGATTTTGCCCCGTGACGGTGGTGGCAAAGAGCGGGAGCCGGTACGATTGGTTCCATGATACCGGCGCCTCCCAGGCGGATAAAGTGATCGGTAGCGGGACAAAGGTGCTGATCAATATGGGGGTGAACGATCTGTCCAATGCAAAAAGCTATGCCACGGACGTAAATGCCTGGGCTGCGGCCTGGATCGCCAGGGGCGCTACGGTATATTATGCCTCCGTCAATCCGGTCTGGACCAATATTTATGGAAAAACAGAGGAACAGGTGTCTTTGTTCAATTCTACGTTAAAAGGGCTGCTGATCCCGCAGATCGTCTGGCTCGACAGCAATACCTATTTGAAACAGCACGGCTTTTCCTCCAACGACGGGCTGCACTACCTGGACGACACGAACCTGCTTTTGTATCAGTATTATCTGACGATGCTGGGCATGGTCTGAAAAAGGGATGGAAGAGGACTTTCACGCTTTTTTACTTTGCGTCTTGACAAAGCCGGAGGGATGGAATATAATCGACGACAGATGTAAAGCTGATATGGTAAACCGATGAAGTGGAGATAACGTTACATGCGCGTTCCCAGAGAGTCCGGGCAGGTGGGAGCCGGACAGCAAGCGGTGTTTCAAATGGACCACGGAGGGCGCAGGGAAAGGCTGGCCGGATAATTGGCATTGACAGCCGAGTATTCTGCGACGTAGGGCATACGTTAGTTGCCGGGGATATGACGGTATCCCGCAGAGTGTGTGGATTTCACAAAGCAAGGTGGCACCACGGGTCAGAAAACAGGCCCGCCCTTGACGGCAGAAGGAATTTTGCCGTTCAGGGCGGGTTTTTTGATGCCCGCGTCTTTTGCGGACAGGGAAGGGATAAGGGAGATCCCGGGAGGTTTTTATGGTTCAGACTTCATTGAAGGAAATGGAGGACGCGCTGGCAAAGGGCGATTACAGGCGGTTTCCGGTCTGCCGGGAGATCCTTTCGGATATCGCCACGCCGGTGCAGGTGCTGCGCAGGCTCATGGAGGCGGACGGACACTGTTTCCTGCTGGAAAGCGCAGAGGACAATCAGCAGTGGGGCCGGTACACGTTTCTGGGATATGATCCCACCATGGAGCTGGTGTGCAAGGATCATGTGCTGACGGTCACGACGGATGAAAAAAGGACGATGCCCATCGACGATCTTAGCGGCTATATCCGCAGGGTCATCGAGGAGAACCGGGCGCCGAAGCTTCCGGGGCTGCCGCTTTTGTCCGGCGGGCTGGTAGGATATTTTTCCTACGATTTTCTCAAATACAGCGAGCCATCCCTGCGGCTGGACGCCGAGGATATAGAAAATTTCAATGACGTGGATCTGATGCTGTTCGATAAGATGATCGCCTTTGACAATTACCGGCAGAAGATCATCCTGATCTGCAACGTGGCGCTGGGAGATGCCGCCGGAGGGAGCCAAGAGGGCGTACAGGACGCTGCCTGCGGCAAAAGCCTGTCGGATCTGTACCGGCAGGCCCTGGGCAGGCTGGATGAAATGGAGGCGCTGGTCTGTTTCGGAAAAGAGAAGCAGGCGACCCAGGGCCGGCTGCGTTCCGGGTTCCGCCCGCTGTTTGAAAAAGAAGCTTTTTGTGAAAAGGTGGAAGAGGTGAAGCGCCATATCCGGGAAGGGGACATTTTCCAACTGGTGCTATCCAACCGGCTGGAGGCCGATTTTGAGGGCAGCCTGCTGGACACCTACCGGATGCTGCGCACGACCAACCCCTCGCCCTATATGTTTTATTTTTCCGGCGACGATCTGGAGATCGCGGGGGCTTCTCCGGAAACTTTGGTCAAGGTGGAAAACGGGCTGGCCAAAACCTTCCCGCTGGCGGGCACCCGTCCCAGGGGCAAAACCTACGAGGAGGATCAGGCGCTGGAAGCGGAACTGCTTTCGGATGAAAAGGAACTGGCGGAACACAATATGCTAGTGGATCTGGGCCGCAACGACCTGGGCAAGTTCTGCCGGTTCGGCAGCGTGGAGGTGGAGCGGTATCTGTCTATCGAACGGTTTTCCCATGTGATGCATATCGGCTCCACGGTGCGGGGCATTTTAAGGGAAGATAAGACGGCGGTGGACGCGCTGGAGGCGGTGCTGCCTGCGGGCACCCTGTCGGGCGCGCCCAAGATCCGGGCCTGCCAGATCATCAACGAACTGGAGAACAATAAGCGCGGCATTTACGGAGGGGCCATCGGCTACCTGGATTTTACCGGCAATATGGACACCTGTATCGCCATCCGGCTGGCCTTTGCCAAGAACGGCAAGGTATTCGTCCGTTCCGGCGCCGGGATCGTGGCGGACAGCGTGCCGGAGAAGGAACACCAGGAATGCATCAATAAGGCGAAGGCCATGATGCAGGCGCTGGAAGAGGCGCAGCGGATGAAAGGAGGGGAACAGATCCCATGATCCTGCTGATCGACAATTACGACAGTTTTTCCTATAATCTGTACCAGCTCATCGGCGCCATTTATCCCGATATCCGGGTGGAGCGCAACGACGCCCTGACCGTTTCGCAGATCGAAGCGATGGCTCCTTCGGCCATCATCCTGTCGCCGGGGCCGGGACGGCCGTCGGAGGCCGGACGCTGTATCGAGATCGTACAAAAGCTGGGCGGGAAGATCCCGATCTTGGGCGTATGCCTGGGCCATCAGGCGATCTGCGAAGCCTACGGCGGCGTAGTCGGTTATGCGAAACAACTGATGCACGGCAAGCAGTCCATGGCAAAGCTTAAGCTGCACTGTCCGCTGTTTGCCGGACTGCCGGAGGCGATCCCTGTGGCGCGCTATCATTCCCTGGCAGCGCGGCAAGAGACTCTGCCGGACTGCCTGGAGGTGACGGCCTGTACCGCAGACGGGGAGATCATGGCGGTCGCCCACAGAAGTAAGCCGGTGTACGGGCTGCAGTTTCATCCCGAATCCATCCTGACGCCCCAGGGACGCACGATCCTGGAAAATTTTTTAAAGCTGGCCCAGTGCCAGAGAATGGAGGAAAAGAACATGATCAAAGAAGCGATTGTAAAACTGACCAACAAAGAGGATCTAAGCTATGAGATGGCGGAGGCGTCCATGGACGAGATCATGGGCGGCCAGGCCACGCCGGTACAGATGAGCGCCTTTCTGGTGGCCATGGCCATGAAGGGAGAGACCATCGAGGAGATCACGGCCTGCGCGGCGGGGATGCGCAAGCACTGCGTGCGCCTTCTGCACGACCAGGACGTGCTGGAGATCGTTGGGACCGGCGGCGACCATTCCAATTCCTTTAATATTTCCACCACGTCTTCCCTGGTGATCTCGGCTGCGGGCGTGCCAGTGGCAAAGCACGGGAACCGGGCGGCCTCCAGCAAGAGCGGCGCGGCGGATGTGCTGGAAGCTTTGGGCGTAAAGATCGCCATCGACCCCGCGAAGAGTACGGAGGTGCTGAGCAAGATCGGCCTGTGTTTCCTTTTCGCCCAGAATTATCATCTTTCCATGAAATATGTGGGCCCGGTCAGAAAGGAACTGACCATCCGCACCATCTTCAACATCCTGGGGCCTCTGACCAATCCGGCCGGCGCCAATATGGAGCTGATGGGCGTATACGATGAGAGCCTGGTGGAACCCCTGGCCCGGGTGCTGGCAAACCTCGGCGTAAAAAGCGCCATGGTGGTATACGGGCAGGACGGGCTGGACGAAATCTCCATGAGCGCTCCTACGACGGTCTGCGAGGTAAGGGACGGTCAATTTTCTTCTTATGTGATCACGCCGGAGCAGTACGGTTTTACCCGCTGCGCAAAGGAAGAACTGGTGGGCGGCACGCCGGAGGAGAACGCCGAGATCGCCCGCCGCATCCTGCGGGGGGAAAAGGGCGCCAAACGCGACGCTGTGGTACTCAATTCCGCCGCCGCGCTGCATATCGCCAGGGGCATTTCCATTGAGGACGCCATCAAAGAGGTGGAGGAGGTCATCGACAGCGGCAAGGCCTATGAACAGCTTCAGAAGTTCGTGGAACTGACCAACGCCGAATGAGGCAGGCAAAGAAAGGGCACCGTTACGACAGGAGACAGCGATGATTTTAGAAAAACTGGCACAGTCCACCCGGCTGCGGGTGGAGAAGAAAAAAGAAGAAGCGCCCTTTGAGACGGTCCGAAGGCAGGCGGAAGCGCTGGCCCAACAGGAGCGGGAGAAGGAGGGCGGTCTTACTTTCCCGTTCGAGCGGGCGCTGGCGGCAAAAGGCGTCTCCTTTATCTGCGAGGTGAAAAAGGCCTCCCCCTCCAAGGGGCTGATCGCGCCGGATTTTCCCTGGCTGCAGATCGCAAAGGAGTATGAGGCGGCGGGCGCTTCGGCCATTTCCGTGCTAACCGAGCCGGAATATTTCCTGGGCAGCGACCGGTATCTGCAAGAGATTGCCCGGACGGTTACCATCCCGGTGCTGCGCAAGGACTTTACGGTGGATGCCTATCAGATCTATGAGGCAAAGACGCTGGGAGCGTCGGCGGTGCTTTTGATCGTGTCGCTGCTGTCGGACGGGGAACTGAAAGAATTTTTGAATATCGCCCACAGCCTGGGATTGTCAGCGCTGGTGGAAGCCCATGACGAACAGGAAGTGCGTCGTGCGCTGGCGGCCGGGGCGCGTATCGTGGGCGTCAATAACCGGGATCTGAAAACCTTTTCGGTGGATGTGAACAATTCCCGCCGACTGCGCAGCCTCATCCCGCCGGGCGTCCTCTATGTCTCGGAGAGCGGCATCCGCACGGCAGAGGATGTGGGGCAGCTTTACCATAACGGGACGGATGCGGTGCTGATCGGGGAAACGCTGATGCGAAGCCCCGATAAGGCCGTAAAGCTTGCCGAACTAAAACAGACCTGCCGGCCAAAGGTGAAGATCTGCGGCCTGACCCGGCCTTGTGACGTCGCCTTTGTCAACCAAAGCCGTCCCGACTATGTAGGGTTTGTGTTCGCCCGCAGGAAGCGTCGGCTGGACAGGGAACAGGCCAGGGCGCTGCGGGCGCTGCTGGATCCCGGCATTGTGCCCGTGGGCGTGTTCGTGGACGAAGACCCGGAACGCATTGCCGAATACGTCAGGGAAGGCATCATCGATATGGTGCAGCTTCACGGACAGGAGGATGAGGCGTATCTGGCCCGTCTGCGGAAACTGGTTTCCTGTCCTCTGATCAAGGCCTTTGGCATCGCGCAGGAAGCGGACATCAGGCGGGCAAAGGAGAGCAGCGCCGATTATATTTTGCTGGATAACGGCCCCGGCGGCACAGGACAGCGCTTCGACTGGTCGCTTCTTCCTTCTTTGGGACGCCCCTTTTTTTTGGCCGGCGGCCTGGACTGCGAAAACGTGGCGGAGGCGGCAGGATCCGGCGCTTTTGCGCTGGACGTCAGCAGCGGCGTGGAAACGGACGGCGTAAAGGACGAAGGGAAGATCGTGGAATTTATCAGGCGGGCGCGGGCTTAAGAAAAAAAGGATGGCCTGTTGCGTCAAAAAGGAAAAATGAGGAAAAAGAGATGGCAAAAGGAAGATTTGGAATACACGGCGGGCAGTATATCCCCGAAACGCTGATGAACGAAGTCATCCGGCTGGAGGAGGCGTACGAGCATTTCAAAAAGGATCCGGAATTTCAACGGGAACTGGAGGATCTGTTGAAAAATTATGCGGGCCGTCCGTCCCTGCTGTATTACGCGGAGAAAATGACAAAGGATCTGGGTGGCGCCAGGATCTATTTGAAACGCGAGGATTTAAACCATACCGGCTCCCATAAGATCAACAATGTGCTGGGACAGGTGTTGATGGCGAAGAAAATGGGAAAGACCAGGGTCATCGCGGAAACCGGCGCGGGACAGCACGGCGTGGCCTGCGCCACGGCCGCGGCGCTGCTGGGCCTGGAATGCGAGATCTTCATGGGGAAGGAGGACACGGACCGGCAGGCGCTGAACGTATACCGGATGCGGCTGCTGGGCGCCAAGGTCCATCCGGTTACCACGGGCACCATGACCTTAAAGGACGCGGTGAACGAAACTATGCGGGAGTGGACCAACCGGGTGGCGGACACCCACTATGTGCTGGGCTCTGTCATGGGCCCCCATCCTTTTCCGACCATCGTGAGGGATTTTCAGTCCGTGATCAGCAAAGAGGCGCGGCAGCAGATCCTGGAACGGGAAGGGAAGCTCCCAGCGGCAGTACTGGCCTGCGTGGGAGGCGGCAGCAACTCCATGGGGATGTTCTACCACTTTATTGAGGACAAAGAGGTGCGCCTGATCGGCTGCGAGGCGGCGGGCAAGGGCATCGATACCAAGCTGCACGCGGCTACCATCGCCAAAGGCTCCCTGGGAGTATTCCATGGCATGAAATCCTATTTCTGTCAGGATGAGTACGGACAGATCGCGCCGGTTTACTCCATTTCCGCCGGGCTGGATTATCCGGGCATCGGACCGGAGCATGCCAACCTGCACGATACGGGACGGGCCCAGTATGTGCCCGTGACGGATGAGGAGGCGGTGCAGGCTTTTGAATACCTGGCGCGCACCGAAGGGATCATCTGCGCCATCGAGAGCGCCCACGCGGTGGCCTATGCCAGAAAACTGGCCCCTACGCTGCCGAAAGAGGAGTGCATGATCATCTGCCTGTCCGGCAGAGGGGACAAGGACGTGGCGGCCATTGCCCGTTACCGCGGCGAAAACATCAGCGAGTGAGGCCCGCACATGGAGGATAGTATGAACAGGATAGAAAGAGCATTTGCGGATAAAAAAGCGTTTGTCGCCTTCCTGACGGCGGGAGATCCCAGCCTGAAGGCGACGGAGGAATATATTCTGGAGATTGAAAAGGCGGGGGCGGACCTGATCGAGATCGGCATCCCCTTTTCCGATCCGATCGCGGAAGGCCCGGTGATCCAGGAGGCGGATCTGCGGGCGCTGTCCGGCGGCGTCACCACGGATCAGATCTTTTCCATGGTGGAGCGCGTGCGTAAAAAGACCGATATCGCGCTGGTCTTTATGACTTACTTAAATCCCGTGTTCCATTACGGCTACGAACGGTTTTTCGCCCGCTGTCAGGAGGTCGGGATCGACGGCATCATCATCCCGGATCTGCCCTTTGAGGAAAAGGCGGAGGCCGACGAGGTTTCTTCCCGCTATGGCGTATCGCTGATCTCCATGATCGCGCCCACTTCTCAGGAGCGCATTGCGCGGATCGCCAAAGAGGCGAAGGGCTTTCTCTATGTGGTGTCATCCATGGGCGTGACGGGGATGCGCAGCGAGATCAGGACGGATCTGGACGGTATCCTGAGGCAGATCCGGGCCGTTACCGACGTGCCGGCGGCGGTGGGCTTTGGCATCCATACGCCTGCCCAGGCCCGGGAGATTGCGGGGAAAGCGGACGGCGTGATCGTGGGAAGCGCCCTGGTGAAGCTGATCGGGCAGTACAAGGATCAGGCCCACGCCCAGATCGGCGCCTATGTGCGGCAGATGAAGGACGCGGTGAACGCCGCGGAAAAATGAGCCTTGCTTTTCCGATGCAGCGCGTCAAAATATTGCGCAAAAACCCTCTTTTCTTCTCCCCCAAATGGTGCTATACTGTTCGCAGGGCAAAAAGACGGCGGGGCGTCCTAGATCAAAAGGGCGCAGATGTCCCGCCTATCGGGCTGCAAAAACGGATGAGGAGTGTGACGGATCATGGAAAAGAAAAATCTTGACTGGGCGAATCTGGGCTTTGGCTATATGCCTACGGATTATCGCTATGTATCGAATTTTAAAGACGGCGCCTGGGACGAGGGCGTGCTGACGGAGGATTCTTTTGTCAGCATCAGCGAGTGCGCGGGCATCCTGCATTATTGCCAGGAGGTTTTTGAGGGGTTGAAGGCGTATACCACGGAGGACGGCCATATCGTGACCTTCCGTCCCGACTTAAACGCCGAGCGCATGATGGACAGCGCCAAGCGTCTGGAGATGCCGCCTTTCCCGGCGGAGCGCTTCGTGGAGGCGGTGGACCAGGTGGTAAAGGCCAACGCGGCGTGGGTGCCTCCCTACGGCAGCGGCGCGACCCTTTATATCCGTCCTTATATGTTTGCCAGTTCTCCTGTCATCGGCGTCAAGCCGGCGGAGGAATACCAGTTCCGTATGTTCGTGACGCCGGTAGGCCCTTACTTTAAGGGCGGCGTGAAGCCTTTGACCATCTGTGTCAGCGATTTTGACCGGGCGGCGCCTCACGGCACCGGGCATATCAAGGCGGGACTGAATTACGCCATGAGCCTGCACGCCTATGTGTCGGCCCACAACCAGGGCTTTGACGAGAATATGTTCCTGGATCCTGCGACCAGGACCTGTGTGGAGGAGACCGGCGGCGCGAATTTCCTCTTTGTGACGAAGGACGGAAAGATCGTGATCCCCAAGTCCGGCAGCATCCTTCCATCCATCACCAGACGTTCCCTGACCGTGGTGGCCCGGGAGATCCTGGGGTTGGAAGTGGAAGAGCGTCCCGTAAAGCTGGCCGAGCTGGAGAATTTCGCCGAGTGCGGCGTCTGCGGCACGGCGGCGGTCATCTGCCCGGTGGGCAAGGTGGTGGATCACGGCAGAGAGATCTGCTTTGCCAGCGGCATGGAGAAGATGGGGCCGGTTACCCAGAAGCTGTATGATACCCTGACGGGTATCCAGATGGGCAGGATCGAAGGGCCCAAAGGCTGGATCCGCACCATCCTGTGACGTGCTATATGGCCTTATAAGGCGCTGCAGGGCGTCCTATGACCTAAAAGGGAATTCAAAATGAGAGGGGCCGTTTTTGCCGTCGCCGGAAGCGTCCGGCGGCAGCAGGAGCCGCCCCTTTTGATGTGAAGCTGCAGACCGAAAAAGGAAAGGAATGGCCAATGGGGATCAAAAGCCGGGGAAAGGGCCTGGAAAAGAGAAAAAAGAGGGGGCTGGTAGCGGCCTTCTGCGTTTCTTTCTGCCTGTTTAGCGGTCTGGCCGCAGGCTGTCAGGAAGAGACGAAGGTGGTGCTGACGGCGGGCTTTAAGGAAGACGAGGTGTTCCGTATCGAGGGGATCTCCTGCATGCGGCCTGAGATCATGGTATACCTGACCAACATGCAGAACCAGTACGAAAGCGTATATGGCAGCCGGATCTGGGAGAGCAGGGACGGGGACGCCACGCTGGAAGAAAAGGTGAAAGAACAGGTGTTGGGAGAACTGGCGCAGATCAAGACCATGGTGCTTCTGGCGCAGGACCGGGGCGTCCTGTTGTCCGAAGAGCAGCAGGCACAGATAGATGCCGCTGCCGGGGAATATTATGGATCTTTGGGGGAGACAGAACGGACAAGGCTGAATGTGGATGAGGAACTGATCAGGCAGATGTATCAGGAATATGCGTTGGCCCAGACGGTCTATGAACAGATCGTGGCGGACGTGAATCCGGAGATCAGCGATGATGAGGCGAGGACGATCACGGTACAGATGATCTGCCTTCCCGATGCGCAGACGGCAGAAGAGGTTCAAAAGAGCGCCCAGGAAGAGGGAGCGGATTTTGAAGCCCTGGCGAGGGCCAACAGTGGGGCAGAGAATATCAGTTATTCCTTCGGCAAGGGGGAAATGGACCCGGCTATCGAACAGGCCGCCTTTGAACTGGAAAAAGATGAGATCAGCCCTGTGATCCATGGGCAGGACGGCTATTATATCTTAAAGTGCATCAGCACCTTCGATCAGGCCCGCACCCAGGAGAACAAGGAGAGGATCGTAGAACAGATCCGCAACGAGGCTTTCGACCGGGAATACGATACTTTTGTGGAGGGCCTTGTCCGGCAGTTGAATGAGGAGCTGTGGCAGACCGTGACGATGTTCCACGACGCGCAAATCACGACCTCCGATTTCTTTTCGGTATATGATAAATATATGGGAACGCCCTGACGATGCAGGCGCTTCATAAGGAGACGGCAGCGGTAAAAAGCATTTCGCAGATGCCGCAGAGTACCATCACCAGGATGGGGTTCGCTTTCTTTTTGCGAAGAAGGAACAGGGCGGCGGCAAAATAGCAGATCATCCGGAAAGAAACGTTGTCCTTTGCCAGCCGGAAGGTCTGGTCTGCGAAAAAGGCGGAGATCAGAATGGCCATGCCGGCTTTGGCGATCATGGCGACGACGGCGGGCCGGAGGGAGGCAAGGGTTTGCTGCAGCAGGGCCAGATCGCGGTAGCGCGTATAGACCATGGCCAGCAGGGTGACGAAAAGGCAGGAGGGCAGGACGCAGGCAATAGTGGCGACGACGGCCCCCGGCACGCCCGCCACCTGCGTCCCTACGAAGGTCGCCGCATTGATGGCGATGGGGCCAGGCGTCATCTCCGCGATGGTCACCAGGTCCGCAAAGGTATCTGCGGTCAGCCAGCCGTGCAGGGTGACTACCTGTTCCTGGATCAGCGGCATGGCGGCATATCCGCCGCCGAAGCTGAAAGCCCCGATCTGCAGGAAGCTTAAGAACAACTGCAGGTAGATCATGAGCGGCCTCCTTTCTTCTGCTCCAGGACGGCGCGGAGGACGCCGAAGGCGGCTACGGCCAGCAGGATAAAGACGACGTTGACGTTGCAGAAATAACAGAGGCAGAAGCTTGCGATCATGATGGCAATGTGGATCCAGTCCTTTTCCAGGACGATTTTTTTGCCCATGTCGTAGACGACGGAAACGATGACCGCGCCCACGCCCGCTCGCATACCGCCCAACAGGGCGCCGACCAGAGGATTGGAAGCGAAAGCGTCATAGCAGACGGAGATCAGCGAAAGGATGATCATGGGGGGCAGCACCGCCCCCAGGACGGAAAGAAGCACGCCGGGCAGGCCGGCCAGTTTGTAGCCCACGACGATGGCCCCGTTGACCGCGATGGCCCCCGGGGAAGACTGGGCGATGGCGACCAGATCCAGCATTTCCTCCTCGTCGATCCAGTGATACTGGTCGACAAAACGGTTTTTTAACAGCGTGACGATGACATAGCCCCCGCCGAAGGTGAATGCGCTTAAATACAGGGTGGAAAAAAAGAGCTTGCGCAGGATCTGCGCTTTGGATACCTGTTCCATAAAGGTGCCTCCCGGGCCGCGAAAAACCGCGGCGTTCTGTCCTCTATTATAGCCGCGTTTGTCCCGCGGCGCAATGCGCATTTGGGCGAAAATGGAAAGGCCTTATGTGTTTATAAAAAATTTAGAAATTGGGAAAGCCCGTATTTATGCGGCTTTCACATACACTGTTAGCACTCATATCAAATGAGTGCTAATTTTCTGTTGACTTTTTCTCAGGACAGGTCTAAACTAACCATTGAAGCGAGTATTCCCTGTAGCTGCAAAGGGATTACCGGTTTTTGCAGGAGAAGGAAAGAAAAGAAAGGATCGTGATTTTCATGGCCAATAAGCATGGCAGTCTGTCAATCAACAGTGAAAACATTTTTCCCATTATCAAGAAGTGGCTGTATTCCGACCACGACATTTTTTACAGGGAGCTGATCTCCAACGGCTGCGACGCCATCACCAAGTTAAAGAAGCTGGATATGATGGGCGAGTACAGCCTGCCGGATGATTATAAGCCCAGGGTGCAGGTGATCGTCAATCCGGATGAAAAGACTTTGAAGTTCATCGACAACGGCATCGGTATGACGGCGGAGGAAGTGGAGGAGTATATCAACCAGATCGCCTTTTCCGGCGCCACCGATTTTATCAGCAAATATAAAGACAAGGCCAGCGACGACCAGATCATCGGCCATTTCGGACTGGGCTTTTATTCCGCCTTTATGGTGGCGGATGAGGTACACATCGATTCCCTCTCCTGGCAGAAGGATGCAAAGCCCGTTCACTGGGCCTGCGACGGCGGGACAGAGTTTGATATGGAGGAAGGCAGTTGGGATCAGGTCGGCACCTGCGTCACTTTGTTCCTGAATGAGGACTGCCTGCAGTTCTGCAACGAGTACAAGGCGAAAGAGGTGCTGCAGAAATATTGCTCCTTCATGCCTACCGAGATCTGGCTTTCCAGGGAGAACACCACGGAGACACAGACGATCCTGGCCAGCGAAAAGCAGGATACCGACCGGGTGATCGAGGAGGTCAAGAAGGAAAAGGAAGAGGATCCGGATAAATTAAAGATCGCCAAGCGGCCGGAGCTGATCAACGATCCGAACCCGCTCTGGGCGAAGAACCCCAGCGAATGTACAAAAGAGGAATATGTGGAATTTTACCGCAAGGTCTTCATGGACTATAAGGAGCCGCTGTTCTGGATCCATCTGAACATGGATTATCCCTTCAATTTAAAAGGCATCCTGTATTTCCCCAAGATCAACATGGAATATGAGTCCATTGAAGGGACCATCAAGCTGTACAATAACCAGGTGTTCATCGCGGACAACATCAAGGAGGTCATTCCGGAATTCCTCCTTCTCTTAAAGGGCGTCATCGACTGCCCGGATCTGCCGCTGAACGTGTCCAGGAGCGCGCTGCAGAACGACGGCTTTGTGAAGAAGATCTCCGACTATATCACCAAGAAGGTGGCGGATAAGCTGTCCGGCATGTGCAAGACCCAGAAGGAGGAGTATGAGAAGTACTGGGATGATATTGCGCCCTTTATCAAGTTCGGCTGCTTAAAGGATGACAAATTCTGCCAGAAGATGACGGACTATATCCTCTTTAAGAATCTGGAAGGCAAGTATCTGACTTTGCCGGAGTGCCTGGAAGTCAATAAGACCGATCCCGACGAGACGCAGGAGACGGCTGTGGACGAAAACGGCGAGAAAGTGGAAGCCGAGGTCGTGGACGACGGAGCCGGCAAGGCGGAGGACGAAGCCGTAGACGCAGAGGGTTCCAGCGCAGAAGAGAAGAAGGAAAAGACCATCTACTATGTGACCGACGAGCAGCAGCAGAGCCAGTATATCAATATGTTCAAGGCGGCCAAGATGGATGCGGTGATCCTGCCCGAGCGCATCGATCAGCCGTTTATTTCCCAACTGGAGGCGAAGAACGAGGGCATTCACTTCGCCCGCATCGACGCGGATCTGACCGATGTCTTTAAGGCCAGGACCGGCAAGAAGGCGCAGGAAGAACTGAAGGCCCAGGGCGAGAAGATCCAGAAGCTGGTGCGCAAGGCTTTGAAGAACGATAAGCTCAAGGTGTCCGTGGAAAAACTGAAGAACAAGAAGGTATCCTCCGTCCTGACGGTTTCCGAGGAGACCAGGCGGATGCAGGATATGATGAAGATGTACGGCGGGAATATGGATATAGGGATGTTCGGCGGAGAGGGGGAGACCCTGGTATTGAACGCCGCCCATCCGCTGGTAGCCTATATCACCGCTCATGAGGAAGGGGACAACACGAAGCTGATCTGCGAACAGCTATACGATCTGGCCAAGCTGCAGAACGCGCCCCTTTCCCCGGAGGCGATGACCAAGTTCATCACCCGTTCCAATGAGATCATGATGCTTTTGGCCAAGTAAAATAACAAAAAATACGATAGCCTGTAAAGGCGGCAAAGAGATCGGTTCCGGCTCTTTGCCGCCTTTGCGTTAAGGCCCTTTCATCCGGGCTCTGAGATCCTGGACACGGCTACATAGACGTTGGAAATTTTATACCAGGTGGGATAATCGACAATGCCGGTTGCCGGCAGGTTGAAGATCTGCTGGAAAGCGCGCACGGTCTCCGCCGTCCGGCTGCCGAAAATGCCGTCCGCGCTGACGGTGGGGATAGCCGGATAATTGCGGGCGATGCGGTTTAACTGTTCCTGGATTTGACGCACCTTGTCTCCCGAGGAGCCGACGCTTAAGTTATAGCCCGGCCAGGAGGAAGGAACGCCGCTGATGGCGGAAGCGGTATTGATGAACATATCGCTGCCGTAATAGTAGCGTATGATCTCGATGGCCGAATAGCCCTGATCCCCCAGATATTTGGAACCCCATTGGGAGAGCCCCTGGCATGTCACCCGCTGCCCGTCGCAGTAGGAGGTGAAGATGGGCTGGCGCACGCCGGGGCGGGAAAGGTAGTTGGCAAATACCGAATCCACCAGCCGGTCGATGTTGCTGTAGGTATTGCGGCCGTAGATGAATTTCTGGTCGTAGGCGGTGGAAGAGGTGATGGTGAAGGGATAGCCCTTGCTGCGGTACCATTCCGTATAGACCCGGTTTAAGGTAAAGGACTGGATGACCAGAATATTGGCGTAGATGGTGCTTTCCGGCCAGGTGGCATAGATCTCCGAGGAAGCCACGTTTTTGATGTAATCCCGGTATCGGACATAATAATTGGGCGCGCTGGAGTCGTCCGGGTTGCCGTCGTGAACGATGATATATTCCGGGATCACGACGCGGCTTAAAATGATCTCGCCGGATTCCGGGTCTGTTTTGATCTCCTCTTCCGGGATCTTGGCGGGATAGTCGCCATACAGCGTGTGATCCGGGATATTGATCACTTCCCGGGAGACGTCTTCGGCGATTTCAGTGGGATTCATGGAAACGGACTGGATGCTTTCCTCGTTAGGAAGGATTTCCGAGCCAACCACCGATACCGTCTCATAGCCCGGGGCGCTGACCAGGATGTTGTAATCCGTGTAGGGACGGGGCTGGTCCGGTTCCTGGGAATATTCCGGATTGGGGGCCGGCAGGGTGACGGTATCCGTCTGTCCCGATTCGTCGGTGGTGAGTTCTTCGATGGCCGTCCCGGGGGTATCGCTGGATGAAATGGTAACCCGGGCGCCTGTGACCGGCACGAAGCCTACGGAAGAGGTGACGTTGATTTGCAGCGTCCCGGAATACGGGGAGTCTGTCTGTGCGGCATGGATCAGATCGGTCATAAAGTTCCTCGCATAAAATAAGGGCCGCAGGGAAACCGTGGGTTACACGGTTTTGCCTGCGGCCTTTTCCCTTAGTTTAATCGTATGCGAAAACGGGGAAAGGGTGCCTGATAAGGCGCCTGGTCAGTCCAGATTCAGATTCTTTTTCAAAATATAATGGCACAGAAACAGGCAGGCGGCGATGACCGCCAAGTTGGACAGAAACTGAGCGAACAGCACCTGCCGAAACATCCCTGTAAAATACACGGTGAAAGAGGACAGGGAGGAGAGCTGGCTGGTGTCAAGGATCAGCTTCGTCATGGACGGGAGCATAAAAAGGGAAGTGACACAACCAAACAGGGTGTGCAGCCCCAGGTAACAGACGATGGAACCGAAAACCTTATGTCTCCCGAAAAACTGTCCCAGACTGGCGGCCGCGTAGAGTTGGACGATCGAATAAATGCTGCCGGCCAGGGTATAGGGTAAAAGGAAGGCCAGGGCGCTTAAGGGGCTGCCGCCCAGGATGGCCGCCATCATTTCGCCAAACTCTTCCAGAAAGGAAAGATCCGTCTGCTGGATCCTGGGCACGGAAAAAAAGGTGACCGGCAGGATAATGGCGTATAAGAGCAGGCTATAGACGTAAGTCCAGACCGTGGCGACCGCAGTTTTGGACAGCAGGAGCCGGTCGGGGGACACGGGCAACGTGTGCATCAGATACCCTTCGTCCGTGGAAAGGTTTTTGTAAAAACGGATGCCGAAGTACAGGATGCACAGCAGGTCGCCCGCGCTGATGGCAAAGCAGAAGGCGATGAACAAAAAAAGGTTGCCGACATGGAGCGCTCCACGGTCCGTAAGGGGCGGACACAGGGAAAAATAGATCATGTAGGCTGTTGTCAGAAGAAGGATGGCCCCGAAAATGAGCGCAGGGATCCTCCAGGTTTCCTTCCATTCGTGTTTGATGAGTTTGGCTAGCATGCGAACACCTCCCGAAAATATGCGTCCACGGATCTGCCCTGGGCAGAGCGGATGTCTTCCACGCTGGAAGATAGCAGGGTCTTTCCGTCCCGGATGAAGATCACGTCATCCAGAATGGTTTCAATATCGGAGATCAGATGGGTGGAGAGCAGGATCGTGGAACTCTCGTCGTACTCCTGGATAATGGTTCGAAGGATCACGTCCCTGGCGGCGGGGTCTACGCCGGCGATGGGTTCGTCAAGGATATACAGCTTGGCCCGGCGGCTCATGACCAACACGAGGGCCGCCTTTTCCCGGGTACCCTTGGATAGGGACTTTAAAGGGCTTTTGAGGGAAATCTGCAGTTTTTCCAGCAGACCGAGAGCCTTGCTTTTGTCAAAGTCGGCATAAAAATCTTCAAAATAGGAAAACAGATCCTCCACCCGCATGGAATCTGAGGCATAGAATCGCTCCGGAAGATAGGAGACACAGCTTTTGGTGGCGATCCCCGGTATATTGCCGTCGATGAGGATCGTCCCCCTGCCGGGAACAAGAAGGCCGTTCATCAGCTTGATGAGGGTCGTCTTGCCGCTGCCGTTGGGGCCTAAGAGGCCGATGATGCGGCCCGGCGGCAGCTCCAGATTAACGTTGTCGAGGGCGGTTATCTTCCCGTATCGTTTGGTCAGCCCCCGGATGGATACGAGGCTGTCCGTGCGCGTTTCATTCATGAGTGTTTCCTCCTGTTTCAAGCAGCAGGGAGAGGATCTGCTCCCTGTCATAGCCCAACTGCGTCATCTGCTCCCAAAAGAGCCGTACCTGCTCCTGCGCCAGTTCGCGTCTGGCTACGGCGATCCGTTCGCCGTCCTGCGTGACGATGCGCCCGCTGGTGCGCAGGGTGACGATCAGGCCTGTGCGTTCCAGTTCCGTAAAGGCCTTCTGCATCGTGTTGGGGTTGACGCTGGCCTGCGCCGCCAGCTCCCGCACGCTGGGCAGCCGGGCGCCGGGCGGGTAGTTTCCCGAAACGATCTGCAGTTTCAGACGTTCCACGATCTGCGCATAGATGGGGCGGTCTGAGTCAAGCGTCCATGCCATGGGTTACCTCCTTTTCTTGTCATGTGTACCATTTATTTAATACAACAATACAACAGAAAATGGGATATGTCAAGGAAAGCTTCCGTTTTTTTCGGTCGGTTTTACCGGCGGCATTCGTG
This sequence comes from uncultured Eisenbergiella sp., assembly GCA_947598825.1. Lineage (GTDB taxonomy): Bacteria > Bacillota > Clostridia > Lachnospirales > Lachnospiraceae > Gallintestinimicrobium. The sequence goes on along the minus strand of CANQFM010000001.1, from coordinate 99,174 downwards.
GAAGCAAAGGTTGCATCGGCAAAAAAAATAGAGTAAAATGAAAGGAGAGTTTTGGGAGGCGGTTTTTGATGCGGGAGATGAGAGAGCGGATCAGCGCACAGGATTTTCGCCCTGCAGAGGGTTCTTTGACCTTTTCGGTCAGACAGATCGAACTTGCAGTGCCGCCGGACGGGCGGGCGGAGGGCGATTTTGAGATCGCAGGGAACGGCGCCGGGATACCGGAGGGGTTCGTGCGTTCTGCGGACGAGCGGATGGAGTGCCTGACGCCCTGGTTCTGCGGGAATGCAGAGCGTATCGCGTTTCGTTTCGACGCGGGGCGGATGCAGGATGGCGAGACGCGCAGCGGCCGCTTTTTTATTGTGTCCAACTATGGGGAATACGAATTGTGCTGGAAGGTGCAGGTGAAAGAAAAACCCGCCGTCTGTTCCCTGGGCGAGATAGAGAATTTATTCCAGTTTACCAATCTTGCCAGGGCCAGGTGGCAGGAAGCGGTGAAGTTTTTTTACTCTGCCCATTTTTTGCGCCTTTGTAGACAGGACAGCCAGCTCATCCAGCTCTACCGGGGGCTGTCCGCCTGTTACGGAAACGAGAACAACGTGGAGGAATTCCTGGTGGCCGCCCAGAAGAAGCAGCCTGTTTCTTTTGCGGCGCTGCCAAAGGAGATCCGGCTTACGGATATCCGGGAAAACTGCAGCGAGGAATTGTCCCTGCAGAAGATCGGCTGGGGGCCGGTCCGCCTTGCGGTGGAGGCGAGGGGCGAGTTCTTATCCGTGGAGAAAAGCCTGCTGACGGAAAACGATTTTCTGGGCAGCCAGTGTCGTCTGCCGCTGTATTTCCATGAAGAGAAGATGCATGGCGGGAATAATCTGGGAGAAGTGGTCCTTCGCTGGCACAGGGGAAGCTTAAAGATCCCGGTGATCGCGGTAAAGCGGGGAGCTTCGGATACCGCTTCCGGCAGGCGCAGGCGGGAGCTGCAGGGCTGCCAGTATCGGATGGTAAAGCTGTATCAGGATTTCAGGATGAAAAAGCTGGAAGCAGGGGAATGGCGGGATCAGGCCTATGCCTGTGTGCGCAGGATGATAGAGCTTTCCCCGGAGAAAAGCATCGCGCCCCGGCTGTTCTATGCCCAACTGCTGCTGACGGAGGATAAGGCAGAGGAGGCGTCATGGGTGCTGCGCCGCCTGCAGGACTGGCTGGACGAGGCCCCGCCTGCCGTTTACTGTTATTATCTGTATTTGACCACCCTCTATGATCCGCAGGAAGACTATGTGCGCCGCACGACGCTGGAGATCGAAAAGATCTTTTCTGAGAATCCAAGGGACTGGAGGATCGCGTGGCTGATCCTGTTTTTATCGCGCCAGTTGGGACGGAGCGCTGCCAGGAAATGGAGCTTTCTGGAAGCCCAGTTTTCGGGGGGATGCATCAGCCCGGTGCTTTATCTGGAAGCGCTGCAGCTTTTAAACGCCTGCCCGACGCTTTTGACCGGGTTGGACAGCGTTGCCGGAAGGCTTTTGCTCTACGGCGCCAAAAACGGGATCCTTGGAAAAGATCTGATGGTGCATGTCCTCTATCTGACAGGCCGCGAAAAGTATTTCGATCCGACGCTGTACCGGATCCTGACGCTGTATTGGGACAGGACCAGGGACAGCGAGACGCTGCAGGCGATCTGTACGCTTTTGATCAAGGGCGGCAGGAGCGGACAGGAATACTATCCCTGGTATTTGCGGGGCGTAGAGGAAAAATTCCGGATCACCCGCCTGTACGAGTATTATATGATGAGCCTGGATCCGAAAGAGGAAGTGGAGATCCCCAGGAGCGTACAGATCTATTTCGCCTATCAGAGCAATTTGGATCACGAGTTTGCGGCTTGTCTGTACGCTTACATGGAAAAGCACCGGGAGGAGGATCCGGAATTATATATTACTTATCGGCCCCAGATGGAACAGTTTGTGACCGATCAGCTCAAAAAGGGAAGGATCAGCCTGCATTTGGCCTATCTGTACCGGTCCCTTTTAAAAGGGCCGCTCTTTACGCCGGAAAATGCCTGCGCGCTGGCTTCCCTGCTGTGCGTGGAAGAGGTTTCTCTGAAACGGGAAGAAACAAAACTTGTGGTGGTGCCCTACAGGCAGCAGGAGGAACGGGCCTATCCGGTGCGGGATCAAAAAAGCCTGGTCAGGATCTGCAGCCGCATGGATATGCTCTTTGCAGAGGATGAGAACAGAAACCGCTTCTGCGTCCAGGGGGAAGCAGTCAGAAAGCCGCTGTTTGACCGGGAGCAGGACGACCTGTTCGAACGGGTCGGGCCCTATGCCCAGGGCGCGCTTTCCTATCACCTGTGCGCCATCGGAGACGGCGCCGTGACGGTGACGGAAAAAACGGTGGATCACTGCCGCCGGATCGCGGAGAGTACAGGACTTCGCAGGGCGTTTTTGCAGGAAATAGACCTGGGGCTTTTGCGCTACGATCAAAAGCAGGGGCAGGAGGAAAGATCCTATGGCCTTTTGTCCGCCATGGCGGACGGGGATATCGGAGAGCCATACAGGGCGGAAGCGGTCGGGTATCTGGTGCAGGCTGGGCTTTATGAAAAGGCGTACCGCTGGCTGAAAGGGCTGGATCTTGCTATGATAGAGGAAAGGATCCTGATGCGGCTGTGCAGCGCCCTGCTGCAGCAGCAGACGTTAGAGCAGGAGGAGCGGCTGACGCAGCTTTGTTTCCAGACGGCGCTGCGGGGAAAGTATGATGAACACATACTCCGGCATCTGGCGGATCATTACGAAGGCAGCGTGGCCGAGATGGAAGCGGTAAAAGCGGCGGCGGAAGGCTTTGAGATCGATACTTTCTCCCTTTGCCAGCGGATCATGGAACAGATGCTCTATACCGGACAGGACGTGACGGAGCGGATGGATCTTTTGCGGCAGTTCGTGGCCGGAGGCGGCAGAAGCGAGACGGAGATCGCCTTCCTGCGCTGCTGTGCCCGCCGTTATGTGATCGCAGGGCAGTTGATCCACGTCTATATGATTCAGTGCATCCTCCGGTTGGACCGGGCAGGAGAACCGGTGGGGGACCTGTGCAGGATCGCCTGTCTGAAATATTTCGCCAACCGCACGGACCCGGTCGAACCGGAGGTAAAAAAAGCGATATGCAGGATCGGGACGCAGATGCGAAAGGAAAGCAAGATCCTGCCGGTGCTGAAAGCCTACGCGGGCCTGGTGCCGGACGCGGAGCTTCTGCTGGACCGGACCTTTGTGACTTATATAGGGGATCCGGGGGACCGGCTTTTGCTCAACTACCGGATCCTGCAGCCTGCCGAGACGGACAGGGAATATCAGACCGTCCCGTTCGGGCACGTCTGCGAGGGGATCTTCTGCGCGCAGTTTCTTTTGTTTGCGGGAGAGACGCTGCAGTATTATATTTCCAGCGCACAGGATCCGTCGGACATTTTGGACAGCGGTCTTTTGAAAGCCCAGGAGAGCGGGCAAAGGGAGGGCAGCCGCTATGCCATGCTCAATGCCCTGTCCGCTGCCGCTTTGGACGGCGGTGGTCTGTGGCAGGGGCAGGAGCTGATGCGGCAATATCTCTATACGGATTATTGTGTGGACAGGTTGTTTACGATACAGGAGTAAAAAGGAAGGGGCGCAGGGATGTTTTTGGAGCGGACACAGCCGGCGGATAAACGGCGCAGGGAAGGCGCAGTGGCGGGATACGATCTTAGCGGTTCCTATGCGCAGATCAGCTATTGGCTGCCGGGAGAAGCAAAACCGGAGACTGTGAGCCAGGTGGCGGGGGAGGAAGAATACCGGATCCCGGCCTTGCTGGCAAAACGCACGGACCGGGATCTCTGGCTGTATGGGAATCAGGCGCAGAAGGCCGCAGAGCGGGGAGAAGCCGTGCCGGTGCGCGATCTTTTGCAGACGGCGGCCCGGGGGGAAGAGGTGGAAGTGGCCGGACAGCAGTACGATCCGGTGGCGCTTTTATCCCTGTTTTTGAAAAGGACCCTCGGCCTGTTGGCTCCCATTCTTCCCCTTGACCGGCTGCAGGCCCTTGTCTTTACAGTGGAGGATGTGAGCCGCCCGGCGATCGACGCGCTGACGGCGGCTGCCGCCATGCTGCAGGTCGCGGCGGACCGGGTGTATGTGATAGGGCGCGGGGAGAGTTTTTTCTATTATAATATCAGTCAGCCGGAGGAGCTTCGGATCCGGGACGTATTGATGTGCGAGCTGGAAACGGCGCATTTAAAGACGCTGCTGTTTTATGTGAATGAAAATACGAAGCCGGTCGCCTCTTTCGTAGAAGAAACGGAGTGGGAAGAGGTGCGGCCTGTAGTATGGACCGGCGAGGAGGACGAGGACAGCCGGCGCTGCGCCTGTCTGGATCAGGCTTTCTGCCGCGCGCTGGAGCAGATTTTGGGGGAAAGGGCCGTTTCAACGGTCTATCTGATCGGAGAAGGCTTTGAGGGGGAGTGGTATCAGGAATCCCTGCGGCTGCTCTGCGACGGGCGGCGGGTTTTTCTGGGCAACAACCTCTATAGCAAGGGGGCCTGTTACGCAGCCAGGCAGCGGCTGGCGCCCCAGGAGACAGGAAAAGGATACGCTTTTCTGGGGAAGGATATGCTGCGCTCCAATGTGGGCATGTATGTTTCGCGGCGCGGCGCGGACGCTTATCTGGCGCTGTTCGACGCGGGCGTCAACTGGTACGACGCCAAAAAGGAATGCGAGTTTTTGCTGGGGGACAGCAGCGCTTTCACGCTGCGGATCACGCCGCTGGACGGGAAGGAGATCCGGGAAGTGCAGGTGGCCCTGGACGGGCTGCCGGACAGGCCGGCCTTTACCTCCAGGATCCGCCTGAAAGCGGAGCTGGAGGATGCTGCGACGGTACATATCAGCATGGAAGATCTCGGGTTCGGGGAGTTTTTCCCTGCGACCCATAAATTCTGGGAAGAGTCTATCCGTCTTTGAGACGGACGGCGGGAGGTCATATGGGACGGGTTTATCTGTGCCTTGGGAAGAATGCGGAAGTGCCCTATTACTTTGAACGCGCCAGGATCCATGTCTGGAACGTGGAGGAATTGTGTTATTTTGTGCGGGAAAACGCCTGGGTTTTGGAGCCTTCCATCCTGAATAGGGAACTGGTCCGGTGGGTGGAGGAACAGTGCGCGCTGGCGGATCTGGCCCGGCAGTTGGGGCAGGCCGTTCAGGGGCCGCATCCGGTCATGGATTTCGTCCGCACGCTGTTTTCCTATACGGGATATTGCTCCGGAAAAGATATCCAGCAGGTGGAAAAGATCTTAAATATCAATGAAAATTCCAGCGAGGTGGAGCGGAGCAAGGCGAGAGGGGATTATTTTTTACAGGCCGGGAAATATGTGGCGGCCCTGCGGGAATATGAAGAGCTGACGGAAGGGCTGACGGGTATGGATCCCGCCTTTTTGGGAAAGGTTTACCACAACTGCGGCGTGGCCCGGGCGAAGCTGTTTTTGTTTTCGGAGGCCGCGGCCTGTTTTGAGCAGGCGTGGAAACTCGGACATGATCCGGCCAGCGCCAGACAATATCTGATGGCCATGCGTTTTTCGCTGGGGGAAAAAGAATATGTGAATTTCCTGGCGGAGAGGCCGACGTGGTATGCTGCGTCCCTGAAGCTGGAGGAAGCCTTTCAGCAATGCGACGCGGACTGGGAAACCTCTGAACAGCAAGCCTTTTTAGAGCGGGTCGGGGAGGCGGCCAGAAGCGGGGCGGCCCATATCGGCCGGCAGATGGTCCGGGAGCAGGCAGAAAAGCTGCAGGAGGCCTACCGCGCCTATGTGGACGCATAAGAGGACATGCGGGATGCTTTTTAAAGCCTGTGAAAAGAGGGTCTGCGCTGCCGGAAAGTGCAGTAGTGGGTGAATCCGCAGTCTGTCAGCACCTCGGCTGCCTGTCCGAAATGGGAGGCGACGTCCGCTGCCCTGTGGGCGTCGGAGCCCACCGTCAGGACAGAACCGCCCATTTTGCGGTAACGCTTCAAAAAGGGCGTACAGGGATGGGGCTGGCGCAGTCCTTTGCGCAGCCCGCCGGTATTTAATTCGATGCCTTTTTGGGCAGAGAGCAGCAGGTCGATCATGCGGTCGAAGAGGTCGGCATATTTCTCGTAGCAGTACTCTTTGTCCCGGGTCCTGCCGTAGCGGATCACATAGTCGATGTGCCCGTAGACGTCGTAATCCGTATAGGAAGCCATGCTTTCCAGTTCCGCTTCAAAGTAGCGCCGGTAGGCCTCTTCCTGGCTTCGCCCGGCAAAATAGGAGCTTTCGTAGGGATCCATGCGGTCCACCAGGTGGGTGGAGGCAATGACGAAGTCAAAATCGCAGGCGTTGGCGTAGCGCGCATTCTCTGCGTTGATGTGGGGCTGCATGCCCAGTTCCACGCCGAAGCCGATCTGTATCTGCCCTTCATAGCGCTTCCGGTATTCCATCAGCGCAGCGCGATAGTCGTCCGTGCGCAGTTCAAACATCCCGGCAGGGCTTTCCGGCGTTTGGGGGAAATCCAGATCCATATGCTCCGTAAAGCACATATGGGAAAGGCCCAGGGAAATGGCGCGTTGGATCATCGCCTCCATGGGGGCGTCGGAATCCCCGGAAAAACAGGAATGTAAGTGGCAGTCGGCCAGAATGGGCATAGCAGGTTCCTCCCCGGTCTTTTTTGGGGCCGCACCAGGCGGCCTTTCGGCGTCTTTTCCCTACTATAACACAGTTTTGCGCTTCGCAACAGAAGAAATCCGGCGGCGGGACAGCTTTTCCGATTATTTTGCATTTATATCTTGATATTTTGGAAAGAATTAGGTAGAATAGTACCGATGATAAAATTTTGTCAAGCGGTCCGCGTTGGCGCGGGAAGCGGGACAGAACATAATAAAATCATTATTAGGAGGAAACTACAATGGCTGTAAAAGTTGCAATCAATGGTTTTGGCCGTATTGGCCGTCTGGCTTTCAGACAGATGTTCGGTGCGGAAGGTTTTGAGATCGTTGCGATCAACGACCTGACTTCCCCCAAGATGCTGGCCCATCTGCTGAAATATGATTCCACCCAGGGCAGATATGCGCTGGCTGATACCGTAAGCGCAGGCGAAGATTCCATCACCGTAAACGGCACCGAGATCAAGATCTATGCGGAAGCCAAGGCCGCTGATCTTCCCTGGGGCAAGCTGGGCGTAGACGTTGTTCTGGAATGCACCGGCTTCTACACCTCCAAGGCGAAGGCGCAGGCCCATATCGATGCCGGCGCGAAGCACGTTATCATTTCCGCTCCTGCGGGCAACGATCTGCCTACCATCGTTTACAATGTAAACCATGAGTCCCTTACCACTGCGGACACCATCATTTCCGCGGCGTCCTGCACCACCAACTGCCTGGCTCCCATGGCGAAGGCGTTAAACGACGCTTACCCGATCCAGTCCGGCATTATGTGCACGATCCACGCATACACCGGCGACCAGATGACGCTGGACGGCCCTCAGAGGAAGGGCGATCTGAGAAGGTCCCGCGCGGCTGCGGTGAATATCGTTCCCAACAGCACCGGCGCTGCCAAGGCGATCGGCCTGGTCATCCCTGAACTGAACGGCAAGCTGATCGGTTCCGCACAGCGCGTTCCGACCCCTACCGGCTCCACCACGATCCTGACCGCCGTTGTCAAGGGCGCTCCCACCAAGGAGTCCATCAACGCGGCGATGAAGGCTGCTTCCAACGAGTCCTACGGCTACAACGAGGACGAGATCGTGTCCAGCGATATCATCGGCATGACCTACGGCTCCCTGTTCGATGCGACCCAGACCATGGTGCTGCCTATCAGCGACGATCTGGCAGAGGTTCAGGTTGTTTCCTGGTATGACAATGAGAATTCCTACACCAGCCAGATGGTCCGCACCATCAAGCACTTCGGCAAGCTGCTGGGCGCATAAGGGATAGGAAAAGAGCGCAGGGGCGTTTCGCAGTTGCGGACGCGCAATGCGCAATACGGATTCAGGAATAGGCTCAAAAGGGTCCGGTCCATAGGGCCGGACCCTTTTTCAAACCAGAATAAAGGAGGTCCTTATCATGGGCTTGAATAAGAAATCCATTGACGATATCAACGTCAAAGGCAAAAGAGTATTGGTCAGATGCGACTTCAACGTACCGTTAAAGGAAGGCGTGATCACGGACGAGACCCGTATCGTGGCGGCCCTGCCCACCATCCAGAAACTGATCGAGGACGGCGGCAAGGTGATCCTTTGCTCCCATCTTGGCAAAGTGAAAAACGGCCCCAACGAAGGCGAGTCCCTGGCCCCTGTAGCGGCAAGACTGTCCGAGAAGCTGGGCAAGGAAGTGAAGTTTGTCGCGGACTATAACGTGACCGGCGAAGCGGCGACCGCTGCAGTTGCCGCGATGAAGGAAGGCGACGTGGTGCTTCTGCAGAACACCCGTTTCCGCGGCCAGGAAGAGACGAAGAACGGCGAAGCCTTCTCTAAAGAGCTGGCGGATCTGGCGGACGTCTATGTCTGCGACGCGTTCGGTTCTTCTCACAGGGCCCATGCGTCCGTGGCCGGCGTGACCAAGTTTATTACCGAAAAGGGCGGCGACAATGCGGTCGGCTACCTGATGCAGAAAGAGATCAACTTCCTGGGCAACGCCGTGGAAAATCCGGTGCGCCCGTTCGTCGCCATCCTGGGCGGCGCGAAGGTGGCTGATAAGCTCAACGTGATCTCCAACCTGCTGGAGAAGTGCGATACCCTGATCATCGGCGGTGGCATGGCCTTTACCTTCTTGAAGGCCCAGGGCTATGAGGTCGGCAATTCCCTGGTGGACGACACCAAGCTGGATTACTGCAAAGAGATGATGGATAAGGCGGCAAGCCTGGGCAAGAAGCTGCTGCTTCCCGTGGACACCACCATTGCGGCGGCGTTCCCGAATCCCATCGACGGCCCCATCGAAATTTCCTATGTGGACGCGGATAAGATCCCTTCCGATATGGAAGGCCTGGATATCGGCCCCAAGACCCAGGCGTTGTTTGCGGATGCTGTAAAATCCGCCAAGACCGTAGTATGGAATGGCCCGATGGGCGTGTTCGAGAATCCCACCCTGGCGGCAGGCACCATCGCTGTGGCGAAGGCGCTGGCGGAGACTGACGCCATCACCGTGATCGGCGGCGGCGATTCCGCGGCGGCTGTGAACCAACTGGGCTTTGCGGATAAGATGAGCCACATTTCTACCGGCGGCGGCGCTTCCCTGGAATTTTTGGAGGGCAAGGAGCTTCCCGGCGTAGCGGCGGCAGACGATAAGACAGAGTGAGGAGAAATCTATGGCAAGAAGAAAGATTATCGCAGGCAACTGGAAAATGAACATGACGCCCAGCCAGGCCGTTGCGCTGTGCGACACCTTAAAGGATCTGGTCGTGACCGATGAAGCGGACGTGGTATACTGCGTTCCCGCCATCGACATCATTCCCGTAGTGGAAGCGGTGAAGGGGACCAACGTAGAGGTGGGCGCCGAGAACCTGTATTTTGAGGACAAGGGCGCATATACCGGGGAGATTTCCGCGGAGATGCTGGTGGATGCCGGCGTGAAATACGTCATCATCGGCCATTCCGAGCGCCGCGATTACTTCAAGGAGTGCGACTGCCTGCTCAACAAGAAGGTGAAGCAGGCATTGAAAGCGGGCCTGATCCCGATCCTGTGCTGCGGCGAGAGCCTGGAGCAGAGGGAGATGGGCGTGACGATGGACTGGATCCGTCTGCAGATCAAATCCGATCTGACGGGGGTGACAGCCGATCAGGTGAAGGGCATGGTCATCGCGTATGAGCCCATCTGGGCCATCGGCACCGGCAAGACCGCTACTACGGAACAGGCGCAGGAGGTCTGCAAGGGCATCCGTGACTGCATCGCGGAGATCTATGATACAGATACTGCCCAGGCGGTCCGTATCCAGTACGGCGGTTCCGTTAACGCCGGCAACGCGGCGGAGCTGTTCGCACAGCCCGATATCGACGGCGGCCTGGTAGGCGGCGCCTCCCTGAAGGCCGACTTTGGCAAGATCGTGAACTATAAATAAAAAAACACATGAACAGCGGGCGTCTGCCGGAGCGCAGCGCCCGCTGTTTGCCTGCGCCCGGCGGCGTAGGCAAACGGGGGATAGGAGCTTATGAAGGAAAAAATCATCCGGTTTATGCAGGGCCGTTATGGGGCAGATCAGTTCGGCAGATTCCTGTCGGGACTGTGTTTTGCGTTTCTGATCCTTTCCCTTTTTTCACGTTACCGGTTATGGTACGCCCTGGCGCTGTTGGTGCTGATCTATCAGTATTTCAGGATCTTTTCCCGCAATATCCCGCGGCGTTATGCGGAGAATCAGCGGTATCTGGCTGCGACGGCAAAAGTGCGGACGCGGTTTTTCAAGGCGAAGGGAGAATTGGCGCAGAGAAAGACCCATCACATTTACAGATGTCCTTCCTGCCGGCAGAAGATCAGGATTCCCAGAGGGCACGGGAAGGTGGAGATCCGGTGCCCGAAGTGTAACGCCCATTTTACGAAAAAGAGCTGACCTGGGGCAGAAGATCAAAGGAAAAGAGTTATGTTCGGCTATATCATCGTCAATCAACAGGAAATGAAATTCAGGGAATATGACTGCTACCGTTCCTATTACTGCGGCCTGTGCCGGAGCTTGAAGGAACGATACGGAGCAGGCGGACAGATGACGCTGAGTTACGATATGACCTTCCTCGTCATGCTGCTGAGCGCCCTTTACGAGCCGGATACGCAGGAGGAAAGCTGCCGGTGTATGCCGCATCCGGTGCATTCTCACGCTGTCAGGCGCAATCCTTTTACGGACTATGCCGCGGATATGAATCTCCTGCTTTCCTATTACAAAGGGATGGATGACTGGAGTGATGAGCGCAGGCTTTCCGGAAAGGCAACCGCCGGGCTTTTGCGCAAAAAAAACGAACGGATCAGCCGTGCCTACCCCGAAAAAGCGGAAGAGATCTACAGGCAGCTTGAAAATATCCATCTGTATGAAAAAACCCGGGAGAAGGATCCGGATTTGGCCAGCGGATGCTTTGGCAGGATCATGGCTGAAATTTTGGCATGGCGCAGGGATGAGTGGGAGGATACGCTACGCCGGATGGGCTTTTATCTTGGAAAGTTCCTCTATCTGATGGACGCCTACGAGGATATGGACAGGGATCAAAAGAGCGGCAGCTATAATGTTTTTTTGGAAAAGAAGGCGGAATTTCCCGATGCGCAGGCGTTTGAACGGTATGCCTATACCATGCTGCAGATGATGATGGCAGAGTGTTCCAGAGCTTTTGAAAAGCTGCCCATCCTGGAAAACGTGGAGATCCTTCGCAATATTTTGTATTCCGGGGTATGGTCCCGGTATGAGATGCTGCAGAAGAAAAAGGAAAAGCGGTAGGGCGGACAGAGGTTTTTGCCGTCCGGCGTTTTGGCCTGCGGCATGGAGGTAAAGATGCGCGACCCGTATCAGGTACTCGGCGTTCCCAGGGGGGCGTCCGAGGAGGAAGTGAAAAAAGCATATCGGAAGCTGAGCCGGATCTACCACCCGGACGCCAACGTCAATAATCCGAACAAGGAGCAGGCGGAAGAAAAGTTCAAGGAGATCCAGCAGGCGTATCAGCAGATCATGAAGGAGAAGGAACGGGGCGAAAGCGGCTATGCCTATGAAGACGGACGTAGCGCTTCGGGCAGCTATACGGGCAGTCCCGGCGGCGGTTATGCAGGCGGCTACGGCGGGTTTGACGACTTCTTTGATGAGTTTTTCGGAGGCTTCGGCGGTTTCGGCCAGGGAAGCTACGGACAGCGCAGGGCGGGCTATGGGGACGCCCAGGGGGACGATCCCTACACGATCCATATGAGGGCGGCCGCCAACTATATCAACAGCCGCCACTTTACGGAAGCGCTGAACGTGCTGAACAGCATTTCGGAACGCACCGCCGCCTGGTATTATTACAGCTCGGTGGCAAACCAGGGAGTGGGCAATAACGCGGCGGCTTTGGAGCAGGCCCGGATGGCCGCGTCCATGGAGCCGCAGAACCCAGAGTATTCCAGTTGGAAGAACCGGATGGAGGCGGGAGGCGCCTGGTATACGGGACGCCAGGACCGCTACGGCGGAATGCCGGCGGCCCCCGGCGGGAATTTCTGCTGGAAGCTTTGTCTGGCGAACCTTGTCTGCAATCTTTGCTGCGGCGGCAGGATGTTTATGTGCTGTTAGGGCCGAACGCTTTTGGAAGATCGCAGGACGCGGGGACGCTTCCCAAACGGCAGTGCAAAAAAGTAGGGCAGACGCAAAAAATCTCCATTGCATTTTTGCGGCAGGCGTGTTATATATGCTTGTTGGAAATGCGAAAGGAGATTTTTTTCATGGTGAAAGATATGACGCAGGGGAGCCCTAGAAAGCTCATCTTAAGCTTTGCGGTCCCCCTGATTTTGGGAAATCTGTTCCAACAGTTTTACAGCCTGGTGGACACGGTCATTGTGGGCAAATTCCTGGGCGTGACCAAGCTGGCCGCGGTAGGGGCCACCGGTTCCATCAACTTTCTGATCATCGGTTTTTGTATGGGGCTCTGCAGCGGCTTTTCCATCCCTATTTCCCAGCGCTTCGGCGCGAGGGATGAAAAGGGGCTTCGCGGTTATGTTGCCAACAGCGCCTGGCTGGGAACGGTTGCGGCGGTAGTCATCACCGTCCTTACGGTGGCCCTGTGCCGTCAGATCCTGGTCTGGATGCGGACGCCGGAGGACATCATCGAGGATTCCTACCGCTATATCGTGATCATTTTTGCGGGGATCCCGGTGACGATTTTGTATAATCTGACTTCGGCGATCATCCGTTCCATGGGAGATTCCAGGACGCCGGTCTATTTTCTGACGCTGGCTGCGGGGCTGAATATTGTGCTGGATCTGTTCTGTATCCTGGTGCTGCACATGGGCGTGGCGGGGGCCGCCGTGGCGACCGTAGTCTCTCAGGCTGTGGCCGGCGTAAGCTGTCTTATCTTTATGATCCGCCGATTTGAGATCCTGCGGATGAATGGTCAGGAGGCGCGGCCCAGGCGGCGGATGATGATCCGGCTTCTGACCATGGGCGTGCCCATGGGGCTGCAGTATTCGGTCACGGCCATCGGCAGCGTAATCCTGCAAAGCTCGGTCAATATGCTCGGCTCCGCGGCGGTGGCGGCGGTGACGGCGGCAGGCAAGATCAGCATGTTTTTCAGCATCGTGTTCGATTCCCTGGGGGCCACCATGGCTACTTACGCCGGACAGAACATGGGGGCGAAGCGGGCGGACCGGATCCGCCAGGGGCTGCGGGAGGCCAATATTATGGGCTGTATCTATGCGGCGGCAGCCTTTGCGGTGCTTTTTTTCTTCGGCCGGAGGATCGCCTGCCTGTTTGTGGATCCAACAGAGACCGCGATCCTGGACAACGTCCGGCAAATGCTTATCTGTAACAGCGCCTTTTACTGCGCGCTGGCCTTTGTGAATATCGTGCGGTTCTTGATCCAGGGCATCGGCTATTCTTCCCTGGCCATTTTCTCCGGGGTCAGCGAAATGGTGGCCCGGGGGCTGGCGGGCATGGTGCTGGTGCCGGCTTTCGGCTTCACGGCGGTGTGCTTTGCCAATCCGCTGGCCTGGGTTTTTGCGGATCTGTTCCTGTTCCCGGCCTATTTCTGGATCATGAAGCGGGTGGAGGAGTTTTTCGCGGGGAAACGGATGCAGCTATAGCGGAAAATGTTTTTTGTCATTCCGTCACATTTTATACATAATTTCCTGGTATACTCATGAAAAAGGGCGGAATTTACGCTGTTGGAAGGGGAGTGGAACGGGATATGGAAAAAAGAAAAATTCTGGTGGTGGACGACGAAAGCCGGATGCGCAAGCTGGTAAGGGATTTTTTGCAGAGGGAGAATTACGAAGTGCTGGAAGCGGGAGACGGCAGCGAGGCGTTGGATCTCTTTTTTTCCGATAAAGAGATCGCCCTGATCATCCTGGACGTGATGATGCCGAAGATGGACGGCTGGCAGGTGTGCCGGGAGATCCGAAGCTATTCCAAAGTCCCCATTATCATGCTGACGGCCAAAAGCGACGAAAAGGATGAGCTGCAGGGCTTTGACCTGGGAGTGGACGAATATATCTCCAAGCCCTTCAGCCCCCGGATCCTGGTAGCCCGGGTGGAAGCGATCCTGCGCAGGACGGCAGGCGCGGCGGGGGAAGATCAGATCCTGGAGGCGGGCGGTATCCGGATGGATAAGGCGGCCCATATGGTGCAGGTGGACGGCAAAGACGTGGAATTAAGCTATAAGGAATTTGAACTTTTGTCCTATTTCCTGGAGAACCGGGGGATCGCGCTGTCCAGGGAGAAGATCCTGAATAACGTCTGGAACTACGATTACTTCGGCGACGCACGCACGATCGATACCCACGTCAAGAAACTGCGCAGCAAGCTGGGCGGCAGGGGCGAACAGATCAAGACCATCTGGGGCATGGGTTACAAGTTTGAGGCATGAAGCGATCATGAGAGATTCGATCCGCAGGCAGTTTGCCGCCATCTTTATCGGCCTGATGGCGGGAACCATCCTGCTGAACTGGTTTGTGAACAATACCCTTCTGGAGCGGTACTACATCCGCAACAAGCAGGATGTGCTGCTGAAGGTCTACAGGGAGCTGCAGCGGGCCGTGGACGAGGGAACGCTGGATTCGGAAGACTATGACCTGGCGCTGCAGCAAAGCTGCGCGAAATATAACCTGTCCGTGCTGGTGGTGGACGCCAATTCCCGGACGGTGAAGATCTCCGGGAACGACTCCGATTATATGCGCAGACAGCTTTTGCAGCATGTGTTCATGCAGTCCAGGGAGCAGTCCCAGGTCATGGAGGAGACGGACCGTTATGTGATCCAGCGTATCGGGGATACGATGACCCGAATGGAATATATCGAAATATGGGGTATATTGAGCAATCAGGATTTTTTCCTGATCCGGACGGCGCTGGAGGGGATCCAGGACAGCGTGCGCATTGCCAATCAGTTTTTGGCCTATGTGGGGATCCTGGCGGCGCTTGCCAGCGGGGTGATCATCTGGTTTGTTTCCCGCAGGATCACAAGCCCGATCCTGCAGTTGGCGGAGATCTCGCGGCGGATGACCCATCTGGATTTTGAGGCCAGGTATGAGGGGAAGAGCCATAATGAGATCGCCCTGTTGGGGGAAAATATCAATAAACTCTCCGATACCCTGGAGACGACGATCTCCGAATTAAAGACCGCCAACAATGAGTTGAAGCGGGACATTCAGAAGAAAGAGCAGATCGACGAGATGCGCAGGGAGTTTCTCTCCAACGTTTCCCATGAACTCAAGACGCCCATCGCCCTGATCCAGGGGTATGCGGAGGGGCTGCAGGAGGGGCTTGGGGACGACCCGGAGAGCATGCAGTTTTACTGCGGCGTCATCGTGGATGAGGCGGCTCGCATGAACGAGATGGTGAAGAAGCTGCTGACCCTCAATCAGTTGGAATCGGGCGGCGATCAGGTGACGATGGAGCGGTTTGACATTACCGCCCTGATCGCCAATTATCTCCAGTCGGCCCGGCTTTTGGCCCAACAGGAGCAGATCGAGGTGGATTTTTCCCAGGAGCAGCCGATCTTCGTCTGGGGCGACGAGTTCATGACGGAGGAAGTGCTGACCAATTATTTCAGCAATGCGGTCCATCACTGCAGCGGGGCGCGCCGGATCGACATCCGGATCTTCTGCCGGGAGGGGCATGCCAGGATCAACGTGTTCAATACTGGCACGCCGATCCCGGAGGAATCGCTGCCGCATCTGTGGGAGAAATTTTACAAGGTGGACAAGGCCCGCACCCGGGAATACGGCGGGAGCGGCATCGGCCTTTCCATCGTAAAGGCCGTTATGGATTCCATGCACCAGGCGTTCGGCGTGACCAACTACGAGGACGGCGTCTGCTTCTGGTTTGAACTGGAGCTTGCCGCCGAGTGAGACGCTTCTTCTTTTTCAAAAAAAGTGGTTGAAAAATGGCGGCTTTTAGGATACACTGGTAGAAGGTTATACTGTGACTTTCAATCAGGAGGAAGATATACTATGATTTCTGCAGGAGAATTCAGAAACGGCGTCACCATTGAGTACGAAGGAAACGTTTATCAGATCATCGAATTCCAGCATGTAAAGCCCGGCAAGGGCGCGGCTTTCGTCAGGACAAAGCTGAAGAATATCAAGAACGGCGGCGTGGTGGAGCGGACTTTCCGCCCGACCGAGAAGTGCCCTACCGCCCGTATCGACAGAAGGGATATGCAGTATCTTTACAACGACGGCGATCTTTATACCTTCATGGATATGGAGACTTATGACCAGATCTCTCTGAACAAGGACGCGATCGGCGATTCTCTGAAGTTTGTCAAGGAGAACGAAACCTGCAGGATCTGTTCTCACAACGGCAGCGTTTTCGCGGTGGAGCCGCCCCTGTTCGTGGAGTTGGCGATCACCGAGACGGAGCCGGGCTTTAAGGGAGATACCGCCACCGGCGCCAACAAGCCCGCCACGGTGGAGACCGGCGCGATGGTATATGTGCCGCTGTTCGTCAATGAAGGCGATGTGATCAAGATCGATACCCGGACCGGAGAATATCTGTCCAGAGTCTGAGCCAAAAGAAACAGCGCCCCGGAGTGAAGTTTTTTCATTCCGGGGTTTCTTTGCGCATTCCGGGCGAATATGCCATAAAATGCAGGCATTTTGGCAAATCTAAAAAAAGTATGAAATTGCATTTTTTTGGATATAATAAGAGAAAAAGAGATATAAAGAGAAAACAAGAGAAAAAAAGAGATCACGGGAGATTTGAAAAGTTATTTCGTGTTGCATAATGATGGAAACGAAACTAATATACAGATAGTGTTTAGCACTCGACAAGAAAGAGTGCTAACAAAACACGAAAGCAGGAAAACATTGATATAAGGAGGCTGAAATCATGAAGTTAGTACCGTTAGGCGACAGAGTCGTATTAAAGCAGTTGGAAGCGGAAGAGACGACCAAATCCGGGATCGTGCTTCCCGGCCAGAGCAAGGAAAAACCCCAGCAGGCGGAAGTCATCGCGGTGGGCCCCGGCGGCATGGTCGATGGCAAGGAAGTGAAGATGGAAGTCAAGGTCGGCGATCAGGTCATCTATTCCAAGTATGCGGGCACGGAAGTGAAGCTGGAAGAAGAAGAGTATATCGTCGTGAAGCAGTCTGATATCGTAGCGATCGTCGAAGCATAAGCATAAAGGAGGTTTTTTATCATGGCAAAAGAGATCAAATACGGCGCGGAGGCGCGCAACGCCCTGGAAGTGGGCGTCAATAAACTGGCGGATACCGTAAGGGTCACCCTTGGCCCGAAAGGCCGCAACGTGGCGCTGGACAAATCCTTCGGCGCTCCGCTGATCACCAACGACGGCGTGACCATCGCCAAGGAGATCGAACTGGAAGACGCTTTTGAGAACATGGGCGCGCAGCTTGTGAAGGAAGTGGCGACCAAGACCAACGATGTGGCGGGCGACGGAACCACCACCGCTACTGTGCTGGCACAGGCGATGATCAACGCAGGTATGAGCAATCTGGCGGCCGGCGCCAATCCGATCATCCTGAGAAAAGGGATGCAGAAGGCGTGCGACTGTGCGGTAGAAGCCATCGCGAAGATGGGCCAGAGCGTGGACGGCAAGAACCATATCGCGAGAGTGGCGGCGATTTCCGCCGGCAGCGACGAGGTGGGCCAGATGGTAGCCGACGCCATGGAGAAAGTCTCCAATGACGGCGTGATCACCATCGAAGAGAGCAAGACCATGAAGACCGAACTGGATCTGGTAGAAGGCATGCAGTTCGACAGAGGCTATATCTCCGCTTATATGGCGACGGATATGGATAAGATGGAAGCGACGCTGGATAACCCCTATATCCTGATCACGGATAAGAAGATCTCCAACATTCAGGAGATCCTGCCCCTGCTGGAGCAGATCGTACAGTCCGGGTCGAAGCTTCTGATCATCGCGGAGGATGTGGAGGGCGAAGCTCTGACCACCCTGATTGTGAACAAGCTGCGCGGCACCTTCAGCGTAGTGGCGGTGAAGGCTCCCGGCTATGGCGACAGAAGGAAAGCCATGCTGGAGGATATCGCGATCCTGACCGGCGGCCAGGTCATCAGCTCCGAGCTGGGTCTGGAGCTTAAGGAAGCGGATCTGAGCATGCTGGGCCGCGCGAAGTCCGTGAAAGTCCAGAAAGAGAACACCATTATCGTGGACGGCGAGGGCGACAGCAGCGCGATCCAGGCCAGGATTTCCCAGATCAAGAAGCAGATCGAAGAGACCACTTCCGATTTCGATAAGGAGAAGCTGCAGGAGAGGCTGGCGAAGCTGGCCGGCGGCGTAGCGGTGATCCGCGTTGGCGCGGCCACCGAGACTGAGATGAAAGAAGCGAAGCTGCGCATGGAGGACGCTCTGGCAGCGACCCGTGCGGCAGTGGAAGAGGGCATTATCGCTGGCGGCGGTTCCGCTTATATCCACGCCGCCAAGGATGTGGCCGCTCTGGCCGACAAGCTGGAGGGCGATGAAAAGACCGGCGCCAGGATCGTTCTGAAAGCGCTGGAGGCCCCTCTGTACTATATCGCGGCAAACGCGGGCTTAGAGGGCAGCGTGATCATCAACAAGGTTAAAGAAGCGGCGGCAGGCGTTGGCTTCGATGCGCTCAAGGAAGAGTATGTGGACATGATCAAGGCCGGTATCCTGGATCCTGTCAAGGTGACCAGAAGCGCTCTGCAGAACGCCACCAGCGTGGCCAGCACGCTGCTGACCACCGAATCCGTGGTTGCCAATATTAAGGAAGAGACCCCTGCAGCGCCGGCCGGCGGAGCAGGCGGAATGGGCATGATGTAAGCATAGCCCCATAAGATCGTATCAGAGGGCCGGGCGGAAAAGGAATTTTCGTCCGGCCCTTTTATGCGCAGACAGGACATGAAAAGTTTACAAAAAATACATAATTTAATCAAAGTTTACTCATATTCCCCATGTAAGATAATACTTGTAAAAGCAAAAGCCAAAACTTTTTCATTTTTCTTCCTTTCTATAATAAAAGAACAGGCCCCTGAAAAGGGGCCTGTTCTTTTGCCGGCAGGAAATCCCGGCAGGGCATTGTGAGAATTTCCAGTTTATGCTAAAATGGATGCAGACGAAAAGAGAAACCGCTGAATGAAGGAGGGAAAAGATTGTAAAATGGATAACGAGAAAAAGATCCCGGCGCGCAGCGACGTGCCGAAGGAGAACACCTGGGCTGTGGAGGATATTTTTGCCACGGATCAGGAATGGAAGATGTCCTGCGGCAAGGTCAGAGAGATGGCGCAGGAGGCGGCAGGCTATGCCGGAAAGCTGCATGATCCGGACAGCCTGCTGGCGTTTTGCCGGTTGAAGGAGGAACTGACCGGCCTTATGAGGGATGTGAGCGGATATGCTTCCCTCTGCCACGACCAGGACACGACAGCGCCCAGGGGACAGGAGATGAATGCCAGGGCGCGCAGCCTGTGGGTGGAATGCGAGGGGCTGCTGGCCTTTGAGGGGCCGGAGATTTTGACCATCGGCGAAGAGGAAATGAGCGCGTTTTATGAGCGCCAGCCGGGCCTTTTGGATTATCGGCGCAGTATCGGCGAAATCCGGCGCAGAAAGGAGCATGTGCTTGCTCCGGAGCTGGAAAAGCTGCTGGCGGACGCAGGAGAGATGGCGGACGCGCCGCAGACGGTTTATGCAATGCTGTGTAATGCGGATCTGACTTTTGCGCCGGCCCTGGATGAAAGGGGAGAGGCCCATGAGGTGACCGAAGGCAGTTTCCTTTCCTTCATGGAGAAAAACGACCGGAAACTGCGCAAAAGCGCTTTTGAATCCCTGTACGCAGGGTATGAAAAGATACAGAATACGGCGGCGGCCCTGTTGAACGCGCAGGTCAATCAACTGAAATTTTATGCCAGAAACTGTCGGTATGAAGATACCATGCAGGCGTCCCTGGACGCCACCAATGTGCCGGTTTCTGTGTATCAAAATCTGATCCGGGCAGTGCATGAGGACATCGGCTATCTGCATCGGTATATGCGGCTGCGCAAAAAGCTGATGGGGGTGGAAGAACTCCATATGTATGATCTCTACGCTCCCATGGTGCCGGACGCAGATCTTGAGGTGCCGTTTGACAGGGCGAAACAGGATGTGCTGGACGCTGTCTCCGTGCTGGGAGAGGAATATCGCAGCGTATTGCAGCAGGGCTTTCAGAGCCGCTGGATCGATATTTACGAAAACCGGGGGAAACGCAGCGGCGCTTATTCCTCGGGGCAGCGGGTGCATCCCTATGTGCTGCTCAATTATAACAACAGCCTGGACTCGGAATTTACGCTGGCGCATGAAATGGGGCATGCCATGCATTCCTGGTTTTCCAACAGGTATCAGCGGCCGGTGGACAGCAGGTACAGGATTTTTGTGGCGGAAGTGGCCTCTACCTGTAACGAGGCGCTTCTGATGCGGCACTTGCTGGGCAGGACCACAGACAGGAGGGTGCGGGCCAGCCTGATCAATTATTTCCTGGAGCAGTTCAGGACGACGCTCTATCGCCAGACCATGTTTGCGGAGTTCGAGATGCAGATCAATGCGGCCAGCCAGCGGGGAGAGTGCCTGACCAGGGAGATGCTGTGCCGGATGTATAGGGAATTGAACTGTTTTTATTATGGGAAGGATGTAAAGGTCGACAGCCAGATCGATCTGGAATGGGCCAGGATTCCGCATTTTTATTATAATTTTTATGTGTTTCAGTACGCTACCGGATTTTCCGCCGCTATGGCGCTGTCGGAGCGCATTCTCTCGGAAGGGGAACCTGCGGTCAGGGACTATCTGGCGTTTTTGTCCGGCGGCTGTTCGAAGGATCCGGTGAGCCTGCTGCAGGGGGCCGGTGTAGACATGCGGACGGCGGAACCGGTGCGCGCGGCCCTTTCCCTGTTTGCTTCGCTGCTGGATGAAATGGAGGAGCTGGCGCAGGGATTCTGACGGGGTTGTACGGGATCGGACAGGTAAGAAAATGGAGATTTATCAGGGGAAAAGCATTTCGGGGGGAATTGCCATCGGCAGGATCTGCGTATACCGCGGCAGGGATCCTGGCGTAGAGCGCTGTGAGATAAAGGATGTGCCCGGCGAGCTGCTGCGGTTAGAACGCGCCCGTGAAGCGGCTGCAGATCAACTGGAGGGGCTGTATGCGAAAGCCTGTGCGAAGACGGGAAAAGCCAGGGCCTCGATTTTTCGCGCCCACAAGGTGATGCTGGAGGATGAAGCCTATCTGGGCAGTATCCGCAGCATGATCCAGAAAGAACGGGTGAATGCGGCATACGCGGTCTTTGTCACGGGCATCCTCTTTGCAGATACCTTTGCGGCGATGGAAGATGCCGGCATGCGGGCGCGGAGCGCGGATGTGCGGGATGTTTCCGGCAGGCTGGTCCGCCTTTTGGAAGGGGTGGAGGAAAACAGAATCCGGCTGGAGCCTCCTGCCATCCTGCTGGCGGAAGACCTGTCTCCCAGCGAGACCATGCGCCTGGAGACAGAAGGGCTGCTGGCGCTGGTTTTAAAAAAGGGGGCGGTCAATTCCCATACGGCGATCCTGGCCCGGTCCCTGGATATCCCTGCGCTGGTGCAGACCGGGATCAGCCTGATGGCGGAATGCGACGGTATGCTGGCCATAGCGGACGGCTCGGAGGGAAAACTCATTCTGGACCCGGATCCTGGTACGCTGGAGAAGATGCGGGAAAGGAAGCGCCGTTATGAAAAGGAGCAGGAGACGCTGCGCAGCCTGGTGGGACAAAACGCCGTCAGTAAGGATGGAAGAAGTCTCGGCGTTTATGCGAATGTGGGAAGCCTGAAGGAAGTGGAGCAGGCGATCTATAATGACGCCGGCGGTATCGGCCTGTTCCGCAGCGAATTTCTGTTTTTGGGAAAGAACGGTTGGCCGTCGGAAGAGGAACAGTTCACCGTCTACCGGGACGCGCTGCAGCGTATGGGAGGCAGGACGGTGGCTATCCGCACATTGGATATCGGTGCGGATAAGTCGGAACCCTATATGGGACTGCCGGAAGAGGAAAATCCGGCGCTGGGCTGCCGGGCGGTCCGGTTCTGTCTAAAACACGAGGAAGTGTTCCGGGTTCAGTTGCGCGCTATCTGCAGGGCGGCCGCCTATGGAAACTGCGGCGTTTTGCTGCCCATGATCGTTTCGCCGGAGGAAGTCAGGCAGGTCAGAGGGATCCTGAAAGAGATCCGGGATGGACTTGCCAAAAAAGGAATCCCTTTCGGCCCCCTTGCCCTGGGCGTCATGATCGAAACGCCGGCGGCGGCCCTGATGAGCCGGGAACTGGCGAAAGAAGCGGATTTTTTCAGTATAGGAACCAATGACCTGACGCAGTATGCGCTGGCCATGGACCGGCAGAATCCGGAACTGGAGCGGTATTTCGACGCAAAACATCCTGCGGTCTTACGCCTGATCGAGATGACGGTGGACAGCGGCCATCAGGCCGGGATCCAGGTGGGGATCTGCGGGGAGCTGGCGGCGGATCCGGAGATGACCGGGCGGTTTCTGGAAATGGGGGTGGATATCCTTTCCGTCCTCCCTTCCAAGATACTGCCGGTACGCAAGGCGGTCCTGTCGGCCTGACCGCAGCGTAAGGACGCAGAGAAAAAGCAGGGCCGGAAAGAAAAAGAGGTGTTTGGCAGGATGGAGCTAAGCTGTAAGCAGGAAGAAAAACTGATCGTCCCCTTCTTAAAGGATTCCCTGGATAACCGCACGAAAGGGCAGTTCCTTTCCCATCTGGAGCATTGCGATTCCTGCCTGGAGGAGCTGAGCATCCAGTTTTTGGTGACCACAGGCATGCAGCGTTTGGAAAACGGGGATACCTTTGACTTAAACCGGGAACTAAAGACCAGGCTGGCGACGGAGCGCAGGCATCTGGATATTCTGACTTCTCTGCGCAGCGTTCTGTACGCCACGGAAGCCATTTCGCTCCTGCTGTCCTTGCTGGTGCTGCTGACGATGGTGGTATGAGCGGCGGTGGTATGGGCGATGGCCGGAAGCGTCAGCGCTGAAAAAGGCATGGAGGGATAAGAGATCATGAGCGGGAAACTGATCCTGTTTGACGGACACAGCATTTTGAACCGGGCTTTCTATGGGGTGCCGGATCTTTCGACTGCCCAGGGACTGCATACCAATGCGATCCACGGGTTTTTAAATATCATGTTCCGGTTCCTGGAGGAAGAAAAGCCGGACTATATCGTGGTAGCCTTTGATAGGAAAGAACCCACTTTCCGCCATAAGATCTATGCGGATTACAAAGGGACCAGAAAGCCCATGCCCGAAGAACTGCATGAACAGGTGCCGGTGATGAAGGACGTGCTGCGCGCAATGGGCGTCCGGATCGTAGAACAGGCGGGGTTTGAAGCGGACGATATCCTGGGAACGCTGGCGAAGCGGGCGCAGGAGGAGGGGATGGAGGTGTCCCTGGTTTCCGGCGACAGGGATCTTTTACAGATCGCCACGGACAGGATCAAGATCCGCATTCCCAAGACCAAAGGGGCGCGCACCGAGGTAGAAGATTATTACGCCCGGGATGTGGAGGAGAAGTATGGCGTCACGCCGGAGGGCTTTATCGATCTGAAGGCCCTGATGGGGGATACGGCGGACAATATCCCCGGCGTTCCCAAGGTGGGCGAAAAGACGGCTGCAGAGCTTTTGATCCGGTTCGGCGATCTGGATCGTCTTTACGAGCATGTAGAGGAAGTGCCCAAAAAGGCCGTTCGGGAGTCTTTGATGGCGAACCGCGATCTGGCATATTTGAGCCGGACGCTGGCCACCATCCGGGTGGATTGCCCCATCGAGCTGGATTGGGAGCAGGCAAGGGTAAAGGATTTTTATACCCCCGAAGCTTACGCGCTGTTCCAACGGCTGGAATTTAAGAGCATGCTGGCCCGTTTTGGGGAGAAAGCAGGAGAAAAGGGCCCGGAATCGGAGCGTTTCTTTCGGATCTCAGATCTAGCGAAGGCAAAAGAGATTTTCCGAAAGGCGCGGGAGGCAGAATCCGCTGCCTTCTGGATCCCGGAAGACGAAAGCAGGGAAGAGCTGACGGCCCTGTCCCTGTGCCTGGGGGAAGGAACGGTCTATGTGTTCCTTTCGGGAGGGGGATTAACGCCCCGTTATCTGTCCGGGGAACTGGCCGCACTGTATCGGAGCGGACAGGCGCTCAGCTCTTTTTCTGTGAAAAGGGCCTATCGCATATTGCTTTCGGAAGAGGAGGACGTAAAAGGCCGCGGAATCTGCGGCAGCCAGGGGCTGTTTGACGTGTCCATCGCGGCCTATCTGCTCAACCCTCTGAAAAACGATTACGACGTGCAGGATGTGGCCAGGGAATATCTGGGGCGGATGCTGCCCGGCCGTAAGCAGTTGTTCGATAAGCTTTCCTATGCCCAGGCGGCTAAGCAGAAGACAGAGTCCTTTGTTTCCTATGCCGGATATGCGGCCCTGGTCTGTTATGCGGCCAGGAGCGTGTTGACGCAGAAGCTGCAGGAGAGCGGCATGTGGGAGCTGTTTGAAGAGATCGAGATGCCCCTGACCCGGGTACTCTATGAGATGGAACGGGAAGGGGTGGCTGTGCGCCGGGAGGAGCTTAAGTCCTACGGCGACGCTCTGGTGGAACGGATCGGGGAACTGGAGAGATCCATTCACGAGGCGGCGGGAGAAAATTTCAACATCAATTCCCCCAAACAACTGGGAGAGATCCTGTTTGAAAAGCTGGGATTAAAGGGCGGGAAAAAGACAAAGACGGGCTATTCCACCGCGGCGGATATTCTGGAGAGGCTGGCGCCGGAACATCCCATTATCGCGGATATCCTGGAGTACAGAGGGCTGACCAAACTCAAATCCACCTATGCGGACGGGCTGGCGGACTACATCGGGGCCGACGGGAGGATCCATACGTCCTTCAACCAGACGATCACCGCCACGGGACGCATCAGCTCTACGGAACCGAATCTCCAGAACATTCCCATGCGCACGCCTCTGGGCCGCCAGATCCGCAAGGTCTTTGTGCCAAAGGAAGGGTGTGTGTTCACCGACGCGGACTATTCCCAGATTGAACTGCGCGTGATGGCCCATCTGTCCGGGGATGCCCAGCTCATCGAGGCTTATAAGAGCGACGCGGATATCCACCGCATTACGGCGGCCAAAGTGTTCCATACGCCGCCGGAGGAAGTGACCGATCTGCAGCGGCGAAACGCCAAGGCGGTCAATTTCGGTATCATATACGGCATCAGTTCTTTCGGGCTCAGCCAGGATCTCAATATTTCCCGTAAGGAGTCGGAAGCCTATATCCGGCAGTATTTCGAGACGTATCCGGATGTAAAGCGCTATCTGGACGGGCAGGTGGAGCAGGCGCGCCAAACGGGATATGTGACGACGATGTTCGGGCGCAGGCGTCCGATCCCGGAACTGAAGTCCGGCAATTTTATGCAGCGCTCCTTCGGGGAACGGGTCGCCATGAACTCCCCGATTCAGGGAACGGCGGCGGATATTATCAAGATCGCCATGATCCATGTCTGGGAGCAGCTTAAGGTGCGGGGGTTAAAATCCCGGCTGATCCTGCAGATCCACGATGAACTGCTGATCGAGACGGACAGTAGGGAGACCGAACAGGTAAAGGAGCTTCTCATCCATGAGATGAAGCACGCCGCAGATTTGGCCGTCAGCCTTGAAGTGGATCTGCATACCGGCAAAAACTGGTTTGACGCGAAATAGGGAAAAAAATGAAAACGATCGGAATTACGGGAGGCGTGGGTGCGGGAAAATCCCAGATCCTCGCCTACATAGAAAAACACTGCCGCTGCCGGATCCTGCCGGCGGACGACGTCGCCCATCTGGTGCAGGAGCCGGGAGGGCCCTGTTACGAGCCGCTGATCCGGCTTCTGGGAAAAGAGGCCCTGGGCCCGGAAGGTCAGATCGGGCGGGAAAAGATGGCAGGGATCATTTTCCGGGACAAGGATATGCTCAAAAAAGTGAACGACATCGTTCATCCGGCGGTGAAAAAATACATCCTTTCCGCTATCGAAGAAGAACGCCAAAACCGGCGGATCGACGCTTTTTTCGTGGAGGCGGCCCTTTTGATAGAGGACGGATACGAACAGCTTCTGGACGAACTGTGGTATATTTATGCGCGAAAGGACGTCCGAAAAGAGCGGTTGAGGCTTTCCCGCGGGTATTCTTTGGAGAAGATCGGTCAGATTTTTTCCAGCCAGCTTTCCGAAGGGGAATTTCTGGCGCACTGCAAAGTAGTCATTGACAACAGCGGCAGTTTGTCGGATACTTACAGGAAGGTGGACGAGATACTCAAGGAAGCGGGTTTGTACAGATGAGATTATGCAGCATCGCCAGCGGCAGCAGCGGAAATTGTATTTATGTGGGGACGGATACGACCCATGTGCTGGTGGACGCAGGGATCAGCAAAAAGCGAGTGGAAGAGGGGCTTCATACCCTGGAACTGACCGGACAGGATATCGACGGC
Source organism: uncultured Eisenbergiella sp. (assembly GCA_947598825.1). Lineage (GTDB taxonomy): Bacteria > Bacillota > Clostridia > Lachnospirales > Lachnospiraceae > Gallintestinimicrobium. The sequence goes on along the minus strand of CANQFM010000001.1, from coordinate 72,582 downwards.
GTGCTGGTGACCCACGAGCATAGCGACCACATCGCCGGGCTTGGCGTTTTCTGCCGCCGGTACGGGACGCCGATCTATGCCACGCCGGGCACCATCGCCGCGATCCGAAGAAGCGGAGGGATCGGGGAACTGCCGGAGGAACTCTTCTTTCCGGTGGAGCCGGACGAAGCCTTTTCCATCAAGGATCTGAGCGTCAATCCCATGTCCGTCTCCCATGATGCCATACAGCCGGCGGCGTTCCGTTTTTCCTGCGGGGGCAGGCGGGCTGCGGTCTGTACGGATCTGGGCGTTTTCAACGAATATACGGTGGAATGCCTGAAAGGCATGGATGTGCTTTTGCTGGAGGCCAATCACGACGTGCATATGCTCCAGGTGGGCGGATATCCCTATTATCTGAAACAGCGCATCCTGGGGGACAGGGGCCATCTGTCCAACGAAAACGCGGGGCGACTTTTGGCGTCCGTGCTGCACGACGGGCTGCAGAGCGTGATCCTGGGCCATTTGAGCAAGGAGAACAATTTGCCCCAACTGGCGGACGCGACGGTACGGCTGGAGATCGATATGGCCGATAATCCCTATAAATCAGGGGATTTTCCGATTCAGATCGCCAGCCGCAGCAGCGTGTCTGCCCCGGTTTTTTTCTGAGCTTTATACACGAATGCCGTCTTAAACGGCAGAACGGAGAGAATGGATTATGAAAAAAGCGATCATAACAGTGGTAGGGCATGATACCGTAGGCATTATCGCCAGGGTATGCACTTATCTGGCGGAGAATCAGATCAATATTCTGGACATTTCCCAGACGATCGTGCAGGGATATTTCAATATGATGATGATCGTGGACCGCAGCGCCTGTGAAAAGCATTTCGCGGACGTGGCTACGGAGCTGGAGGAGCTGGGCAGACAGATCGGCGTCATCATCAAGTGCCAGAGGGAAGAGATATTTGCGCAGATGCACAGGATCTGACGGGAGGTTTCATGATCAATTTATATGAAGTAGAAGAAACCAATAAAATGGTGGAGCAGGAGAATCTGGACGTGCGCACCATCACCATGGGCATCAGCCTTTTGGACTGCGTCGACGCGGACCTCTCCCGCTGCATGGAAAAGATCTATGATAAGATCACGACGGCGGCCCGGAATCTGGTGAAGACAGGGGACGAGATCGCCCGGGAGTTTGGAGTACCCATTATCAATAAGCGGATCTCCGTGACGCCGATCGCCCTGATAGGCAGCGCCGCCTGCAAAACGGCAGAGGATTTTGCGAAGATCGCCGGCGTGCTGGACCGGGCGGCCCGGCAGGTGGGAGTCAATTTCATTGGCGGGTATTCCGCCGTAGTCAGCAAGGGCATGACGGCGGCGGACGAACTGCTGATCCGTTCCATCCCGATGGCCTTAGCCGGGACGGAGCGGGTGTGTAGCTCCGTCAACGTCGGTTCCACCCGCTGCGGCATCGATATGGACGCGGTGAAGCTGATGGGAGAGATCATCCGGGAGACGGCCCAGCGCACCGCTGCGCAGGATTCCCTGGGCTGCGCCAAGCTGGTGGTGTTTTGTAACGCGCCGGACGACAATCCCTTTATGGCGGGAGCTTTTCACGGCGTAACGGAAGGGGATCTGGTCATTAACGTGGGCGTCAGCGGGCCCGGCGTGGTCAAGACGGCCATCGAAAAGGTGCGGGGGAAGAATTTTGAAGCGCTGTGCGAGACGATCAAGAAAACGGCCTTTAAGGTGACCCGGGTCGGGCAACTGGTGGCAAAGGAAGCCTCCGAACGGCTGGGCGTCCCCTTTGGCATTGTGGATCTTTCCCTTGCCCCCACGCCTGCGGTGGGGGATTCCGTGGCGGAGATCCTCTGCGAGATCGGTTTGGAGAAGGTAGGCGCGCCTGGTACTACGGCGGCGCTGGCCCTGCTCAACGATCAGGTGAAAAAAGGCGGCGTTATGGCGTCTTCCTATGTGGGCGGCTTGAGCGGCGCGTTCATTCCGGTCAGCGAGGATCAGGGCATGATCGATGCGGTAAACGCAGGGGCGCTGACCCTGGAAAAGCTGGAGGCCATGACCTGCGTCTGCTCTGTGGGCCTGGATATGATTGCCATTCCGGGAGATACCAGCGCAGCCTCCATATCCGGTATCCTGGCCGACGAGATGGCCATCGGCATGGTAAACCAGAAAACCACGGCGGTGCGCCTGATCCCGGTGATCGGCAAGGGCGTAGGAGAGACGGTGGAGTTCGGAGGGCTGCTGGGGTACGCTCCCATCATGCCGGTCAACCCCTACGGCTGCGAAGCGTTTGTCAACAGGGGCGGCCGGATCCCAGCGCCGATACACAGTTTTAAGAACTGATGATGACGGACATTCTATGGAACGAAAAAAGACCGATATGACCAGAGGCCCCATCGTGATGCCTCTGGTCGCTTTTACGATTCCCCTCGTTTTGGGAAATCTGTTTCAGCTTTTATACAATGCGGTGGATTCCGCTGTGGTGGGGCGCTTTGTAGGCGAGGGCGCTCTTGCGGCGGTGGGCACTTCCACGCCCATTATGAATATCGTGATCCTTTTGATCAGCGGGCTGTGCATGGGGGCCAGTATCCTGATGAGTTCCTATTACGGGGCGAAGGATTATCAGACCCTTCAGCGGCAGGTCAGCACCACGCTGCTGGCCGGCTGTGCTTTCTCCCTTGTCCTTTCCGTCGTGATGATCCTCTGCGTCCGGCCCCTGCTGTATCTGATCCGGGTGCCCGACAGGGTCGTGCCGGAAGCGTCTGCCTATCTGTCCATTGTTTTTGCGGGGACGGTGTTCACCTTCGTTTACAATCTGCTGGCCAATACCCTGCGGGCGCTGGGAGACAGCAGGACGCCCCTGTACTTTTTGATCCTCTGCGCGATCCTGAATGTGGTTCTGGATCTGCTCCTTGTGGCGGGGCTGTCCTGGGGCGTCGCAGGCAGCGCCCTGGCAACGGTGGTGAGCCAGGGGCTTAGCTGTCTGCTTTGCCTGGTCTATATCCGCAGGCGGGTGCCGCTTTTGAACCTGGGAAAGCGCTGGCTGGTCTTCGACCGCGCCCTTTTGGGGAAGACGGTGCGCTTTGGCAGCACCAGCGCCCTGCAGCAGGTCTGCCTGCAGATCGGAAAGACCATCATCCAGGCGGTGGTAAACACCCAGGGAGTCAGCGTTATGGCGGCTTTTGCGGCCGTCAACCGGGTGGACGATTTCGCCTATACGCCCCAGCAGAATATCGGACATGCCATGACGACCTTTATTGCGCAGAATAAAGGGGCAGGGCATGAGGAACGGATCCGCAGGGGCTTTGCAGGTGGATTGTTTATTGAAATGGCGTATTCGGCGGCGCTGCTTGCCGTGATCCTGTCCATGGCGCCGCAGATCATGGGATTGTTCGTGGAAGAGGAGAATACGGAGGTGATCAGGCTGGGCACCTCTTATCTGAGACTGATCGCCGTCATGTATCTTTTGCCGGGGCTGACCAACGGTATTCAGGGGTTTTTCCGCGGGATCGGGGATCTGAAGGTGACGCTTGAGAGTACGTTTATGAATATGCTGGGGAGGGTGCTGGCGGTAGTGATCCTGCTCAAAGTTTTTTCTTTGGAATTTTCCAGCCTGGCCTGGGCAAATATGGCAGGCTGGATCGTGATGCTCCTGTTTGAAGCCCCTCTTTTAGTCCGCCAGCTCAAAGCCCGTCCGGCAAAAGGATGAGTTCCCGGGAGATTTCGCTTCGCATGGGCCGGTTCTGCCGGGCAGCCAGGGCGCTCTCATACAGATCGGCGGCCAGGATGTCCTGCTGCAGCAGCCGGGCGGGGAAGCCCTCCAGGGTTCTGACCGCATCCGCCAGTTTGGACACAAGGGGCAGGGAAGCGTTCTGACGGATACAGGACAGCAGGGGGCGGGCGGTTTTCCGAAAGCCCAGGATACGGGCGTAAGGAACATAGTCCTTTTCCCGGGCGTTTTTTTGGCTCTGGGCGTCGACGGACAGGAGAATATGGCACAGGGCGCGGCTGATCCGGCTGTATGTAAGCTCTTTGGATTTGAGCAGACCGCACAGGTCTTCCCAGTCCGAAAAGCGCATACGGCTTTTTTTGATTTTGTGGGAAAGCTCCCGGCTCACATCCGCATAATACGTCAGATCGTCCGCCGTATCGGTCAGCAGGCGGTAACGAAGCTCTTTGGTAAAATCGGAAGAAGAGAGAAAACTATCTTTTGAAAGCAGATTTTCCCAAAGCTCCCACTGGTCGGACAAAACGGCCGGACGCAGTCGGTTTCTCAAATCGTCGGATGCCGTAAGGAGCAGCAGGCGCAGGGCCAGGGCGGAGGGGAAAGAGGCAGAGTCCGGCTCCCAGTCCCGGTCCAGATAGGACATACCTTCCCGGCGCAGGGCCACAGGGCGGATGGCGCTGGCGCGGCGGCGCAGCGCGACGACATATTCCAGTCCCAGAATATTGTTGGGGGCAGACAAAAAGTCCTTTGGCAGAAAAGGGCATTTGGCCGCCAGGGCCATGGCGCGGGCCTTCGGATAAGACAGGCCGCTGCGCAGGTGCGACTGGATGGCCTCCGAAAGCTCCGGCGGCTCTTTGGCCAGGGCATCGGCGGCCTCTTCAAAGGGGCCGGTCTGGCCGCATTCGCTGCCGAAGCTCAGATAGTCCACTACGCCGAGCTTGTCCAGCAGGGAAACGCCTCCGGCGGCAAAATCCCCGGCGCTGCCGCAGGCGAAGAGGACCGGAAGCTCCAGCACCAGATCTGCGCCGCCCAGCAGGGCCATCCGCGTCCGCACATATTTATCCAGCAGCGCCGGTTCCCCGCGCTGCACGAAGTCGCCGCTCATGACGGCGACGATATAGTCTGCCCCTGTCGTTTGGCGCGTCTTTTCCAGATGATAGGCATGCCCGCTGTGAAACGGGTTGTATTCCGCAATGATGCCGGCGACTTTCATAGTCCCTCCTGTTTTTGTAAAATTGAATGGGTATGACCCCATTATAACGGCCCCTGTGGGAAATGGCAAATCCCAAATGCGTCCGGCGTCCGGAACAGAAGCGTAAGCGCTTTCACCCGGAAAGGGCGGCGTATTGACGTTTTTTTAACAAAGGTGCCGGAGAGTCTGAGGACGGACCCGGGGAACATTGGGGATTTTTTCTGAGCCGCCCCCGGATTGTGCTTTATTTTGTGCAATTTTTATACAAAATACATCTTGTATACAATTTTGCAAAATGTTATGATGTAAATAGTTACAGAGCGCGGGAGAAGAATGCGCCCTGTGAAAGAAAAAAGTATCGTGAAAGGAGCGTGCGGGGATGCCTTATATTGATATTATCAAAGAAAAGGCGAAAGCCGACAGAAAAACCATTGTATTGCCGGAGACCAACGACAGAAGGACGCTGATCGCCGCCTCTCATATTCTGGAAGAGGGGCTTGCGGACCTGGTTCTGGTTGGGAATGAAGAAAAGATCATGGACGGCGCCCACTGGCTGGAGCTGGACTTAAACGGCGTGCGGGTGGTGGATCCCAACAACTGCGGCGGCAAGCTGGACGAATATGTGGATCTTTTGTATGAAACCAGGAAACATAAGGGGATGACGCCGGAGAAGGCGCGGGAGATCCTGACGACGGATTATCTTACCTTTGGGGTAGTGATGGTAAAGGCCAACGACGCGGACGGCATGGTGGCCGGGGCCTGCCATGCGACGGCGGATACGCTCCGTCCGGCGCTGCAGATTTTAAAGACTGCGCCCGGAACGAAGCTGGTTTCCGGTTTCTTCCTGATGGATGTGCCGGACTGCGAATACGGAGAGGGCGGCACTTTCCTGTTTGCGGACTGTGGTCTGAATCAGGATCCCACGTCTGAAGAGCTGGCGGCCATCGCCGATACCAGCGCCAAGAGCTTTAAGACCCTGGTGGGGGCGCGCCCCGTGGTGGCGATGCTGTCCCATTCCACGAAGGGCAGCGCCAAGCATGCGCTGGTGGATAAGGTGGCCAAAGCCGTAGAGATCGCCCGCAGCGAATACCCCAGTCTGGTGGTGGACGGGGAACTGCAGTTGGATGCGGCTCTGGTGCCCTCGGTGGCGAAGGCCAAGGCGCCCGACAGCGAAGTGGCCGGCAAGGCGAACGTACTTATTTTCCCGAACCTGGACTGCGGCAATATCGGCTATAAGCTGGTGCAGAGGCTGGCGAAAGCGGAAGCCTACGGCCCGATGCTCCAGGGGATCGCGAAACCTGTCAACGATCTTTCCAGAGGCTGTTCCTGGGAGGATATCGTGGGCGTCGTAGCGCTGACCGCCGTGCAGGCGCAGCTCATGTGAGACCGGCAAGGAGGATGGATATGAATATACTCGTGATCAACTGTGGCAGTTCTTCCCTGAAATTTCAGCTTATTGACGCGCAGACGGAGAAGTTGACAGCGAAGGGATTATGTGAGAGAATTGGTATCGATGGGAGCCAGATCACCTTCTCGCCCACCGGCGGGGAGAAGATCGTGCGGCAGGTGCCGATGGCCGACCATAAAGAAGCGATACAGCTTGTTCTGGACGCCCTGACCGCTGAAAAGACGGGGGTTGTCAGGAGTCTGGAGGAGATCGGGGCCGTTGGCCACCGCATTGTGCATGGCGGAGAGAGCTTTGCCGAGGCGACGGTCATCACGCCGGAGGTCAAGCAGGCCATCCGCGACTGCATCGACCTGGCGCCGCTGCACAATCCGGCGAACCTGATCGGCGTGGACGCCTGCGAGGCGCTGATGCCGGGCGTGCCCATGGTGGCCGTTTTCGATACGGCTTTTCACCAGACCATGCCGGAGGAAGCCTATCTGTACGCGATCCCTTATCGCTATTATGAAGATTACAAGATCAGACGGTACGGGTTCCATGGGACCAGCCACGACTATGTTTCCCACCGGGCGGCGGCTCTGCTGGGCAAACCCTACGAAGATCTGAAAATTATTGTATGCCATCTTGGCAACGGCGCTTCCATATCCGCAGTCAAGAACGGCAAATGCGTGGACACTTCCATGGGCCTGACCCCGCTGGAGGGGCTGATCATGGGCACCCGCAGCGGCGATCTGGATCCGGCGATCCTGGAGTTCATCGCCAATAAGGAAGGCAAGTCCATCGGCGAGATCATGACGATTTTGAACAAAGAATCCGGCGTGCTGGGCCTTTCTGGCGGCCTTTCCTCTGATTTCAGGGATCTGGAAAACGGTTCCGCGCAGGGGGCCAGGGCGCTGAAAGCCTTTGCGCTTCGCACGGCAAAATATATCGGCGCTTATGTGGCGGCCATGAACGGGGTGGACGTGATCTGCTTTACTGCAGGCGTGGGAGAGAACAGCGTCAACGTCCGCAACGCCATCTGCAGCAATTATCTGGGATACCTGGGGATCACGATCGACCAGGAGGCCAACAAAAAGCGCGGGGAAGAGATTGCGATATCGACGCCTGATTCCAGGACAAAAGTGCTTGTGATTCCGACCAACGAAGAACTCGCGATCGCAAGGCAGACCTATGCTCTTGTGAAATAACGGCTGTAGCGCTGTCGCGCATACGGACGGCCGCAGCGTCAGCAAAAGGACGGAATGGAAAATGGCAGGGATCGGGACAGGAAATCTGGATACTTTCAATACGCTGGTATTTGACAGTCTGGAGTTTCTGTTTCGGTACCTGCCTCTTTTTTTGCTCCTTTTTTTTATAGTGCCGCAAAAGGGACGGCCGCTGCTTTTGTTTTTGGGCAGCCTTCTTTTCTACGCGATGGGGGAGCCGCGCTATTTTTTCGTCCTGTTGGGCATGTCCGCCGTCAACTATCTGTTTGGGAAAAGCCTGGGAATGGGCGCCGGGGAAACGCGGCAGGAGGGGAGCGGCGAGGGGAAGCCGGAGCGCAGGAAAGGGCTTTTGTGTATTGCCGTGTCCTGCAATCTGCTCCTGCTTTTCTATTTTAAGATTTCCAACGCCCTCGACCGATCCTTCCTTTTGCCTCTGGGAATCAGCTTTTATACGTTTAAAAGCATATCCTATCTGGCGGATGTATACCGGCGGACGACGAAGGCAGAGCCTTCTTTTATCAGGTTTGGGGCGTATCTTTGCATGTTCCCGCAGATCGTATCGGGGCCGATCATGCGGTATCAAACTGCAAGGGAAGGGCTGCACTGTAGGAAGATCAGTCTGCGGCAGGTGGAGGATGGCTTGAAATGGCTGGTATTTGGGCTGGCGGCCAAGGTATTGCTGGCGGACAGACTGGGCATTCTCTGGAATGATATCCAGACCATTGGGTTTGAAAGCATCTCCACCCCGTTAGCCTGGCTCGGGGCGGCGGCCTATTCCCTGAGGCTGTATTTCGATTTCGCCGGCTATTCCATGATGGCGGCGGGGATGGGCAGGATGATCGGTTTTCCCTTCCTCCGCAATTTCAATTACCCCTATGCATCCCGGTCCGTCAGCGAATTTTACAGAAGATGGCATATGACGCTGGGAAACTGGTTTCGGGATTATGTGTATATCCCTCTGGGAGGCAGCCGGGCCGGAAAACGGCGGACGGTCTGCAATCTATTCCTGGTCTGGGCCCTGACGGGACTCTGGCACGGCAATGGGCTCAATTTTCTCCTGTGGGGGCTGCTTTTGGGGGCACTGGTGGTGACGGAAAAGCTGTGGTTGGGGCGTTTCCTGGAACAACATGCCTTTTTGTCCCATCTGTATGTGCTTTTTGTGATCCCGTTGACCTGGATCGTTTTCGCGGTGCCTTCCCTGGCGGAGATCGGCGTTTATTTTGGGCGGCTGTTCCCCTTTTTGGGGGCGGCGCCATCGTCTGTCAATCCGGGGGATTTTATGGAGGAGCTGTCCGTTTTTGCCCCAACGCTGGCGGTTGCCGTCCTGTGCGCTGTTCCGGCGGTGGGACGGCGGATCGAGGACAGGCGCTCCAGCGCGCCCGTGGTCGTGCTTCTGGCGGTCCTGTTCTGGATCTCGGTGTATCAGTTGACCAACGCGGCGCATAACCCTTTTATGTATGCAAACTTTTAAGGCAGGAGAGACACAGGATGAAATGGTGGAAAACATGCCCGCTGCTTTTACTGTTGGCGGTCAGCGGACTGATATTGACCGGCATTGCGTTTGCCAACCGGCAGGGCGTTTACGGGGCCTATGAGCAGGACAGCCTGCAAAGGCCGATATTGTCCGTGCTTTTTTTGGGGGCGAAAGACGGCATCTATCCATGGACGGCGCAACAGGAAGCAGCGCAGATGGTGATGGCGCAGCCCGCAGAAAATCAGGAGCAAAAGGATGGGGAGCAGTTTTTTTCTCAGACGGTCGAAACGCTGAAAGAACAGACATCTTCCCGTTCTGCCGAAACGCTGGCAGAGCAGGAAGCAACTGTTCAGGCGGAGGTTTCGGAGAGGATGCAGGAAGAAACCGGGGCGGCTGCCCAGGCTCATCCGGAAAAAGAGGGCGTCTCACAGGGAGACGGCATTGCACAGGAGGAGAGCGTTCCGGAGCAGGACCTCGAAGAAGACATAAAATACGATTTTTCCCAGGTAGATCTCTCCTATATGGACGACGCGCTGTTCATCGGGGATTCCCGGACAAAGGGGCTGATGACATATAGCCAGATTTCGGAACACGCCACGTTTTACTGTCAGACGTCTCTTACGATCTTTGATCTGTTCAAGCGTTCCAAGGCTTTCATCCGGGAGGATGGGGAAAAAAAGACTCTGGAACAGGCGCTGGGGGAGCATCGGTTCGGAAAGATCTACCTGATGCTGGGGATCAACGAGATGGGAACCGGGACGCCGGAATATTTTTTTGAGGAATATGCCAGCGCGGTAATGAAGATCCGCCAGATGCAGCCGGACGCGATCATTTTCGTGCAGTCGATCATGCATGTGGCGGAGCAGAAAAACGCCTCGGATCCGATCTTTAACAACTTCAACATTGAAGTGCGCAATGTGGAACTCCAGACGCTGGCGGACGACAGAAACATTTTTTATCTGGACGTCAATGAGGCTGTCTGCGATGAAAACGGGAATCTTTTTGAAGGATGGACCTACGATCAGATCCATTTGAAAGCAAAACACTATCCGCTGTGGGAGGAGTATCTTTTACAGCACGGGATCGTAAGAGAAGAGCGGCCGGCGCCGGCACAAAACGGCGCCGGTCCTTTTTGGAGGGAGGAAAGGGGGAAAAAGAAAACCGAAAAAGGGCTTGACGTTATCAGCCCCTTGTGATAAGATGCAGACACATCAGAAATTCTCGGATATCTATTCTGTTTTTTCACAGTCGATTCAGCAGATCGTGTGAGATCCCTTTATCTTTCAGTAAGAGGTGAGGCATGAAACGTGCGCTTTCTTTGCGTGCAAACAGAGTCAGAGACGGTCCTGAAAATCCGCCCTTTGTTGCACGACATTTCGTTCGACAATTCTCGCCAAAACATTCAGCAGGCAATGTCGGACAAACGGTAATGGGAGGAGGAAAGCCCCATGAAATCTATGAATTCAAAAAACTTCCGTGCTGATACGGAAGAAAAAAGAGAAAGAGACAGAGCGGCCCAGCGGAAGGTAACCGCTGTCTGCATCGCCGTCGCGGCCATTGCGGTCATCCTGCTTTTTGCCGGCGTTAAATGGGCGCTAGGCGGGAAGACGCAGCAGAGCGCGTCCATGGAAGAATTGCAGCAAAATTTAAAAGACCGGATGCAGGAAGAAATGCAGACGGCATCCGCCTATCTGGAAAAGCTGGACGGCAGCATCGCGGAGAATCAGGAAAAGCTCAACGAGGTCACCGCACAGTTGATGGAGCGGCAAAATTCTCTTCTGGAGGTGGAAACGACGCAGCGCAGGCTGACGGAAAACGCCGCCGGCATGACGGAACAGGTCACGGAGCTGGACAAGCGGACCACCACGCAGATCCAGGATCTCAAAACCAGTATGAACAGCGTACAGGGACAGATCCGGGAGACATTGAAGAAGATCGAGGAAATGATGCGGACGATGGAGGAACAGGAGGTAGCGTCGCAGCAGGATGCGGCAAAATCTGTTGAAGAAATCCGCAAAGTAGAGCAGTCTGTTTTAGAGGTTCGGCAGTATGTTGACGGGATTGGAAGTAATCTGAACCAAACCCATGAGAGCTTAAGATCTTTGCTTTTGCAGTTGAGCGACAGCGGCGCCGGGCGCGACAGCGAGATCCTGACCCGTTTATCCAGTGTGGAGAATAATCTGAAACGCCTGTTGGAATCCGATGTGGCTCAGATTATGGACTCCATGGAAAAATTTTCCACGGAATACCAGGCAAAACTGGATAAAATGGATCAAATGCTGCAGGGACGGCTGCAGGAACTGTCGGAGGGAGTGAGCGGACTGGAATCCGGCATTGACAGCCTGCAGGCCGACGTAAAGAGCCTGGATGAGAATGTCAGTTCTGGCATGAATAAGCTGGGAGAGGATATGAATTCCGGGATGAGCAAGCTGGGAGAGGACATGAATTCCGGCATGAACAAATTAGGAGAAGATATGAACTCCGGCATGAACAAGTTAGGAGAAGATATGAACTCCGGTATGGACAAGCTGGGAGAGAATATGGATTCTGGCATGAGCAGGCTGGAGGAAAACATGAATTCCGGCATGGATAAACTGGGAGAGGATATGAATTCCGGCATGAACAAATTAGGAGAAGATATGAACTCCGGTATGGACAAGCTGGGAGAGAATATGGATTCCGGTATGAGCAAGCTGGGGGAAAACGTAAATTCCAGCGTGGGTCAGATCGGGGACAGCGTCAGCGGGCTGCAAAACGCCCTTGGCGGACTGGATGAAAAACTGTCCGGCAGCGTAAACGGCATGAACCAGGGCATGGACGGACTGACGAAGAGCCTGCAGGCCAGCTTTGAAAAGTTGCAGCAGACGATTGTCAAGCATTTGGGGGATGTCAATATTCAATCCGGTTCCAACAGCGAATCGATCAAATCCTATATCGATCAGGTGAAACAGGAATTGAAACAGGATCTTAACCAGGTTTTTACATCTGTGAGTAGTGGTAAGAAAGGACTGGCGTCCGCATTGCTCACAAAGGCCGTTTCCGTAAACGAGAACGCGACGTTTGCGGAGATCAGGGACGCCATACTGCGCATTGACCAGAAAGTCGTGATCGGTGTTCAGGAGATTCCGGGATCTATCACCTATGAGTACCACTATCATGTGAACGGTGCAGGGGAATATCCCCACGCTGAGGTGAGCGCCAAACAGGGCGGCTGCTACACGGTCCAGGTCAATCATGTGCATTCGAAAGAGGCGGGCTGTTACCGAGAGGAATCTTATCATAGCCATTCGGATTCCTGCCCTGGCCACCCGGAGTGGGTAGACTGGGCCGGAATCGAGCCTTACTGGGGCTGGTTTTATGACTGTGAAGATCAGCCGCTCAACGCTTCCAGACAGGTATTAGACTGCGATAAGGACGAAGGAGTGGCGGACGGATATGCAGCGGCCTGCGGGCTGGCAGAAGGGCAGATCATCGGGGCTACGATCGTCTATAACCGCGAGGCGGTAGAAAGCGCGGCTTTGGAAAAATTACGGACGGTCGATAAAACTCCGGGTACCCAGGTCGTAGCTTCTGTAGCGCAGACATCTGAAGCGGAAAAACCTCCGCGGGCGCCGGAAGCGGTTGCGCAGGAAATGGAGAGAAAGCGTCAGGAAGAATTGGCCCAAAAACAACTCCAGGAGAGTACCGCCGGGGACGCCGATCCAATCGAATCGGGTCGTGAGACGCAGCAAGAAACAAAACAGGAAACCGCTGCGCAGGATGCGCCGGAAACTGTTGAGCAGGAAGCCGCCGCGCAGGAAGTGCCGGAAACTGCCGGGTCGGAAACCGGCGCAGAGCAGGAAGAAAGCTTGTTGCCGGAAACCGCGACGGAAAATGTTCCGCCGGAAACGGAGGCAGAGCAGCCGACGGAGGAAACGGAAGAGGAACCAGAAGCATCCTGGGCGGAAACGATGGAAACATCGGATGACACTGCATAAAAAACAGGGCGTGTTGCGCTGACGAAAAGGGCGGCAGGAAGGATGAACTTTCCTGCCGCCCTTTCGAGGGGGAGGGCTTTGGACGCAACTGCGTTTGAGCCGGTAGTGATAGGCTCAGATCCTTTTTTTATAGCAATGTTCCAACCACTGGATGATCTGGTACAGGGCCATGGCGATGGCGCAGAGGATCAGAATGGAGGTGATCAGCATGTTAAGCTGGAACACCTGGCTCCCATAAATGATCAAATAACCCAATCCCCGTCTGGCGGCCAGAAATTCTCCTATGATAACGCCTACCAGCGCCAGGCCGATATTGACTTTCATGGTACTTAGGATGGTGGGCACACAGGCCGGGAGTACGACTTTGAAAAACGTATCCTTTTTACTGCCGCCCAGGGTGGTGATCAGCTTCAGCTTTTCCGGATCCACCTGGAGAAAGCCGGTATAAAGGCTGATGATGGCGCCGAAAATGGCGACGGAGATGCCGGCGACGATGATAGTATTAATCCCGGTGCCCAGCCATACGATCAGAAGCGGGGCCAGAGCGGATTTGGGCAGGCTGTTTAAGACGACCAGATAGGGCTCCAGAATTTCGGAGAGCTTTCTGGAATACCATAGGAGGGTGGCCGCCAGCAGGCTTAAGAACACGACGAGCAGAAAACTGGCCACGGTTTCCAGCAGCGTGACGCCGATATGGAGAAACAGGGACCGGTCTTTTACCATGGAAACAAAGCAGTCCGCCACCCGGGAAGGGCTGGAAAAGAAAAAGCTGTCGATGATGTGCCGGTCGGCGCAAAATTCCCATAAGGCGAGGAAGAGGATCAACAGGGTCAGCCGGGCATATCGGATGAAACGATGGTGCCGTTTGTGCCGGCGCATAAATTCCAGTTGGGCGGGGGAGTAGTTTTCAGTTGTTTTCATTGGACAGTTCCTCCCAGATCTGATTAAAATACTCTGTATATTCCGGCGCTTTTCTGGCTGCCAGCAGGGAATCGTCCGGCAGAGTCAGATGGATGGAAAATTCGGCTTTTACATGGGCGGGCCGGCCGGTAAGCACCAGTACCCGGTCGGAAAGGCTGACCGCTTCGGACAGGTCGTGGGTGATCAGGATCACGGTTTTCTGGGCCGAGCGGATGATACGGGCGATGTCCGCCGATACGGTCAGACGGGTCTGGTAGTCCAATGCGGAAAAGGGTTCGTCTAAGAGCAGGATATCCGGCTCCAGGGCCAGGGTGCGGATCAGCGCCGCCCGCTGCCTCATGCCGCCGGACAGTTCGGAGGGCTTTTTGTCCACAAAGCCTTCCAGCCCGTAATCTTGTAGCATTTCTCTTACCTTCCGTTTGTTTTCCGGCGTGAGACGGTGCTGGATTTCCAGTCCCAGCGTCACGTTTTTCCATATGCTGCGCCATTCAAACAGGTGGTCGTGCTGCAGCATATAGCCGATCCCCGGTTTTTTCCCGTCTTTGCCGTAAAAAGTGATCCCGCCCTCCTCCGGGGCAAGCAGCCCCGCCAGCAGCGACAGGATCGTGGATTTCCCGCAGCCGCTGGGGCCGACGATGGCCAGAAACTCCCCTCTTTTGACGGAAAAGGTGAGGTTTTGGAGCGCGGTGGTTTCACCGTTTAAGTTGTGGTAGGAAAAGGAAACGTCCTCCATTTTCAGGATGCTGTCTGTCATAGGATTCCTCCGCTTTTGTCCTTCGGCCCGGGGGATGCCGGCAAAAATACAGGTGCGGCATCGGGGGTTTGATTATAGTGATATAGTATGAAAGCGGTCGTTTTTTGTGTAGAATTTCTCTCAAAACTGACAAAAAGTGCGCGCTCTTGTTGCAACCGCGAAAAAATTATGATACTATCGAAAACAACGAAAATGACAGGGATCTGCCGACAGCGAGGAGGGACGGCCATGGCACAGCTCTGGGGCGGACGATTCACGGGACAGACCGATCGGCTGGCATATCAGTTCAACGCATCGATCGCGTTTGACCGCCGTTTTTTGGAAGAGGATATCCGGGGCAGTATTGCCCATGCGGCGATGCTGGCCAGACAGGGGATCCTGACGGAAGAGGAAAAGGACAAAATCACAGCAGGGCTGGAGGGGATCCTGGAGGATACCCGGCAGGGACGGCTGCAGATCACGGAAGAATATGAGGATGTTCACAGCTTTGTGGAGGCGAATCTGATCGCGCGCATCGGAGACGCCGGCAAGAAGCTGCACACCGGCAGGAGCCGCAACGATCAGGTGGCGCTGGATATGCGGCTGTATGTGCGAAACGAGCTGGATCGGACCGACGACCTTTTAAAGACGCTGTTAGAAACGCTGTACCGTCTGATGGAGGAGCATCTGGATACCTATATGCCGGGCTTTACTCATCTGCAGAAGGCCCAGCCCGTCACGCTGGCCCATCATCTGGGCGCTTATTTCGAGATGTTTTTACGGGACCGTTCCCGGCTGCAGGACATTCGCAGGCGCATGAACCTCTGTCCACTGGGCGCGGGGGCGCTGGCGGGCACCACCTATCCGCTGGATCGCTCCTATACGGCGCAGCTTCTCGGCTTTGACGGCCCTACCCGTAACAGTATGGATTCGGTTTCGGACAGGGATTATGTGATCGAGTTTTTGGCGGCGCTGGCCACCGTCATGATGCACCTGAGCCGCTTTGGAGAGGAGATCATCCTCTGGAACAGCAATGAGTACGGGTTTGTGGAGCTGGACGACGCTTATTCCACCGGTTCTTCCATTATGCCCCAGAAGAAGAATCCCGATATCGCGGAACTGGTGCGGGGTAAGACCGGGCGTGTCTATGGGGCGCTGATGAGCCTGCTGACGACGATGAAAGGAATCCCCCTGGCATATAATAAGGATATGCAGGAGGATAAGGAGCTTACCTTTGACGCGATCGATACGGTAAAGGGCTGTCTGACGCTTTTTAACGGCATGATAGCGACCATGCGTTTCCATAAAGAAGTGATGGCGAAAAGCGCGATGAAGGGATTTACCAATGCCACGGATGCGGCGGATTATCTGGTGGGCAAGGGAATGCCTTTTCGGGATGCCCACCGGGTCATCGGCGAGTTGGTATTATACTGCATCGGGCAGGAAAAGAGCATCGAGGAATGCAGCCTTGCAGAACTGAAAGCCATCAGCCCGCTGTTCGAGGAGGATCTGTACGAGGCCGTCAGTTTGAAGGCCTGTGTGGACAGGAGGCTGACCGCCGGGGCCCCCGGACGGCAGGCCATGGAGGAAACTTTGGCGTATTATAAGGCATATTTGAACGGACAATGAGCGTTCGCGATGGATGAGGATAGAGATCCGTTATAGGAGGAAAGAAAAATGGAAAATAAGTTAAGAGCAGGCATTCTGGGCGCGACAGGTATGGTCGGGCAGCGTTTTATCGCCCTTCTGGAAAACCACCCCTGGTTTGAGGTGACCACCGTGGCCGCCAGCCCCCGCAGCGCGGGCAAGACCTATGAGGAAGCGGTAGAGGGAAGGTGGAAAATGGATACGCCCATGCCGGAAGCCGTAAAGAAGCTGGTGGTTATGAACGTCAACGAGGTGGAAAAGGTAGCGTCCGGGGTGGACCTCCTTTTCAGCGCCGTGGATATGTCCAAGGAAGAGATCAAAAAGATCGAAGAAGCCTATGCGAAGACGGAGACGCCGGTGGTTTCCAACAATTCCGCCCATCGCTGGACGCCGGATGTGCCCATGATGGTGCCGGAGATCAACCCGGAGCATATGGAGGTCATCGCCTATCAGAAGAAGCGGCTGGGCACGAAGTACGGCTTTGTAGCTGTCAAGCCCAACTGCTCTATTCAGAGCTATGCGCCGGTGCTGACGGCCTGGATGGAGTTTGAACCTTATGAGGTAATCGCGACCACCTATCAGGCCATTTCCGGCGCAGGCAAGACCTTTGCGGACTGGCCGGAGATGATAGGCAACGTTATCCCCTATATCGGCGGGGAAGAGGAAAAAAGCGAGAAGGAGCCGCTGCGCATTTGGGGCGCCGTGAAAGACGGCGTGATCGTGCCGGCGGATCATGTGCGCATTACCTGCCAGTGCGTGAGGGTGCCGGTGCTTAACGGCCATACGGCGGCAGTCTTTGTGAAGTTTCATAAGGCGCCGACGAAGGAACAGTTGGTGGAAAAGCTGCGTTCCTTCAGCGGCCTTCCGCAGCAGCTCAAGTTGCCCAGCGCGCCGAAGCAGTTCATCCAGTATTTGGAAGAGGATAACCGGCCTCAGGTGGCCCTGGATGTGGATTTTGAAAACGGCATGGGCATTTCTGTCGGCCGTCTGCGCCAGGACAGTATTTACGACTGGAAATTCATCGGCCTGTCCCATAACACCGTGCGCGGCGCGGCGGGCGGCGCGATCCTTTGCGCGGAGCTGCTGAAAGCGAAGGGCTATATTACGGCGAAGGCAGAAAGGTAAATGGGGAAAAAACTTTTCATCGCGGAAAAACCCAGCGTAGCCCAGGAGTTTGCCCGGGCGCTGAAACAGGATTTTGGGCGCAGGGACGGGTATCTGGAATCGGAGGAGTCCGTCGTAACCTGGTGCGTAGGGCATCTGGTGACCATGAGCTATCCGGACGCCTACGATATAAAATATAAAAAATGGGCCCTGGATACGCTCCCGTTCCTTCCCGAAACCTATAAGTACGAAGTGATCCCCGGGGTAAAGAAGCAGTTCGGTATCGTTTCCTCCCTGCTGAACCGGTCGGATGTGGAGGCGATCTACGTCTGCACGGACTCCGGGCGGGAGGGCGAATATATTTACCGGCTGGTGGAACAGGAGGCCGGGGTACGGGGCAAAAAGCGTTACCGCGTCTGGATCGATTCCCAGACGGAGGAGGAGATCCTGCGGGGCATCCGGGAGGCGAAGGATCTGTCCGCCTATGATAATCTCGGCGACGCCGCTTATCTGCGGGCAAAGGAAGATTATCTGATGGGCATTAACTTCTCCCGCGTGCTGACTTTAAAATACGGCGATCCCGTAAAGAACTATCTTAAAAAAGACCGGGCCGTGATCTCCGTGGGTCGCGTTATGACCTGCGTGCTGGGCATGGTAGTGAACCGGGAGCGGGAGATCCGGTCCTTTGTGAAGACGCCCTTCTATCGGGTGACTGGTAAATTCGGCATTCCGGGACAGGAGGGCGGTACGTCTTCTTTTGAAGGGGAATGGCGTGCTGCGCAAAAGAGCGCCTGGTATGCTTCGCCCCTTCTTTATAAAGAAAACGGCTTTAAAGAGGAAGCGTCCGCCAAAGCGCTCATCGAAAAGCTGGGAGGGATTTTGCCGCAGGGCACGCCGGGAGACGGATACCGTTCCAGCGTACTGGAGAGTTGCGAGAAGAAAAAGGAGCAGAAAAGGCCGCCGCTTTTGTATAATCTGGCGGAGCTGCAGAACGACTGTTCCCGGCTCTATAAGATCAGCCCGGACGAGACGCTGCGGATCGCCCAGGAATTATATGAAAAGAAGCTGACCACATATCCCAGGACGGACGCCAGGGTGCTGTCCTCGGCGGTGGCAAAACAGATTCAGAAGAATTTAAGCGGCCTTGCTGGCTTTGCGCCATTGGCAGATTTTGCGCGCAGGATTCTGGAAGAAGGTCTCTACCGGCAGCTTCCCGGGAGCCGTTATGTGGACGATAAACAGATCACGGACCATTACGCCATTGTCCCGACGGGACAGGGCCTTTCGGCCCTCAATTCCCTGTCGTCCCTTTCTGCCAGGGTATATGAGCGGATCGCGCGCCGTTTTTTGAGCATTTTTTTTCCTCCCGCAGTCTATCAGAAGGTGTCTCTGACCGTTCTGGTAAAGTCCGGGCCGCTTCCGGAGGGAGAGCGTTTTTTTGCCTCTTTTAAAGTGCTGGCGGAAGAAGGCTATCTGCAGGTGGCAGGGGCAGGCGTCCGGCAAAAGGCCGGACAGGGAAAGGATGCTTCCGAAAATGCTGCAGGGCCGGAAGCGGAGAAACAGGACGAGAGCGCCGAGGAGATCCGCTGCGACAAAGCTTTTCTGGAAATTCTGGGGAAGCTGAGAAAAGGGACGGCTCTTTCTTTGGAGCGTTTTTCTATACGGGAGGGCGAGACTGCGCCGCCCAAGCGCTACAATTCCGGTACTCTGATTCTGACCATGGAAAATGCGGGACAGTTTATTGAGGATGAAGAGCTGCGCGCCCAGATCCGGGGCAGCGGCATCGGGACTTCCGCCACCCGGGCGGAGATTCTGAAAAAACTGGTGTCCATCGAATATCTGGCCCTGAACAAAAAGACCCAGATCTTTACGCCCACGCTGATGGGAGAGATGATTTACGACGTGGTTTCGGATTCCATCCGGCCCCTGCTGAATCCCGCTCTGACCGCCAGTTGGGAAAAGGGGCTGACGGGCGTGGCCGAAGGCAGCATCACTGCGGAAGAATACATGCGTAAGCTCAGCGATTTCGTCGCCCGACGGACCAATATCGTAAAACAGCTCAATAATCAGTCTGTTCTGCATCAGCAGTTCGACAGGGTATCGCAGTTTTACAAAAAAGGCAAGGATGCCGCACGCCCGGCGTCCGCACATTGACAGGAGGATGCAACATATGCTGGAAGAGATGAAGACCGAAAATCTTTATGATCTAAAGGAAACCATTGCCGCTTCGCTGCTTGAAAAGGCGGAGTATCCCTGGGAGGCCCTGGGCGGGATCAAAGCTTTTATCCTGGAGCTGGGCAGCAGACTTTCGCCGGAGCGGTTTGAAAAGAGGGGGGAGGACGTCTGGGTGGCAAAGAGCGCCATCGTCGCGCCCACCGCGTGTATCAACGGCCCCTGCATCATCGACGAAGAAGCGGAAGTCAGGCACTGCGCTTTTGTGCGCGGCAGCGCGATCATCGGGAAAAAGGCCGTGGTGGGCAATTCCACAGAATTGAAGAATGTGATCCTGTTCAATCGGGTGCAGGTACCCCATTATAATTATGTAGGCGACAGCATCCTGGGTTTTAAGGCGCACATGGGGGCAGGTTCCATCACTTCCAACGTCAAGAGCGATAAAACCCTCGTGGTGGTAAAAACGAGGGAAGCGGAGGTGGAGACCGGCTTAAAGAAATTCGGGGCCATGCTGGGCGACGGCGTGGAGGTGGGCTGCAACAGCGTCCTCAATCCCGGCACCGTAGTCGGGAGAAATACGAATATTTATCCGCTGTCCAGAGTGCGGGGCTTTGTCCCGGCCAACAGTATTTTCAAGGAAGAGGGCAATCTTGCGGAGAAAAAATAACCGGATACGGCGGCACACAAGGCCGCCGTATTTTCTGCTTGACTTCCCCCGAAGAAACGTGTATATTCAATCATGACATAAACGATGCTTGCATGCGTTAAAGTGCGGCAGAGTGAAAGTGAACAGGAGGAGTTTATTATGAAAAAATTAGCAGTACTGGTCATGGCGATGGCCATGACGGCAGCCTCTCTGACAGGCTGCGGCGGCAACGGCGGTTCCGCTTCCACGGCGGACGCCCCGGAGAGCGCGGCACAGGCCGAAACGGCTGGAGCAGGCGCACAGGAGAACGCCCCGGCGGCACAGGACGGCAAGGTTTACAACATCGGCATCTGCCAACTGGTCCAGCATGAAGCGCTGGATGCGGCCACCCAGGGCTTCCAGGATAAACTGGTAGAGCTTCTTGGCGACCAGGTGACCTTTGACCTGCAGAACGCGTCCGGCGATGCGGCTACCTGCGCGACCATAGCAAACCAGTTTGTGGCGGAGAATGTAGATTTGATCCTGGCGAACGCTACCGCGTCCCTGCAGTCCGCGGCTGCGGCTACCAGCGAGATCCCGATCCTTGGCACGTCCATCACGGACTATGCCACCGCTCTGGAGATCGACGACTGGACCGGCGTCACCGGCAGCAACATTTCCGGCACTTCCGATCTGGCGCCGCTGGCGGAGCAGGCGGCGATGCTCAACGAACTGTTCCCGGACGCCAAGACCGTCGGCCTTTTGTATTGTTCTGCGGAACCCAACTCCGCCTATCAGGCTGAGGAAGTACAGGCAAGCCTGGAAGGGCTTGGCTATACCTGCAAGGCTTATACCTTTGCGGATTCCAACGATGTGGCGGCGGTAACTACCACAGCTTCTTCCGAATGCGACGTGATCTATATTCCCACCGACAATACGGCGGCGTCCAGCACGGAGATCATCAATAATATCTGCCTGCCTGCAGGCGTTCCGATCATTGCGGGCGAAGAAGGTATCTGCCGCGGATGCGGCGTTGCGACGCTTTCCATCAGCTATTACGAAATCGGCCAGCAGGCCGGCCAGATGGCGTATGAGATCCTGGTCAACGGCGCGGACGTCAGCACCATGCCGATCGAATTTGCTCCTAACGTGACGAAGAAATACAATGCGGCGAACTGTGAGACTCTGGGCATCACGGTTCCGGAAGGCTATGAACCCATCGAGTAAAGCGAGGATAAAGGCGGCACCGGTTTTGCACCGGTGCCGTTTTTGACAGTGGCGCGCCCGGCGGCGCACGTTTCTGACGGGTGAAAGTCCCAAATCCGCCCGCTTCCCAAAACCGGGGCTGATCTCCGGATGGGGAAAAGACCGCAGGGAAGAGAAAAGAAAGGGCTTCTCATTTAACCGCCCTTTTGTTATAATATTTTTTATGGATAAAAGGCCGCAGCGCTTTTGCGGCCGCAAAAAAACAGGAGGGATGTGTTGTGGGTCTGGAATTGGTTTCGCTCTTCAACGCCCTGCCGGGCGCCTGCGCGCAGGGGCTGGTCTGGGGCATTATGGCCATCGGCGTTTATATTACTTACAAGATCCTGGATTTGGCGGATCTGACAGTGGACGGCACCATGTGTACCGGAGGGGCGGTGTGCATTGCGATGATGATGACTGGCCATTCCGTCGGGTTTTCCATGTTCTGCGCGTTTTTGGCAGGCGTGCTGGCGGGACTGGCTACCGGCCTTTTACATACGGCCATGGGCATTCCGGCCATTCTGGCAGGCATATTGACCCAGTTGAGCCTCTACTCTGTCAATCTGCGTATTTTGGGAGGAAAGGCGAATCAAGCCATCAGCCTGGATAAATACGATCTGCTGGTATCCCTGCGCTGGATCAGGGACGTCCCTTTCTATAAGAATACGATCTTTGTAGTCGCTGTGGCCATCATTTTGCTGGTAGCGGTGCTTTACTGGTTTTTCGGGACAGAACTGGGCTGTTCGATCCGCGCCACAGGATCCAATCAGAATATGAGCCGTGCCCAGGGGATCAACACGGATCTGACCAAGATTCTTGGACTGATGCTTTCCAACGGCATTGTGGCGCTGTCCAGCGCGTTTCTGGCCCAGTATAACGGCTTTGTGGACATCAACATGGGCAGGGGCGCCATCGTGGTGGGCCTCGCTGCCGTGATCATCGGGGAAGTGGTCTTTGGGCGGATCCACGGGAATTTTGCGTTTCGCCTGGCTTCCGTAGCGGCGGGCGCCATCATTTATTATCTGGT
The DNA here is from genome assembly GCA_947598825.1 of uncultured Eisenbergiella sp. Taxonomy (GTDB): domain Bacteria; phylum Bacillota; class Clostridia; order Lachnospirales; family Lachnospiraceae; genus Gallintestinimicrobium. The sequence goes on along the minus strand of CANQFM010000001.1, from coordinate 50,128 downwards.
GATGCAGATCGTCATGTGGCTGGGGCTTTTAAGTACCAACGATAACAAGCTGCTTTCCGCTATTATCGTAGCGGTATTTTTGGCGATCCCGTATCTGAAAGGCAAATACTTTACCAGGGTGAAAAAAGGGGGTGCGGGCAATGCTTGAGATCAAAAGCATCAGCAAGACTTTCAACGCCGGAACGGTCAATGAAAAGAAGGCGCTGGACCGGCTGTCCCTGTCCTTAAAGGAGGGGGATTTCGTTACGGTCATCGGCGGCAACGGCGCGGGGAAGTCTACGATGTTAAACGCGGTGGCGGGCGTGTTTCCCGTAGACGAGGGCAGTATTTATATCGACGGGACGGATGTGACGAAGCTGGCGGAGCATAGGCGGGCGAAATATCTGGGGCGCGTGTTCCAGGATCCCATGACCGGCACCGCCGCCAGTATGCAGATCGAAGAAAATATGGCCCTGGCATCCCGGCGCGGCGCAGCGCGGACGCTCAGACCGGGCATCACCAGAAAAGAGCGGGATCTTTATAAAGAACAGCTTAAGATCCTGGATCTGGGGCTGGAGGACAGGCTGACTGCCAAAGTCGGGCTTTTATCCGGCGGCCAGCGGCAGGCGCTGACGCTGCTGATGGCGACGTTGAAAAAACCCAAGCTGCTTTTGCTGGATGAGCATACGGCGGCGCTGGATCCCAAAACGGCAGCCAAGGTGCTGGATGCGACGGACCGCATCATATCCAGGGACAATCTGACCACGCTGATGATCACCCACAATATGAAGGATGCCATCCGCCATGGGAACCGTCTGGTGATGATGTACGAAGGGCATATCATATACGATGTTTCAGGGGAGGAGAAGGAGAAGCTGAAGGTTTCGGACCTTATGCAGAAATTCGAGGAGGTCAGCGGCGGGAGGTTTGCCAACGACCGAATGATCCTGACGTAAAGCTGTCGGCGGCACAGCCGCCGAATTTGTCCCATTTTTGTAAAAAGGGCTGGATTTTTGCCGGGAAATATGAGAAAATAGCATCAGCGTATGACGGGTGTTATCTGTTTTGCAGCAGGATCCTGCCATCCAATACTCTACCTACATATTGAAAGGAGTTTTCACATGATCTATTCACAGGAAGTACAGGAAATGTGTCCAGTGGCACAGGGTGTAAACCATGGCGCCGCGCCGATCCCGGAAGAAGCGAAATGGGTGAAAGCGAAAGAAGTAAAGGATATTTCGGGCCTGACTCACGGCATCGGCTGGTGCGCGCCGCAGCAGGGCGCCTGCAAACTGACGCTGAATGTTAAAGAGGGCATCATTCAGGAAGCTCTTGTAGAGACCATCGGATGCTCCGGCATGACCCATTCCGCGGCCATGGCGGCTGAGATCCTGCCCGGCAGGACCGTTTTGGAGGCGCTGAATACAGACCTTGTGTGCGATGCCATCAATACTGCGATGAGAGAGCTGTTTTTGCAGATCGTCTACGGACGTTCCCAGTCCGCATTCTCCGAGGAAGGTCTGGCGATCGGCGCCGGCCTTGAGGATCTGGGCAAGGGCCTCAGAAGCCAGGTGGGTACGATGTACGGCACGCTGGCCAAAGGTCCCCGTTATCTGGAGATGGCGGAAGGCTATGTGACCGGCATCGCTCTGGATGAGGACAATCAGATCATCGGCTACCAGTTCGTGAACTTCGGCAAGATGACCGACTTCATGAAAAAGGGCGACGACGCGGCTACGGCTTATGAGAAGGCCAGCGGACAGTACGGCCGCGTAGCGGACGCTGTCAAGATCATTGATCCCAGAAAAGAATAACCAGGTCTCGAATATCACAAGGAGGATGTTGACAAATGGCATTATTTGAATCATATGAAAGACGCATCAAACAGATTGATGCAGCATTGAACAGCTATGGCATCGCTTCCATCGAAGAAGCGGAGAAGATTACCAAAGATGCGGGCCTGGACGTTTACCATATGGTGGAGAAGATCCAGCCGATCTGCTTTGAGAATGCAAAATGGGCTTACACCGTAGGCGCGGCCATCGCCATCAAGAAGGGATGCCGCAAGGCTTCCGATGCGGCCGCCGCGATCGGTGAGGGGCTGCAGGCTTTCTGTATTCCCGGTTCCGTGGCGGATCAGCGCAAAGTCGGCTTAGGGCATGGCAACCTGGGCAAGATGCTTCTGGAAGAGGATACGGAGTGCTTCTGTTTCCTGGCCGGACATGAGTCCTTTGCGGCGGCGGAAGGCGCCATCGGGATCGCGGAAAAGGCCAACCGCGTCCGCCAGAAACCTCTGCGCGTGATCTTAAACGGCCTGGGCAAAGACGCTGCCCAGATCATCGCCAGGATCAACGGCTTCACTTTCGTGGAGACCCAGATGGATTACTACACCGGCGAGGTGAAGGAAGTGTACCGCAAGGCCTATTCCAACGGCCCCCGTGCGAAGGTGAACTGCTACGGCGCCAACGATGTGACCGAGGGCGTTGCGATCATGTGGAAAGAGGGCGTGGACGTTTCCATCACCGGCAACTCCACCAACCCCACCCGTTTCCAGCACCCGGTTGCGGGCACCTATAAGAAGGAATGCGTTGAGAAGGGCAAGAAGTACTTCTCCGTGGCTTCCGGCGGCGGCACCGGACGTACCCTGCATCCCGACAACATGGCGGCAGGCCCTGCTTCCTACGGTATGACCGATACCATGGGCCGTATGCATTCCGATGCGCAGTTCGCAGGTTCTTCCTCCGTTCCGGCGCATGTGGAAATGATGGGTCTGATCGGCGCGGGCAACAACCCGATGGTCGGCATGACCGTATCTGTGGCCGTGGCAGTAGAAGAAGCGGCTAAGGCCGGGAAGTTCTGAAGATACCTTATAATGTGATCAAGCCGAAAGGTCAACGATGCCGCAATCTCCAGGGGTTGCGGCATTGTTTGTATCGTGGCGGATAATTCGTTTTATTGATCCTTTTGCGAATGTATATCTTGTCGGAATGGCCCGGTCATGTTATGATCTGATAAGGGAACAACCGTGTTGCAAGGTGGATAAGCCTCCCTAACCCGAAGGAGAAGGGAGGTGGTGCGAATGGATATATATGAATCTTTGAGCCTGTTATTTTTGGGCGGTTCATTTCTGGTCGCGCTGCTTGCCTACATAGACAGTAGGAACAACAAGCGAAAATAAATAAGCCTACCTTGTTTAACTTGGCCGTTGACAGGTAGGCTTATTTAGCACACTTGGGAGGTCAACCACTTTGTGGGCGGTTGTTCCTCTTATGTATATACTATAACATACGGGACAGCAGGATGCAAGCTTTTTGTAATGGCTAATTTTTTTGAAAAAATACCATAAGGAAATTTCCCGGCAGGGCATCCAGTTTCCGGACGCGGGGCAATTCTTTTTCGATCACATAATTGATCACAACGTCCAGCCCCTGCCTGAGCGCTCTGTCTGCCTTCCCTATCATGTAGCCCCAGTTTCAACAATTTCTTTGGCATTATGAAAAGCGGCTAAATCCTGTATTGCGAGTTCAATGCCCTTATGTCCATTAAAATTCGGGTGGAAGATATTTCTTTCTTTAATCATAAATTTCTTCGTTTTCCAGTCCATCCTGCAATCGAGATAGCCGACAAATTGGTTTCCCACAAGAATGGAGAGAGGCCATTTCATCCCTTTTTTCTTGAAGTACTCAAAAGTAAAAGAGTAATCGAAAAATGTTTCAAGCCATGCTTTGTCCCTTACTATGGTATCCATCGGCGATATCAGCCGCACCTCGTAGGGGCGATCCGGCGCATTTTCGTTCAGAAGATGCAATTTGGAAGAATGGATATAATAAAATTTGCGGCCGATTTTACAGGGAAGCTTCGATATTTTATTTTCCGTTTCCAGTTCCTCAAAGACAGGCAAAAGATCGGCGGTTTTATAACCGGATATATGAGAAAGATGAACCGGATCGGTTACCCCAAAGGAAGCTATCAGCTTTTCGACTGCCCATTTTATCGCCTGCTTTTCCTCAATGGGATCCTCTGTCCAGTCATGGAAACCTGCCTTTTCCTTTAAAATGTAGACAGGTTCTCTGAAAGTCCCGGGATTTCTGCCACAGGTTAAAAGATCCCCTCTGCGGCACATTCTGTAAAAGGCGCGGAAGATGGGCAAATTATAGCTGGGATCGTGTTCTCGTCGATACTTATGCCATTCGTAAGACAGATTCAGCTTTTCCCAAATCTGATTGAGCGTCAATCCGTCAAAATTCGATAATTTTTCTTTTAACTCCTTTTCTGCGGCCCGGACGTCGGGACTGTCTCCTTTTTTAAGCCAGATTTCATCCGATTCGCCCCATCGTATGATTCCCTTTGTCGCGTGTCTATACTGGGAATATTCTTCGCTTGGGACAAAAAACATATTCCGTTTAAAGGTCCACGTTTCCACGAGCCTGAATTCTTTGTACGCCGCAAGATCCAATTGCTCTGCTTTGAAATCCCGCTTTCTGTTCCAGAGCATGATATATTGGTTCAAGTGTATCGTAGGATTCGGGTCGTATTGCAGGCCGCATATGTCGGATACAATGTTTTCGATACTGTCAGCGCTCTTATGTAGCAAGTGCTGGCTTTCCAAAATGATATTGCGTATGAGATTGCGGTCAAAATCTGCGTGATTCATAAAAGTAACCCTGCTCATTCTACCAGGATGCGCGGCCTTTGCCACATCGGCGGGGAAGGGGACTCTGCGTTTTATTTCTCCCTGTATTTCTTTGTGATAGATACACTATAAACCGCCATGATGACAATTGTTTCTATCATTACGCCCAGGACTGACAACAGAATGTATGGCGAATTCTGGCCGCTGAGCAGGGGGATTCCCAACCCAATAAAAACGATCCCATAGACAATAAACAACTTGCCGACCGCATGGTTATATCCCTTTACGTCATTTACGGGAAAGACCTTGCTGTTTGCCCAGAAACCCACCGCCTTTTTTTGAAAAAAGGCTCTGATCCCAATTATGACCATAATGCAGCCGACGATTGCCCATATAATAAATCCGAAAGTTCCCTCATTCATAGGATCTCCTCCTTATACAAATCCGGACAATACAAAAGCGTGACGAAATCTATCGCTCAGACCCAAGTCCAGCCAGAACGATCCAGAAGGCGGTCCGTGATCAGGGATTTCAGCCGTTCTTCAAAGACATCCTGATCGACTTCTTTCCCGTCGATCTCATAATAGGGGCACGGCTCCGTGCCGTCTTCGGGGATCCTTTCCCGGCGCAGAAACAAATGGGAAAGTTCCTTTTTCTGCCCGTCCGGCAGATAGGAGAAGAGCGTATAGGAGCAGGTGCCGTTGGAATCATACTGGCTGACCATAGTGCCGTCTTCCAGGGGATATTCCTGGCTGCTCATTTCCGCCCCGTCGCTTTGCCAGCAGACCAGCTTGCCGTTTTCATAATGAAAGACCCCGTTATAGCCGCCGGGTTCCTCTTTCATCTGAACGAGCAGCTCCGGCTGGCCGTCCTGATCCAGATCCAGATAGGCGTATTCATAGGAAAAGTCCTTGCTCTGAAAATCGGGGATCCACCAGGTTTCGGCCTGGCCGTCCGCCAGAACCGTCATGTCCCCAAAGAGCAGGGAAGAATAAGTCTCATAGACGGCCAGCATCTCCGCTTCCGAAGAAACGGGAACGGGCGCTTCTTCTGGGGCAGGCTGTGCGCAGCCGGTAAAAAGCAGGGCGGTAAGGGTTAATGGGATGAAAAAAGCGTAAGGTCTGGCCATGGGGATCCTCCCTGTGAAAAGCAAACAGATGAAATGTACCAAAACACTGTGTAAACAGTTTACCATGGATTTTACCGTTTGGCAATCTTTTCACGGCGTATTTCCAGACGGCCCGATTCCTGTTGGACAAAACCTGTGAAAGTGATATACTGTGTATAAATACGTTGACAGCGGTTTTCGGATTTTTGACGGAAGTATAAAAAGAAAGGGGAAAGGATCATGCAGTCGTTTACGTTTCAGACGCTGGAATATGTCCGGCCGGATTATGTGGAACTGAAAGAGAAGTGGGAGGCGCTGACTGAACGGATCCGTCAGGCGTCGTCCTATGCGCAGATGAAGGAGGCGATACAGGAGGAGGAAAAACTTGCGGATCATTTTTCCACTATGTTTTCCCTCTGCAGCATCCGCAATACGCTGGATACCACGGATCCGTATTATGAGAAAGAACTGGAATATAACCAGAACACCTATCCTACGGTCATGGAGGCCGGGCTGGCGTTTCAGAAGGCGATCCTGGAGAGCCCCTTTAAGGCTGAACTGGAAGCGGAATACGGAAGCGAGTACCTCGTCGCTCTGCAGCGCAGCGTGGACAGCTTCAATCCGGCGCTGGTGCCCTATCTGCAAAAGGAGGCGGAGCTGACCACCCGTTATCAGAAGCTGATGGCGACGGCGCAGATCCCGTTTCAGGGAAATGTCTATAACCTGTACGGCATCCAGAAATTTTTTGAGGATCCTGACCGCAGCGTGAGGAAGGCGGCCTTTCGGGCCTATTCCGATTTTTATCACGGCAACGAAGCGGAAATGGAGGAGATCTTTTCTCAACTGGTGGAGGTGCGCAACGCCATGGGATGCGCCCTCGGGGATGAAAATTTTATCCCGTTGGGATATCGGCAGCAGGGCAGGAGCGATTACGGCCAGAAGGAGGTGGAGGCTTTCCGCAGGCAGGTGAAGGAGGAGATCGTGCCTTTATGCGAAAAGCTTTATCAGGCCCAGGCGAAGCGCATCGGCGTAGAAAAGATCATGGCCTATGATGAAAAATTTATCTTCCCGGACGGCAATGCCCAGCCCGCTGGCGACGATGATTACATGATCGGGGAAGCCAGGAAGATGTACCACGATATGAGCCCGGAGACCGGGGAGTTTATCGACTTCATGATCGAGCATGAGCTGATGGATCTGAAAAATAAGCCGAACAAGGCGTCTACAGGTTACATGACCACGCTGCCGGATTATAAAGCGCCCTTTGTGTTCTCCTGCTTTAACCATACCATCGGAGATATGCAGGTGCTGAGCCATGAACTGGGTCACGCTTTTGCAGGCTATCAGGCCATGCGCCATCAGCCCACCAGCGCCTATTACAACGAATCCACGGATATCGCCGAGATCCATTCCATGTCCATGGAGCAGTTCGCCTATCCGTATGCGGAGCAGTTCTTCGGCGCGGACGCGGACAAGTTCCGCTTCGCCCATCTGCAGGAGGCCATTACCTTTGTGCCCTTCGGCGTGGCGGTGGACGAGTTTCAGCATATCATGTACGCCCATCCGGAGCTGACGCCGAAGGAGCGCACCTGGGAGTGGCATAAGCTGGAGGAAAAATATATGCCCTGGCGCGCCTATGAGGACGACGAGTTTATGGAGCGGGGCGGATACTGGTATCACAAGCTGCATATTTTCCTATATCCGTTTTATTATATCAACTACACGCTGACCACCATGGGCGCCATGGAATTTAAGAAACGCTATGAGCAGGACAGGCAGACGGCCTGGGCCGATTATCTGCGGCTGTGCAACGCCGGCGGCAGCTTAAGTTATCTGGGCCTGTTAAAGCTGGCCAACCTTTCCGTGCCCTTTGAGGAGGGCAGCGTGAAAAAAGCGGTTTCCTACGCAAAGCAGGTATTGCTGGATACGATTGAAAAAGAAGCGGCGGAGGGGACGCTGCGCTCTTCTGAAAAATAGAGTACAGCGCGGCCCGGATCCCTTATTCCCCGGCTTTCCAGGCGCGGATCGCGTCCAGCTTCTCCTTTAGTGCGCCCTCGTCCCCTTCCTGCGTGGGATGGTAGTAGCGGCGGTCTTTGAGGGCGTCGGGCAGACATTGCATCCGAGCCACTTTTTCGGCGGTGTCGTGGGCATAGACGTAGCCTTCCCCGTAGTGCAGCTCCTCCATCAGCCTGGTGGGCGCGTTGCGGATCTGTAAAGGGACAGGCTCCGCCTGTGTGCGCTGCGCGTCCAGCTTGCAGGTTTCATACGCGCTGTAGAGGGCGTTGGATTTGGGCGCCAGGGAAAGATAGACCACCGCTTCGGACAGGTTGACGGTGCATTCCGGCATCCCGATGAAATGGCTGGCCTGGTAGGCGTTCACCGCCACGGTCAGCGCATTGGTGTCGGCCAGGCCCACATCCTCGCTGGCAAACCGGATCAGCCGGCGGGCCACATAGAGCGGGTCCTCCCCGGACTCCAGCATACGGGACAGCCAGTAGAGGGCGGCGTCTGGATCGGTATTGCGCATGGATTTATGAAGGGCGGAGATCAGGTTGTAGTGTTCTTCCCCTTTTTTGTCGTAGAGCAGGGATTTGCGGCTGATGCACTGTTCCAGGCATTCGTCGGTGACGGTGATGCTGCCGGGGCCCACTTCGCCGTTGGTAATGGCCATTTCCAGGGTATTTAAGGCGGTGCGGGCGTCCCCGTCGCAGAAAGCGGCGATGGCGGAAAGCTGCTTGTGGGTGATCACGATCTGCGTGCCCTTATAGCCGTTGGGGCTGTGAATGGCGTGGTTGAGAAGGCGGATCAGATCCTCTGTCTCAAGGGCCTTCAGGACGAACACGCGGCAGCGGGAGAGCAGGGCGGAATTGATCTCGAAGGAAGGGTTCTCCGTGGTAGCGCCGATCAGGATGATACTGCCCTTTTCCACATAGGGTAAAAAGGCGTCCTGCTGGGCCTTGTTGAAACGGTGGATCTCGTCCACAAACAGCAGGGTCTTCTGGCCGATCTGCCGGCTCAGCTCCGCCTGGGCCATCACCTCCTTGATCTCCCGGATGCCGCTGGTAACGGCGCTGAAATTGATGAAGGAAGCGTGTGTGCGGCGGGCGATGATGTTGGCCAGCGTGGTCTTGCCAACGCCGGGAGGCCCCCAGAAGATCATGGAAGGGATCTGGTCGCTGTCGATGATGCGCCGCAGCAGTTTCCCCTCTCCCAGAAGGTGGGCCTGCCCCACGAAGTCCTCCAGCGTATCGGGCCGTAAGCGGCTGGCCAGAGGAGCGCTGATATTCTGATGGTCAAATAATGAAAGCTGTTCCATATCGTTTTCCCTTTCAAAGAAAGCCTGCGCCGGAGCCTTTATCCGGGCAGGAAAAGCAAACATTTGTTCTATACTGAGTTTAGCACCGGACGGCGGACGGGTCAAGGAAAATCCTGTTTTTATCTGCGGACGAACGGATTTTTTCTCGTTTTAGCTTGTAAGAAAACCGCGGATTTACTATAATAAGAAGGATAATTGAAGAAAAAAGCCTGGGAGCGGGATTTGTCCGCGCCCGAAATGGAGGAAAGGATGGAAAATTATACGATCACCTGCTGTTCCACAGCGGATATGAGCAGGCAATTCATGGAAGACAACCGGGTTCCCTATGTGATGTTTCACTATCAGATAGACGGAAAGGATTATCCGGATGATTTATACAGTTCAATCAGCCCTTCCGCTTTTTATAAGCAAATAGCGGACGGGGCGCAGCCCGTGACCTCCCAGGTCAACGTGGAAGAGTACCGGGCCCTGTTTGAGCCCGTTTTGCAGCAGGGCAGGGACGTGCTGCATCTGGCGCTGTCCAGCGGCATTTCCGGCACCGTCAATTCGGCCAATCTGGCGAAGGCGCAGTTGGAAGAGGCCTATCCCGGCCGACAGGTCATAGTGATCGATTCCCTGGCAGCGTCCTCTGGGTTTGGCCTTTTGCTGACGCAGGCTTTGGAAAATCAGAAAAAGGGCATGGGGCTGGAGGAAAACGCAGCCTGGCTGGAGCAGAACAAGCTGCGCCTGCACCACTGGTTTTTCACCACGGATCTGACTAGCTTCATCCGGGGCGGCCGGGTTTCCAAAGTGGCGGGATTTTTTGGACAGACTTTAAACATCTGCCCACTTTTAAACGTCAACTCCGAAGGGAAGCTGATCCCGCGCACCAAGCACCGCGGCAAGAAGCAGGTGATGCGGGCGATGATAAAGCAGATGGAAGAGCATGCCCGGGGAGGGCATGATTACGATGGGAAATGTTATATTTCCCACTCTGATCGGCGGGAAGATGCGGAAGCGGTGGCGAAAACGGTAGAGGAGCTTTTCCCGAAGCTGGACGGCAGGGTGCTGATCAACGATATCGGCACGGTCATCGGCTCCCATACGGGCCCCGGTACGGTGGCGCTGTTTTTCTGGGGAGACGAGCGTTCGCTGTAGGCGCGGCAAAAGGAGAGCCCGTTGCGCGGCAAAAGGAGATCCTGTTATGTGCGGCAAAAGGCAAAAGGCAGGCCCGTTACAGGTTGACAAGCCGCCAAAAGGCATCTATAATGCTATAATGTTTGAGATCATGAGCGAAACCCACGGGTTTGGAGGAAGAATACATGAAACCATACGGCGTGAATGAACTGAGAAAGATGTTTTTGGAGTTTTTCGAGAGCAAGGGTCATCTGGCGATGAAGAGCTTTTCCCTGGTGCCCCATAATGACAACAGCCTGCTGCTGATCAATTCCGGCATGGCGCCTTTAAAGCCCTACTTTACGGGGCAGGAGATTCCGCCCCGCAGGCGCGTCACTACCTGTCAGAAGTGCATCCGTACCGGCGATATCGAGAATATCGGCAAGACCGCCCGGCACGGGACCTTTTTTGAAATGCTGGGCAACTTTTCCTTTGGCGATTATTTTAAGCATGAGGCCATCGCCTGGAGCTGGGAGTTTCTGACCCAGGTGGTGGGGCTGGACCCGGACAGGCTGTACCCTTCCGTCTATCTGGAGGACGACGAGGCTTTCGATATCTGGAATAAGGAGATCGGCATCGCGAAGGAGCGCATTTTCCGTTTCGGCAAGGAGGATAACTTCTGGGAGCATGGTTCCGGCCCCTGCGGCCCCTGCTCCGAGATCTATTATGACCGGGGCGAGAAATACGGCTGCGGGAAGCCTGGCTGTACCGTAGGCTGCGACTGTGACCGTTATATTGAGGTGTGGAATAACGTGTTCACCCAGTTTGACAACGACGGCCACGGCAATTATACGGAACTGGAACAGAAGAATATCGACACCGGCATGGGACTGGAACGCCTGGCGGCGGTGGTGCAGGATGTGGATTCCATTTTTGACATCGACACCATTTTCGCCCTGCGCAGCCGCGTCTGCGAGCTGGCTGGGAAGGAATATCATAAGGAGCATGAGTGGGACGTATCCATCCGGATCATCACGGACCATATCCGCAGCGCCACCTTTATGATTTCCGATGGCATCCTGCCCTCCAACGAAGGGAGAGGCTATGTGCTGCGCCGGATCATCCGCCGGGCGGCCCGCCACGGCAGGCTTTTGGGCATCGAGGGCGAATTTTTGGCGAACTTGAGCCGGACTGTCATCGAGGGCAGCAGGGACGGCTATCCGGAGTTGGAGGAAAAGAAAGCCTTTATTTTCAACGTGCTGACCCAGGAGGAGCATAAATTCGACAGGACCATCGATCAGGGGCTGGAGATCCTCTCCGAAATGGAAGAAAAGATGGCAAAGGAGGGTTCCTTTACGCTGGCGGGCGAGGAGGCTTTCCGTCTGTACGATACCTACGGTTTCCCGCTGGATCTGACTAAGGAGATCTTGGCGGAGAAGGATTTCAAGGTGGACGAGGCCGGGTTTGACGCCGCCATGCTAAGGCAGAAGCAGATGGCCCGGGCGGCCCGCAAGACTACCAATTATATGGGAGCGGACGTGACGGTTTACGAATCCATCGATCCGGCCATTACCTCTGTCTTTGTGGGCTATGACAGGCTGCAGCACAGCTCTGCGATCAGCGCCATGACCACCGACAGCGAGGTGGTGGAGGCTTTGACCGACGGGCAGAGCGGCACCATTATCGTCGAGGAGACGCCGTTTTATGCCACTATGGGCGGCCAGGAGGGGGATATCGGTGCGATCACCTGTCCGGAAGGCGCCTTTTGCGTAGAGGAAACGATCAAGTTAAAGGGCGGCAAGGTCGGCCATGTGGGCCGGATGACCGCAGGCATGTTCAAACTGGGAGATACTGTGACCCTTTCTGTGGACGCCAAAAACCGTCTGGACACCTGTAAGAATCACAGCGCTACCCATCTGCTGCAAAAAGCCCTGCGGGAGGTTTTGGGCAGTCATGTGGAGCAGCAGGGCTCCCTGAACAACGCCGGCAGGCTGCGCTTTGATTTCTCCCATTTCGCGGCCATGACCGCCGAAGAGCTTGCAGAGGTGGAGCGCCGGGTCAATGAGAAGATCGCGGAGAACCTCCCTGTGGAGACGAAGGTCATGACGCTGGAGGAAGCCAAGCAGACCGGTGCCATGGCGCTGTTCGGCGAAAAATACGGCGATACGGTGCGGGTGGTCTGTATGGGCGACTATTCCAGAGAACTGTGCGGCGGCACCCATATCGGCAATACCGGCGAGATCCGGGCCTTTAAGATCCTTTCCGAAAACGGCGTAGCCGCAGGGGTGCGCAGGATCGAGGCGTTGACGGGACAGGGCGTGTTCGACTACTACAGCGATGTGGAAAAGAAGCTGGAGGAAGCGGCCCGCACGGTCAAGGCTACGCCGGATACGCTGACGGAAAAGCTGGAGCATATGCTGGCGGATATCCGGGCGCTGCAGAGCGAGAACGAGTCCTTAAAGAGCAAGGCCGCCAGGGAAGCGCTGGGGGATGTGACGGATCAGGTCAGGCTTGTCAAAGGCGTGAAGCTGCTGGCGGCCCGCGTAGACGGCGTGGATATGAACGGCCTTCGGGAACTGGGCGACCAGCTCAAGCAGAAGCTGGGAGAGGGCGCCGTGGTGCTGGCCTCCGCCCAGGAGGGCAAGGTCAATCTGATCGCCATGGCCACGGAGGAAGCGATGAAGCAGGGCGCCCATGCGGGCAATCTGATCAAAGGGATTGCGAAGCTGGTAGGCGGCGGAGGCGGCGGCCGGCCGAATATGGCCCAGGCCGGCGGCAAGGATCCTGCCGGCATTCAGGCAGCTCTGGCTCAAGCGGCGTCAGTGCTGGAAGGCATGCTGCACTGACCGTCGGGTATCTCTTTTGCCCGGGAAAAGAACAGGAAAAAACTGTGTTCTAAAAATAGAAAAAACTGTTGACGAATTGGGGATTTTTGTTATAATGATTTTGTGCATAGATTTTGTCTACATTTTTTTAGATATTTGTAGATAAGTTCCGTGCCCATCATTAACCCAATCAGTCGAAATATGAGACGGGACTGAAGGGAGGTCAGGTGTAAGATGTCTAACATTATCGTGAAAGAGAACGAGACTTTAGATAGTGCTCTTCGTCGTTTCAAGAGAAGCTGTGCGAAGGCTGGTATCCAGCAGGAGATCCGCAAGAGAGAGCACTATGAGAAGCCTAGCGTGAAGCGCAAGAAGAAATCGGAAGCGGCTAGAAAGCGCAAATACAACTAACGGCATAAAGTCCCTGAGGATATCCCCAGGGACTTTTTTAACAGGCATGGGATAAGAGGAGAGGGACGCAGAGATGAGAATGAGAAAACGCATGATGAGCCTGCTGCTTGCGGCTGCTGTCGTGGCCGGCGGCTTTCTGGGGAATAGCGTGCAGGTAAAGGCGGCAGGGCCGATCGCCAAGGGGATCGACGTATCCCAGTATCAGGGGACGGTGAACTGGAGCGCGGTGAAGAACGCGGGATATGATTTCGCCTTTGTGAAGATCGGCAGCGCCAAGAGCGGGCTGGACCCGTATTTTGCGGCGAATATGGCGGGCGCCGCAGCGGCCGGTATGAAGGTGGGCGCCTATGTCTATTCCTACGCGACGACGCTGGAGGGCGCCATTACGGAAGCGCAGTTTGCGGTGGCTGCGCTGGCTCCCTTTGCCGTGAGCCTTCCGGTGGTCTATGATCTGGAGGACGCGGTACATAACAATATGACGCCGGATCAGTTGGCAGCGCTGGCGGTAGGGTTTTGCAATACCGTGCAGGCGGCGGGGTATTATCCGATCCTTTATGCCAACAAAAACTGGGCCCTGGAGAAGATCAGCGGCGTTCCCTACGATAAGTGGATCGCCCAGTACAATACGATCTGCGAATATCCCAATCCGGCCTTCTGGCAGTTTTCCAACACGGGTTCCGTGCCCGGGATCGCTGGCGATGTGGATCTGAACTACCAGTTTAAAGATTACAAAGGCATCATTGTGGAAAACGGTTTTGTGGACCGCAACGGCAGCACCTATTATTATAAGAATTACCGGATGCAGTACGGTTTTGTCCAGGACGGCGGCAAGACGTATTTCATGAACGCAGACGGGACGATGTTCAAGCAGGGCTGGATCGGAGACGGCGTCAATATGTTCTATATGGACACGAAAGACGGCCATATGCTCACGGGACTGGTGGAGATCGCAGGCAAGAAGTATTTCTTTGCCGCCAACGGCCTGATGCAGCGGGGGCTGCTTCCCATCGGGGACAAGATCTGCCTGTTTGGCGAGGACGGCGCCATGTATTCGGGATTTTATGCGGATCCGGCGGCCGGCACCAGATACTTTAAAGAGGACGGCAGCATGGCGGTCAATGAGCTGCTGACGATTCAGGAGAAAAAATATTATTTCACGCCGGCCGGCGTAATGGCTGTCGGGATGACGCCCATCGGGGACAAGACGTATCTGTTTGGCGTGGACGGCACAATGCAGTTCGGTTGGTATACGGATGCATCGGGAATGCGCTATTTCAAGGAAGACGGCACGATGGTGACCAATACCTCGCTGGTTTTGAACAACATTCCTTATTCCTTTGACGCCAACGGCATCGCCACCGTGGTGCCTGTGATCAACCCCGCCGCGTGGGTGACGGATCCTGCGACGGGCGTTACGGTGGACAGCACCACGGGCCAGGTGGTGGATCCGGCGATCGTGGCGCAGGTGACCGCGGCAGCGCAGGCCCAGACGCAGGCGGCGGCGCAGGCCCAGGCGGAAGCAGAAGCGCAGGCGGCGGCTCAGGCTCAGGCGGCAGCAGAAGCGCAGGCGCAGGCGGCGGCCCAGGCCCAGGCGCTGGCAGAAGCCCAGGCGGCGGCCCAGGCTCAGGCAGCGGCAGCAGCCCAGGCAGCGGCCCAGGCGCAGGCGGCAGCCCAGGCCCAGGCACAAGCCCAGGCGATGGCCCAGGCCCAGGCTCAAGTAGAGGCCCTGGCGGCCCAGGCCCAGGCGGCGATGGAAGCGGCGGCGGCAGCCCAGGCGGCGGCCCAGGCAGCGGCCCAGGCGTTGGCGGCCATGCAGGGGGCGGCCAACTGACGCGATATAGAGAACCGCAGGACGCACCCGACGGGACGTCCCGGCGAAGACTTTTTTGGAGGAATAATCCGGCAAAACCGACATAAGAATAATCATAGGATTTTCAGGATGGAGTGCGGATCATGAGCGTTAGAGAAAGACGATGTGCAGTTTCCCGCTTGATGCTGACCGTGATGGTTTTTATGTTGGCTCTGGCCCCAGCAAAGACTTCCTATGCGGCAGAAGGAGCGGTCAGTATAACAGCCCCTTCTGCCATTTTATTGGAGGTTTCCACCGGAAAAGTCATATACGAAAAAAATGCGGATCAGGTCTGTTCCCCGGCCAGTATTACCAAGATCATGACGCTGCTTTTGATCTTTGAGGCTTTGGATAAGGGAGAGATCAAACTGGACGATGAGGTGATCACCAGCGAACACGCCCAGTCCATGGGCGGCTCTCAGGTTTTTTTGGAGGCGGGGGAGCTGCAGACGGTGGAAACGCTGATCAAATGTATTGCGGTGGCCAGCGGTAACGACGCAGCGGCGGCCATGGCGGAGCATCTGGCCGGCAGCGAAGAAGCCTTTGTGGGGCGAATGAATGAGAAAGCGCAGCAGTTGGGCATGACGAATACGACATTTGAGGACTGCTGCGGCCTGACAGATTCCGACGGCCATCATACCAGCGCGCGGGATGTCGCGATCATGAGCCGGGAGCTTGTGTACCGGTATCCGGACGTCTATCGCTATACCGGGATCTGGATGGAGGATATCACGCATACGACGGCGCGGGGGAGTTCGCCCTTTACCCTTTCTTCCACCAACAAACTCCTCAAACAATATCAGTGGGCCACGGGCCTGAAAACCGGTTTTACCAACAAGGCGAAATTCTGCCTGTCGGCAACGGCCAGGCGGGACGATGTGGAGTTGATCGCGGTGATCATGGCGGCGCCGGATTCCAAATCCCGTTTCGCGGATGCGGCGGCCCTGCTCAATTATGGATACAGCGTTTCCGCCCTTTACCGGGATGAGAATAAGGATAAGATCCCCGATCTGAAAGTGACCGAGGGCGTACAGGAAAGCGTTCCGCTGGCCTATGATTCCAGTTTTTCCTATCTCGACGTGGACGGCAACGATGTGGAAATGATCCAGAAAAACCTCCTGCTCCCGCAGAGCGCAAAGGCGCCTGTCCGCAGCGGGGAAAAGGCGGGGGAGGCGCAGTATACGCTGAACGGGAAGGTGATCGGTTCCGTTCCGATCCTGTACGCTGCCAGCGTGAAAAAAGCGGTGTATCGGGACTATCTTGGAAAAATCCTGAGATATTTTCTTTTATAGAAACGGAAAATGTGCTAAACTGTACGCAAAAGGCGTTGCAAGCGCCTGACCGGACTGGAAGGATAACAAAAAATGTGGACGATACTTGGCGCGCTGTTTGGCGCTGTCTGTATCCTGCTCCTGGCGGTGGCCGTCTATGACAGCAATCGGTTTGTAACGGTCTCTTATCGGATCGAGGATCCCAGGATCAGGAAAAGGGTTCGGCTGGCGCTGCTGGCGGATCTTCATAATAAACAGTACGGGAAAGATAACGACAGGCTGCTTCAGGCGATCCGGGCGCAGAAGCCGGATCTCATCCTGTGCGCGGGGGATATGATCACCTCTGTGCCCGGCAAGACCATGGAGCCTGCCAAGGACCTGATACGGAGGCTGGCGGGGGAATATCCCTTCTATTTTGCGGACGGGAACCACGAACACCGGATCTGCAGCGATCCGGAGACTTTTGCCCCGATGGGGGAACAGTTTTGTGAAAGCCTGGAAAGGTCAGGCGTCTGCCGCCTGGTGAACGAAAACGTTTCCCTTCCGTCCCTTGGCCTTAGGATCTACGGACTGGATCTGGATCGGGATAAATACAGGAAATTTGGTCGGCCGAAGCTTTCTAAAGAGGAACTGCGCGGCCTGCTGGGGGATGCGCCTGAGGCGGACTTTGTGATCCTGCTGGCGCATAATCCCGCTTTTTTTAAAGCCTATGCGGCCTGGGGAAGCGATCTGACCCTGTCCGGCCACCTGCATGGCGGCGTGATGCGGCTGCCCTGGGTGGGCGGCGTTTTGTCCACGTCGTTTACGCTGTTCCCCAAATATGACGGCGGTATGTTTGAAGAGGCAGGACGCCGGATGGTAGTGAGCCGCGGGCTGGGCGGCCATACGATACCGGTGCGCATTTTTAATCCGGCGGAGCTGGTGATCATCGATCTGATACCGAAAGACAGGAAGTGAACGAAAAGGTGGCGTTGGAGGTAAAGCTGGAGGCTTTCGAGGGGCCTCTGGATCTGCTTTTGCATCTCATAGAAAAAAATAAGGTGGATATCTACGACATTCCCATCGCGGAGATCACGGAACAATATCTGGCCTATATCCGTCAGATGGAGGCCCAGGATATGGACGTGATGAGCGAATTTTTGGTCATGGCGGCGACGCTTCTGGATATCAAATGCCGGATGCTTCTGCCCAAAGAGGTCAACGAAGAGGGGGAAGAGGAGGATCCCAGGGCGGAACTGGTGCAGAAGCTTTTGGAATATAAAATGTATAAATACATGTCCTACGAATTAAAGGACATGCAGCAGAGCGCCGGGATCAGCTATTACCGCAGCATGGACATGCCCGACGAGGTGGCGGCGTACCGGCCGCCGGTGGATTACGAACAGCTCATCGGGGACGTTACCCTGACCCGGCTCCACGAGATCTTCAAGAGCGTGATGCGCAGGCAGGCGGAGAAGGTGGATCCCGTCAGAAGTACGTTTGGCAGGATCGAAAAGGACGAAGTGAATCTGGAAGAAAAATCCGGTTATGTGGAGAATTTCATCCGTTCCCACCGGCGTTTTTCTTTCCGGGCTTTACTGGAAAAACAGAACAGCAAAATGGAAGTGATCGTCACCTTTTTGGTGCTTCTGGAACTGATGAAGGTGGGGAAGGTCACCGTGGAACAGGAAAATATCGACGATGAGATCGTCGTCGTTTCGAAAGAGGATTTTTGAGGGATGGAAAGGAAACAACAGGAAGCAATACTGGAGGCGATCCTGTTCGCCATGGGGGAACCTGTGGAGGCAGGACGGCTGGCAGAGATTATCGGGGAAACGCCCGGACAGACGGAAAAGATCCTCACGCAGATGAAGGAGCGCTGGGAGGAAGAGGGAAGGGGCATCGGGCTTATCGCCCTGGAGGATGCCTGGCAGATGTGTACCCGCCCGCAGATGTATGAGTATCTGATCAGGATCGCCAAGACGCCCCGCAAGTACACGCTGACCGATACCCTGTTGGAGACGTTATCCATTATCGCCTATAAGCAGCCGGTGACAAAGCTGGATGTGGAGCGCATCCGGGGCGTAAACTGTGACCACGCCATCAACAGGCTGATGGAATTTGATCTGGTCATGGAGCTGGGAAGGATGGATGCGCCGGGAAGGCCGCTGCTGTTTGGGACCACGCAGCAGTTTCTGCGGACCTTTGGCGTCAGTTCCCTGGAAGAGCTTCCGGAACTGTCTGCCCTTCAGGTGGAAGAATTCCGGGAGCAGGCCAAACAGGAGGCACAGCAGCTCGATCTGGGCGTCTGAGGGAAGGACATTTTTGGGGGAAATGGCGCTGCGCCCGGGTTTTTCGGTATGGCGGAGGGTTTGAGCGCATATATATGGATGAACGCAAAACGCGCACAGAATATGGCCTCATGGCGCTGCGCGAAGAAAGCAGGCGGAGGGATCCATGGTAAGACAAAAGCCAGGACCAAAAAAAGGAGCAGGAAAGGTATGCAGGTTTTTGGCCGCTTTGCTGGCCGCAATGAACCTGGCCGCGCTGACGGCAGAGGCATCCGGCGCAGCGGCCGACGCAGCAGAAGAAAAAATGAGTACAACCAGTCAACTGTACGCCCTGTCGGCCGTCCTGATGGACGCGGACAACGGGCGTATTTTGTTGGAGAAGAACGGTCATGAGGTGCTGCCTATGGCCAGCACCACGAAGATCATGACCTGTATCCTGACGCTGGAGGAAGGCCAGCTTTCGGATTACGCGCCGGTATCCGCCTATGCGGCGGGACAGCCCAAGGTGCATCTGGGGGCAAGAAAAGGGGAGTATTATAAGATAGAAGACCTGCTGTACTCCCTGATGCTGGAATCCCACAATGACGCGGCCGTGATCATTGCCGAGCATTACGGGAGCCAGTGGGCCGGCCTGTCCGAAGATATTTCGGCCCATTCCGCCCAGGAGAGCCAGAAGGCAGTACTGGCCTTTACCCAGAGGATGAATGAAAAGGCGCGCAGGATCGGCTGTACGGATACCCGGTTTGTGACGCCAAACGGCCTGGATGGGACGCTGACGCTGGAAAAGGACGGAGAGGTGCAAAAGATCGCACATTCCACTACGGCGGCGGATCTGGCCCGTATCATGAGCTATTGCGTCAAGGACTCTCCGGCCAGGGACGCTTTTTTAAAGATCACCCAAAGCCCGTCCTACAGCTTTTCGGATTATGTGAAAAGCCGCGAAGGCTTCAGCCCCGGGAGCCGGTCTGTCTCCTGCGTCAATCACAACGCCTTTCTGCAGATGATGGACGGGGCCCTGTCCGGAAAGACCGGGTTTACGGGAAAAGCGGGCTATTGCTATGTGGGCGCCCTGGAGAGGGACGACCGTACTTTTGTGGTGGCGCTTCTCGCCTGCGGGTGGCCCAACAACAAAAGCTGGAAATGGCACGATACAAAACTGCTGATGAATTATGGGCTGGATCACTATGAATCCTGCGATATCTATGAACCCGGGCGGCTGGAGCCCGTGCCGGTGGAAAACGGGCAGGAAGCGCAGACCAGGCTGGAGGCTGACAAGCGGGAGATCCGGCTTTTGCTTTCTTCTGCCGACGAGGTGGAGGTGAAGTGGGATCTGCCCAAGCGCCTTGACGCGCCGGTGCAGGCCGGAGAGGTAGTGGGCAGGGAGTCGTTTTATGTGAACGGGGAGCTGTATGATTCCATTCCGGTGACCGCAGCGCAGAGCGTGGAGCGGATCGATTTTCTCTTTTGTCTAAAAAAAGTGTGGAGTTGGATGCTGTTGTGAATTTCATCAAAAATAAAAGGAAGGGACCGGAATAAATTAGGCAAAAAATTTCCATTTTATATCTGGCGGCACTTGCATTTCCGTGTTATACTACTATGGTACGGGATTTTGTGGAAATGGGTTTTTTCGTATTTTTTTGCAGGAATCCGTCAATCAGATTTCAGAGATCTAAATATAAAATGGAGGGCTGAATAATGAGCAATTCTTCACAAGCGAGTCAAAGGATCCTATCTTTACTCGACGACAACAGTTTCGTTGAGATCGGCGCCGGCGTGACAGCCAGGGCGACGGATTTCAATCTGAAACAGGCAGAGACTCCCTCAGACGGCGTGATCACTGGCTACGGCCTGATCGACGGCGCCCTCGTGTATGTCTACAGCCAGGATGCCTCCGTGCTCGGCGGCAGCGTGGGCGAGATGCACGCGAAGAAGGTTGTCAATCTGTACAATCTCGCCATGAAGACGGGCGCGCCCGTGATCGGGCTGATCGATTCCACCGGCCTCAGGCTGCAGGAAGCCACCGATGCGCTCAACGGCTTTGGCGAGATCTACTTAAAGCAGACGCTGGCCTCCGGCGTGATCCCTCAGATCACCGCTATTTTCGGAAGCTGCGGCGGCGGGCTCGCGATCATTCCGACCCTGACGGACTTTACCTTTATGGAGAGCAAGAGCGCGAAGCTGTTCGTCAACGCTCCCAACGCCCTGGCGGGCAACAGCGTGGATAAGTGCGATACCGCGTCCGCCGCTTTCCAGAGCGAAGAAGCAGGGATCGTGGACGTTGTCGCCCCGGAAGAGGAACTGCTTTTAAAGATCAGAGAGCTTGTGGGCCTGCTTCCCTCCAACAATGAGGACGCCGACGCCTATGAAGAGTGTACCGACGATCTCAACCGGGCCGAGCCGGGGCTGGAAGGCTGCGCAGGGGACACCGGCGTGGCGCTGCGGCTGATCGCGGATGACAACCGCTTTTTTGAGGTCAAGGGCGCCTATGCCAAGGATATGGTAACCGGTTTTATCCGCATGAACGGCATGACGGTGGGCGCGGTCGCCAACCGCAGCGAGATCCTGGACGAAGAGGGCAAAGTATCCGAAAAGCTCGATGGTGCGCTCACGCCGGCAGGCTGTGAGAAGGCCGCCGATTTTGTGAGCTTCTGCGATGCCTTCGACATCCCGGTGCTGTCTTTGACCAATGTAAAGGGATATGCGGCCACCAAGTGCGCGGAGAAGAAGATCGCCAAAGCGGCGGCGAAGCTGACCTACGCTTTTGCGGACGCGACTGTCCCCAAGGTGAACGTGATCGTGGGCGACGCCTATGGTAGCGCTTATGTGGCCATGAATTCCAAGGCCATCGGCGCGGATATGACCTTTGCCTGGAAGGATGCGAAGATCGGGATGATGGACGCTTCCCTGGCGGCCAAGATCATCTGCGACGGACAGGACGCTGCTTCGATCGACGAGTGCGCTGCGAAATATGAAGCCCTGCAGAACAGCGCCAAGAGCGCGGCAAGCAGGGGATATGTGGATCAGATCATCGAGCCGGCCGATACCAGGAAATATGTGATCGGCGCGCTGGAAATGCTGTTTACCAAGAGGGAAGACCGTCCGGCAAAAAAACACGGAACAGTGTAAGAAAGGAAGATACTTAATATGAAAAAAATTCTGATAGTATTAGGTATGATGACCTGTCTTGCAGGGATGACGGCGTGCAGCGGCGCGCAGGCCGGACAGGCGGACAGCCCGATTATCGATGAAGCCACGGCGGCCTCCTTGGGGGAGATGGTGGTGGAGAATATCGCCCAGATCGTGGCGGACGGGATGCAGGACCAGTATACCGGCAACGAAGTGATCACCTCCGCTGTGACGGGATGGGAATCCGCCCTGCCGGAGATAGGCACTTACCTGGGTGTTACCGATCATGAGGTGAGCGCCCGGGGGGATGAGACTACGATTGACGTCACCGTGGACGGCAGCGACCATGACGCAATCGTCAGCATCCTTGTAGACAGTGAAGGCTATGTGACCAGTGTGACCACCAGCGTGATCAAGGGCTTTGGCGAACTGATGAAAAACGCGGCCCTCAACACCCTGCTGGGTATGGGCACGGTGTTCATCGTGCTGATCCTGATCGCCTGGATCATCAGCCTGTTCAAGTATATCCCGGCGCTTTCAGAGAAGCTGTCCGGGAAGAAGAAACAGGACGCTGTGCCGGCGGCCCCTTTCAGCGCACCGGCGCCTGCAGCGGTTCCGGCAGTACAGGAAGAGGAAACGGACGACGAAGAACTGGTGGCGGTGATCGCCGCAGCCATTGCGGCCTATGAAAGCGAGAACGGCAGCCAGGCGGCCCCCGGGGATTTCGTGGTCAGGAGTATCCGCCGCAGAGGCGGCAGATGGCAGCGGGCTTAAACGAACGGCCCGGATATCACAGGAGATTAGGATTGCGGATGATGCGGCAGAGCCGCCCCGCTTACAGAATCGATCACAGGAGGATCATAACATGAAAAATTATACCATTACCGTAAATGGCAACGTATACGACGTAGTAGTTGAAGAAGGCGCAGGCGCTCCCGTAGCGGCCCCCAAGACGGCCCCCAAGGCTCCCGTGGCCGCTCCCAAGGCACCGGCGGCCAAAGCCCCTGCGGCGAGCGGCGCAGCCGGAGGCATTAAGGTGGAAGCCGGCGCGGCCGGTAAGGTGTTTAAGATCGACGCGGCCGTAGGCCAGGCGGTGAAGGCTGGCGATGCGGTCGTGACCATTGAAGCCATGAAGATGGAGATCCCTGTTGTTGCGCCCAAGGACGGCACTGTGGCCAGCATCAATGTTGCGGTCGGCGACCCGGTGGAAGCGGGCACGCTGCTTGCGACGCTGAACTGATCCGGCGCGGCCTGGCCGCGGCATGACTTTATTCACACAGGAGGTCAACAAAATGTCTTATA
Source organism: uncultured Eisenbergiella sp. (assembly GCA_947598825.1). GTDB lineage: Bacteria > Bacillota > Clostridia > Lachnospirales > Lachnospiraceae > Gallintestinimicrobium. Next base: position 26,943 of record CANQFM010000001.1, on the reverse strand, counting down.
TTACGACTACATTGGACAACCTGATCCACCAGACTGCCTTTTTCAACATGACCTGGGGCAATCTGGTGATGATCGCGGTGGCCTGTATCTTCCTCTATCTGGCGATCGCCAAGGGGTTTGAGCCGCTGCTGCTGGTGCCCATCGCATTCGGTATGCTGTTAGTTAATATCTATCCGGATATCATGGTGCATCCGGAGGATGCTTCCAACGGCGTAGGCGGTTTACTGTATTATTTCTATATCCTGGATGAATGGGCGATCTTGCCTTCCCTGATCTTCATGGGGGTAGGAGCCATGACGGACTTCGGCCCGCTGATCGCCAACCCCAAGAGCTTCCTTTTGGGTGCGGCGGCCCAGTTCGGTATTTTCGCCGCCTACTTCGGCGCGATCGCCATGGGCTTTAACGATAAGGCTGCCGCCGCCATTTCCATCATCGGCGGCGCGGATGGACCGACGTCCATTTTCCTTTGCTCCAAGCTGGGCCAGACCAACATCATGGGGCCCATTGCCGTGGCGGCCTATTCCTATATGTCCCTGGTGCCGATCATCCAGCCTCCGATCATGAAGCTTCTGACCACGGAGGAGGAGCGCAAGATCAAGATGGAACAGCTTCGCCCGGTATCCAAGCTGGAGAAGATCCTGTTCCCCATCATCGTGACTATTGTGGTATCCCTGATCCTTCCTACGACGGCTCCCCTGGTTGGGATGCTGATGCTGGGCAACCTGTTCCGCGAGTGCGGCGTGGTGCGCCAACTGGCGGATACCGCTTCCAACGCGCTGATGTATATCGTCGTCATCCTGTTGGGCACCTCCGTAGGCGCCACCACCAGCGCCGAGGCGTTTTTGAACCTGGATACGCTTAAGATTGTGGCGCTGGGCCTGATCGCCTTTGCGTTCGGCACGGCGGCCGGCGTGATATTCGGCAAGATCATGTGTAAGGCTACCGGCGGAAAGGTGAACCCGCTGATCGGATCTGCAGGCGTGTCTGCAGTGCCGATGGCGGCCCGCGTCTCCCAGAAGGTAGGCGCCCAGGCCGATCCGACGAACTTTTTGCTGATGCACGCCATGGGCCCCAATGTGGCAGGCGTGATCGGGACGGCGGTAGCGGCCGGTACGTTCATGGCCATCTTCGGCGTGTTCTGATACCGCAGCAGGAAACCGCATAACGTTACGAATTAACTATTATGGAGGGAAAGACAATGCCTGAACAAAAACCGATTAAAATTACGGAAACAGTGCTCCGTGACGCGCACCAGTCTCTGATCGCGACCAGGATGCCCACTGAGCTGATGCTTCCCATCGTGGATAAAATGGATAAGGTCGGCTATCATTCCGTGGAGTGCTGGGGCGGCGCCACCTTTGACGCTTCCCTGCGTTTCCTGAAGGAAGATCCCTGGGAGCGGCTGCGCAAGCTCAGGGACGGCTTTAAGAATACGAAGCTGCAGATGCTTTTCAGAGGTCAGAATATCTTAGGTTACCGCCATTATGCCGATGACGTGGTGGAATACTTCGTACAGAAGTCCATCGCCAACGGGATCGATATCATTCGTATCTTCGACTGCTTAAACGATCTGCGTAACCTGGAATGCGCTGTGAAAGCCTGCAATAAGGAAAAAGGGCACGCGCAGATCGCCCTGTCCTATACGCTGGGCGACGCTTACACGCTGGAGTACTGGATGAGCGTGGCGAAGCAGATCGAGGAGATGGGAGCGGATTCCATCTGTATCAAGGATATGGCCGGCCTGCTGGTGCCCTATGAGGCGGAGAAGCTGATCACCGCCATGAAGAGCGCCACGAAGCTGCCGATCCAACTGCATACCCATTACACCTCCGGCGTTGCCAGCATGACCTATCTCAAAGCCGTTGAGGCCGGCGTGGACGTGATCGACTGCGCCATGTCTCCTTTCGCGCTGGGCACTTCCCAGCCCGCTACCGAGGTTATGGTGGAGACCTTCCGCGGCACGCCTTACGACACTGGCTACGATCAGAACCTGCTGGCGGAGATCGCGGATTACTTCCGCCCTTATCGCGAGGAGTGCTTAAAGAGCGGCCTGCTGGATCCCAAGGTGCTGGGTGTCAATATCAAGACCCTGATGTACCAGGTGCCCGGCGGCATGCTTTCCAATATGGTCAGCCAGCTCAAGGAACAGAACGCCAGCGACAAATACGACGAGGTGCTTCAGGAGATCCCCAGGGTCCGCAAGGACTTCGGCGAGCCGCCTCTTGTAACGCCTTCTTCCCAGATCGTGGGCACCCAGGCCGTGTTCAACGTGCTGATGGGAGAGCGCTACAAAGTGGCCACCGGCGAGACCAAGGATCTGCTTTCCGGCAAATATGGCAAGACCGTGAAGCCCTTCAACGCGGAAGTGCAGAAGAAGGTCATCGGCGACGGCGAAGTGATCACCTGCCGTCCGGCGGATCTGATCCCCAACGAACTGGCGCAGATCGAAGAGAAGATGAAACAGTGGAAGCAGCAGGACGAGGATGTGCTTTCCTACGCGCTGTTCCCGCAGGTGGCGGTAGATTTCTTCAAATACCGCCAGGCTCAGCAGGAAAAGGTGGATATGACCCAGGCCGATACCAAGAATGGGGCTTATCCCGTGTAAACTTATGACAGGATGCGCGAAAGCGGCCTGAGATGACATACAGCCCCGCAGTCTTCTGCGGGGCTGTTGACATCCCAGGGAACTTTCTTTACAATAAAACCAGTGCGTTGAATGGGGGTGGGCCTATGGGAGACAGAAATGACATTATCACCAGGATCAATGGGAAATATGCGTCCATGAGCAGGGGCCACAAGGCGATTGCGGCCTATCTGTCGGAGCATTTCGACCAGGCGGCGTTTATGACGGCGGCCAGATTGGGGGAGACGCTCAAGGTCAGCGAATCCACCGTAGTGCGTTTTGCCATGGGGCTGGGGTATAAAGGCTATCCCCAGATGCAGGAAGCGGTGGCCGAGCTTTTAAAGGGCCGAATCCACGCCGCCAAAAGCCTGGAAGAAAAGTATAGCGGGCGCAGCCAGTCGGAAGTGTTGGCGGCGGTGCTGGACAGCGATATCGAGAAGCTGAAGGATACGATAGAAAATCTGGATCCTGTTGCCTTTGAGACCGCTGTGGATCTGATCCTGGAGGCCCAAAACGTCTATGTGCTGGGGATCAGAAGCTGTGAGCCCTTGGCCGGGTTCCTCGCTTTTTATCTGCGCATGCTGCGGGGAAAAGTGGTACAGGTCAAAACCTCCAGCGCCAGCGAGATCTTTGAGCAGATGTTAATGGTCGGTCCAGAGGACTGCGTTATCGGCATCAGCTTTCCGCGCTATTCCATGCGCACCTTAAAGGCGATGGAGTTTGCCAACGACCGCAACGCCAAGGTCATCACCCTTACCGACAGCGTTCATTCTCCCATGAACCTGTATTCCTCCTGTAATCTGCTGGCCAGGAGCGATATGGTTTCCGTCGTGGATTCGCTGGTCGCCCCGCTGTCCGTGATCAACGCCCTGGTGGTGGCGATCTGCTTAAAGCAGCCGGAACGGGTGAAACAGAACATTGAGATGCTGGAAAAGACCTGGGACAGTTATCAGGTTTCCATGAACGATGAGATCAACTTCATCAACGAATCCATGTTTGAAGCCCCTTTTTCCAAAGAAAAGGATTGACGCGCCATGAGGAAAAAGATCGCGGTGGCGGGCGGCGGAGCCGCCGGTATGATGGCAGCCTGCGCGGCCGCAGAGGTCGGCTGCGAGGTCGTATTGCTGGAAAAAAACGAGAAGCTGGGGAAAAAGATCTATATTACTGGTAAGGGCAGATGCAATCTCACCAACGCCTGCGAACCGGAGCGCTTTTTCAGTCAGGTGGTGCGCAACCCCAAATTCCTCTACAGCGCCTTTCACGGGTTTGATAACCGGGCGGCAATGGATTTCTTTGAACGGGAAGGCTGCCGGCTGAAAACGGAGCGGGGAGACCGGGTTTTCCCTGTGTCCGATCACGCTTCGGACGTGACGCGGGCGCTGACGCGCGCGCTTATGGCCCATGGGGTGCGGATACGCTTAAACAGCCCGGTCAGCCGCGTTTTGCTGGACCGGGAAGGGGCGGCTTGCGGCCTGCAGCTTGCCGACGGCGGGAGAGAGGAAGCGGACGCGGTCATACTGGCGACCGGCGGGCTGTCCTATCCGTCCACCGGATCGACCGGGGACGGGCTGCGTATGGCCCGGGAGCTGGGCCATACGGTTACGCCCTGCAGCCCGGCCCTGGTACCTTTTGAGATCCGGGAGGCCTGGTGTGAAAAGTTGCAGGGACTGGCGCTGAAAAATGTGGAGCTGGTCCTTTTCCAGAACGGGAAGGAAAAATACCGCGGATTCGGCGAGATGCTCTTTACCCATTTCGGCGTGAGCGGGCCTTTAGTCCTGACCGCGGCCAGTTATTACGACCCGTCCTTAACGAAGGAAGCACAACTGCGGTTGGATCTAAAGCCCGCCCTGACCGCAGAGCAGTTGGACAGGCGGCTTTTGCGGGAATTTGAGGAAAATAAGAACAAACAGTTTCAAAACGCCCTGGATAAGCTTTTCCCGGCGAGACTGATCCCGGTCATGACAGCGCTTTCCGGCATCGATCCGGAAAAAAAGGCCCATGCGATCACCCGACAGGAGAGGCAGCAGTTTGCCGGGCTGATTTGCAGCCTGCCCCTTACGGTGACGGGAACCCGGGGCTTTTCGGAGGCCGTTATTACCCGGGGCGGCGTAGCGACGAAAGAAGTAAACCCTTCCACCATGGAATCAAGGCTGGTGAGAGGATTGTATTTTTCGGGAGAAATGCTGGACGTGGACGCGCTGACGGGGGGCTTTAACCTGCAGATCGCCTGGTCCACCGGACATCTGGCCGGGATGGGCGCGGCGCAGGCGCGCTGATAAAAAAGAAGGAGAAAAGGACAGGATGAGTTACAGTATTGCTATTGACGGTCCCGCAGGCGCGGGGAAAAGCACGATCGCCAGGATCGTTGCAAAGAAGGCCGGTTGTATTTATGTGGATACGGGGGCTATGTACAGGGCTATGGCGCTGTATCTTCTGCGCAGGGGGATCCCCGCCGAGGATGAAGAGGCAGTCAGCGCCGCCTGCGGGCAAGCGTGCATTACGCTGGATCACGAGGCGGGCGAACAGGTGGTGTACCTCAACGGGGAAAATGTAAACGGGCTGATCCGCACCCAGGAAGTGGGAGATATGGCTTCCGTCACCTCCCGTTATTCGGAACTCCGTAAAAATATCGTTCTGACCCAGCAGAAGCTGGCCCAGGATAAGGACGTGATCATGGACGGCCGGGATATCGGCACCTGTGTGTTGCCCAATGCGACCGTAAAGATCTATCTGACGGCGTCTGTGGAGGTAAGGGCCCAGAGGCGGTATAGGGAGCTTTTACAAAAGGGAGAAAACTGCAACCTGGACAGCGTGACAGAAGAGATCCGGGAAAGGGACCACCGGGATATGACCAGGGAGGTTTCCCCTCTGGTGCAGGCCAAGGACGCTGTCCTGGTGGATACCTCCGACATGGATATCGACCAGGCGGTTGAGGCCATCCTTGCCGTCTGCCGCAGGAAAGGGTGCCCTTTTAACGCCTAGGACGGGAGGAAAGAAGACGTGGAAGTATTGCTGGCCAAAAGCGCGGGTTTCTGTTTCGGCGTGAAGCGGGCGGTTGAAACGGTATATGAGCAGATCGCGGCAGGGGGAAAAATCTATACTTTCGGCCCCATCATCCACAATGAGCAGGTGGTAGGAGAGCTGGAACAGAAGGGCGTTTCCATTGTGGAATCTAAAGAGGAGTTGGAAAAGCTCCGGGAGGGGACGGTCGTGATCCGCGCCCACGGGGTGCCAAAGGGCGTCTATGACGCCATCTGCGACCAGGGACTTACCTGCGTGGACGCCACCTGCCCTTTTGTCAAGCGGATCCACAGGATCGTGGAGCGGGAAAGCGCTGCCGGCAAACAGATCCTGATCATAGGAAACGCCGGACATCCGGAGGTGGAGGGGATCAAAAGCTGGTGTTCTTCCCGGGTCGCGGTGGCAGAAACCAGGGAAGAAGTGTCCAATTTGGAACTGGATTTGGATAAACCGGTCTGCATCGTCTCGCAAACGACATTTAACTACAATAAATTTCAAGAATTAGTTGAAATTTTCAGTAAAAGAGGGTATGATATTAGTGTTGTGAATACGATCTGTAACGCAACGGAAGTAAGACAGGCCGAGGCCAGAGAGATCGCTGCCAGAGCCGATGCCATGATCGTAATAGGAGGCAGGCACAGCTCCAACACCAGGAAGCTGCACGAGATATGCAGCCAGGAGTGCGCCCGTACCTATTTCATACAGACACTGGATGACTTGCATTTAGAACTGCCTAAATCTGTTGGACTAGTGGGTATCACAGCCGGGGCCTCTACCCCGAAAAAAATCATCGAGGAGGTTCAAAATTATGTCAGAATTAACTTTTGAACAGATGCTGGACGCATCACTGAAAACAATACATGCAGGAGAGGTAGTCGAAGGTACAGTCATTGATGTGAAGCCTGAAGAAGTGGTACTGAACATCGGATACAAGTCGGACGGCATTCTGACGAGGAATGAGTATACCAACGATGCAAGCGTGGACATGACCAAAGTCGTAAAGCCTGGTGATACGATGGAAGTCAAGATCATGAAGGTCAACGACGGCGAGGGTCAGGTGATCCTGACGTATAAGAGGCTGGCTGCGGACCGCGGCAATAAGAGGATCGAGGAGGCGTACAACAATCACGAGGTCCTCAAGGCGAAGGTGACCCAGGTGCTGGACGGCGGGCTGATCGTGGTAGTGGAAGAAGTCAGGATCTTCATCCCTGCGAGCCTGGTTTCCGATACCTATGAGAGAGATCTGACCAAGTATGCAGATCAGGAGATCGAATTCGTCATCAGCGAGTACAATCCCAGGAGGAGAAGATATATCGGCGACCGCAAGCAGTTGATCGTTGCGCGCAAGGCGGAGCTGCAGGCGGCCCTGTTCGAGAGGATCCATGAAGGCGATGTGGTGGAAGGCGTTGTGAAGAACGTCACCGATTTCGGCGCTTTCATCGATCTGGGCGGCGCAGACGGCCTGCTCCATATTTCGGAAATGTCCTGGGGCAGGATCGAGCATCCCAAGAAGGTGTTTAAGGTAGGGGAGAAGCTGAAAGTCCTGATCAAGGAGATCAACGGCAATAAGGTAGCCCTGAGCCTGAAATTTGAAGACCAGAATCCCTGGAAGGACGCGGATGAGAAATATGCGATCGGCAATGTGGTGACCGGCAAAGTGGCGAGGATGACCGATTTCGGCGCGTTCATCGAGCTGGAGCCCGGGATCGACGCGCTGCTGCATGTGTCCCAGATCTCCAGGGAACATGTAGAGAAGCCCTCTGACGTACTGAAAGCAGGACAGGAGATTACCGCGAAGGTGGTAGACTTTAACGGGGAGAGCAAGAAGATCAGCCTGAGCATCAAGGCCCTCCAGACGCCCGAGAATAAGAAGGCGGCGGAAGAAGCTCCCGCCGGGCAGGAGGAAGAGGCGGTATCCGTCGACATCGATTCTGTCATCGCCGGACAGGAAACAGAAACAGAGGCGTAATGAAAAAAGGAAAAAGGAAAGGACACTGGAGTCACTTCGGTGTCCTTTTTTGTTGGGAGCCTGCCGCGTTTCTTCCGGAAAGAACCAGGAGCGCCTCCTTTACATACTCTGTCAAAAGAGATGCGTTTGACAAAAAGGCGTCGTCCATAAGCAGGAAAGTCTGCCGGGCCTCATGGTTTTCTTTAAAGAGGGGTGCCTGGCAGGAAAAAGGCCTGGGGGCGGGTACGAACACTCCCTGGCGGCGCGTGTAGCAGGTAGCCGCCGTGGCCGGCATACGCTGGGTTTTGTCCACATATATTGCAACAGACTTATGGATCGCCTGGTCTTCCAACGGAAGATAAGCGTAATTTTTATAATCCGGATAAAAATATTTCAACTCTCCCGTATGGGCCGAAACGCGTAAAACGGCCCTGTCCTGACGGGCGGCCAGGCAAAAGGAGCCGGCCTGACAGGAGATGGCAGCGGGCATGGGCAGCTTTAGCTGAAAAGAGAGCGAAAGGGCCCCGGCGTCACAGGAAGCTTCCGGGACCGAAAAGCCGCCTTTTTCAAAGAGGGACGGGATCGCCAGCAGGCCGCATACGCTAACCAGGCCCGACAGATCCTCTCGGTTGTGCAAAAGAACAGGGGCCAGCAGTTCTTCCGAACGGTTTTTGGCATAGGCCAGATAAAGCCCGATGAGTTCCCCGCCGTGATAGGGATCCTCCCGGTGGATGCCGAGATATTCCTCCAGTTGTTTCTGTCGGCAGCCGGGAAGCTGCAGCAGATTCTTATAGGGGCTTATGCTTTTGTAAAGATCGAGTTGGCCGGTTGGCTGCGCAAAAGAAAGTCCCAGCGTTCTGGCCCTGGACATGAGAAAGGGGACGTCGAAGGTGTGGCCGTTAAAGTGTACCCACAGGGGGAAGGAAGCAGAAAAGGACAGAAAAGCCTCCAGCACCTGGCGTTCCTGCCGCGCATCCTCCGCCAGAAACTGACGGACCCGCCAGTCGGACCCGGAATAAAAGGCGCAGCCGATCAGATAGACAAAGGCGTTTCGCGGTGAAAATCCGGTGGTTTCGATGTCGAACAAAAGCGCCTCTTCCGGATGAGAGAACAGGCGGCCCATATGCGTGCAATTTTCAGAAGGTAAGATAAAATCCTGTATTTTCATACAAACAGCATAACATATTTTTTGCTTTTTTTGTAGTATTTTGTCAAAAAAAGGAGTATGATGGAACTGCTGGGAATAGCTGTGGTCTGTGAGGGAACGTCACAGGCCGTTTCGGAGGCGGAACCGTTACGTCAAAAGCGCCCCGGCGCAAAACGTTCCGGAATGGAGATCAGCATGGCGAAGTTTACATTCAGGGGAGGCGTCCATCCCTACGACGGAAAGGAACTCTCCAAAAATAAACCCATGAAGGCGGTGCTGCCGAAAGGGGATCTGGTCTATCCGCTCTCCCAGCATATCGGCGCGCCCGCACAGCCCATTGTAAAGAAAGGCGATCCGGTGTTGGCAGGGCAGAAGATCGCCGAGGCCAACGGCTTTGTGTCGGCTCCGGTCTACGCTACGGTTTCCGGCACGGTAAAGGCCATCGAACCCCGCCGCGTGGTGACGGGGGATATGGTCATGAGCATCGTGGTGGAAAACGATCTTCTCTATGAGGAGGTGGCCTATCCGACGCCGAAGCCCCTGGAGAAGATGAGCCGGGAGGAGATCCTGACGGCAGTCCGGGAGGCCGGGATCGTCGGCATGGGAGGCGCGGGATTCCCCACGCATGTGAAGCTGTCTGTCAAGGAACCGGAGAAGATCTCTTATGTGATCGCCAACTGCGCGGAATGCGAGCCCTATCTGACCAGCGATTACCGCAGGATGATAGAGGAGCCGGAGAAATTAGTGGGCGGGCTGAAGGTGATCCTGCAGCTTTTCCCGAATGCCAGGGGCGTGCTGGCGGTGGAAGACAATAAGCCCGATTGCATCAGGACACTGAACCGGTTGGTACAGGACGAGGAGCGGATCAGCGTGGCGAGCCTGAAGACCAAATATCCCCAGGGCTCCGAGCGCCAACTGATCTATGCGGTGACGGGACGCGCGATCCATTCCGCCATGCTTCCGGCGGATGTGGGCTGTATCGTGGACAATGTGGACACCGTGGTGGCCGTCAATCAGGCCGTCCGCGAAGGGAAGCCCCTCATGAACCGGATTGTGACCGTGACCGGGGAGGCGGTGAAGGAGCCGCAGAATTTCATCGTCCGCATCGGTACCAATTACCATGAACTGATCGAAGAAGCGGGCGGCTTTCTTGTAGAACCGGAAAAGATCGTTTCCGGCGGCCCGATGATGGGGTTTGCGCTTTTTGATCTGGATGTGCCCACGACCAAGACCGCGTCGGCGCTTTTGTGCCTGACGAAGGACGAGGTTTCCGCCCTGGAGCCCTCCGCCTGCATCAACTGCGGCAGGTGCGCCCAGGTCTGTCCCGGACGGGTGATCCCGAAGCTTTTAGCCGAATATGCGGAGCATCACGATTTGGAACAGTTCGTAGCCCATGACGGGATGGAATGCTGCGAATGCGGATGCTGCAGTTATATCTGTCCCGCCAAGAGGCCGCTGACTCAGGCCATCAAATCCGCCCGCAAGATCGTGCTGGCGGAGCGGAAGAAGAAATAGGAGGATGGGAAGATGAGTGAGTTAAAAAAGGTATCCTCCAATCCCCATGTGAGGGACCGGGATACCACGGCGAGGATCATGCTGACAGTGGTTGCCGCTCTGCTCCCGGCCACCTTTTTCGGAATCTTTCATTTCGGGCTGCGGGCCGTTTTTGTGGTGCTTATTTCCGTGGCGGCAGCGGTGTTGACGGAGCTTCTGTTTGAACTTCTCTGTAAAAAGAAGGTGACGGTCCGGGACTTTTCCGCCGTGGTGACGGGGCTTCTGCTGGGGCTCAACCTTCCCGTTTCCGTGCCGCTGTGGCTGCCGGCAATCGGGAGCGTATTCGCCATCCTGGTGGTGAAAATGCTCTTTGGCGGTCTGGGAAAGAATTTCATGAATCCGGCCCTGGCGGGACGGTGCTTTTTGCTGATCTCCTTCCCGGCCCTGATGACGAACTTTACCTATGACGCCTATGCGGGCGCCACGCCTCTGGCTCAGTTAAAGGCCGGGGAAGCGGTAAACGTGATGGATATGATCCTGGGAAGGACCGCGGGCACCATCGGGGAGACTTCCATGATCGCCATTGTGGCCGGGGCCTGTATCCTGATCCTGACAGGGATCATCGATCTGAAGATCCCCGGCAGCTATCTGGTTTCCTTTACCGCTTTTGTGGCGCTGTTTGCGGCGCTTTCGGGACGGACGGTGGACGGCGCCTATCTGTCCGCCCAACTGGCGGGCGGCGGCCTGATGCTGGGGGCCTTTTTCATGGCTACGGACTATGTGACCCGGCCCATCACCGTAAAGGGACAGTATGTGTTCGGAATCTTCTTAGGCTTTCTGACGGCGCTGTTTCGGATCTTCGGGGCCAGCGCGGAGGGCGTTTCCTATGCCATCATCCTGGGGAACCTTCTGGTGCCCCTGATCGAAAAATACACGATGCCCAAATGCTTCGGCAAAGGAGGGGAGCGGTCATGAAAAGCATGTTCAAAGACGCGATGATCCTGTTTGCCATCACTCTGATCGCCGGGATATTGCTGGGAGGGGTCTATCAGATCACCAAGGATCCCATCGCCCAGCAGGAGGCGCAAAAGACCGAAAACGCCTGCCGGGAAGTGTTCTCCCAGGCAGCGTCCTTCGTGCAGCAGGAAGATTTCGATGCCGAAACGGCCCAGGAGATTTTGGACGGAAACGGTTTTTCGGAACAATCCGTCGAGGCCTGCCAGCGAGCGCTGGATCAGGACGGCAATACAGCGGGCTATGTCATTACGGTAAATACCCATGAGGGCTACGGAGGGGACATCCGTTTCACCATGGGCGTTACCGCCGACGGGGTTTTAAACGGGATCTCTCTGCTGGAGATCTCCGAGACGCCGGGACTGGGGATGCGGGCGCAGGAGGTGCTGGTGCCCCAGTTTACGAACCGCAGCGTTTATCCCTTTACCTATGTAAAAACGGGCGCGGCCAGCGAAGAGGAGATCGACGCCATTTCCGGCGCGACGATCACCACGAACGCGGTGACGCAGGGCGTCAACGCAGGGCTCTGCTATTTTGAAAACGTCCTCAGGCAGCCGGGGGAAGGAGGCGCAGGAGATGAAAACTGAAAACAGCGTATGGGAGCGGTTGTTTAACGGTATCGTAAAGGAAAATCCGACGTTTGTGCTGACGCTGGGGATGTGTCCCACGCTGGCGGTCACCACCTCCGCTGTCAACGGACTGGGCATGGGCCTGTCCACCACCGTGGTGCTGGCGCTGTCCAATCTGCTCATCTCGGCCCTGCGCAAGGTGATCCCGGATAAGGTCCGGATCCCGGCGTTTATCGTGATCATCGCCTCCTTTGTGACGATGACGCAGCTTCTTTTGCAGGGGTATCTGCCGGATCTGTACGACGCCCTGGGCATATACATCCCGCTGATCGTGGTCAACTGCATCATCCTGGGGAGGGCGGAGGCTTACGCTTCCAAAAATCCCGTGATTTTGTCTTTGTTCGACGGCATCGGTATGGGATTGGGCTTTTCCCTGGCGCTGACCTGTATCGGCGCGGTGCGGGAGCTTCTGGGCGCGGGAGAGATCTTTGGGATCCGCGTGATGCCGGAGGGCTATGTCCCGTTCTCCATTTTCATCATGGCCCCGGGGGCGTTTTTCGTCCTGGCGGCCCTGACGGCGATCCAAAATAAGGTGAAGATCGCCGGGGAGAAGAAGGGAAAGGATATGAGCAAGATCCAGTCGGGCTGCGGCCACGATTGCCTGTCGTGTGAAAAAGCGGCCGGCTGTCAGGAAAAAACCGTTTTGGATGGCGGACAGGAGAAAACCGTTTCGAACAGCGGACAGGGGGAGGATGCATAAATGTTATCGCAGGTGAAAGATCTTTTGCTGCTGGCGGCGGGCTCCGCTTTGGTCAGCAACGTGGTATTGAGCCAGTTCCTCGGGCTGTGTCCCTTTTTGGGCGTTTCCAAAAAGGTGGAGACGGCGGCCGGCATGGGGACGGCGGTCATTTTCGTCATTACGCTGGCCAGCGGCGTGGCCGGCGCGATCTATCGGTTTTTGCTGGTGCCGCTGCACATCGAGTATCTGCAGACCATCGTGTTCATCTTGGTGATCGCGGCCCTGGTACAGTTTGTGGAGATGTTTTTGAAACGCTATATGAAGAGTCTGTATGAAGCCCTGGGCGTATATCTGCCGCTGATCACCACCAACTGCGCGGTGCTTGGCGTGGCGCTGACCAATGTGCAGAAGGAATATGGGATTTTTACCGGCATCGTCAACGGCTTTGCCACGGCGGTGGGCTTTACCATTTCCATCATCATCCTGGCCGGCATCCGGGAAAAGATGGCCTATCACGACATCCCGGAATCCTTTCAGGGAATGCCCATCGTGCTGGTGACGGCGGGACTGATGGCCATCGCGTTCTGCGGATTCTCAGGGCTTTTATAGGGAGGGCAAAGGAATGATCGTCGGAATTTTAACCGCTGTCGGCGTGGTGGGAGCCATTGGACTGCTCATCGGCCTCTTCCTGGGCGCAGCGGGACTTAGGTTCCATGTGGAGACAGATCCGAAGGAGGAGGCGGTGCTTAGGCTTCTCCCGGGCAATAACTGCGGCGGCTGCGGGTTCGCCGGCTGCAGCGGGCTGGCTGCGGCCATCGCCAAAGGGGAGGCCCCTGTCAACGCCTGCCCTGTGGGCGGAGAAGCGGTCGGGGAAAAGATCGCTGCGGTCATGGGCGTAGAGGCCGGGGAAAGCCGCCGGATGACAGCCTTCGTGGCCTGCCAGGGGACCTGCGACAAGGCCGGAACCTCCTATGACTATACCGGGATCGAGGACTGCCAGATGCTTTCCTTTGTGCCGGGGGGAGGTCCCAAAAGCTGCAGCTACGGCTGTCTGGGTTACGGAAGCTGCGTGAAGGCCTGCCCCTTTGCCGCCATTCATATCGTCGACGGCGTTGCGCTTGTGGATAAGCAGGCCTGTAAAGCCTGCGGCAAATGCGTGGCAGCCTGCCCCAGAAAGCTGATCCGGCTGATCCCCTACGACGCCAAATATGCTGTGGCCTGCAGCTCCAAAGACAAAGGCCCCGTTACCATGAAGGCCTGCAGCGCCGGCTGTATCGGCTGTTCCCTCTGCAAACGCAATTGTCCGGCCGATGCTGTGGCTGTAGAAGAGAACCGGGCTGTCATCGATCCGGAAAAATGCACGGCCTGCGGCCAGTGTTTTTCCAAATGTCCAAAAAAAGTGATTGTCGAACATTAAATTGTATGTTATAATATTCGACACATCTCATATATACGGAATGAAGAGGGGGATGCGTATGCAGACTGTCGTACTGGGAAAGACGGGCATCGTGACGAACAAAAACGGGTTCGGCGCGCTCCCGATCCAGCGGGTCAGCGACCAGGAGGCCGTCCGTCTGCTCCGAAAGGCCTATGAGGCCGGCGTCACGTTCTTTGACACGGCGCGTTTGTATACGGACAGCGAACACAAGCTGGGACTGGCCTTTGCAGGGATTCGGGAGAAGATCTTTCTCGCCTCCAAGACGGGCGCGCAGACGCCGGAGGGTTTCTGGGCCGATCTGGAGACGACCCTGACCAATCTGAAGACGGATTATCTGGATCTTTATCAGTTCCACAATCCGGCCTTCTGTCCCAAACCGGGGGATGGGACGGGCCTGTATGAGTGTATGGTGGAGGCAAAGGAGCAGGGGAAGATCCGGCATATCGGGATCACCAACCACCGCCTCTCGGTGGCCAACGAGGCGGTCGAGAGCGGGCTGTATGAGACGCTCCAATTTCCATTCAGTTATCTTGCCAGCGAAGAAGATCTGGCGCTGGAGATAAAATGCCGGGAAGCGGGCATGGGCTTTATCGCAATGAAGGCCCTGTCAGGCGGGCTGATCACCAATTCAGCAGCCGCCTATGCCTTTGAAGCGCAGTTTGACAATGTGCTTCCCATCTGGGGGGTCCAGAGGGAGAAGGAACTGGATGAGTTTCTTTCTTATATCGCGGATCCGCCGGAGATGACCGATGCGCTTCGGGAGGTCATCGAGCAAGACCGCAGCATGCTGACGGGGGATTTTTGCCGCGGCTGCGGATACTGTATGCCCTGTCCTGTGGGCATCGAGATCAACAACTGCGCCAGGATGTCTCTGCTGATCAGGCGGGCGCCGTCGGCGGCCCAACTGACCGAAGAGATGCAGAAGAAGATGCTTCTCATCGAGAAGTGTTTAAACTGCGGCAGATGTAAGTCGAAGTGTCCTTACCATCTGGATACGCCGGCGCTGTTGAGACGGAATTTACAGGACTACAAAGAGATACTTGCGGGGAAGGATTATTAGGAGGGATAGTGAAAATGAAAAAATGGTACAAATGTCTTGCGGCTGTTTTGAGTGCGTCGATGCTTTTTGCGGCAGGGGGGACGGCGGCAAAAGCGGCTTCGCCGTCGGTGACGGTAGCGCCTGTTGCTGCGGAAGAACTGCTGCAGCAGGTGAATTTGCATTCGGCCATGCTGGGCAGCGCGCGCAAGACGATGACGGAGACGATCCGTATGACGGACTCCAGGTCCGGCAAGACGGTTTCGACTGATCTTATCATCGATACCACAGCCAGCAGATATGCGAACCACACGGTGACCAGCATGAACATGACTTCGTCCACAGGCGTCAACAGAACCTCTGCGGACGAATCCTGGACCTGGGTGGAGAACGGTATCCGGAGCACCTATAATAAGAACGGCGGAAAATGGAAGGTATCCTATGAACAGCTTTCCGAGACGCAGCTTGCCCAGCATGCTTACCAGTTTGCGCCCGCCGGCGTGGATGTGAGCGGCGCTTCCGTGATCGTCGAGGGCAACACCTATAAGATAAACGGCGTGGTCAATCCCGTGAACATGCAGGGCTTTCTGGAGGTGCTGAATGAGGTCGGCATCACCACCAGTTCGGCTGCGTTTCCTGTGACGGTCGTTGTCGACGTGGCGACCCTTTTGCCGTTGAGCATGACGGTAGAGATGACGGGACTGAGCGTCAGCGGCCTTTCCAACGTGACGGCGACCGCGACGGCTGTGACGACATACAGCGAGTATGGCCAGTACGATACGATGACGGTTCCTGCGGAAGTGACGGCAAATGCCGCATGATCTTTGCGGATAGGAGATAGGACAAAAATGTGCGCGTCAGGCGCATCAAAAAAGAAGGGGCTTCGGAGAGATCCGAAGCCCTTTTTGACGTCACCCCGCTTTACGAAAGCGGATGAAAAAAACAGTTTCCCGTTCATAGGGCGGGTCAAAAAGCAGGAATGAAATAGGGACATGCCGTATATAATGTATGGACAGGTTTTTTGACAGGTCAAAACGAGCGGGAGGAAAACCTATGCATAACAGAGAGGCGTCCCTATGGTTGTGTTTTTTGATGCTTTTAACGGCCGCCTGGTTTAGCGTCACGATCGCGGGGATCGAACGGTGCGCCCCAGGGGCGCAGGAAACGGATCGGGGAACAGTGGGGGAGACGGCGCGGAAAACGTCGAAGGAGCTGGCGCAGGGGACAGAAGCCGGAATCATACGGGAGCAGATCCGGGGACAGCTTCCCAGGATGGATTTTCAAAACCCTGTAATCCGGCTACAGGTATTAGAACAAAAAGAACAAAAGGAAGAGACTGTTCTGACGGGGAAAGATTATGAGATTCTGCTACGGATCGTGGAGGCGGAAGCGGGATCCGAGGATGAAAAGGGCAAGCTCCTGGTGGCAAACGTGGTGCTGAACCGGGTGAACAGCGCGGTTTTTCCCAATACTGTGGAACAGGTGGTGTATCAGGAGGCGGACGGGAAGGCGCAGTTTTCCCCTGTGGCAAACGGTACGATTCAGAAGGTGACCGTCGGTCCTGAAACGAAAAAGGCTGTGGAGAGGGCCCTGCAGGGGGAGGATATATCCGGAGGGGCGCTCTATTTCGTTTCGCGAAAGGCGGCGGACCCCGATAACTTAAACTGGTTCGATAGCCATCTGACGCGTCTGTTTTCCTATGGGGGACATGAATTTTTCAGATGAAAAGGATTGTCTGAAAAGAGAGGCTGTGTTAAAATAGAGAACGACATTTTCAACGGGTGACGGAGGATGCCGGCCGGACAGGCCGCAGACCGAAAGAGAAAGGAAAGACATGGATATTTTATACAGAAGCACGAGGGGCAGCAGCCGGAAGGTAAAGGCGTCGGAGGCGATCCTGCAGGGCCTGGCGGAGGACGGCGGACTGTATGTGCCGGAGAGGCTTCCGGCTTTTGACAGGACTTGGGAAGAGTTTTCCAGGATGGATTACCGCCAGACCGCCTTTGAGGTCATGAAGCTGTTGCTGACCGATTATACCGAGGAGGAGCTGAAGCGCTGTATCGACAGGGCCTATGATGAGAAATTCGATACGCCCGCCATCGCCCCGCTTAAGGAAGCCGGGGGCGCATGGTATCTGGAACTGTTTCATGGCAGGACCATCGCCTTTAAAGATATGGCGCTGTCCATTCTGCCGCACCTGATGACGACGGCCGCCCAAAAGAACCATGTAAAGCGCCAGATCGTGATCCTGACGGCCACCTCCGGCGATACCGGGAAGGCGGCGCTGGCCGGCTTTGCGGACGTGGAAGGGACCCGTATTCTGGTGTTTTATCCCAAAAACGGCGTCAGCCCCATTCAGGAAAAGCAGATGGTGACCCAGAAGGGAAAAAACATCCGCGTGGCGGGCATATACGGCAACTTTGACGACGCGCAGACGGGCGTGAAGGCGCTGTTTGCAGACGGGGAACTGACGCAGCGCATGGCAGAGGCCGGTTTTCAGTTTTCCTCCGCCAATTCCATCAATATCGGCAGGCTGGTGCCCCAGATCGTTTATTATGTGTATGCTTATGGGCAGCTTTTGCGGATGGGCAGGATCCGGGACGGGCAGAAGATCAACGTGGTGGTTCCCACAGGAAACTTCGGGAATATCCTGGCGGCGTTTTATGCGAAGCAGATGGGGCTGCCCATCGCTCGGCTGCTCTGCGCCTCCAACGAAAATAAGGTGCTTTGCGATTTCTTTTCTACCGGCGTTTATGACAGGAACCGGGAGTTTATCCTGACCACGTCTCCTTCCATGGATATTTTGATCTCCAGCAATCTGGAACGGCTGATCTTTTCTCTCACGGGAGAGGATCCGGCGCAGAACGCCGCCTTTATGGACAGCCTGGGGCGGGAAGGACGCTATGAGATCTCGGATAAGATGCGGGCTGGATTGAAAGATTTCTACGGAAACTACGCTTCCCAGGAGGAGTGCGCCCAAAAGATCGGCAGCCTGTATCGGGAAAGCGGATATGTGGTGGATCCCCACACTGCGGTAGCCGCCGTGGTATATGATAAATATCGGGCGCAGACCGGGGACGGCGCTGTGACGGTCATCGCATCTACCGCCAGCCCCTATAAATTCACCAGGAGCGTGATGACGTCCCTTGATCCGTCCTGCAGCAGCGAGGATGATTTTACGCTGGTGGATCAACTGGCCGGCATCAGCAGGACAGCAGTCCCGGCTGCGATCGAAGAGATCCGGACGGCGCCTGTGCTGCATGATATCCAGTGTGGGAAAGAACAGATGAAAGCTGTGGTAGAGGAGTTCCTCGGATTATAATAATTGACGGGACAGCATACTAAGAGCCCCTGCGGTTGCGGGAAACAGACCCAAAACCGGAAAGGGGCTCTTTTGTTCGCTTTTATTTCCTGGTATCCAGTGCCGTGTAGGCTTTGGCTTCGCAGAGCGTGCGGTAGGCGGGGCGGATGATCTTGCCGCCGGAGGCCAGCTCCTCCATCCGGTGGGCGCTCCAGCCCACCATACGCGCGATGGCAAAGATCGGCGTGTAGAGTTCCATGGGAAGTCCCATCATCTTGTAGACGAATCCGGAATAAAAGTCTACGTTGACGCTGACGCCCTTATACATTTTGCGCTCCCCGGCGATGATCTGGGGGGCCAGCCGTTCTACCCGGTTATACAGGTCAAATTCGTCGTGCAGCCCTTTTTCCTCGGAAAGCTTTTCCACAAAGCCCTTGAAGATGACCGCACGGGGATCGGATTTGGAATAGATCGCGTGGCCGACGCCGTAGATCAGGCCGGCGTGGTCGAACTCATCACGGCTCAAAAGGCGGGAAAGGTAACGGCTCACCTCTTCATCGTCCTTCCAGTCTTTCACCTTTTCCTTCATGTCCTCGAACATCCGGACCACCTTGATGTTGGCGCCGCCGTGCCGGGGACCCTTTAGGGAGCCGATGGCCGCTGCGATAACGGAGTAGGTGTCGGAAAGGGAAGAGGTGACGACGCGGGTGGTGAAGGTGGAGTTATTGCCGCCGCCGTGTTCCATATGTAAGATCAGCGCGATATCCAGGATCTTCGCCTCGAGCGGCGTATAGCTGCTGTCGGGACGCAGGATATGGAGGATATTCTCCGCCATGGAAAGCTCCTGGGAGGGCTGGTGTATGTAAAGGCTGTTCCCATCGTGGTAGTGGCTGTAGGCCTGATACCCGTAGATGGAGAGCATCGGGCAGAGGCTGATCAGTTGCAGGCACTGGCGCAGTACGTTGGGCAGGGAAACGTCGTCCGCCCTGTCGTCATAGGAATAGAGCGTCAGGACGCTGCGGGCAAGCGTATTCATCATATCCTTGCTGGGCGCTTTCATGATGATATCGCGCACAAAGCTGGTGGGCAGGCTGCGGTAGGAGGCAAGCAGCGCGGAAAAGGACTCCAGCTCCCGACGGTTGGGAAGCTTGTCAAACAGCAGAAGATAGGTGACCTCGTCGAAGCCGAAGCGGCCGTCTGCGCTGAACCCGCGCACCAGATCCTCCACATTGTAGCCGCGGTAATAGAGCCTGCCGTGGGCCGGTACGGAAACGCCGTCCACGATCTCGGTCGCCTGCACATTGGAAATATTGGTCAGCCCGGCCAGGACGCCCTTGCCGTTCAAATCGCGAAGGCCCCGCTTGACATCGTATTTGGTATATAATTCAGGATCGACTGTCCCCGCCTTTTCGCACAGACGGGAGAGCCGGATGATCTCCTGCGTAACATCGGAATAGTCATGTGTGTTCTGATAATCCATCGACGCACCGCCTTTCTATAATCCAGCAAATACATTATCATCTTAACATAACCCGACGGCCCCTCTCAAGGCGAAATGTGAAATTTTAGAAATTGTTCACATTTACAGGAAATTGGAGTAAAATGGAAACCGGAAATGCATATCAGGAGCGCGCACCGGTTTTGCGCTCCGGAATGGAGGTAAAATGGAGAGCAGAGAAATCCTTTCCCATGTGGACCATACCCTTCTGAAAGCCTGTGCTTCCTGGGAGGAGGTGGCCCAACTGTGCCGGGAGGCGGTACAGTTTCAGACAGCCGGCGTTTGCATCCCGCCCTGTTTTGTGGCCAGGGCCCATGAGGCGTTCCCGGGGCTGAACCTGTGTACTGTGGTGGGCTTCCCTCTGGGATACAGCGTCACGCAGGCCAAGGAGGCGGAGGTCAGACAGGCCTTAGCGGAGGGCTGCAACGAAATCGACATGGTGGTAAATCTGACCGACGTGAAGGACCATCGTTACGACCGGGTAGAGGCAGAGATCCGCAGGCTGAGAGAGATCTGTAAAGGGCGTATCCTCAAGGTGATCATAGAGACCTGTTATCTAACAGGAGAAGAAAAGATCGAACTGTGCCGCATCGTGACCCGGGCGGGGGCGGATTATATCAAGACCTCGACCGGCTTCGGAACGAAAGGGGCGGCCCTGGAGGACGTTTTACTGTTTCGGGAACATATCGGACCGCAGGTGAAGATCAAGGCGGCGGGCGGCATCCGGACCAGAGAGGACATGGAACGCTTTCTGGAGGCCGGCTGCGAACGGATCGGGTCTTCTGCGGCCGTGAGTCTTTTAAGGGAGGAACTGGAATGAACAATCAGATGATCCGGGACCGGATCGATGCGCTGCGGCGCGTTATGGCTGACAATGGAGTGGACTGGTATCTGGTACCTACGGCGGATTTTCATAATTCCGAATATGTGGACGATCATTTTAAGGTGCGGGAGTATCTGTGCGGGTTTACCGGCTCCAACGGGACGCTGATCGTCGGCAGGCAGGAGGCCGGGCTGTGGACGGACGGCCGGTATTTTATCCAGGCTCAGCGGGAACTGGAAGGGACTGGCGTCGTCCTTTACCGTATGCTGGAAGAGGGCGTGCCGACCAAGGAGGAATTTCTGGCTGCCCGTATGCAGGAGGGAGAAACGCTGGGCTTCGACGGGCGGGTGGTAGATACCCGTTTCGGGTGGGAGCTTGAGAAGGCGCTGGCTTCCAAACAGGTGAAGTTTTCCTATGAAAAGGATCTGGCCGACGAGATCTGGAAGGATCGGCCGCCGCTGCCCTGTCATCCCGTGACGGTGCTGGACGAATCCCTCTGCGGCAGGAGCGTGGAAGAAAAGCTTGCCGCTTTGCGTGAAAAGATGCATAAGCTTGGCGCGGCCTGTCATTTTTTGAGCAAGCTGGACGACCTCATGTGGCTTTTTAACATCCGGGGGCGGGATGTGGAATGCAATCCTGTGGCCCTGTCTTACGCCTGGATCACCCGGGAGGCGTGTCATCTTTTTCTCCAGGCCGGGGAAGTGACAGAGGAAATGAAGGCCCATGCGCAGCGCTGTGGGATTGCGCTGCACGATTACGGGGAGACGGAGGACTTTTTAAAGCACTGTCCTATGGAGGGCAGCGTGCTGTGCGATCCCGGACAGCTTGGCTATACCTTTTATCAGATCCTCGCCGGACGCGCAAAGACTGTCTGCGCGCCCAATCCCACGACGCTGATGAAGGCGGTCAAGAATCCCGTGGAGCTGGAGCATATGCGTCAGGTCTATCTGAAGGACAGCGCCGCCGTGTGCAGGTTCCTCTATTGGGTGAAAAAAAATATCGGCAGGCTCCCTCTGACGGAATATACCGCCGCGCAGTATCTGGACGGCCTGCGCAGCCAGATCGACGGATTTTTAGAGCTTTCCTTTCCGACGATCAGCGCCTACGGCCCCAACGCGGCCATGATGCACTATGAGGCGACGCCGGAAAGCTGCGCGGTCCTGCAGCCGGAGGGGATGCTTTTGGTGGATTCCGGCGGACAATATCTGGGCGGGACCACGGACGTCACCCGTACCTTTACGCTGGGCCCCGTATCGGAAGAGGTAAAGGCTCATTTTACCGCTGTGGCCGTCGGGATGCTCCGACTGTCGGACGCTCATTTTCTGTACGGCTGCAGCGGCCGCAATCTGGACATCCTGGCCCGCCAGCCTTTGTGGGAGCAAAATATCGACTATAAATGCGGCACCGGCCATGGCGTGGGATATATCCTCAATGTACACGAAGGCCCGCAGAACATCCGCTGGCGTTATACCGACGGGATGCCGGAAGCGGTGCTGGAAGCGGGGATGGACGTCACCAACGAGCCGGGCGTCTATATCGAGGGCAGCCACGGGATCCGCACGGAAAACGTGCTGGTGGCGGTCAACGGGGAGAAGAACGGCGACGGTCAGTTCATGCATTTTGAGACACTGACCTATGTGCCCATCGATCTGGAGGCCATCAATCCTGCGCTCATGGAGCCGGCGGATATCCGGCGCCTGAACCGCTATCATGAGCAGGTGCGGGAGAAGATCCTGCCCTACCTGGACGGGGAAGAGGCGCAGTGGCTTTTGGAGGCCACGCGGGCGGTCTGAAAAATGAAAAAAAACTAAAATCTCTTTTTGCCGCGTAAAACGATTGACTTTTGAATGGACTTCTGAGATAATACAGACGGTGTAATTGCAGGGTTTATCAGAAATCCGCATCATAACAATACTAATAAGGAAAAGAGGTAGAATGCGAGATGGCAGAGATCAATTTAAGCAAGTATGGCATTACCGGGACGAAGGAGATCGTACACAATCCTGACTATGAGTTCCTGTTCAAAGAGGAGACAGACCCTACTCTGGAGGGCTATGATAAAGGACAGGTGAGCGAGCTGGGTGCGGTCAACGTTATGACGGGTATTTATACCGGCCGTTCCCCCAAAGACAAGTTCATCGTTATGGATGAGAACTCCAAGGATACCGTGTGGTGGACTTCCGATGCATACAAGAACGACAACCATCCTGCTTCCGAAGAGACCTGGAAAGCGGTCAAGGAGATCGCGATCAACGAGCTTTCCAATAAGAAGCTGTATGTTGTAGACGCTTTCTGCGGCGCCAACAAGGACACCCGCATGGCGATCCGCTTCATCATGGAAGTGGCGTGGCAGGCTCATTTCGTGAAGAATATGTTCATCCAGCCTACGGCGGAAGAACTGGCGAGCTTTGAGCCCGATTTCGTGGTTTACAACGCGTCCAAGGCGAAAGTGGAGAACTACAAGGAACTGGGTTTAAATTCTGAGACGGCGGTCGTCTTCAATATCACCAGCCGGGAGCAGGTCATCATCAATACCTGGTACGGCGGCGAGATGAAGAAGGGTATGTTCTCCATGATGAACTACTATCTGCCGTTAAAGGGCATCGCTTCCATGCACTGCTCCGCCAACACCGATATGAACGGCGAGAATACCGCCATTTTCTTCGGCCTTTCCGGCACGGGTAAGACCACCCTTTCCACCGATCCCAAGCGTCTGCTCATCGGCGATGACGAACACGGCTGGGACGACAACGGCGTGTTCAACTTCGAGGGCGGCTGCTATGCGAAGGTCATCAACCTGGATAAGGATTCCGAGCCCGACATTTACAATGCCATCAAGCGCAACGCGCTTTTGGAGAACGTAACCCTGGATGAGAACGGCAAGATCGACTTCGACGACAAGAGCGTTACCGAGAACACCCGCGTATCCTATCCGATCGACCACATCGAGAAGATTGTGCGCCCTGTGTCCGCAGCGCCTGCCGCGAAAAATGTGATCTTTTTGTCCGCCGACGCTTTCGGCGTGCTGCCGCCAGTGTCCATCCTGACGCCTGAACAGACCCAGTACTACTTCCTGTCCGGATTCACCGCGAAGCTGGCCGGCACCGAGCGCGGCATCACCGAGCCCACTCCTACTTTCTCCGCCTGCTTCGGCCAGGCTTTCCTGGAGCTGCATCCGACCAAGTACGCGGAAGAGCTGGTCAAGAAGATGGAAGCC
The DNA here is from genome assembly GCA_947598825.1 of uncultured Eisenbergiella sp. GTDB lineage: Bacteria > Bacillota > Clostridia > Lachnospirales > Lachnospiraceae > Gallintestinimicrobium. The sequence continues at coordinate 3,075 of CANQFM010000001.1, read as the reverse complement.
AACGGAGCCAAGGCTTATCTGGTCAACACCGGCTGGAACGGCACTGGCAAGCGTATCTCCATTAAGGATACCCGCGGCATCATCGACGCGATCTTAAACGGCGACATCGCCGACGCGCCTACCAAGAAGATCCCTTACTTCAACTTTGAAGTGCCTACGGAGTTAAAGGGCGTGGATACCCATATCCTGGATCCTCGTGATACCTACGCGGACGCTTCCGAGTGGGAGACAAAGGCCAAGGATCTGGCGCAGCGGTTCATCAAGAACTTCGCGAAGTATGAGGGCAACGAGGCCGGCAAAGCGCTGGTCGCAGCAGGCCCGCAGTTATAATCGATCCAGACGCCCCGGGCGGCTGAAACAAATCATACGGGATCATGAAACCCCAGGCGCGGTATTGTCGTGCCTGGGGTTTTTGACAGGCATTTTTGTGTCTGCAGGAAAAATGTGAAATTATAGAGCATAAATATAAGAAAAATGTGCAAAAGAAGGATTGAAAACGGGGGAAAAATGTGGTAAATTTTCAAAACCGTTTTTCCAAACGCAATTATCAGATCAACGATAACTTTATCAGTTTGCCGCTTTATCTGGCCCGCAAGCTGCGGGCGCTGTTATAAAAAACGCTCTGAATCCTGGGGCGGATCACTTCTTATGGCTGACCATCCGGACGACGCCTGTGCAGGCGTTGGGGAGGTCAGCTTTTTGTTTGCATACAGCAAAGTCAAATCTTTTTTCCATATAATTCTCTTTTTCCCCGTTATTGTTAAAAATGGCACAAATTAATACGTTTATAACGTACATTTCGACAGATTTATATTTGACAAGGTACGTTTAAAACGTATATAATGAATGAGGTTGCGACAGGTATCGGGTAAAGCAAACCTGGACGCACAAAATGTAGTATATGGGTGAGAATATGTTTTCCTATACGGACATCCATTGTCATATCCTGCCTGGTGTTGACGATGGGGCACGGGATCTGGCAGAGAGCATAGCCATGCTGAAGCTGGCATATCGGGAGAATATACATAAGATCATTTTGACCCCGCATCAGAAACCGGATCGAAAATGTGTCTCCGTCAGCGGAATACACAAAAGAATAGAGTTGCTTTCAGAAGAACTTTCACGATTTCCTGTCGACATCAGATTGTATCCCGGCGGTGAGCTTTTGTACAGCCATGAACTGACCGGACAACTGGAAGAAGGAATCCTGCCGACGCTGGCCGGTTCCCGGTACGCGTTGGTAGAGTTTTTGCCGGATGAGAACTGGAGTTATATCCGGGATGGGCTGTATCATCTGTCCGGTAACGGTTATTGGCCGATAGTGGCCCATGTGGAACGTTATGCACAGGTGGCCGCCAAGCCGGAGCGGGTACAGGAATTGATCGATATGGGCTGCAGGATTCAGGTCAACGCAGGAAGTCTGACAGGCGACTGGGGGTTTGGTCTGAAAAGGATCGCAGCCAGATTGATCCGGGATCGTCTGGTTCATTTTGTTGCTACGGATGCCCATCGCGGCAGCGGCAGGCGATCTCCCCAGATGGAAAAGTGCGCGTTGTGGCTGAAAAAGAAGGCGGGCGACGAATATGCCTGGGAATTGCTTCATGAAAATGCAGAAGCGATCTTTGCCAATGAAGAAATTTAGATGAGGAGCATAACAGAATGGAGAATCAGAACATCCAAACGAATTACAGCCAGACGGATGGAGAGGTGGAGATCGACCTGGTGGAGATCTTTTTTGTGCTGCTGGGACGGCTGCCCATGATGCTGGCGGCAGGGCTGCTTGCGGCTCTGGCGTTCTTCCTGGTGAGCAAGTTCCTGATCCCGCCCACCTATGAATCCACCACGAAGATTTATATCTTAAACAAGCAGGAGAATACCAACGTGACCTATACGGACCTGCAGATGGGGACGCAGTTGACGAAGGACTATGCGGAACTGATCCAGAGCCGGTTCGTGCTGGAAGAGGTGATCGAACAGTTGGGGTTGGATACGGATTATGAGGAGATGAAGAAGGACGTGTCGGTGACGACGCCCACGGACACCCGGATCATCGCGATCACGGTCAAGGATCGGGACCCGGCCCAGGCGATGCAGATCGCCAATGCGGTGCGGGAGGCGTCGTCGGCCCACATCCGAAACGTAATGGACATCGAGGCGGTGAACGTGGTGGAGACGGCGGACATGCCGACGGAGAAGGCCAGCCCTAAGGTGGGGATGCTGACGCTGGTCGGCGGTTTCCTGGGCGTGTTTTTAGTGGCGGTGGCTGCGATTGTGGCCTTTCTGATGAACGACACGGTGAAGACCTCGGAGGACGTGGAACGGTATCTGGATCTGTCCACCCTGGCGCTGATCCCCTTAAAGGAAGGGGAAACCAAGAGCAGGAAAGTAGCGAGGAAGAGGTAGGGCGATGCAGAACATAGTGATCAGAGGAATGGAGAAACTGGACTTCAGGACGAAAGAGGCGTACAAGACGCTGCGGACGAACCTGGAGTTTGCGGGGAAGAACGTAAAGGTGGTTTCCTTTACCAGTTGTACGCCTAATGAGGGGAAGACCAGCGTGTCCTTCCAGTTGGCGCTGTCCATGGCGGAGGCGGGGAAGAGGACGATCCTGGTGGACGCGGACTTAAGGAAGTCTGTCCTGCGTGGCCGGTATAAGGTGAGCCATGAGAAGTACGGGCTGTCCCATTACCTAAGCGGGCAGGTATATCTGGAGGACGTCTGCTGCGAAACCAATATCGAAAATTTTTATATCATTTTTTCCGGGCCGGTGCCGCCCAATCCCAGCGAGCTGTTGGGGAGCGAGAACTTCAAGGAGATGGTGGCAAAGCTGCGGCAGGAGTTTGACTATGTGATCATCGACACGCCGCCTTTAGGGAGTGTAATTGACAGCGCGGTGGTAGCGAGGGAAGTGGACGGAGCAGTGATCGTGATCGAGTCCAACGCCGTCAGCTACCGGTTTGCCCAGAATGTCAAGGAGCAGTTAAGCAAGACAGGCTGCCGTATCCTGGGGTGCGTGCTGAACAAGGTGAACATGGGGACGAAGGGTTACTACGGCTACTATGGGAAGTACTATGG